>NZ_JAUNKD010000070.1 GCF_030532915.1 Capnocytophaga sp.
TATTTGAAATGGTTTGAAAGTTATTTGAAATGGTTTGAAGGGTCTTTGCAGTTGATATCTTTGTCAAAGTTTTAGAACTTTGACAAAGATTGGTACAACGAACCACCTTTAAAATCAACTGAAAAGTGTTTGAGATAGTTTTAAAAATGTTTAAAATGGTTTGAAGGGTCTTTGTGGTCAGTATCTTTGTCAAATGCTGAAAACTTTGACAAAGATTGGTACAACGAACCATCTTTAAAATCAACTGAAAAGTATTTGAGATAGTTTTAAAAATGTTTAAAATGGTTTGAAGGGTGATTGCGGTTAGTATCTGTGTCAAATGCTGAAAACTTTGACAAAGATTTTCGCAACGAATCATTTTTAAAATCAGCTGAAAAATACTCAAAATGGTTTGAAAATCAATTTTAATTTGTATCTTTGTCAGAGTTTTTCTTCCTTATATATAAAGGAGATTTCAAAGGTGTTTATCACTCCTTTGTCTTTATTCATAACTTATAAGGATATACTTATAAAGGATTAGGAAGATATACATTACTATAAAAAACCTTTCCCAAAGTTTAGAACTTTGACAAAGGTAAGTATTCAAAATCAGCCGAGTGTCCCCTCTCCTTAGGAGAGGGATAGGGAGCGGAATTCAAATCTTCTCATTCATTGGGAGCAGGTTAGGGAATAAAAAACAAAAAAACATACTAGTATGAAACATATTTTAGCAATTGCCGTAATTTGTCTGGCGTATGCCTGTCGGTCTGCCGAAGAACCGCAGCCGGTAAGCAAGCCTGTTTACACCGATTTTGTAAATCCGCTGATGGGAACCGATTCCAAATTCGAGCTTTCCAACGGAAATACCTATCCTGCCATTGCCGTGCCGTGGGGTATGCACTTTTGGACACCGCAAACCAACAAAATGGGTGACGGGTGGGCATATCAATACCACGCCGACAAGATTCGCGGCTTTAAACAAACGCATCAGCCCAGCCCGTGGATTAATGACTACGGAGCTTTTGCGCTAATGCCTGTTACGGGCGAACTTAAAATTGAAGAAAACCAGCGTGCTTCGTGGTTTTCGCACAAGGCGGAAGAGGCTAAACCGCATTATTACAAGGTTTATCTGGCAGATTATGACACTACGGTGGAAATTGCACCGACAAACAGAGCTGCGCAATTCCGTTTTACCTTCCCAAAAGCTGAAAAATCATACGTTTTGCTTGATGCGTACTTCAAAGGTTCGATGGTAAAGATTCTGCCTAACCAGCGGAAGATTATTGGATATGCCCGCAACCATAACGGAGGTGTTCCGGAGAATTTCCATAACTATTTCGTGCTTGAATTTGACAAAGATTTTGAAGTAAGCCACACCTGGGCTGATGGTTGGAAGCTATCAGAAAGTAATGAAAATGAGGGTGAACACGTCGGGGCGGTTATCGGTTTTGCCACCAAACGGGGCGAGCAGGTGAGCGTGAAAGTGGCATCGTCATTCATCAGCTTGGAGCAAGCCGAGCGCAATCTGAAAAATGAAATCGGCTCAGATACGTTTGAGCAAACCCGTGAAAAGGCTTTCCAACTCTGGGAAAAGGAGCTTTCAAAAATTGCGGTGGAAGACAACAATACGGACAACCTACGTACGTTTTATTCCTGTCTGTATCGCACGCTTTTGTTCCCTCGTACGTTTTATGAATTTGATGCACAGGGCGAAATGGTGCATTACAGCCCCTATAACGGACAGGTTGAAAAGGGGTATATGTTTACCGATAATGGTTTTTGGGATACCTTCCGTGCTGTGTTTCCGTTTTTTAACCTGATGTACCCCGAGATGAATAAAAAATTTATGAAGGGACTGGTAAACACCTATCGCCAATCGGGTTGGTTGCCCGAGTGGGCAAGTCCGGGGCATCGTGATTGTATGATTGGGTCTAATTCGGCACCTATTATTGCCGATGCTTATCTGAAAGGAAATATTGAAGATGATGACGCCAAAATTTTGATGGAAGCGATGCTTAAAAATGCCACTCAAAACGAAGGTCGCCCCGTGAAGTCAGTAGGTCGTGAAGGAGTGAATTATTACAACAAGCTGGGCTATGTACCTTACAATGTTGGGATTAATGAAAGTGTGGCACGCACGCTTGAATATGCCTATGCCGATTTTGCCATCGCCCAAATGGCTGAAAAAATGGATAAAAAATATGTTGTGCAACGTTATCGCGAGCAAGCCCAAAACTATCGGAAGGTTTTTGACCATCAAACCGGTTGGATGCGCGGACGTAACGAAGATGGTACGTTTCAATCGCCTTTCAATCCGCTTAAATGGGGCGATGCTTTTACAGAAGGAAACAGTCTGCACTACACCTGGTCGGTTTTCCACGATATTGAAGGACTTATGGAACTGATGGGCGGGAAGGAAAAATTTGAACGCAAGCTCGATGAAGTTTTTGAGATGCCTCCTTTGTTTGATGATTCGTATTACGGATTTACCATACACGAAATTCGCGAAATGCAGATTATGAATATGGGTAATTACGCACACGGCAATCAGCCTATTCAGCATTTAATTTATCTGTATAATTATGCCGGCAAACCTGAAAAATTGCGCAAACGCCTGCAAGAGGTAATGAGCAAGCTTTATGCCCCTACCCCCGACGGATATTGTGGTGATGAAGATAACGGGCAGACTTCGGCTTGGTATGTGTTCAGTGCTTTGGGCTTTTATCCGGTTACTCCCGCCACTGACGATTATATTTTGGGCTATCCGCTTTTTGAGAAAGTAACCTTGCATCTACCTGATGATAAAACATTTACTATCACCAAGGGTAAAAAACATCTCGCTAACCTTTCGAAAGATGCAAACAACCCTCCAGAGAATGAAAAAGGTACTTCGGTATATCTAAACGACCAAAAATGGACGCAATTTAAACTTCCGTACCGTGTTTTTAAAGAAAACGGACGTTTGGCGTTTGAGTAAGCCACGCCCAAAAACCCTTTTAATAGAATGCAAAACACCCCGTATCATTTTTATGAAATGATACGGGGTGGTTTTATAGCTACCTCAAAATAATTTGTTGTTGTATTTTTTAAAAAGTTCGTAAGGCGAACACCTTGTCCTGCGTCTGATTTTCTTGA
>NZ_JAUNKD010000071.1 GCF_030532915.1 Capnocytophaga sp.
TATCCTGATACGAAAACCGAATTGGTTCCCGTTTACTAAACCCCACACTTTCCTGAACTGACATTAACCGGTCGTACCCCAGTGAGTTGTGTTTTCCGCCATATGCAAGGTTGTAGGTTCTGAATTCCTGCCCCTTTACCGAAGCCACGATGCGTTCCAAAAGCAGGTTGTTTTCAAACCGAATTCCCCCGACATACGCCACTTCAGGGCGGGTTCTGCTCTTATAAACAAAAGTGATGGTGTTGTCGCCTACGGTATGTTGTTTTCCGTAGGTTATTCGCTCAATGACAATGGCATTTCCGGAACGATGGTAGTGATAGGTGATGCGAATGCCTTGCGGGTTCTCCCAATATGAAATGGCATAATCAGTATGTGAACGACTGTCATTGGTTTGCCCGTAATAGGCTTTTGACCCATCGGGATACAACACTTCAAAATAAAGCGGTCCGTAATTTGCTCCGTATGAAGAAACACCTACGGATTTGATTTTCAGATGTGAAAATGCTTCGGTTTGGTAGGTGGCTCCGTCTTTTCCGTATTGTCCGGTTTTGAGCATAAGTCGTTGTCCGTCAAGCGAAAATCGGTCAGAAGGAGTTAGATTTACTTCTGAAATAGCACCATCGTGGTACAGTGTAGACCCTACGCGTGAAATAACCGAAATTCCGGAAACATTCCAGCCGTATCCTGCCATTCCGTTGCCGGCTTGACTGTTGTAACTAATTGATAATGTAGGAGCAATTCCCTGTAATCCTGGCGGTACGGCAATGGGAATGCTGTAAATGGCTGCTCCGGTTGGTGACACAGAGAGGCTTCCTGCGGTGGCTCCGTCAGCAGTGCCTCCCGATGCGGGTCGACCCGCGAGTCCGCCACTTGAAGCGTTTTGTTCCAGCGAAACTATCGTTGGAGGAGTAGGTTCACTTTCGGAAAAAGAAATACGTTTTATTTTCTCAACTTTAAGTGGTTCTTGCCCAAAGAAAGTCAATGATGATAAAAATAATAGTAGTGTTGCAATTCGTTTCATAATCGTAAAGCCTTATTTTTTGATGATACGCACTGTTTTTTTGGTTCCGTCCGAAAATATCCCGACAAGGTAATACACGCCCTGAACATACGAACTTATGTTGAGTTGCAGTTGCTCTGCCGGTGAATGTATATGCGTATTGTCGTATAAAATTCGCATATCCGCCGAAGAAATAAAAAGCCGAATTAATGATTGTTTTTCAGTATGATACCAATATACGGTAAGCTCACCTGCGGTAGGATTTGGTGCACTTTTAAGAATAATTTCACGGGAGGTTTCTTGCTTGTCATTTTCTGTGGAAGTTGACACTTCAACAGCGTCATCGGGTAGGGCAGGTCTGCCGGATGATGCACCACTTTCCGGATTAAGACAAACCGAAACGTGTGTTTGGTTCCCGGCACTGTCGTATGAAAAACACAATTGTTTTTGGCTGTACAAACAAAAACAACTTCCCAAAAACATAGCAGTTAGTAAAATATAGCGTGTCATTTTTAGTACGTGTTGATTTTTTTGGCAAATTTACAGAAAAAAATCAACTAAAAAAAGAACGTAATTCATTAGATGTTAAAATTTTAAATGATTTTTAATAAAAGAAAAATAAGTTTACTTTTTTTGAAACAGGACTCGTCAATAAATAAAAATCTTGAAAAACTTTAACACAATTGCGTTATTTTTATCAAGGATAAGAAGTTTAAAAAAATAATTACCTTTGCCAAAACCTCAATTATGAAACGACTACTACCACTTTTGTTTTCGTTTTTTTTGCTGATAAGTTACTCACAAACAGCAATATATTTTCCGGATTCACGAATCATTCAAACGGGAATGCCTTTTTTAAATTTGCAGTCAGATGCCCGAGCTTCGGCGATGGCAGATATAGGTGCTTCAACACAACCCGATGTATTTTCACAACGATGGAATTCAGCAAAATATGCTTTTGCTGAAAGCAAACGTGGTTTGGGAATGAGTTATACGCCCTATCTGAATAAACTCACCAACGATATTTTTTTAGGAAATATTACTTATTTTTTTCGACCCAAACAGCGGGGCGCTTGGGGGCTGTCGTTCAATTATTTCAGTATGGGTGAAGTGGAATTTTCACAAATTCAGGGAGGTTCGTTTTTCTCCGAAGGTTTTGGCAAACCCAATGAACTTACACTTGATGTGTCGTATAATTTATTGCTTTCCGACAATTTTTCAATGGGCGTTACAGGGCGATGGTTACATTCCAATCTGCAATATTTTTCCAATGACGAAAAATACGTAGCGAATAGTATTGCGGTGAGTTTATCGGGCTATTTTCAGTCAAGAATAGTTACATACGCTAATTTTGACACCCGATGGCGAGCAGGGATTACACTTTCAAATATTGGACCTAAGCTGAGCTACGAAAAAGGAGGAAAGGACTTTTTTATCCCGACAAACTTAAAAATTGGCGTTGGATATGACTTTATTTTTTCAAACGACCATTCTTTTTCGTTGTTGTTAGAAGCTAATAAATTGTTGGTTCCCACACCTCCAAAACGAGGTTATATGGATAGCAATAATGACGGACAACAAAATGAAAACGAATTCACAACCATTTTAAGCGGAAAAGATGATAATGTTTCCTTTTTGGAAGGAATTTTTCAGTCGTTTTCCGATGCTCCCGACGGCTGGCGGGAAGAATTGCAAGAGGTTGCGTTGAGTTTGGGGCTTGAATATCGTTTTCGTGATGATTTTGCCTTACGATGTGGTTATTTTTACGAAAATCCAAACAAAGGGGCGCGCCAATTTTTAACCATCGGAACGGGATTCAAATACCAAAACATACGTTTTCACCTTTCGTATCTTTTTTCGATGGCATCAGTGCCGAATCCGTTTGAAAATGCCCTGCGAATTTCGGGGAGTTATGA
>NZ_JAUNKD010000028.1 GCF_030532915.1 Capnocytophaga sp.
ATTCATACCTCAATTTTTTAATTATTAATTTTCTTCAATTTCTACTATTTCGGTTATTGCGGTTTGTGTGATTTCCGAAATAGCGAGCAATACGCCGTATATCGTTAATTTTTCATCATTGGAGGCTATCCAACGTTTTAACGTAGTAACCGAAACATTTGTTTTTAAAAATAAACTTGCTATCGCTCGTTCATCTTCTTTTAATTTTTCAAGTGTTTGATTTTTGATTTTTACTATTCTCATTTTCCTGCTTGGCTTTATTTTTGGTTTCATTACTGGTTGCAAAAATACAAACAATTTGAGAATATCGCAAATTATTTATGAGAAAATCTCAAATAAAAATACAAAAATCTCAAAACAACTTGATTGTAAAATATTTAAATTTACGATTATGGATATAGTTAAAAACATAAAAGAGATTAGACTTAAAAAATCTATAAATCAAGAACTTATAGCAGAAGCGTTAGGTGTTGATGGCTCTGTAATAAGCAATATCGAAAAAGGAAAAAGGGAATTAAAAGTAAGTGAACTTGCGAAAATCGCAGAAGTTTTGGGAGTTGATATACTCTATTTGTTCACTTATCCCAAAGAATTTGTGGATAAGGACACTGTGAAAGAAAATTACGATAGAATATCAATCACATTTGAGGTTTCCGCAGATAAAAGAGAGCACTTGCTCAAAATGGTAACAGGAGAAAAAGGAGAATAATAGATAATTTTAGAGATATGGCGAAAACCAAAAACCAACCAAAAACAGTGAAAACAACAAAACTTGGAGTTACGAAAGGAAAAAAAGTTGTTAATAGGAAAAATATAACTCAAAATAAAGTAATGTTGCCTCGCTCTATAAAAGCAGTTTTTACCAAGCATATTAAGGCGTGTATGAAAAGTAAAAAACCTCGTCTAAAACTATGGTATTGTGGGATAACTAATGACACCAATAGACGAATAGCCGAACATAAAATAGACAAAGGACCAATAAAACATTTAAAATTTATTGAAACTTTAACAAAGGAATATGCTAATGAAGTAGAAACTTATTTTCACAAAAAAGGTACTATAAACAGAAGTAATATAGGAGGATCTACATTAAATAGTCGTTTTGTATATATTTTTAAAGTATCTAATGAATATGTAAAAAACAGAGGGTTGGCAGCTCCTGATGTTAATTTAATAGATACAATCTTAGAAAACTTATTTAGCAATAATTAAATGTTTTTGAATGTTTAAATAAATTAAAGATTTTGAGAATAATATGAAGACACAAGAAAAAGTAAGTATTGTTTTTTCGGGTTTGGCTTTTGTCTTATCTGTTATAACTTTTGCCATTGCTCACACAAGGTTTGAAATGCCAGACTTAAACACAGGTAGTTTTTTGGTGTCGGTTTTAGCTGTTTTGGTTACCGTTTTGATTGCTTGGCAGATATATACAGCTATCAGAATAGAAACAATCATTGATGAAAAAATAACGGAATCACATACAGAAATTTATGAAAATATACAAGACACTGTTTTTACTATCGGTTTGGAACTTTATGGGGGTATTCAACCTTATTCAAGAGGAAACTTATTTTTAGAGATAAGAGATTTAGTCTGTATACTATTTTATGGAAATCACATAAAAGACATTAATAATGTTATTCCTAATGGAGAACTTGTACTTGAAAATTTCTCTCAACAATTGGGTACTGTATTACAGACTAATGGTCATAGAATATCTGCTTTTAATAGCGACGAAAAAGAGTCTTTACTTAGGATAATTAATATGAGCAAAAGAAATGATATTAGGGGATTTGCCCAACTTAAAGTATTTCTTGGAAATCCGTAATAACAAACACAATGGAAAATATACTACAAACAACTTCAAATGTAATACACATAATTCTTGGAGCTATTCAAGCAATTGAAAAAGTAAATAAGTTTGCTTTTGACATAAACCAACCTATCTACGAAATGCAATTAGCGGTTATAGAACAAAATAACATAGCTTTTTCAGAACAAATTACCAAAGAAAGGCTAAAACTATTGGTTTATTTGTTAATAGCTGTATTAATAGTTTGCTTTGTGTGTAAACCAGTACAAAAAATTGCAAGTTTCGTGAATTTTGAGAAACCAAAACCAAAAATGTAATAATGTAATTTTTGTAATGAAAAATGTAATGTTGTAAAAGTTTGTTTTTCAACACTTTATATACTATATTACAATTATTACATTTTTTCTTATAAAATTATATATATAAAAATAAAATATAAAGAAATAATAAGGAAATCCCCATAATTCTGGGACGAATTTGGGACAAAATAGAGTAAAACACATATAAAATCATTTTCAATAATTGTTGATTTTCAGTTTGTTACAAAATGGTAGTTTGGGTATTTTATCCCGTCTTCGCTACAAAATTGTAAAAATCTGAAAAATAGCGTTTTGTACTCAAAAAACGCTATTTTTTTATGATAAACATCACCCAATTATTAGCCAGTGAGTATGAAAGCGAGTATAACCGCTGTTCGTCTCAACCCAACGATATGAAGCCTTACAAAAAGCCTCAAATATTCCCCAAAGTGGTTGCCGAAAAACCGCTGTCCGCTTTTTCCGAAAAGGAAAAACAGGAAATTATGGCTAAAAACAAACGTTGGTACGTATATTATTACTTCAAGAATAAAGACGGAAAAATGGTAAAACAGCCGTCTATTTATTACAAAATCAATCAGGAATACAAGGAATTTGACGAGCGATACAAAGCCTTTCATCGGTTGCGAAACATCGTTGAAAAATTGCTGAAAAACGGATTTTCTCCATACGAGGGTGAAGAGGCAGAAAACAGATACACTTGCTTTTCCGCTTTGGATTATGCCCTTGAAATCAAAAAAAGTATCGTCAAACCAACGACATTTACCGATTACAAAGGAAGAATAGAAGCCTTTAAAAAGTACCTCAAAGCAAGAGGGTTGCATAATTCAAACATTGCAGACCTCACAAAAAAAGACATTAATGAGTATCTGAATAGCGTGCTTATCAAGTCAAGCCCGAGAAATCGGAACAATACCCTTGCTGTTTTGAGTGCCATTTTTTCTACATTGGAGGAAAACGAACTTGTTACGCACAATATAACCGACAAAATCAAGAAGTTACAAGCCAAGCCCGAACGCAACAAAACCTACTCCAAAACGCAAGAAAGCGAGGTATTTACGCTAATGGAACAAAAAGACAAGGATTTGTTACTATTCGTTAAATTCGTTTCCTATAACTTTTTACGTCCTATTGAGGTCTGCCGTCTGCAAGTGAAAGACATTGATTTTGCCGATGCCAAGTTGAACGTTCGAGCCAAAAATAAATTGGTCAAAACCAAAATCATTCCCGAAATTCTGATGAAAGAAATTCAGCATTTCAAAGGCTTGAATGCTGAATATTACTTGTTTGCCCCAAAAGGAGCAGGGGGGTGGGAGGCTACTGAAAGCAACAAGCGTGATTATTGGAGCAGGCGTTTCAAGGAAATCAAAGATGAATTAGGCTTGGGTAAGGATTACGGACTGTATTCGTTTCGGCATACCTTTATCACGAAATTATATCGAGAACTCCGCGCCCAATACGGACAAATGGAAACCTACGATAAGCTAATGCTCATCACGGGGCATACGACCCTTTCGGCTCTGCAACAATACCTGCGAGATATTGACGCAGAACTTCCTGAGGATTATAGTCATTTGTTAAAATAGCTTATTTTTCGTACTTTTGTCCCTCCAAAGACAATAATATGAAAACCATAGAAAAAATACTTATCCCCGGTCAATATCAGCAAGATTTTGAAATCAAGATTAAAGATAGCAGAGCTACGCTGACAAACTTTTACATACTTTGCAAAAAGTCTAATCTTTCAAAAGAAGAAGTTTATCAGTTTGCAGTGGATTTTAAAAAGAACTTTAAAGGAAATTGTAACATTCACGTGTATGACAATGAAGATATTACGTATTTAGTAGACCTTTACCACTCCATTAGTGAAGAAGATTACATTAAAAAAGCAGAACACTTCATTGCAACACTTTTCTTTACTGATGATTTTTTGTGGTATCCTTTTAAGGATGAGTTGTATTACAGTTATTTAAAAAGCCTTGAAAATTAATTCAAGGCTTTTATGTTTACGCTGTTTAAAAACGAGCCGAAAGCAATTCTTTCCCTAACAAATGAACAGCATTTTGTATTTTTAAGGTTTGTTCTTGTGATGCCGCAGCAATTCCGTTTTTATATTGCCTTACCAATGATTCGTTCAATCCTGCTTTTTTAGCAATTGATGAAATTTTAACCTCTGGAATGAGCGCAAAAAAGGAGGATAAATCCATTTTGTAAATAAATGAAACATCATTGTAATCATCGGCATAATCTTCGCCCAATTCCTTTGCAATAGCAATATTCTCCGCAAAGGCTTCTTCTAAATTGCGTTGTAATTCTTCCATTGTGTTACCGTAAGAACTCACAATCCCCACAAAATTTTGGGTCGTTCCCCAATAAGTGCCGTCTGTGTGTTTTTCTACAAAAATCTCTATTTCTTTCATACTTATAGTTTATTTTTTCACTAACCAAACAAGGGGGCTTATTTAAGCCCCGCCTGTTTCAGGATTGAGTTTTGGGTTTTTATCGGCACGTCTTTTACAGGGTGCGGAATGGTAACTAATCCCTTTTTCGTTGGGTGCTTGAAGTGATGGTGGCTACCTGTTGTTCTTACCCAAAACCAACCGTCAGCCTCAACCAACTTGATTAATGAACTCGAATTCATACTGCAAAGATATATAACGTTTTTGTTATAAGCAAGTTTTTTAATAAGAAATTTTGAAAATATTTTTATTTACACTGGTTTTTAAGTGGTTACAAGGCAAAAAAAAACGGCAATTTAGCCGTGTTTTTGTGTTTTTGTATATCTTTGCCTGTGATGATGAAATTCCGAAAAAATGTACATTTCATATTGCGGAATATACATCGTTGCAAAATTAAAATTGTTAAATAATGTGCAAAAGTATAAAAACATCTGAAAAAAGAAAAGAATTATTTCATTTTTAATCCTTTTAATTGAATATCAGACAAAATGCTTTTAACTCCTGAAATTTCCTTGTCAATGTTGTGTAACATATACGTATTTACCTCAATACCTGCTAAATGTTGGAGTTGCTTTGCTGAAACATCTTGCAAAAATCGGTAACTCTCGGCTATGTTTTTGGTGATGTTTTCCAAGTGAACGTTCCTAACTCGGTCAAGTTCAATGCCCAATGTAAATTTGGCGTTGAGCTCAGAGGCTTGGTCTTGGGTCATTGCTTGAAGTCCTTTAATTTTTCCTTGTTCGTATTGATTTTTATAAATATCGAGGTTGTATTTTTTCTTTAATTCATCTTGATAAACCTTTAACCCTTCGCTCATAGCCTCACTTGCTCCAATCAAAGACGGAATGCCTTCACCTAATGCACGTATAACGCCTGCCTGCCCGTCTTTTTTGTAGCCCTCCAACGCTTTTTTCTTAATGTCTTCAATCACTGGGGCAACCAATACATCTAAGAGCAATTGTTTCCCTAAATCGGCAAGAATGTCGCCAACTACTTTACGCACACGATTTGCTGCGTTTTCTCCTTTTTTGAAAGCATCGACCAATTCATCGCCCAATCGTTGCGCTGCGTCTCCCAAAATTTCGCCAAGCACTTCTTCCATTTGCTTGTTGGCTTTTTCGATTTGTTCATTCCATTTTTCAATGTTGTTTACAATGTCAAGAGTTTTGTCGTCCAATTGGTTGTTTGCTTTCAGACTTTCTAAAAGTGCTTTATTTACCCGCAATAGTCCGTCTTCGCCTTGTTGTACGAGTTCGGGGAATTGATGTAAAATACCTGTCCACTCTTGTTTTCGTTTCTTCTTGAAAAGCCCACCGATGAAACCGACAACCGCACCGACTGCTGCACCGATACCCGCAGTTGCCCAACTGAAAACACCGCCTCCTATCATAGCACCAATCGCAGCACCTGCTCCTGCACCCTTCAATGTGTCTCTACCAACAGCCCCCCAATCGGTTTGATTTCGCGCGCCTGCTTTTACACGCCCCTCGTTCATCAATTGGCGTATTTTTTGTTGTTGCTGTTCGGTGGCGTGGTTAAGCGCTGTCATTCCCGCTTTGAGCCTGTCCATATACTGACGTGTGCCGGTTCCTTCTTTTCTTCGTTCGGCGCTAAGTCGGATTTCTTCATTGAGTTTTTGGTTATAATCCTCTTGTAACTGAATGCGGTCTCGCTCGTCTCGGGCTTCTTGCGCCCGTCTGGCTCGGCGGTTGGCTGAAATTTCGCTTATCATTCCGACAACAAAATTAACCCCGCTACCGATAGCACTTGCCCAGCCTTCGCCTTTGGACATTTTTCCGCTATTGACTTGAATAGCGGTGTTTAAGCCCTGCAATCCTTGTTGTATTCCATCTGTGATTTTTGCAAAACTTTTCATCAGAGAGCTTTGCATATCATCGCCTAACTTATTGAATATTTGCGACATTTTGGCACTCAATTGCTCCATTTCGCCAATGCCCGTCTGAATGGAGTTACCTGCTTTGAGGCGGTCGGCTTGTGTGATGTTTTTATCGTTAGAAAGAAGCGTTTTGAAGCCCTCAACCATATTTTTAAGGTTGTTGCCGAAACTCCCCTGTGCCACTTTTTTGAGTTTGTCAATTTGGTTGTTCAGGCTTTCAAGGTACTTAACGTTTTCGGGGTTGGTAAGGTCAAGTTTCTGACGGAGGTCGGCAACGGCTTTTTCTGCTTCTGAAAGCATATCGTTCAGTTGCTTGTTTGTAAACTTCTCAAAATCAGAAAATAAATTGTTAAAAACCTTGCTTGCTCCGATTTGCTCTTTCTCAATGGCATCAATCCCTTTGCTGTACTCTTTTTTCAGCTGGGCAAGAGCGCTTTTTATTTTTTTGATTTTTACGGGGTCGGTTTCATTTTCAAGTTGTTGCGTTAAGATGTTTCTCTCTTCTTCATATTTGCGATGCAGTTCACTTTTACGCTCTTCAAAATCTTGGTATTTTTTAAGCAATTCAGAATAAAGTTTTTCATTCTGCTGCTCCCGCACTTGCTTGTTTTGCTGATGACCCAACTTGTAATTTTCGTTGGCTTGAAATAACAGCTCGTCGTGCTGACGTGCCGTAATCGTGCCGTCTTCACGTTGTTTTTTGAGTTGGATAATTGTGTCCTGCAACCCTCTGTCGATGGCTTCGGCTTTTTCTTTGTAGTGAAAATCAATGAGCGCACGCTCCTTTTCGTACCCCTCCGCCATTGCCTCGATGTGCAGTTTTTGGGCTTTGAGTTCGTTGTCGGTGCGTTCACGGGCGATTTTCAGTTCGTTAGCTTCGTTGTCAAGTTTGGGTTTTTCGTTTTTTTTGGAGGTTGCACGCTCTTTCTTGTCGCCTGAAAGTTTGCGGTCTTTTTCTTCAAGTGTTTTCAACTCTTCACGGAGGGTTTCTAGTTTCTTTTGGTCGCCCTCTGTTAAGGTGTTGTTTTTGTATTTGGCTTCAAAAACGGCTATCTCTTGCTGTTTTTGCTTGATTTGCTCTTGAATTTCAGTGCGTTTAATCAGTGCGCCGTTTATCTTTTCTTCGGAAGAAATCAAATCTTTCAAATTTTGATGCAAACGCCCCAAAAAGCCGTCAGAGAATTGCGAATAAGCATCAAAGTTTGTTTTTCCTTGCTTACGTGCATTCATCTCATCAACAATATATTTCAATTGTTTTTTTCTGTCCGCAAGCGATAAATCTTTAAAATCAGCCTCAAATTTTATCACATTCTGATATTGCAGATGTGTTTTTATTTCTTTAGCATCTCGTTTAGCCGCTTCTAATTCTTCTTTTGCGCTCTTGGTTTTAAAAACAGTAACAAGTCCGCTACCTTTTGAAAGGTTATTAAGGCGTTCTTGCGCCAACAACGCTCTTTTTTCGGCTTGTTTTAGTTTTTCTTCCCAATTGGCGGTTACTTGCTGGTCAATTGCTCCGTTAAGCTCTTTATAGGCTTGGGTCAGATTTTTTAAAAAATCTTCTTCCGTTTTGTATTTTGAAAAAATTTCTGGGTATTTTGATTTTAATTTATCAAAGGCTTTAATGCGTTTTTCACGCAATACGTTTTCATCTTTGATAATGCCGATAAGTTCGTCAATTTCCTTTTTTTCATTTTTAGCAAAATCGGCTTGCTCTTTGTAAGCCTCATTAAACCGTTTCTGTGCTTTTTCGGCTTCACTCATACTGTCAGAAAATTGCCAAATAGCCACCACCAAACCCGCAATTGCAGCACCTGCCAATACGTACGGATTAGCAAGCACAGCCGTATTAAGTTTGACTTGTGCCAACATCGCTTGAATGGTCGCCCGTGTTTGTAATTGCTTGGTTACGATGTCATATTGCCCGTAACGAATTACCACCTGTTGAGCCGCCGCCTGTACCATTAGCGCCGTTTTGTAAGAGCCATAAGTAGCCACTAAAACCGACAATGTTTTTCCTATGGCTTTGTAATTTTCAACCAAAAAACTAACTCCTGATATAGCCCCAGAGAAAAAGCCTTGACTGGATTTCCCAAGCTCGTTAAACATACTTTCGATGTTGTCTTTCAAGTTGGAAATTTGCCCTTTCAGTGATTTGCTTTGTTCGGCAGTCAGGTTGTGGAAAAGCCCGCCTGCATCGGTTAATCCTTTGAAAACCTGCTGAATTTCAGTAAACCCGATTTTGCCCTGCGAAACCATTTCTTTGATTTCCTGTTGGGTTCTGCCTGTTACTTTTGAAAGTTCGGCAATAATCGGAATACCTGCGTTCATAAACTGATACAAGTCGTTGGTCATCAATTTGCCTTGTGCCTTTACTTGCCCGTACACGTGGATAAGTTGCCCCATAGGCACTCCCAATCCCGCAGCAACATCGCCCATTCTTCGCAACACATCGGTTACTTCTTCTGCCGATACTTGAATAGCCAAAAGGCGTTTTGCTCCCTCTGAAACCTCTTGTAGTCCAAAGGGTGTTGTTGCCGCTAAATTAGTAAGTTCACTCATCAATTTTTCGGCTTTCACACGGCTTTTTAACATCGTACTAAACGATATTTCAAGTTGCTGAAATTCAGAACGAACTTGTACAAGTTGGCTTACAAATCCGCCTACTACCCCTGTGGTAAATGCAAACGCCAACCCGCGTGAAATGTTGTTATACACATCATCAATCCGCCTACCTTCGGCAACTACGCTGTCTCCGATGTTTTTAATGATGCCTTTGGCTCGGTTGGCATCGTTTTGCAGACTTGCATTGTCAAGCCCTAATGAATACCATATACTTCCTTCTCTGTTGTTCATAGTTTTGTCTTTTTGGAAATAAAAAAAGCGTGCTTATTTACACGCTTTCTAATTTAGCCTACTGAATTAGAGGCGTTTATTTTTTACTGTTTCTCAGATAATTTACCAACTCATCAGGCGTTAGGCTTCTGCGGTTGGGGTTTCCTGTTTTCTTCTCATCGTCTTTTTTGCTTGTGTATGACGGAATTACGTTGCTGTACATAATCACGTTTAAATAACTCATATCGTACAACACCGTGTTGAAGGGCAGACGGTAGGTTTTGGCAAAGTTGCCCACTACTGCCCAAATGCTGTCGTTTTTGTCTCCACTTCCGCCGCTTTCGTCCGCTTGGTTAGGTTCATCTCTGTCAGGGAAGTGGTAAGCTGAAAAAAATCACGAAAACGCATAAATTCCAGTAAATTAACGAAAGCGTCCAACACCTCCTCAATATCAGCGTTGTTGATTTTTTCGGCTAAATCTTCGCCTTTGGTTCGTATTGGTTTGGCGCTTAATTTTCCGCCAAAGAAGCCTTTTTTGGCGTTTTCTGACGGCTTATGAAATTCTTTTACACCGAGAATAACCGAAGCCAACGCATAACCTATTATGGTTAGGTTTTCGGATTGTCCTACAATGGAAGCGATGACGTTTTTATTATCAAACGTTTCATTGGGTAATTGCCCTACGTACTTTGAAAACAAAATCAAAGTAGCAATAGACGGCGGAGCCATTGCGTAGCTTGTGCCGTCTATCATTACTACTTTCTTGGTTTCAAGTATAGTGTCTGCTACTTGATTTTCCATAGTTTATGCGGTTTGTCCGACAACAAATATCTCTTTGCCATTGGCAGGGTCTAAGATTGTAAATGTTACTTCCAGTCCGTACCCTTTGTCTTTATCAAAGGTCATTTTTGCTGAAACGGAACAGTATGCAGCAGAAATAATTTCGGCATTTTGCACGGTATTAAGAACTTGAATGGAATAATTTTTGCTGGTTGTAGTTGATTTAACCTTCAAGGTTCCGTTCGTGGTATCCTCTTCGATTTGCCAAAACTTCTCTAAATTTGATTTGTTCAAGTTTTTCACTTGAACAATAAATCTATTGATGTTTGCCTTTTGTTTATGTCCAACGAGGCTTCCATTAATATCTTTAAGGTCTACCTTTTCGCCGTCTTCGGTTTCTAACTGCATATCCAAAACACAACCGATGGTTGTGAATGAGGTTGCCATTGTGTTGTTTGGGCCGGGAGTTCCGACTTTAAAATCAATACCGTCCCAAGCGGTTGCTGTTGTTTCTTTCCAAGCCATTTTTTATCTGTTTAAAAAGTTATACTTAAAATTTAATTGTACGTTCACATAATGTTGATTGATAGCCTTTTCATTAAAAACCTGTATCATTCTGCCCAATCGGAACTGATAACCGTCCGTTTGGAGCGTATCACAAAAAACTTGACACACACGTTCGATTTCTCGGCAACGAAGCGTGTTTTTTCGCAATATGCCCGAACTTTCTTTATCAGGAACATAAACATTGATGTTTACCTTTCCCTCTTGGTGGAAAATGTCAAAAATGCCCGTCATGAAAGAAACGATAACATCTTCTTTGTCGCTGTTTTCGGGGCGTAATCCGTCAAGGAAAACATCGCCCGAAACGGCAGATTTTAGAATGCTGTTTTTGACAATCTTGTAAATATCGGCTTCTATTTCACTGGCTGTTTTTTTCATTTTCTTGTAAATCCTAATTGTTCCAAAATGATACGTGCTTGCTGCTTTGCTAAAAGTTCAGACGAACTGATTACGTTGCGTTTGGTCTCTACATAAGCAGCGTAATTCATTCCCGCCACAACGATAAGGGCAATGCCTTTGCTAAATTCCGAAAGCAAATCATTGATTAGTTTTTTGCTTTGTCCTTTGCCATTGGTAGCGCTGTTTATCGCATCGAAAGACGATGACGAAACCACACGCCCGTTTTTGATAATCGTATAACCGATTGAACTTCGGAGGTTTCCTGTGCGGTCGATATAATCGCCGTTGGTTCGGGCTTCAACGATGCACATCTCGCCGATACGTTCCAACACGTTGATAAAAACACGCTCACGCCGTGCGATTTCATCAGCCAAATATTTGTCTACTTGGCTCTGTGGTGTTTTTTGTCGTGCGGGCATTACAACAGAATTTTAGTTCTTCCGATGGTTTCCAGTCGCTCTAAACTTTTGCAGTCTTTTTCGCAAACGAGGTTTTTTCGGCTGTCATAGAGCGCAAAATGTTTTCCCGTAACTTCCATATCAAGGGTTGTGATGACGTAACTTGCCTGCTGAAAAACGCCGTTGCCAACCTCGACCAAGTCATCACGCGATGCGCTGTAATATTTACACGGGATAAACGCCTCATCATACGCTGATGAAGTGCTTATCTCATCGCCAAACTCATTGTAGGTTGGGGCGGTTTGTTTTTTAGGGCGTAGGTATCCGTTCATCTGAAAATTACTTTGGGTTTAGGCGTTGATAATTCATTTTTCAATCCTAATCTATTGCATTCGTTTGCGTAAAAAGCCTCAATGTCGCCTTTATTTGCCCGTGAAATGCTTACACCTCCCTCCGTGATAGAGGTTGGGCGTAAAAGCATCATCGGGATAAATTTTATAAAGGAAACATAAAGCGCTTGCTGGTTTTCAGCCGTAACCTCATCATCAACATTTGTGATTTGCATATCGGCAATGTCTGCCTCTGTGAGTTGCATACCCACAGAAGCAAAACGTTGCAATATATACTGCCTTTTTGTCATCATTAACCCATTTTTGACGTGTCAATGATGGCGATTTTGTTAGGCTGTTTGAAATCGGGAATCCATTCAGCCCCGAATTCAATAAACCTACCCTCGTCAGTTCGTTGTGTGGCAATGAAGTGCCCACCCTCCAAACGAGTGTAATTTTTGGTAGGTATAGGGTCTTTCGATTCATACGGTAAGAACCATTTCATTTTTCCTAACTTTTGAGTAGGAAGCAATGCAATACGCTCATCAGCAAAGGTGTTTACGGCTGTTTCATCTTCTTTGGTTACGTATTCTTCTACCAAACGAATAGGAGGTAAACCAATGCCAGTGAGTAATTGGTTCGCCATCGTGTCGGTAATCAAACCGCCATTTAAGGCAATTTGTGAAGTTCCCAATATCATTTTGTACGAATCTTGGAACGCTTTGCTCGTTACGATTCGGTTGTTAAATGTTTTTCGGGTCATCTCCATTACGGCAAACGTGCCTACTTGGCTTCGCATTGCTTCTATTTTCTCTTTCAAATAGTCAATGAAATTTGCCTTGTCAGAAGATGTCGGTTCGTGTTTAATTACAGGAAGCTCAATGTCGATAAGCTCAATACCTTCCTTATTGTCGCCTAACTTCACGGTAGCCTTGCCCGTAGAGCGCAATTGTCCTACAACGTAATCCATACGTTTGTGAGGAGCAAGCGTACACTGACGCACGTCATCAACCAAGAAGTTGATAATTTCATTTAGCGTTTGCCCTTGCCCCGTACCTCCTGCGTTGTACTTGTTGATAAGCTCGCTGATGAAGTCCAAACGGTCGTTGTCTAATTGGTATCCGTTACCCAAGAAAGCAACTTCGCCGTACCCGCTTCCGAGTGATTTGCGCTCTCTGATTGGTTTCCCTGAATTTCGGTCAATTACCGAAGCCATTGTAACCCCTACCGAAGTTCCGATATAGGTTTTAAACACACGGCTTTTGGTTTCTTCAAAATCCAAATATTTTTTCCAAAAAATTATGTCCTGCTCGGTTTGAATGGTACGGTCAATCACGGCAGCCATAATTTGCGGATTGTTAAATAATTTCTCTAATGTTAATATCATTTTTCTGTGTGTTTTTAAAGGTTAAACAAACATAAATCGCGCACCAAGCATTTCCTTGTCCTTCTCTGAAACAGGCAGATATAGTTTATCTTCCTTGATTTCATAGGCTTGCCCTACTGCGGTGATAGTTGCCCCGTCTTCCATTTTTACGCGCGCGTAATTCAGGTAGTTGGCAATGTGTTTAGGCTCTTTTCCGTTTACGGCTTTCGCTTGGAAAAGAACATCGCCCGCTTTTACGCCCTCAATAGTGGCGGAAAGCGTTAATGTGTCATAGTTTGCGTTGGCTTTGTCAATGGCTGAAACCGTAGCCCCCGCCTTTCCGTTACCAATGTGCATTCCCGCTTTGATGAAATGCCCTTTTGCTACTTTCAAAGTGGTAGCGCTGATAGCCTCAACGGCTCGGACGTTTTTCACAACCACCGCCTCGCGTTTTTTGAAGTCAATTGATAGCGGCGCTAAATGCGGAACAACGTTTCCGTTTTCTACCTCATCGTCTTTGAGGTTGAAACCTCCCGCAAGTCGGTAAATCGTTTTTTGATTGCACAACTCGCGTTCAACGGCATCTGTTTTTAAATCATACTTAAATCCTGCTGGCATAATTTTAATTTTTTAATTGTTCAACAATCGTTTTTGTACCTTGCCTGATTTGTTCTGCCAAAGCTTCTTCTTCTTTTTGAGGGTCATTCCCTTTTTCGGGCGGTTGCGTAAACGAAAAGCCGATGTTTGCTCCGTCTTGCTTAAATTTTTCGTAGTTTTCGGCTACTTGCCCCGCCAATGTTTCTACATTTGAGGGGTCTGTAAAATCCCTTCCTAAAATTGATGCTCCGTAAAAACTTTCAGGCACTTTCAGTTCACTCATTTTCTGAATAAACTGCTCTTTTAGCGTTTGCGCGGTTTTCTCCGATTGAAGCCTTGAAACGGTTTCTTGCAAGTTTTTTTGATTTTCAAGCAACGTTTTAACCCATTCAGGTTCTGTTGTTTCTTTGCTTTTATCGGGGGTTCCGCCTTGTTGTCCTGCTAATTTCGTTTTCAATTCTTCTGCCTCTTTTTTGTATTTTTCGCTCTCATTTTGGAAAGCATTTACCCGATTGTCGGCATACGATTGAAAGGTTTTTAGCATTTGTTCCGCCCCATCTACCGCTGGTTCGACTTGCGTTTCTTCGGTTACGAAAGCACTTAAATTTGCTGCCACACCTTCAAATACTTCCTTGCTGAACCCAAACTTTGGATATTTTGTTTTCAGCATTTCAAAGATTTTTTGTTTAAACATTTTATGTCTTGATTTTAAATTAATTACAAACAAAAAAAAGAGGTTACAAGCCAAATTAATGACTTGCAACCTCTCTGATAGGTTTTCTTATTATTAGCTGTTAGTGGTCAGTGATTAGACTGATTACTAATTTACTATTTGCTAACCACTAATTGCTAATTTTCACTTCTGATTTGCATTTTCTGCAAAAAGCCTTTACCTCTTGCAACGGACTTAAATAGGGTGTTACTTCAAAGAGAAAACCCTTGCATTTTGGGCAAACTACCCGCGTTTTGTTTCTGTCTTTTGTTTTAGTTGTATTCACGAGGCAAATATACGAAAAATATTTAAAGTAATACTTTAACTTTGATATTTTTTTATATTTATTTTAAGGTAGTTATGTTTTTATTTAATTTTGATGATGTAAAATAAATTTTGCTATGTGAAAAATGTTTTATATTTTTGCTAAAAATAAAGTCCACTGCGGAGACTATAAAAGGCTTGTGTATGATTTCCTAATGTAATTGGACGCTTTTGCGCAGACGATGGTCATACGCCCTAAATGGGGTATAAAAACATTGAATTTAAAGAGAGGGGATTTTATCAACTCTCTTTATTTATTTCAAATGTTCTTTGAGCCATTTATCATCAAACAATTTATCTTTTCTTATTTCATACCATTTGCCTTTGTAGTTCAATAAAACCTCCTTTATATTTTTATTCCAACCTGCCCGTAACCCTTTAATAATGTTGTGCCTGTTGGTTTGACCTTGAATATCCATAACGATAACAGAAGCCTGTTTTGACCCGTCTGTCAAATGCCTTTCTATGGTTTCTTTGGAAACATCGCCTAACGTTTTTAAATCGGCTTTCTTTTGGTAAAATGTCTTTTTGTCATACAGATATACATCGTTTTTCTTTTTTGAAACATCGCCTATTAATTTCTTTATTCCCTTAATTTGTCCCTCGCTTGGAAAAACGACATAATAACCGTTAGTTGCTCTTGAAAGTTTTTGAGCCGTTTGCAATTCTGTTGTGTTTAATCTTGCTCCTTGCATTATAAAAACATCATCAACTTGCTTAAAACTTTCGTTTTTCAACATATTTTTAAAGGCTTTTTCTCTGACTTTTGAAGCAACTTTAACCTGCATAAAATCATAAAGTTTTATAAAGGTGTTGATTTGCAAAGGGTCAGATAACAAGGCGTTATTAAGTATGTTTTTTATAGCTTCCTTTTTTCCTATGATTGTATTTGCCGTAGGTTGTTCTCCACCCCATAAAAACATCGGCAAACTTTTAGCGGTTTCAATATCTTGCTGATTGTCTTTTATCCATTTGATAAAATTTTTATTCATCGGCACGTGAGCCATATTTTCCTTAAAAATCGGAACCATATAGCAACGGCAATTCGGGTGATTGCCCCACCATTGAAACGTTTTAGGGTAAATGCCCTGCATCATATCACAGATTTTGCACGGGTGCGGGTGTTTGCTTCTTTTTATTTCGTAACCCGTGATAAAATCAAGCGTTTGCCAACGCTGAAAATCCGCCTCCCTATACGCCATATTGATTTCAGTGCGCGCCAAACGTTCTGCATTCTTGTACGATGAACGGTATACACCTTGCCCGCTGTGATATGCTTTTGCTTTTTTTGAGAGTTGCAGCGCTCCGTTTTTGTCTTTGTAGCGCCGAAAAAGTCGGTCGGGTTCGTTTAGGTATTTTTTTATTTCAGAAGCCAACCGATTAGCGGGAATACCCTCCGATATAGCCACATCAATAGCCAGTTCTAAATCTTGCCGAAAATTGTTTGATAAATTCCAAACCCGCTCACTTAACAGACGGCTCGGACGGTTTTTGTAGGCATTCAGTTCTTTTTTTAAAGAGTTATGCGCTACCTCTTTTCCTTTATAAAAAATAGATTTGTGGGTGCTTTTTGCCCAATGTTTATCTACATACAAATCAATGGTTTCAATCGCTTTTTTGTTGAATTTGTCAAACAAAGTGTTAATCCTTTTTTGGAGCGTTTTATGTTTTGTAAATTCAAAAATTCCCTCTGAAATTGTTTCAAAAGAAAGGTACAACACCGCCAATTTTACGACTTCATCTAAAAGCTTTTCAAAATTGGCGATGTCTTTTTCTGTTTGGTTTTGATGTTGTATGTTCGATTGCTCAAAGGGCATTACTGGTCAAATAGCGGTTTTTCTGTTTGGTTTTTGATTTTCTCCTGTTCTTCCTGCACTCGATCGGTTATGCCCGCCATAACGATACCTGTTTCAAGTGAAGCCACACCGCCACTCACGGCATTAACGGCGTCGGTTATTCGTTCGCTTTGGCTGTCAATCATATACGGTACGATTTCAGTTTCAATGCTGATAGTATCCGCCGTGTTTTTCATCTTCGGGAAAACTGACCCAATCGCCGAAACAAGAAAATTAACCCTGCGTTGCAAAAATTCCTCTATCACTTCGGCGTGGTTAGATACTTCAAGGTGCATACCCATAAACACATACCGAAACGCCGTTCCGCTCAATGCGTTGCCTGTGCCTTTAAGGCTTTCAAACGAAATGCGGGGCGTGTTGGTCAGCGAATAACAGTAATTGATAAGATTGTCAAATTCAAGCCTTGCCATTTCCGGGGATTGTTGCCACGTAAGATAAGCCACTTGCCCGCCGTCTTTAAGATTGATGATTTCAGAGGTTGTACCCCTGTTTTGCACGCCCTCCAAATCGCCTGTGGCTACCAATTTGGGATAAAAATTATAGTCGAGGCAATCGGCAAAATTTGATAAAAGCACTTCAAGGCGGTTGCGTTTGGTTCGTATGCGGTCGCAAAGCGGTTTTTCGCGTTTCATATATATCACGGGGATTTTGTCAAATCCGTGTTTAAATTGCTCAATTTGTTTTTCATCGGCATAGGTTGTAACGTTTTGATTGTCGATGACTACCAGCTTTGTAACATCATTGCCTTGCTTGTCCTTACTTTTGTATTCGCGCGAAAATGCAATCATATCGCCGAATTCATCGTAATATGGATACAGCGTATCGCCTCTGAACGGCGACCAAATCACGGATTTTAATTTCCGTGTAGGCAAACTTGAAAGGTTGAGTTTTCCCAAAACACGTTGCCACCACGAAGCATTTTCAACAGTGTACCAATATTCGGCAACTTCGCACTCTGAAAGCCACGAACGCACGATACGCTTGTTTTCGTATTTAATTTTGTTTTGTGCAAAGATGTTTTTCAGAATGGATAAAAATTTGGTTTCCTCCTCATCTTCACTTTGCAAAGTTAAAGACGGCTCTGTGCCGACTGTAAACGCTGTGTGAATGTTTACAATATCCTGTTCCAAAGGCAAAGCAATGCGGTTTACCTCTTGCTCTTCGTAAACGGCGGGTTTTTTGATTGTACCGTCGGGGTTTTCTTCGGGTTCTTTGACTAATACTTTGCGTTTTTTGCGAATTTCTACGTTAAAAACGTCGTGCTGCGAATAGTCCCAATCTTTTAAAAGTCGCTGAGTTTCGGGGCGTTTGGCTGGGAATTTTTTCAGTTCCTTGATACGCTCGGGAATATCTAACTTGTTGAGTTCTTCTAATTTCATAATCAATAAAATATGCCTGTTAGGTTTTTCTTTTTTCGGTTTTGTCCTAATATTTCTTGAATAATCACGTAACGAATAGCATCCATTGCGTGGTTAAAACTATCAATGGGATAATTCAAAAATTTACCTTCTTTGTCTTGGGCGTAGGTGTAATTTTTGAACTCTTTAATAACGTTGGTGCTTTTTTCGGTAATGCAGATTTCGTATTCCAGCATTTTGGTAATTCCCTCCATTACTGAGCCTTGCCCTTTGGTTACGGCGTGAATGTTCGCCCCCGAGTTGTAAATTTCTTGTACCAAACGCGGGTCGGCACTTTCGGAAATGATTTTGTAAGTGCGATAATTCCGCAGGACGTTGATAATATCCGAAGTGAGCATTTTTGTCTGGTAACAGATTTCATCGATGTATATTTTATTGTCCAAAAAAGCCACTTCAACAATGGCGGTCGGGTCTTGCGTAAAGCCAAAGTCCATACCCAAAAACCGCTTTTTTGCCCATTGAGGGATTTCATTAACGATTTGTATTTTCTCAAAAATAAGCCCCTCAATCATTGCCTGTTGCCCAAGCCCGTACACCTGCCAAAGCGATTTGTTTTTGTGTTGCAGACTTTCGATTTCGTCAATGATGGTCTGCTCCAAAAACGGATTATCCCTGTAAGTGGAAATGAAATGGTGCGTGCGTTTGTCTTTGTTGAGTTCGCAAAGCCAGTGGTCGTCCGAAAATGACGGGTTGTAATCCACAATAGCGAATTTCGTAGTACGCATTTTCAATTGTTGCCACTCAATGAATTTCAACTCGTTAGCTTCGTTTACGTACAAAACATCTCTTTTGCGTCCTCTCAATTTCTGCTCGCTATCGGTTGAGAAAAATTCCACCCACGAACCATTCGGGAAGTGGTAAATAAACTCGGATTTATTCAGCGACTTTTCGTTAAAGATGTTCATCTTGTACAAAATCTCTTTAAAATCAATAAATACCGACCCTTTCAGTGCGGGAAGCGTAGCCCGAACAATTGAGAGCCGTGTATTTGGATTTTGTAACAAATAGACAATCAACCAAATAAGTATGTTATATGTCTTTGAACTTCGGCTACTTCCTTGTGCCGAAATGGTTGTAAATCCGTCTTTTACAGCGTTGTCTACTCGTGAATATATCGCTGTTGTCTGTATTGTTTTCATAAAACAAAAAAGAGGCTACAAGTCAAGTGAATGACCTGTAACCTCTCTGATAGGTTATTAATTCTCTTAAATTATACTCCTAAAACGATATTAGCACTGATGTTGAGCTTTTGAGCGATATTCCGTGCTACTTTTAAAGTCGGTTCGCTTTTACCTGTTAGGTATTCGCTTACTCTCGAAGGCGAAACCTCAATCAGTTCAGAAACCTTTGCTTGTGTGAGGTTCATCTCATACATACGAAGCTTTATCGTTTCTGCCAAAGAAGGTGTTCCGATAGGGTAATGAATTTCTTCATATTTTTCCACCATTTCGGACAATATATCCAACTCAATGTAATTTTTGTCCGTTGTGGGCGTATTGTCATCGACTAACTCCAAAAGTTCGTCAATGCGTTTCATTATAGCGTTGTATTGGTGTTCGTTTTGTATCATAACTCAAATTTCGTGTATTTTTTCTATCTTGTCGTATTCTGAATGCGTGCCGATAAAACGAATGTACATCGTTTTAGGAACAAAAAGAATGAGAGCCACAATCCTGTAATGATTGCCTTTGATGTTAAACACATAGCGTTTATTGCCCACACTATCCACGCTTTTAAAATCTTGTTTTATTTCGGAAAAATTAGACCATTGCGCTTGCTCCACCTTGCTATACCAGTCCTCCAAAGGGCTTTTAGCATCAGCGTGTTGGGTGTAAAACTCTACCAATATCTTTTTGGCTATCACTCGCATTGTTTAAATATCTTTCTGCAAAGATATGAAAATATTTTGAATTACAAAACAAAATGCCAAAAAACAAAATTTATTTTTCTCCCTCTTCTGTTTTTACGTCTTCCCGCTTGTCGATGACCTCAATCTTGAAGCCTGCGTTTATGTCGTTGCCGTTGGTAGTGATGTCGAGTTTATCGGAAATGCCGTCTTCGGATTTGAACGTCTGCATTAAATTAGGAACAAGGCTCAACCTTGTGCGGTGGTCTATCTTTATTTTCCGTGTTTTACCCTCAATGATATTGCCCTCATCGTCTGTTTCGGGTTCTGTCATCACTCCCGTTAAAAAAGCGGTCAGGGCTACATTAGAAACTGTTTGAAAAGTTCTTGCCCTGTATGCCTTTTGCACCTCCAATAATTCAGGGTTTTTACGGATACGAGTGTATAAATGAGGATATGTAACCTCTAATATTTCAGCCGCCTTTGTAGGTTGTCCGTTGGCTTCTATAAGGGCTTTTTTTATATCTTCATCAGTAATTTGCTCTATCATTGCCATATTAGATAATATTAGATGGTTATTGGTTCAACATATCAATCAAAGGCTCTCCTTTAATCATTTTTAGGTCAATATCTTGCCCTATCATCTCCATAAATGCGACTTTGTTTTCATACGACTGAAACGACAAAGTAACCCACGGGTCTCCGTATGCCTCCTGCTCCATTTTGGTTTTAGTCTGCTCTTTTGCTTGTTTTACTGCCTGTTTTCTTGCTTCTTTCTCAATGGCTCGCTCTTCATCGGTCTTTTGCTCCAAGTCTTTAAAGTCGTTTGCGACATCATCGTTAAAATCGGCTAACTCAAAGTAAGGCACATCGGTTATTAGTATGTTTATATCCTCTTGCGAAAGTCCCGCCATTTCGTAGTCAATATCTTTCATTAACTCGGCTAAAAGGTCGTTGTCATATTCTCCTTGTGCCGATGGCGAGTTCATAAAAATATTTTGCTCTTTTTCTTCCTTTTCGGAAAGATTGACCACTTCTACACGAATTTCATAGTCGTTTTCGTGGGTATCGGGATTGTATTTTTCTATTTCGTCAATGATAGAAAGTTTTTGATGACCTGATACAAGGTTTCCCGTTTCTTCATTCCAAACGATACCACCTAACAACCCTTTGCTTTTGAGGTTGCGTTTTAGTCGCTTGCGGGCGTCATCAGATATTTTACGAGGATTGTACCACGCAAGTTGTATTTCACTTCGTTTTAATATTCTTGTTTCGGATTGTTTAATTTTCATACTGCGGGTTATAATTTAATGCTTCAAACAAAATTCTTTCTGTTGCAGGGAACTCTTTAATGATTTTCTGATAATCGTTTGGGTGATAGTTTTTGCAATACCAAAGAAACGCAGGGCTTGATACATCGCACCCTTGCGATTGCCCTTTGCCATACACTACGGGCGGAACGAGTTTTTTATACTTGATGTATGCTTGAACATCTTTATTTTTGTACTTGGAAAGCGGGTAAGCGTTTTGAGTTTTGGTGTAAATGCTTTCATCTTCATAAGTTCGTAACATAAGCCGTCTGTTCATACTATCGGATTGTTTAAATCCGAATATTGCCCACTGTATGCCCGTGTTTTTCTTAACCATATTCACAATATTGCTAAGTTGATACACTCGTTGTTTTGGGTTCTTCCTGCACCCTAAATATCCGTCTCTAATATACTGCGAAAGTACGTAATGAGGCACTTCGATAAATTCAGCGTTGGTGTATTTGTTTTTTGCCCAAATGATGTATTTGTTGATATGTTCAAGGTCTTTGACCATATACATATAAACGCAAACAACCCTTTTAAAATAAGGGCTACACAAATCTAACAAGGCTATACTATCCTTGCCCGTACCCGAGTGAAATAATATAACCTCATTAGTTTGTTGAGCGATTTTCTTAATGCAAGAAACAGCGTGGTACATATTATCGTCTACCAGCTTTTAAGGCTCTTACTGCTACTGCGTTGCCATTCCTGTGCGCCCTTCTTGCTTCGCCTGCTGACCAACCTAATGGACGATTAGCAATAGCCTTGTCTTCTTTTCTTACCGCTCCTGCTACACCTGCTCTTTTGGAGATATTTCCCCTTCCAAAACCTGCCATATTTATAAAAAATTAATTGATTACAAACAAAAAAGAGGTTACAAGCCGACTTTCTCGACCTGTAACCTCTTTGTTAGGTTTTTTTACTTGTTTACTTTAAAAAACTCTTATATATGCTCTCGGTAAACTATTTTACCTAATTCAAGAGCGATGAACTCGTCATCATCGCCAAAACCTTCAAAAGTAGCTTCTTCAATAACACGTGCGTACTTTTCTTTTGCTTCTTCGATTGAATACCTGTAACTGTCTTTGTCTGTTCTTTTTTCTCTTACTACAAAAATATTTACAGGCTTACCTTCTTCATCTGACGCCCATTTTTCAACAACGTCTTTCAGTTCAATTAAAACACGCGGAGAGCCTACGTTTTTCATACCATTTTGAAACAAAATGTATTTAATTGGTTTAGAACTTACGAACGCCTGTGTCTTCTTATCGTAGTTGTTTAGTTTTTTTGACCAGTAAACCGATACGTCTCTAAACTCCACTTTTTTATCTTCTGAAATAATACGCTCTAAAAAAGGGCGTTGAATATTCATATACAAGATATTTTCTTGCTTTAAACCTAATTTTGTTACAACTTCTTGTAACTTTTGGGACATTTTTATTGCCATATTATTTGAATAATTATTAATGTAATATGTATTGTGCAAAAATACAAAATATTTTATACTCAACAAAATTATAAGTTAAATTTTTACTTTAATTTTATATATTTAGTGTGTTGCAAAATAAGGAATTAACTAACCATCAAATTAAACTTTTTAAAACACCGAAATTCTTTTACTTCGGTGTCGAAATAAACTTGCACGGTTTCGTTGCGTTTACGCTCTTTTTCAGTGGTTTGCGGTATAAGGGCAGGGCAAATAGTCCCCCACGCCTCACGGATTGAGCCGTCCACTTTTTGAAAGTAGAACCGCACTATTTTCGTCTGCATTGCTTTTTTGAGCTTGTAATTTGCCCACGCTTTTTTAAGGCACTCGCTAAATTTGTAGCCCGTTTGTTTGAAAAACTGCCACGCTAACTGCATTATTTGTTTTAATTCTGATGTTTTCATTTTGATACTTTTTTAATTTTTCTTTTTTCATCGTCTTTTATGCCGAACCAGTAAGTGTCCCAAAGGAGATAAATGTGACCGTCTTTATCAAACCCTAAAATTTCACTTTTGTATTTATTCTGATTGTAATAACCGGCTCGAAATTCAATAACATCACCGATTTTAAATTTTTCGTGGTTTTCTGTGAAATCTTCGTAACTTCTTATTTTTTGAATTGCTTCTGCTCTTTTATGCTCGTATTGAGCTCTTAAATCTGTTGCTTGCATATCTTTAAATTTTAAATATTAAACTTTGAGTTTTGAAAGAGACCGCCCGTCTGAGCGGTCTTTTGTTTTTAAACTATTGTTAATTCTACCTGTCTGTCTTCGTACCAGCCTAATTTTTCATCAGGGTAAACCGTGTTTTTAAAATTATTCTCTTTTGCAAACTTTCTGAAAAAACTTCGAGCCTCTTTTTTGACTTCAAATTCTTTTTTAAAGAATGTAATTATAGGTGTGTCAGGCTCGGCGTAGTTACTATAAGTTGTTTTTAATGTTACAATATACTTTCTCATTTCTTTTAATATTTAATGTTAAACTTTATTTTAATTTTCTGGTGCAAATATAGTAACTTTTTACAATACAAGTCAAGTAAAAATTAAAATATTTTACAATATTTTTTAAAATTTATTGTAACTTATTGATAATCAGATACAAAAAAAATATTTTTTTTGCAATGTATATTTGAAAATATTGCATATCTTTGCAAAAAATATTTTATGGATTTAAGAATAAAAGAAGTTGCTAAAAAAGTAGGTTTGTCATTAGATGACACCGCTAAAAAAATAGGTATTACTTACACCGCTTTTTATAGAAGAATAGACAACCCCAAGTTGTCTACATTGGAAGAAATTGCTAATGTTTTAAATTGTAGCATTGCGGAGCTTTTGGAAGCCCCCGCAGGATTTATGCACCTTTACGACGACAAAACGGGGGAATGGCTGGGAATAATCCCCAAGCCTATAATAGCTTCAAAAGTCGTTTTGCAGGAAGATGAAAAGTAACATTTTAACGCTCATAAAAAAACCTCTGAAATTGCAGTTTCAGAGGTTTTGTTTTTTTTGTCTTTTGATGTGGGGCATCAAAAGACTTTCCTATGAAGGAAAAACAATTAGTTTGTTTTCGTGGTGTAAATGTACGGATATTTTTTGAAAAAAAACTTTTTACGATTTTAATCATTTAAAGGCATCGTAAAAAACTCGTGATTTGAGATTTTTAAGGCTACCGCCGTGTTTTCGCAGCGTATATATCTGATAAACGAATTAAACGACCGATGTCCCGTGATTTTCATAATATCAACGGGATTTAACCCTGATAAATAGGCATTCGTAGCAAAGGTTCTGCGTGCTGTATGCGTGCCGATTAGCTCGGAATATAGCATTGTCCGCTCCTGCATTACACCGCCCTCTGTGCGGTTGAAAATCACTTCTCTGTTAAGGTTGGATTTGGCGATTATCTTTCTTAACGTCTTATGATAGTGTTGTTGCGAAAAAGGTTTACCAAAGTCGTAATTTCGTCTTTCTGCTATTTGAGCCACTACGGTAGCCATCGGAATAACGACAACTTCGCCCGTTTTGGCAGTTTTTATTTCTAAAAAACGCTTTCCTGCTACTTCCTTGATATGTAACGGCAAATTACACAACAGTTTAACAGCATCGGCAACTCGTAAGCCCATAAAGCACTGACAAACATACACGTCTCTAACCTTGGAAGCTCCCGCAGGTAACTCCATTTGTAACAAGGCTTTAAGTTCTGCAATAGAAGTAAAAACAGCCGTAGTTATTTCAGTAGGTGTGCGTACGCCCGAGCCGTCATAAGGGGCTTTGCCTGCTTTCTGCATTCGTCTTAAAAAAGCCTTTAAATTACTCATTTTTACGGCTATCGTGTTTTTTGAATAGCCTTTGTCAAGCAACCACAAGCGAAATTTTTCGCACCACTGATAATCTATATCTTTCAGAAAAATGTTTTTTCTTAAATGATTTTCATATGCTTTATATGTGTAAATCATTTGTTTATAATTAGTTATCGTGCTTTCGCAATAAAAATCACCTGTTGGAGTTACGACCTCTTTATTTTCCATTTGCCTAATTAGCAACTGAAATTCTTTGAGAAAGTGGTATTTCTTATTGAAAAAAATCATATCTTTGTCGTGATTTAATTTTGTTAGAATCTTTTAATTTTCTAAACAAAGCCCTCATTTTGAGGGCTTTTTGCTATTTTATCAGTTCCAAAAAGTCGTAATAAATATCTTTTGG
>NZ_JAUNKD010000029.1:0-3213 GCF_030532915.1 Capnocytophaga sp.
GCATCAAGGAAGTCCGCCCCTGCGATGTTTCCGTATGCGCGGTTATTGAGCGGATACAGACCAAAATCAAAAGTAGGTAAGCCGTATCCGTTTAGTCCTTGATAGTTAAATGAGAACAACGACCCTTTCGGAAAACCGACGATGTTTCCGCGACCTGCACCTGCCACCATATCAAAGGTGTTGGGCGTGTTGAGCAGTCGTGTAATCTCTTGATTCATATAACTGATCGTAAAATTGGTTGTCCATTTGAAATCATCGGTGATGATGTTGCGGGCATTGAGTGCCAATTCCACGCCCCGCGTGCGCATATCGCCAAAGTTGGCATATTTGTAATATTGCCCTCCAACGCCCGAGGTGCGTACCAAGTCAATCAAATCAAACGAGTTGCGTTGATACAAATCAATGGTGGCATTGAGTCGGTTATTGAAAAATCCGGCGTCAATACCGATGTTGAGTTCGTACATTTTTTCCCACGTAAGGTCACGGTTTTCCAAATGCAAGATGCGCAAAGCATTTTCACGGTCATCAAAACGAAAACGATTCAAAATCTGGTTCTTGTACACCGCATTTGAATTGATTGCCTGCTCGTTCATCTTGGCGGTAAGCCCGTAACTGGCACGAAATGCCAAAGTTGAGAAGAATTGCTGTTCTTTCATAAAGTTTTCTTGGTCGATATTCCATTTCCCGCCGATATTCCACGTGGGTAACCATCTGGAACGACTGTTTTTGCCTGCCGTATTAGCCCCTTCATAGTTTAGTACGGTGTTGAAAATGTATTTGCCCATATAACCATACGTTCCGCTAAGTGAAAATGTTACGCCGCGTTCGTATCGTTCCAGCAGAGAAAAGTAATCCGTGCCTTCATTGATAAGCTTTTGGAAGATGAGCGGGTTTGGAAAGATTTGATTTCCTTTGTCATACTGAATGCCATAGCCCTGAAACGGATTCACACTACGGTCAGCCGAACGAATTTCGGCAAAACCAAATGCCTTAACATCGTGTTGCCCCAACTGTTTGTTGTAATCGAGTGCTACACGCGCCTGATAACTCTTCAAAGTGGTCTGGGTTTTATTAAAAATACCACCGTTTGTAAGCCCGACCTTCGGTTGTAAGAGCGGATTATCCTTATCCTTAATCAAATAGATGTTTTGTTGCGCCACTTCGGGTGTTTCATTGGCGCGGAATGCCTGAACCACGTTTGAACCTTCCTTTATATAGTGTGAAGTTGCCGTGAATGCCTGCCTGGTTGATAGCAAAATATTCGCTTCTAAGCTGTTGTTGAACTTATACGAGGCTTCCGCTTGGATTTTGAAGTCGAGTAGGTTTATGTTCAGATAATTATTTTCGTATTCGTTTAAGATGTTGAACGGAGCCCAATTGTTTCGGTAAAATTCCGGTCGGTTATTGTCTCCGATGGGGCGAAGCGTGCGGCTTGTTGTTAAGGCGTAGGTAAACGGATTGATGTCAAAGTCGCGTTCAAACGAGCCTATGGTTGTATTTTTGCGTTGCGTGAACGTTCCGGGCGCTTTTTGTTCACGCATATTGCCTTGCACCGATAGGGTTGTTTTGAAATCGTCCGTGATGTAAAAAGAATTTTTAAGATTTGCCGTAATTCGACGTACATTATCGGCAATTGTCCAGCCACCATCGTTGTAAAAGCCCACTGAGGCATAGTTTGTCGTGTTTTTTCCTCCACCTGAGAACGTGATGGTATGATTTTGCACCGGATTTAATGTGAAAAGATGCTGAAACCAATCGGTATTGGCATATTCACGTTGTTTTAGGAATGAACGTTTGCCTTCTGCCGTATTTTCATAATAATACGTTCCTGAATCAGGGTTTATCGTACTAATTCCGTTGTACCACTGATAGAAAATGCCGCTCCTGCGTCCGTACAAGGCACTTTTCAGCCCAAAGTAACCTTTATTTTCCAATTCTTGATAGATTGACATTGTTTCCTGAGCGTTTAGCAAGTCAAACGAAGTGTATGACGGAATTTGTCGGAAACTCTGTTCGTAACTGTACGTAATTCGGTTATCACTATCGCGTTTCCCTGACTTGGTGGTAATAACGATAACGCCATTTAAGGCTCTTGCCCCATACACTGATGTGGCTGAGGCATCTTTCAGTACTTGTATATCCTCTATATCGGTTGCGTTGAGCCCAGCGATGGCAGAACTGATAAGAGTTACTGCGTCACCGGACACCAACTGGTCAATACTGAGCGAAACTAAGTCCTCGTACACCGCACCATCGATGACCCAGAGTGGTTGCACGTTGCCGATAATCGAAGCCCCACCGCGAATGTTGATGCGCGGTGCAGAACCGAACGTACCCGTAACGTTTTGAATGGAAAGTCCTGCCACGCGACCTTCCAACATACGAGAAACATCGGCAACTCCATCGATTTTAATCGCATTCATCTTAACCGAAGCGGAAGCTCCTGTGAATACGCGGCTTTTTATCTTCTGATACCCCGTAACTACAACCTCGCCGAGCTTTTCGGTATCTTCCTGCAAGAGAATCGTCATATTTTCAGACGTAATTTTAACCTTTCGCGACTGAAATCCGATGTAACTGACCTCTAACAGCTGTCCCTTTTCGGCTTTTATGCTGAATTTACCCTCAATGTCAGTAGTTGTTCCGACGTTTCGTTCCTTTACGATGACAGATGCCCCTAACAGCGGCTCTCCCTTCATATCAGTTACTTTTCCTTTGATGTTTGTTTGCGAAACAGCCCATTGTGAAGCTAATAGTAACAAGATATAGTATAGTTTCTGTATGATTGAATGTCTATTTATGTACATTTTTTTTCAATTTTAGTTGATGATTTATATGTTTATATTGTATATAGTATGTAATTTATCTGTTTTTAATCCTCATATGATGCTTATTCTATAAAATTGAATAGAAAATAATTGTTATTTTAGTTTGTATAGCATATAACTTTTGTATTTTTATTTATAAATTTATGATATATGTTGTAGTTTATTGATTTTATTCATTAATTTATTATATTTATAGCCTATAAATTGTTTGTTTTTGTATGTGTTATTTTTAAAACTTTAATATGTATGTTTGATTTTGGTTGTTATTATATTGTTTATAGGATATAATTGATTTATTTTTGCATTACTTATGACTAAAATTTAAAAGTATATTACTAATTTTGTTTATTGATATGGTGTTTATAGTGTGTAATTGATTTATTTT
>NZ_JAUNKD010000029.1:3313-25231 GCF_030532915.1 Capnocytophaga sp.
CTAATTTTGTTTATTGATATGGTGTTTATAGTGTGTAATTGATTTATTTTAATATTTAAATAGTCTATATTTTGTTTTTTATGGTTTGATGTTTTATAAAAATAAGGTTTTTATGCTTTCATAAAGGTATAAAGGTCGTTATTAAATCCGTAAACTACTAAAATGTCATCTTGATGAAGACGCGTTTGTGGGTCAGGTATGCCCTGTACGCTTGTAACGGTTTTAGTTTTACCCAAGAACGAAGCCTTTTCGGTCTGACTGAGTATCGTAAGTATTACAATATTGTAATTGGCACGAAAACCGACTTCCTCGATGGTCTTTCCTACGAAAGTTTTGGGTGTTTTCACTTCAACAATACTGTAATTTTTGTTCAGTTCAAACGAATCCACTACACCTTTAAGTGTTAATTTTTTTGCCCAACGTTCAGCGGTTTCCTCTTCGGGGCGTACAATTTCATCAACGCCAATGGCACGCAGGATATTTTCGTGTAACGAGTTTATAGAACGGCTAATGAGGCGCTTAACCCCTAAGTTTTTGAAAAGGGCACTAACCAATACGTTCGTACCTTGGTCTTCCCCGATGCTAACGATAACAATGTCGGTATTTTTCAGTGGAAGGTCAGACACGGTTTGTTCATCGGTAGCATTTAAACAGATGGTATGTGAAATTTTATCCTTCAAAGCGGTTACTTTTGCCATACTCGAATCCACGCCGATAACTTCATTGCCTTGTTTTGTTAGTTTTTGTGCCAAAGATGCTCCAAAATTGCCCAATCCTACGATAATAAATTTCATTTTTATGTTATTTTTGTAATAGATGTTATGATATATAGGGTATAACTTATTTGTTTTTAAGTTAAAACACATCCTTATTATATTGAAAACTATGATTATTAAGATGTGCTATTATTTTATAACAACTATAAATCATAATTTTGAGTATCATAACACTATTAATATAGTTTGTAATTTAATTGTTTTTTATTTTAATTATTATATAAATTTATAAATATTGTGTTTGATTTAGTTGTTTTAGTGTGTTTATAGGATGTATCTTTTTTATTTTGATATTAATTTATATAAATTATAGCTTCTATTTGTTCTAAATTTAATTGCCGTTAAATGAATTATAGTGTATAGTTGTTTTGTTTATGTCTTATTTATGGTGCTATATATTGTATAGTTATTTTGTTTTTATAATGAAATAGATGTGTTATAGGGTGTAAAACTTCATTTCTATTGTTGAAATATGCTATGTTGTATGATTTATATGCTGTTAGTTGATTAAAATTTCGTCTCCCGGGTATCGATAGGTTAAGTTTTTACTCTTTCTGAATAGCGCAATGAGTATAGTCAGCATCGATACACGCCCGATGAACATCATTATTACTAAAACTAACTTACTTGAATCGCTCAACAGACCGGTTATGCCTAAACTTAGTCCGGTGGTGCTGTACGCCGAAAAGCATTCAAAGGCGATGTCTAATAATTTAAGCTGATTATCGAAATCCGAGATGAGAAACACGCCCGTTCCAATTACGATGAATGAAAGTGACATCACGGCAAAGGCTCTTCGCACCGAAATATCGGCAATTTCCCTGCGAAACAGTTCAATTTTCTTCTTACCCTTGGCTAAACTTAAAAAGTTAAGCGTCCCGATGGCAAAAGTGCTGGTTTTTATCCCCCCGCCGGTTGAAGCCGGCGAAGCACCAATCCACATCAGGAGTATAATAAGAATGATTGAAGAGAATTGTAAATCATTGAAATCAATGGTGTTAAAACCTGCTGTTCGGGGCGTTGTTGCCGTAAATAAAGCGGTGATAAATTTACCGATGCCGCCGTGTGATGCCAGTGCGTGGCTGTATTCTTTCAGATAAATAATGCCCGTGCCGGTCACTATCAAAATGGCGGTAGTAATCAGATTTATTTTGCTACTGAGGGTCAATATCCAAGGAATGTAATTGTCTTTTCCGGAAATAAAAAATAAAAAGTACCTTTTGATGAGATGTTTCAAATATCGAAGCGTATTAATCACAATGGGGAAGCCCAATCCGCCGAAAACAAACAGGGTAATGATTGTGAGTTGAAAGCGATAGTTAAAAACGAAGCCCTCTGCCATTAATCCGTTGGTTAGGGTGGAAAAACCCGCATTGCAAAACGCCGAAATTGAATGAAAAACCGAAAAATAAATGCGTTCACCCACTTGCGGAATGAGTTTCGGGCTGAGGTTTACAAAGATTAAAAACGCACCGATGAGTTCCACCGTAAAGGTAATGACCAAAATGCGTTTGAGGGTGGTGAAAACCTCGCTGATTTTCTGAGAATTGGTAATGTCACTCAAAGCGATTTGGTTTTGGTACGTGGCACCTTCTTTGAAAAAATAGCTGAAATAGCTGGCAAAGGTGAGTATCCCAAGTCCGCCGGCTTGAATTAACAACATAATGATGGTTTGTCCGAAGCGGGTGAAGTACGTGCCGATGTCCACTACACTGAGTCCGGTTACGCAAACGGCACTGGTAGCGGTAAATAGTGCGTCGATAATTGAAATGTCGCCGTGGGTGGAGTTGGGCAGACAGAGTAGAAACGTTCCGATTCCGATAAGCCCTACGAAACTGATAATGAAAAGCCGAGCGGGATTCAATACCGAACGTTTGTAGTTTATTTTAGGCAGATTTGCTCCCCGAATAAGCATCAGAATCGTTGCCCAGCGCATCCAATCAGAAACGACAAACGTTGTGCCATCATCAATAAATTGTTCGTATAAACAGATGATAATGAATGCAATGCTCAGTCCGTCAAGTAGGTCAATACGAAAATGCCGTTCTTCACTTTTGTATAGTTTGAGGGCGTGAAAGAAAACCGCCACGCCCAGTGAAAGCGTATAGAAACCCAAAAAACAATAATCCAACCACAACGGAAGCGAATATCCGTAATCAATGATAAGTACCACTATCGACATTAGGTACAGCACCGAAAAGAAAGTTCTTAATTTGCTTTTATTTATGGAATGGTTCATTGTTTTTTGTTTGTAAGCCGGTTTAAAATTTAGCCAACACTCCTGAATAAATCCCGAACGGATGACCGGGGCGTAATCCCGCCGGATGACGTGATACTAAATAGGTTTTATTGGTCAAGTTTACGGCATTTAGGGTTAGCGTTAAATACTTGTTTATCCGCGCTTTTGCCGAGGCATCAATGATGGTATGTGCCGGAACTTTATTACGCTCGGCAATGGTACCTTGCCCGGGCGTGGTGCGCATATCACCGTTGTAACGGACCCCAAAATGAAACTCAAATCCTTTATATTCAGCACCTAAACCGGCATTAAAGCTGTGTTTATTCACATACGGAATTTCATCGCCCACAAAAACACGTCCCCAGGTATTTTCTTCAAAGGAATTGAGCATTTTGGTATCCGTATAGGTATATGAAAACTGCAACGGAAGCCGTAATTTATAGTTTTTCGGAATGGGTTGAAAGTGTAACATTGCTTCCATACCTTTTACGAGCGCCTCGCCCACATCAAACTGTTCCAACGTACCGCTACCTCCGGCTGCTGCCAAATCACTACCCAACATATTGCTGTATTTGTTGTGAAAATAAATGGCTTCGGCAGTAAGTTGCCCAACTGAAAGTCGTGTACCGGCTTCAAGGTTGATACTATTTTCAGGTTTTTGATTCATTCCTGCACTCGGGGGCGAAAATCCTTTGTGAATACCCGAAAACACCGACCAAGCAGGCGTAATTTTGTAATGTACCCCAAAACTAGGAATAAGCACACGTGCCGGATTGGTTACTTCACGCCGAATTTTGCCTGAACGACGTACGTCTTCTTTGGTGAAATCTTTTTTATGCAAGAGAATATCTTCATACCGAAGTCCAGCCGAAAGCGTAAGCCCGCGATAGGTAAGTTTGGTTAAGATATAGGTTGCCAATGCTTTTGCCGAAGTAATTCGGTTTGCTTGGGAGCCGCGAATGGCAGGCAAGAAAAGCTTCATTTTTCCGTTTTCGATGGCGTAACCATCATCCCACTGAAAACGATCTTCAGCATCGCCGTGATAGCGTAAGCCTGCTTCTACGTCCATAAAAATATCATTGATATAAAAATGATAATCGAATTTGGTTTGCAAGCCACGCGCGTAATAATCACGGTTGTTGGCACGCACGATTAGGCCTTCGCCATTGTAGTTGGTTTTTCCTGTTAAGATGTCAAAATACAGGTGATTGGTTTCGGGATCGTCCAAAACGGCATTGATAGAACGTTTTTCGGCAGCAGTAATTCCTGCTTTTATGTCGTTGAGTTTATACCAGTTGCGATGAAAGGTGTTGTAGTAAGCGTTGGTGGTGAGTTTCATTCGCGGAGAAATCCCAAACACGTAAGTGGCAACCCATTGCAGATGTTTGGTGGTGATATTATCCACTTGTGAACCGGCATAGCGCAAAAAAGGTGTTTTTTTGAAGTCATTTTCCGATAAGCCGACATATGTTTCATCGGAATCTTCATCAGCATACCCGAATTTTATCTCAAAGGAATGATTTACACCTTCTTCTTTATCGGTTTTAGCCATTAATTTGGCAATAAAGTCATTACGTTTGATGCCTGCCTTCTGATTGTCGGGTAATTTTTTAAATCCGTCGGACTGAAAACGCAGATACTCTACTAAATATCCGAAGTTTTTATGGCTATTCCCGAAATTAAAATGTGTTTTAAAGGTGTTGTTAGTGCCGTAAGAAGCGTTTAGTTTGCCTGACAACTTGGCAGGGATTGGAGTTGATACCATATTGATAGCGCCACCGGTGGTAAAAGGACCATATTGCACCTGGCTGCTTCCTTTGAGTACTTCAACGGCATTCATTCGGGCAGCATTCGGGAAGTAGTACGCGGCGGGAGCAGAGTAGGGGGCGGGGGCGGCTAAAATACCGTCTTCCATCAGAGTGATTTTTTCACTGCGCTCGGCTTTGGTTCCGCGAAGACTGATATTGGGACGCAAACCGTATCCGTCTTCCTCATAGACATTTACACCGGGGACGGCTTTGAGCATTCGGTTAATATCGGTGTATCCCATTTTTTGGATTTCCGTCGGTGCGATGTAGTATGCCGAGCCGGTGCGGTTTCGGGCTTGGAATTTATTTCCTAGAATTTGATTGGCACTGATGATAACCTCTTGCAACTGCCGAATGCTGTCTTTTGGGGTTTCCTCTTTCTCTTGTGCAAAACAATTTATTGATATACAGAGTAGTAATGCTAAAAATATCTTAGAACACATAGTAGAAATTTGCATTTATCTTAAACAAACAATTAGGAGCGCAAAAATAAAAGATATTTAGATTAAAAACAAATAAAAATAAATGTTTTTTTGAAACTGTATATTCTTTTTTAGGTATAATTAACAAAAATCAGTAAGTAAAATGAGTTTATTGTGTTAAAGATTAATTAAATAGATAATATTTTTTGTTATTATTTTCTAAAATGAAAAAATCAGCACGATGTGTGTTTTCTATCAATAGCATTTTTTAAAAGGAAGAAAAAATCCAATTATATAATTCTGAAAAAGTGGTGATTAATAGCCGAATAAGTATTACAATCAATCCTAAAACCACAATAACACCTGCTGTTGCCCAACCGGCACGTTTGTTCACACTTGCAATTATTTTTTTATCCCCGTTAACAAAGCTAATGATTAAATCAAAATTATATTTATAGGAACGATGTACAAAATCAAGGAGGCTTCCGGCATAAGGGATTAATCCTATGAGTATGTCTATCAAAATGTTAAACAAAATAGCCATCGCCAATCGGTACGATTTTAACTTAACGATAGCTACATATAAAAACGAATAACTAAAAAACTGCGTGATGACATCTCCTACGATGGGTATCAGCCCGATGATTCCGTCAAGGTAATAATCATCAAACCATTTTTTAGTAATTTTTATGATTTGATAATGTTTACTGTTTTCAATTTTATGTTTTCTGATTGCGTATTTATCTTGCGCACTATTGTTTGTATTCACTTTATTTTCTGTAATGTCTAAAAATTCCAAAATCGGTTGCAGACCAAAGGGCGTACTTTTGATAGCTTTTAATTCGTAATTAGGCTCATATACCGATTAAAGCAATATCAAGAAAAATAGTGTATAGCATTTTGCATCTGATTTAAACCAAAAAAGAGCGACACTACACCGCTCTTTTTTTGATTTATTGAATTTTCTTTTTGTTTTTTACGTCTTTATCGGTTAAAGCAATTTTTATGACTTCGTCCATATTTGTTACATAATGGAAAGTCAAGCCTTTAAGATATTCTTCTTTGATTTCCAAAATGTCTTTTTCATTGTCCTTGCAAAGAATAATTTCTTTGATTCCGGCGCGTTTTGCGGCTAAAATTTTCTCCTTAATTCCGCCAACGGGAAGTACTTTTCCGCGTAGGGTAATCTCACCCGTCATCGCCAGATGTTTTTTTACGCGTTTTTGCGTAAAGAGCGATAATAACGATGTGAGCATCGTGATTCCGGCGCTGGGACCGTCTTTCGGGGTGGCACCTTCGGGAACGTGAATATGAACGTTGTATTTTTCAAATATTTCACTATCAATACTATAAGTTTCGGCATTGGCTTTGATATACTCCAAGGCGATGCTTGCCGATTCTTTCATCACTTTACCCAAATTACCCGTGATGTTCAAAAGCCCTTTGCCCTTTGATAAAGCCGATTCAATGAACAAAATATCGCCGCCAACACTCGTCCACGCCAAACCGGTTACCACGCCGGCGATGTCGTTGTTTTCATATTTATCGCGTTCCATTCGGGCTGCACCCAAAATTTTCGGTAGTTCGTCTAACGTGATTTTGGTTTCAAACGGCTCTTCCATAGCGATGGATTTGGCTCTGTTTCTGACCACTTTGGCAATTTGTTTTTCAAGTCCGCGCACGCCCGACTCACGCGTATATCCCTCCACGATGCGTTCAATTTCTTTTTTACCTAACTGAATATCAGATGATTTAAGTCCGTGTTCGTCAATTTGTTTTGGCAAAAGGTGTTTTCGGGCAATTTCGATTTTTTCTTCAATGGTGTAGCCCGTTACGTTGATGATTTCCATACGGTCACGCAAAGCGGGTTGAATGCTTCCCAAATCATTGGCAGTGGCGATGAACATCACTTTTGAAAGGTCATACCCCATTTCAAGGAAATTGTCGTAGAACTCATTATTTTGCTCAGGGTCAAGCACTTCAAGTATTGCTGAGGAAGGATCACCGGCGTGATGATTTCCTAATTTGTCAATTTCATCAAGCACAAAAACCGGATTGGAAGTTTTTGCTTTTTTCAGAAGTTGCAAAACGCGCCCCGGCATTGCCCCGATATACGTTTTTCGATGCCCACGGATTTCGGCTTCATCACGCAAACCGCCAAGCGACATACGCACATATTCCCGATTGAGCGCTTTAGCGATGGATTTCCCCAGTGAGGTTTTTCCAACACCGGGCGGACCATAAAAGCACAAAATAGGCGATTTCATATCGTTGCGAAGTTTTAAAACTGCCAGATATTCAATGATTCGGCGTTTAACTTCTTCCAATCCGTAGTGGTCTTTATCAAGGATTTGCTGCGCCCGTTTTAGGTCAAAATTGTCTTTTGAAAATTCATTCCACGGCAATTCCAACATTGTTTCCAAATAGTTGCGTTGTACCCCATAATCAGGGCTTTGCGGATTGGTTCGCTGTAATTTGCTCAGTTCCTTTTCAAAATGTTCAGCCACTTTTTTATCCCATTTTTTGGCTTTTGACTTTGTTTTAAGTTCTTCAATTTCAGCTTCATACGAAACGCCGCCTAATTCCTCTTGAATGGTGCGCATTTGCTGTTGCAAGAAATAATCGCGTTGTTGTTTGTCCAAGTCAAAACGCACACGTGATTGAATATCATTACGAAGCGTAAGACGTTGCAAATCAATATTTAAGTATTTCAGCGTAGTTAAAGCCCTGTCTTTAAGGTTATTAATTTCCAAAATTTCTTGCTTTTCCTTTACGGAAGCATTCATATTGGAAGATATGAAATTGATTAAGAATGAGTTGCTTTCAATGTTTTTGATGGCGAAAGTAGCCTCAGTGGGTAAATTCGGATTTTCACGAATAATTTGAATGGCAATATCTTTTACCGAATCAATAATGGCGTTAAATTCTTTGTCTTCCGTGTCGGTTTTGGTTTCATCAACCTCTCTTACTGAGGCGGTTATGTAAGGTTTTTCTTCTAAAACCGAATCAATTTTGAAACGCTTTTTCCCTTGAATGATGATCGTTACATTGCCGTCGGGCATTTTCAAAACACGCAAGATACGCGCCACGGTTCCTACGTGATAAATGTCGTTAGGTTTCGGATTTTCAGTATTTTGGTCTATTTGAGCCACTACACCGATGGTTTTTGAACCTTCATATGCATCGTTAATCAACCGAACGGAAGAGTCGCGCCCCGCCGTGATGGGAATTACCACGCCCGGAAACAACACCGTGTTGCGCAACGGCAAAATTGGCAAGGTTTGTGGGAGCGATTCATTTTGTATTTCTTCTTCATCTTCGGGAGTCATCAGCGGAATAAATTCGGCATCACTGTCCAAGGGTTCCGAAGAAAAGCTGTCAAAATTTCCTATTTTCATCTTCATTTCATTTATAACTGTCATTTTGTCTTGAAACCGAATAGATTTCAAAAAAAATGAAAAATGTTTTATATTATTATTGTATTGTTTATCAGTATATTAATTATCTATGTGTGTTGCCTAACAACTATTATTAGCAATTGTTATGCCAAGAAGTTTTTAAAAAGAAACCATTGCTTGGTAAAAGTCGGCGGCATCAATTCCCATATTTTGGCACAACCATTTAGCACCTTCCACATTGATAACTTCTTGATTTGTAATGTTTTCGAGTGGAAGTTCGCCTTCATCGGTTGATAGATAAATTACATTATCAATTAATTGGTAATCAGGTGTTTGATATGCGATTTTGCGAACAGCATTTTCTGACGCACTTACGATTTGATTAACTAACTGATTTTCTTGATTATAAATTAAAATTCCGCCTTTGGTAATATTGTTGATAAGTGCGGTATATTTTTCCGTGTTTTTGTCAGTTAAGTTACTGTCAATCAGTATCACTGTTGGATGAAAAAAGTCCGCTTGCGAGGTGCTGTTGGCTATGGTGTTTTCATCGGTTTCGATAATTGTAAATTCCGCATCTTCTGAAAAATTAAACAGCCTTTCGTTCGATTGGTTTTCAGTGAAATAGCTAACAGGATTGTCGTAATATGCCATCACGTGCAATACCATTGCCGTTACGCTTGCTTTTCCACTACCCGAAGCGATGACCACACGGGTTTGATTTTTAAAATATTCGTATATAAATTCGGTGTGAGAAAGCAGGTTCAATTGCAGATTTTTTGCCTTTTGTAACCGCAAATCATTGTCCGAAATAGATTTACTAACAACAACAAAATCAATGTCTTGACTCATTTGTTCGTCAGAAAACGTAACCGTATTGATTTTTGAAAGTTCATCGGACAATTTTTGCAAAACAGGGTCGTTATCAACTATAAAATGTATGTGCATCACTTCTGATTAATTGAAAAAAAACGAGACAAAATTACTACTTCTGAATGATTTTACCAATTCAAAAGTGTTATATTTGTAATATTTTGTTGTGATTTTATTTGTTTTGAAAAAAATGTATTTGTTTTTCAAAAAGATAGCCTATTTTTGCATATTGATTTTTAAAACTAAAATATATGCAAATAAATGATTTACTTTCAATTTCAACGGAATTTGGTTGTCCTGTTTATGTGTACGATGCTGAAAAAATAAGCGCTCAGTATCAGCGTTTAACATCGGCGTTTGCCAAAGTTCCGCACTTGCGAATCAACTATGCGGTAAAGGCGCTGTCAAACATTTCTGTTTTGAAATTGCTGCGAAATTTAGGAAGCGGGTTAGACACCGTATCCATTGAAGAAGTGAAATTGGGCTTACTGGCTGGTTTTCAGCCACAACAAATCATTTTTACGCCCAATGGTGTGTCGTTTGAAGAACTTGAAGAAGCCGCTGCGTTGGGCGTTCAAATCAATATTGACAATCTTTCTTTTTTGGAACATTTCGGAAGTAAATACCCCAATGTGCCGGTTTGCATTCGCATCAATCCGCACGTGATGGCAGGTGGTAATTCAAATATTTCGGTGGGGCATATCGATAGTAAATTCGGCATTAGCATTCATCAAATTCCGCATATTTTGCGTATTGTCAAAAACACAAAAATGCACATTAATGGCATTCATATGCATACGGGAAGCGATATTTTAGATATTGATGTATTTTTGTATGCGGCTGAAATTCTGTTCGATACGGCAAAACATTTCAATGGATTGGAATTTTTGGATTTCGGTAGCGGATTTAAAGTTCCGTACAAAGAAAACGACATTCAGACCAATATTGAAGAGCTGGGCGAACGACTTTCCGAGCGATTTTTGGCATTTTGTAAGGAATACGGAAGCGATTTGACTTTGGCGTTTGAACCCGGCAAGTTTTTGGTCAGTGAGGCGGGCTTTTTTCTGGTGAAGGTAAATGTGGTAAAACAAACAACTTCAACGGTTTTTGCGGGGGTTGATAGCGGATTTAATCACCTGATTCGTACGATGTTATACGGCGCCACGCATCAAATTGAAAATATTTCAAACCCCGACGGAAAAAAACGTTTTTACTCGGTGGTGGGCTATATTTGTGAGACCGATACGTTTGCTTCAAACCGACAAATTTCTGAAATTTCGGAAGGCGATATTTTGTGTTTTAAAAATGCCGGAGCGTATTGTTACACAATGTCAAGCAATTACAATTCGCGCCTGCGTCCTGCCGAAGTGCTTTGGCATCAGGGTAAAGCGCATCTTATCCGTAAAGCCGAAACTTTTGACGATTTGATAAAAAATCAAGTACAATTGTCAATTTTTGATTAAAAAAGGTAAATTATTCAGCAAAATAGCGAAAAATACAGCTGTTTATTTATGAATTTACGCCGTTTTTAGTTTGTATTCAGGATAAACTTCCGCGAGGTATTTTTCGCGATTTTTCGGCAAATAGACCATTATCACGTACACCAAAACAAGGAGAAATGTGAATGCCGCAGAATAGATGATGTATGCCGTTTGATTATCAGGAAAATCACGCCAAAACTGTACACTCATCTGATGAGGAAAGAAGAAAAAGAAAGTATAATTGTTCAATCGCAGAATAATATCTTCAAAAAGCCACTTTTTACCATTATTTTGTTTAAAAATGCGTTTGTTTTTAATCATAAACACGAAAGAAGTAATAAAAATAGTGGAAGACATCGCTGGAACCGTAATTTTTGCATTCTCAAACCAAGTGAATAGTAAAAAAATGAAGACACCTACACAAAATGTCGTAATTATTTTTGGAATGGTAAAGAATTCTTTCGTTTTTTGCCAAAGTATACGGTTGTAGCGTTTGCTCATCTGTTTCGTTTTTTCCTCCAATACGTCCATAAATCCAAAAACGCCAAATTTGCGAAATTCCTTTTGTAAGACCTCTTCAAAACTATTATTAGGTGCTGATTGCCAGTGTGTTTCGATGGCGTTTGCCAAATGATCAACCAGTTCGGTTTGCACGTCGTAATATTCCACATAATGTTTGCGCGTAAACTCGTACAAGAGTTCAATTTGTTTGTCGGAAACCTTTTTCATAACTTAAATAGAAATTGGGTTTTGTGTGTTTTTCGGTGTGATGATATGCTGTAAATAATTTATAAAGTTCTGAATTTCAGATATTTGTTTTTCAGTTTCTTTGATTCCGTTTTCGGTTATTTTGTAATATTTGCGTATTCGGTTATCAACTTGTTCAATTTCAGGAGTTAATAATCCTTTGGCTTCCAATTTATGAAGTGTGGGATACAAAGCTCCTTCTGTAATAATTATTTCATTATCAGATAGTTCTTTTACTTTCTGAGTGATTTCATACCCGTACATTCTGCCGTTGTCGTGAAGTAATTTCATCACGATGGCACTCAAACTTCCTTTTAATAGCGGTGAATTTTGTTTTTTCATTGCATTAAATATATCCGATGCAAATATATATAATTTTCTTATGTATTAATAATAAAAAATGCATCTTTTTTTGGCGGGTTAAGTGGTAATTCGTAGTTTTGTAATTAATTAAACTTTTATGCGATGTTAAAAAATACAAATGTAGGATTATTAGTGCTTCGATGTGCCGTTGGCGGATTGATGTTACTTCACGGAATAGCCAAACTGAAAGGCATTGGAGGAATTGAGCAAATGCTTGACGTTAAGGGACTTCCAAGTTTTTTGGCTTATGGTGTTTATGTGGGCGAAATTTTGGCTCCGCTTGCCATTATTGTTGGATTTCGTACCCGATTAGCCGCAGTAGTACTTGCACTTACTTGTGTTACAGCTATTTATCTAGCGCATTCACACGAAGTTTTTGCCTTGTCGCAACACGGCGGATGGGCGATTGAACTTTTGGGCTTGTATCTATTCGGTAGCGTTGCTCTGTTTTTTACAGGTGGTGGAAAAATGGCGATTTCACACAAAAATATGTGGGACTAAACAAAAAATATCAGTTCGGCTATTTTTTTCGGGTCGGACTGATGATTTTTACATTATGAAAAGCAATTGCTCCACGAATTACACCCGAAATGCTATCGTGTAATGCTTTGATAATCTGCATTTTTAATTCGTTTTTATGATGAATTAAACTGATTTCACGCGCCGGTTGGGGTTCGGCAAATGAATGAATGTATTTTTTTTCCGATTCTTTGAGTTCCAACGAATGCAGATAGGGGAGAAGCGTCATTCCGAGTCCTTCGTTTGCCAACTTGATAAGGGTTTCAAAACTACCGCTTTTGAGTTGAAAATGTTTTTTTGACTCGACAATGTCTTGATTGCAGATATTCAGCACGCTTTCCTTAAAACAATGTCCATCTTCGAGCATTAAAATGTCATTGATGTCCAAATCTTCGGAGTAAATCGTTTTGTGTTTTTGAAGTCGGTGATTGTCAGGGATATAGGCTACAAAAGGTTCGTAATAAAGCGGTTTTTCAACAATGTTCGGATTATGCAACGGCGTGGCAATAATGGCAGCGTCATATGAGCCGTCTTCAATTTTTTGGATAATGGTTTCGGTGTTTTGTTCTTCAATTTTTAGGCATATTTTTGGGTATTTGTGAATGAAATTCGTCAGAAACATAGGTAAAAGCGTGGAGGAAGCAGTCGGGATAATGCCCACGCGGAATTCCCCTCCAACAGCACCCTTTTCCTGAGAAACAATGTCTCTCATTCTTTCCGATTCATTTACAATAATTTGCGCTTGTTTTATGATTTGTTTTCCTATCTCGGTGATTTGTAGTGGTTTTTTACTTCTGTCGAAAATCACAACCCCCAATTCTTCTTCCAACTTTTGAATTTGCATACTCAAGGTGGGTTGGGTAACGAAACTATTTTCGGCGGCGGTTGTGAAGTTTTTGTATTTGGCAACGGCTAAAACATACTGGAATTGCGTGATAGTCATCTTTTTATAAATTTGATAAGGCAGTTTTTAGTGTTTTAAATAGCTTTTTTTAAATGCGGAAGCACTTCTCTTCCAATTTCGTCCAAAACAACATCAACAGGGCGCGAACAGTGTTTCAGCACCAACATTGCGTGATTAACACCAATTTTATTTAAGGCTAAAAACATATCAATCAAGTAGTTTCGTCCTAATTTAAAACCCAAATCCATTTTTACGGGAACAAAATCGGGGTTTTCATCCAAGTCAATGTAAACGGGTTGGAGGTAAGGTTTTCGGGGTTGCCCTTCTCGGTCTAAGGCTTCGCGCCAATTGGAAATGATTTTTCCGGTGAAAGCAAAATCACGCGGGTAATATATCCAACCATCTGAATTTTTGGCAATCCATTCCAAATTCATACCACCTACGTGTCCTGTGATGTATAACGGAATCTTATTTTTCAGTGGTTTAGGCAGAATGTCACCGGTGTTGGTCAGTAGCGTTCCGTATTCGTTATTGAAGTGCGGAAATTCTTTTGACCAGAATTCTTTTAGCATTTCAATATGTTCCGAAACTTGCGTGCTTCTCAATTCAAAAGGTTTGTTAAATGCAGGATACTCAACCGGTCGGTCGCCCGAAGCAACTCCCAAATGAAAACGATTCGGAAAAAGCACGTCCAAACTTGCCGATGCTTTTGCCACGTGAATCGGATGCCGAAGGGGCAATATCACGCTGGCAATACCGATTTTGATGGTTTGAGTGAGCGTTGCGATGTGTGAAAGATATATCCAAGGGTCAAAAATTTGTCCAACTTCATTAAAATCAGGGTCGTAAAGCGGAATATCACGAACCCAAACCGACTCAAATCCATACGTTTCAGTTTGTTGAATCAAACGAATTTGGTTTTCCATTTTCGGAATGGCACCTGTGTAGGCTTCTATCGGAAGCATAATCCCAACGGATAAAGTATAAGCATCTATCATAAAAATGGTGGTATTGGTGTAGGCAAAGGTACATATTTTTTTAAAAATTGAAAAAATAAATGCTAAAAATTGTTTAAAAGAACTGTTTTTTGCCAATTTTACTGATTTTTTTTCCGATTCTCGCATCAAAAACGTATCTTTGTGTCAAAATTATTGATTAATGACTATGAGAGTGATAGCAATGATTCCGGCTCGGTATGCGGCTTCGCGATTTCCGGGAAAATTAATGAAAGATTTGGGCGGAAAACCCGTAATTGTCCGAACTTTTGAGGCTGTGCTTGCTTCACAACTCTTTGAGCAAGTGTACGTAGTTACCGATGATGACCGCATTGAAAGGGCTGTTTTAGAGGCGGGAGGCGCCGTAATCCGCAGTAAAAAAGAACACCCCAGCGGAAGCGACCGACTTGCCGAAGCCTGTGAACAATTGGAAGCCGACGTGGTGGTGAATATCCAAGGCGATGAGCCTTTTACCGAAACAAAAAATCTGCAAATTCTATTGGATATTTTCAAGAAAGATACCGATAATCAGGTAGATATAGCAACACTTATGGAGCGATTCCAAAATTTGGAAGCTGCCGCCAACCCTAATAACGTAAAAGTGGTGGTTACCAAAAATAACGATGCGCTTTATTTTTCAAGGGCTTTTATTCCTTTTGCGCGAGATAGGCAGACTGAAAATGTTTATTTTAAGCATATTGGGATTTACGCCTACCGAAAAGAAGCCTTGATGCAGTTTCCTAAATTGGGCGAATCAATGCTGGAACGAATTGAAAAACTGGAACAACTTCGGTATTTGGAAAACGGATTTAAAATTCGATTAGCCGTTACCGATTGCCCAACCATCGGGATTGATACCGAAAACGACTTGGAAGAAGCCCGAAAACTTTGGAAAACAAAGCGTTTTTGAAATTTTAACACAAAGATATTTGCTTCTTTGCAAAAAAAGTTTATCTTTGCCCTTTGATAACCCCAAAAAAAATTATTATGGCAAAACAAAAGTACACCCGATTGCAAACCAGTTTGCACCCTGAAATTATTGACCTTTTAAATCAGCAAGTTAGTAGAGAGGCAGAAGCTAGCTCAATTTATTTGGCAATGGCTTCGTGGTGTGAAGTAAACGGATTTCCGCGCAGTGCCGAGTTTTTTTATTGTCACGCCGTTGAAGAACGCGACCATATGATGAAAATCTTCCGATTTTTGAACGAAAACGGCGCCCGTGCTTTTGCCCCCGAAGTAGGTAAGGTGCAACAAGATTTCAAATCACTTAAAGAAGTGTATGAGAAGACGTTAGAACACGAAATTGAAGTAACGCAATCCATTTTTGCAATTTTCAAAAAAGCGCGCCAAGAAGGTGATTATGCAAGCGAAAATTTCTTGCAATGGTTTGTGGAAGAGCAACTTGAAGAAGAACGTTTGGTACACGGCATTTTGGATATGTTTGCACTTATGGAAGGTAAGGATAATCCGTTAGCCCTTAAATTGATTGATGAACGTATTCCGTTAGAAGACGCATAATGATTTTAGTTACCGGCGGAACAGGGCTGATAGGCTGTCATTTACTTTATTATTTAACTCAAAATGAGGGGAATAAAGTAAGGGCTACATATCGTTCTGAGCGTTCGCTTGAGAAAACTAAAAAAGTGTTTCAACATCTGTCAAATGACGGAGTGAAACGTTTTGCACAAATTGAATGGATTAAGGCAGATATTAACAACATTCCGGAGCTGGAAACGGCTTTTCGGGATGTTGTTTTTGTTTTTCACGCAGCAGGATTTATTTCTTTTTCGCCTAATGATTTTGATAAACTCATAAAAATCAACGTGGAAGGCACGGCTAACATTGTTAATTTATGTGTTGATTTTCAGGTAAAAAAGCTCTGTTATGTGAGCTCGGTGGCGGTGTTGTCGCCAACGTTTGAAGGGTTCAGAAATGAAACAAGCCTCTGGAATCCGGAGGTTAAAAACAGCGATTATGCCATCAGCAAGCACGGTGGTGAAATGGAAGTTTGGCGCGGTTCACAAGAAGGACTGGACGTGGTGGTGATAAACCCCTCGGTTGTTTTGGGCGCTCATTTTTGGGATTCAGGTTCGGGGCTTTTCTTTAAAAAAGTGGCGGACGGACTTTCGTTTTTCCCCTCGGGCGGAACGGGTTTTGTGGCTGTGGAAGACGTGGTTCGGGCAATGGTGGCGCTTCAATTTTCATCGGTTGTAAATGAGCGTTTTGTGCTGAATGCTGAAAATCAACCCTATGAAAAAGTTTTAAAAACCATCGCCCACGAACTGAATGTTATCCCGCCTAAATGGCGCGTAACGCATAAAATGCTTCGTTTTTTTGCCCGAATAGATGGTTTTTTAAGTTTTTTGAGGCTCAAAAAGAGAACGATTAATCTGCAAAGTGCCGATTCCTTAGGGCTTATTTCCGGATTTGACGGGAACAAAATAAAACAATATATTGATTTTCAATATACAAGTATCGATACTTCCATAAAAAAGGCGTGTGAGGCATATCGACAAAAATAAATGTAGTTTTTCACGAGTTATTTAAATTTACCGCAAAGCACCCCAATTAAAGTTTAAAAATGGTTTCAGAGTCAGATATTTAAAAAACAAATCTTACTATACATTATTTTTATTTTCCAATACAAAAAGTAAAGTTAATTTGTAAAATGCTGATATTCAAATGTATATGATTTTATTTTCATATTTAAGTTAAAAATTAGCAATAAAAAAACTCAAAAACAATAAAAAAGCCTCTTTTGATAGAGGCAAATATAATTATTTTTTGGTAGTATTTTGGTGTGGTGTTAGTTTTATTCATCAAGAAACAAATCAAAAAAGCCATCTCCATACAAACCAATGACACAGCAATTTTGATTTTTTCCTATTTCAATATTTTTACTCGTGGGTTATTCCCCCATTCCATCGATAAAGGTTGTTACGAAATCTTTAATTTTTTGTGTGATGCGTTGGGCAGTGGAGGTACGCTCTGAAATTTTTGGAGGCGTGGTTCGAATATTCAGAATTTCAGTTTGTTTGGGAAGTTTTGCACTGAAAATATACTCACCCAAAGTGTTTTGAAACTTATCGGAGTCCAGCACTTCTTCTTCTATAATTTTTCCGATTGCCAATTTTTTCTCCTCATTCCAAAATTCCTCAAAAGCCTCAGAAACAGACACTTCTTCTGAAATGAAAGGCAAATTTTCGTTGATAAATTTTTCTATTAATTCGCGTTTGCTTCTCAATTGAACATCGCTTGAAAGTAAATCGTAAATTTCTTTTTGTTTTTTCTGTCTTTCTTCTTCTTTTAAGTTGTTTTTTTGTAAGTTAGAAAGCAATGAAAGAATGTACGCCACATTAATTTCGTCGCGGTGAATGAGTTCCAGCTCAAAATCGACATCTTCTAAAATACTTTCTTTTCCTTCGATTTTTTGCGTTTTTAGATGACTCCAAATATCTAAATATTTACTTTTATAGCCATCAAACTCATATTCAGACATTTCCAAGGCATCGTAACTAAAATCCGAAAACGATTTTAAAACATTAAGCAATCGCATCAAATCACGAAATGCTTTAATGAATTCTAATTTTTGTTCTTCCGTTTGGTAATTATCAACCGATTCCAGTTCAGGAGCTATGATTTTCAGTGTTTTAAGAGCCTCGTTGAAGAGCTCGATATAATCCTCAATTGGCTGAATAATAATTTTTTTAATGGCATCTTTATCAGAAAAAAGGGCTACTGCTGCATCTGTTTCGGCTTTTAAATTACGAAAACAAACAATATTTCCTTGTGATTTTCGGTCGTCAAAGAGGCGATTGGTTCGTGAAAAAGCCTGAATCAATCCGTGATAATTAAGATTTTTATCCACGAAAAGCGTGTTCAGTTTCGGGCTGTCAAATCCCGTTAGGAACATATTAACCACAATGATTAAATCCAACTCTCGTTTGCGGATTTTTTCGGCAACATCTTTGTGATAATTGTAAAATCCTTTGTTGTCTTTGGTGGAGTGATTGGTGCCAAACATTTCATTAAAATGCCCAATGTATCGTTCCAAAACTTCTCTTTCGAAGGTTGTATTTCCTTCTGTGTCATCTTCTTCATCTATCAGATTATTAGCTCCATAGCTAAAAATAGCGGCAACTTTTAGGTTGTGTTTTCCTGCCTCTTTTTTAGCTTGAAACAAATCGTAATATTTCTGTAAAACCCCGATACGACTCACGCAAAACATAGCGTTGAAAACTTTTCCGTTGGTTTTTCTTCCGTATTCGGAAATGATGAAATCCGTGATTTTATTCAGTCGGTCATCACTTTCCAGAAGTTCTTGTGTATCAATGCCATTTACTTCAATATCGATGTAATTATTACTCTTTTCTTTTTCTTTGTATCGCCCTACGTATTCCACTGAAAATTTCAGTACATTTTCGTCTCTGATTGCATCGGTAATTACATATTTGTGGAGGCAATCATCAAATAATCTGTTAGTTGTAGCGTCTTGTCCATCAATTTTTCCAACGGAATTAGTTCCGGAAATAGGTGTGCCGGTGAAACCAATCATTTGAGCTTTGTTGAAATATTTTCGGATATTTTGATGTGTTTCTCCAAACTGACTGCGATGGCATTCATCGAAAATAAAAACGACTTTTTTATTTTGCAAATGCTTAATTTTCTTGTCGTGCTTCTCTTTGGTGATTGCTGTATTTAATTTCTGTAAAGTAGTAACAATCAGTTTGGTATCATCTGAAAGTTGGCGAACCAAATGAGCGGTATTTTCGGTGGAATCAACACTTCCTTTTTCAAAAGAATCGAATTCTTTTTGTGTTTGCGTATCCAAATCTTTTCTATCTACCACAAAAACAACCTTTTCCACATCAGGAAGTTCCTTTAAAATTTGACTTGCTTTGAAAGAAGTGAGCGTTTTTCCGGAGCCGGTCGTATGCCAAACAAAACCGTTTTTAGGACTATTTTTTACCCGTTCAACAATACGCTCCACCGCATAATATTGATACGGACGAAGCACCATCAAAACTTTATGTGTTTCATTTAGAACGATATATTTAGTAATCATTTTTGCCAGATGGCAGGGTTCTAAAAACTCGTAAGTGAACTTATCCAACGCTTGAATGGTGTTGTTCTGTTCATCTGACCAGTAGAAAGTTTGTTTAAAATTTTGTTTGGAATTGTTTGAGTAATATTTGGTGTTCACATTGTTGCTAATTACGAAAATCTGAACGTAATTAAACAATGCGGCTCCTGATGAGTACGATTGTTTTTGGTATCGGTTGATTTGGCGAAAAGCCTCTTGCAGTTCCATTCCTATTCTTTTTAGTTCAATCTGAACCAAAGGCAGCCCGTTAATGAGTAAAGTTACATCATAGCGGTTTTTATACACGCCTTCAATAGTGATTTGGTGAGCAACTTGAAATTGATTTTGGCACCAAAACTCTTTGTTTATGAATGAAATATATTCAGAAGTGCCGTTATCTTTCTCCACGCGGAAGTATCCGCGTAATTTTTTGGCTTTTTCAAAAATGCTTCCTGTGGAAAGGTAGTTGAGAATTCGGTCAAATTCTCTTTCAGAAAAGGAAGTTTTATTGTGTTTTTCAAGCTGATTTTTAAGGTTTTTAAGTAATTCTTCTTCATTGCGAATGCTCACCTTTTTGTATCCTAAATTTTGGAGTTGTTCAATGAGCTTTTCTTCTAAAATATATTCGGGTTGGCTTGACATAAATTAAGTTCAATAAAATTCACGCAAAAATAAAGAAAAATCGGACAATTTTAAAATATTGGTTTAAAATTGCCCAAGTTTTTGTTACTTCAAAGCCTTGCACATTTGCTCAATGGCTTTCTTTTTTTGTTCCATATTGGGATGTACGTAGAGATTGAGCGTTGTGCTGATGTTTGCGTGACCGAGCAAAACGCTAACGGTTTTATAATCACAATTGCTTTCAATACAACGAGTTGCGAAACTATGCCGAAGCCCGTGAAATTTAAGTTCAGGAATGTTGAGTTGATTCATCAGATTTTTGTAATAAGTTCGGTAAGTGCGTGGTTCTGTGGGTTTTTCGTGGTTGGTAAGCACAAAAAAAGCAGGATTTACCAACTTTTTGATTGGTTTTAAAATTTTTAACAAATCTTTACTAATAGGAACTTCACGAACCGAATTTTTAGTTTTGGGCGTGTCTAAAATGAGTTCTGTTTTTCGCCTTCCGTTTTCCACTACATACACCCGCTGAATGGTTTTGCGAATGTGAATCACACCGTTTTCCAAATCAATATCTTGCCAAGTCAATGCGCAAATTTCACCGATGCGAATACCTGCCGAAAGACAAATGTAAATCCCTAAATTCTTGAAAGTGAAATGTTCCTGAATATAATACATCAAATATTTTTGGTCGGTTTTGGTTAGTACTTCAATGGACTGTCGCTCTCGGTCGGTGGGGAAACGAAGGTCAAAAGGCGTGTAATTTATCCATTTGTTTTTTGCTCCAAATTTGAGAATCATTTTAAGAACAATTAAAATGTCCTTTACCGATTTTTGACTCAATCCTTGTGCTAATTTATCCAACACAAATTGCTGAACGCTTTGTTCATCAATGCAATTTTCACACGATTGAAACACCGGAAGTAAATGATTTTCAAGTAATAGCATATACGCCGAAAAACTTGATTTTTTTACATACTGTTTTTTGTCTTCTGCCCACAAAATGGCAATTTCTGAAAATGTTTTTTTTTCTTTCATTTGATAAAAAAATTAAAATTTTTAAAATATAACCAAAAAAATATTTTTTGCAATAGCATTAGTGAGAATTTTACCTCCCTAATGTGTAAGAAAAGAAATTGAATTTTTTAGAGTCCAAATTTGAGATTTCCGGAGTTCTTGGAGCAGTGGGAAGAGAAGATGTTGGGGGAGGTGGCTATAATTGTAGGAGGTGGAACACCAGACACATCAGTTGATGAATATTGGAACGGAAATATTCAATGGTTTACTCCAACAGAGATTAAAGAAAATTATGTTGATAAAAGTTTACGAACGATTACACGTTTAGGATTAAAAAAATCATCAGCAAAATTACTACCAAAAGGAGCAATTCTTTTGACTACAAGAGCGACAATAGGTGATGTTGCTATTGCGTTGAGAGAATGTACTACTAATCAAGGATTTCAATCTTTAATTGTAAATGAAGGATTTAGCAATATTTTTATTTCCAATTGGCTAAAACAAAATAAAAAAGAATTAATCAAAAAGGCAAATGGTTCAACTTTTATAGAAATTAGTAAATCCGAAATAGAAACAATTTATATAAAAATCCCCACCCTTGCTGAGCAAACCAAAATTGCGTCTTTTTTGTCTAAATTAGATGATAGAATACAAGCCCAAAGCCAAACCATTGAG
>NZ_JAUNKD010000006.1 GCF_030532915.1 Capnocytophaga sp.
GATTATTCATTGCCAATTTGTTCATTGTTAATTATAAAATTGTTCATTATTAATTGTAAGATTATTCATTGCCAATTTGTTCATTGTTAATTATAAAATTGTTCATTATTAATTGTAAGATTATTCATTGCCAATTTGTTCATTGTTAATTATAAAATTGTTCATTATTAATTATATAACTTATGAATTGGAAAACCGTAAAACAATACGAAGATATTACTTACAAAAAACACAATGGCGTAGCGAGAATCGCTTTTAACCGACCGGAGGTTCGCAATGCGTTTCGTCCGAAGACCACTTCGGAGCTGTACGATGCTTTTTACGATGCGTACGAAGATTCAAGTATCGGGGTGGTGTTGCTCACGGGCGAAGGACCCAGTCCAAAGGACGGCGGACACGCATTTTGTAGCGGCGGCGACCAAAAAGCACGCGGACATCAAGGTTATGTGGGCGACGATGGCAGACATCGGCTGAACATTTTGGAAGTGCAACGCCTCATTCGTTTTATGCCCAAGGTGGTTATTGCGGTGGTGAACGGCTGGGCTGTTGGGGGCGGACATTCGCTTCACGTGGTGTGCGATTTGACCCTTGCCAGTAAGGAACACGCCATTTTCAAACAGACCGATGCCGATGTTACCAGTTTTGACGGCGGTTATGGGTCGGCATATTTGGCAAAAATGGTGGGACAGAAAAAAGCCCGAGAGATTTTCTTTTTAGGGCGAAATTACTCGGCACAGGAGGCTTTCGAGATGGGAATGGTCAATAAGGTGGTGCCACACGCCGAGTTGGAGGCGGAGGCGTACCAGTGGGCTCAGGAGATTTTGGCAAAGTCGCCGACTTCTATCCGTATGCTGAAATTCGCGATGAACCTCACCGACGACGGAATGGTAGGTCAGCAGGTATTCGCAGGGGAAGCCACCCGCCTTGCCTATATGACCGACGAAGCCAAAGAAGGACGCAACGCCTTTTTAGAGAAGCGCAAGCCTGATTTTGGCGAGGGGCAGTGGATTTCTTAATTATTATGTTGTAAAAAATATGATGATAATTCCGGTTGTTAGGCTGAGTAGTCGAAATCTTGTAAAAACAAAAATTCGACTACTCTCAGCCTGATAAAAGATGTTTTTTTAAGTCATTATGTTTTTGTATCACTTCCATTTACTTCTATAAGGATAATTATAAACTCAATCATTGTGATTTTTAGAAGTTAAGCCATATAAAAACGCAGTTCTTTTGAATGATTGTTATGTACTTGCATAAAAATTGGAAAAATCACGATGAAAAAGAAAAATCCTTTTGCGTTACATAAATTAGATTGGTTGGAGAAGCTGACTTGTGTGCTTGCTATTTGGTTTTTGATTTATCCGAAGCCTTATGATATTCTGATGGGTGTGTTGCTGGTCATTCCGATAGCGGGTATCATTATCAATGGCTTACAAAAACCCAGTATTGCCTCACTTGTGGAAGTTACTAAGGATAAAGAAGGCGTCAATAAATATGATGTAGCTGATTTTATTGACATTGCGGCTTGGATTATCTTGATTCGTGTTCTTTTGGATTATGAATTTGAGAGTTTTTATAGTTTGTTGCTTCCGGGGGCTGTGGCTTTTGTGCTGATGCTCCTTATTTTGCTTCTTACACATCGGCTTATTGTTCAATCAACCAAAAATAAATGGTGGATTTATATTTCCATCATATTTAATGTCTTTTTGTACAGTTACGCAGGTACTTACGCCATTAATTGCACGTATGATTATTCCAAACCGGAGATTTATAAGAATGAAGTATTGGATAAACACACGTCAAGAAGAAGACGCGGCGGAACTACCTATTATGTTACCGTAAAACCTTGGGGAAATCACTATGAAAAGGAAGATATTTCCGTGTCAATGCAAGAGTATCAGAAATTACAGATAGGTGATGAGGTGGAAATTGCAGTTAAAAAAGGTGTTTTTAATATTCCGTGATATTATGTTCGTCCTAAAAAGTAGTTTTTTACGTATAAAAACACTGTTTTTTGGCTTATACAATAATTTCTATGCCATTCAAAAAATGATATGCCAAATATAAAAAACAAAAGGCAAAGATGTCACAAGATTGTAACTCTCTGCCTTTCAATATATGTATGGCTGACATCATTTAAAAACTCGCGGCCCTAAAAAGATGGTTTGGGTCGTTTCGATTTTCTTTCCGTTGCTGTACACTTCCAAAAAGATTTTTGTTTTTTCTTCTTCTAAATCTTCTTCTTTGATTTTGACAAACATCGTTCCGTCGGTCAGCCCTTGTTTGGGGATAAAAATAGTTTCTTTGCCCACCAAAACAATCTGAACATTCGGATTTTTAGCCTTAATAACCACATTATCAAAATCCTGCGTGGTTTTATTCACGATTTTATACGTGTACACATTGCTTATCACTCCGTCGGCTTCGTGCTGATAAAGTTGCCCCGAAAGACGCAACACATCGGCTTGCACATCGCTTCTAACAAAAAGCATTCCTATCAAAATACCGATTAAAATCACCAGCACCGCCGTGTAACCTTTCATTCGTAAATCAAACTTGAAAGGTGCTTTTTTCTTAATATTTTCTTCACTGGCAAAACGTATCAATCCACGCTTCATACCGGTTTTGTCCATCACCTCATCACAAGCATCAATACAGGCGGTACAATTCACGCATTCAAGTTGGGTTCCGTTACGAATGTCAATTCCGGTGGGGCAAACGTGCACACACTGAAAACAATCGATACAATCGCCGTGCCCGAGCGCTTGTCGGTCTTCATTCTTACGGAATTTTTTACGTCCGTTTTGGGCTTCTCCCCGCTCGTAATCATACGCCACGATGATGGAACGATTGTCAAGCAACACGCTTTGCAAACGCCCGTACGGACAGGCAATGATGCAAACCTGCTCTCGAAACCAAGCAAATACAAAATAAAAAACACCCGTAAAGATGAGCAGCGCCACAAACGTACTCAGATGTTGAAAAGGTCCGTCGGTAATGTACATCACCAACCTGTCTGTCCCGATAAGATACGCCAAAAACGTATTGGCTACTAGAAACGAAATCAAAAAGAAAACAATCCATTTAAGTACACGTTTTCTGATTTTTTCGGCATTCCATTCCTGCCTGTCCAAACGCATTTGCGCCCCTCTGTCGCCTTCAATCCAATATTCAATTCGGCGGAAAACCATTTCCATAAATATAGTTTGCGGACAAATCCAGCCGCAGAAAATACGCCCGAAAACCACCGTAAAAAGCGCCAAAAAAACAACGCCTATAATCATTGAAATTACAAACAGATAAAAATCTTGTGGCCAAAACGGCAATCCGAAAATATTAAATTTTCGTTCTAAAACGTTGAAAAGCAGAAACTGATTTCCGTTTATTTTAATGATAGGTGCTGCAAATAAAAAGATTAGAAGCGCATAACTAACATATTTTCGATAGCGGAAATAGCGCCCCGAAGGTTTTTTAGGATACACCCACGCCCGCTTTCCGTGTTCATCAATCGTTCCGATGGAATCTCGGAATACATCTTTTCCTTGTTGAGCCATAACTGATTCATTTAAAATTAAAAAGAGGTTAGGGAGGTGATACCAAACAAGGCTGTCGCCCTTTCAATATCCCCAATCATATCCCTAACCTCTTTGTGTAAAAAAAATCCTATGAAAAAATTATTCTTCTGTGTATAAGTCACCCTCCGGTGCTTTTGGATTGGCAGGTGTGGTTCCTTTCAATGTTTTGATATAACTTGCCACCTGCGCAATTTGCTCGGGCTTTAATGAGGCTTTCCAAGCCACCATACCTTTTCCGTCACGACCACCTTCTGAAATGGTATTGAATATTTTGTTGATGCTTCCACCCAAAATCCAATAATCATCCGTTAGGTTAGGTCCGATACCTCCTCCTCCGTCTGCCATATGGCAGGCCACGCAATTGGTTTGGAATATCTGTTTTCCGGCTTCAAGATCCGAAGCGCCCGTAAGCATTTTTACGTTATCGGCATTGAGCAAATTTGGGTTGTTTTTGCGATATTCGGCAATTTCTACTTTTGCCTGTGCCACATCTTTATCGTACTCTTGGGTTTGCCCGTCAGCCCCAAGCATTTCAAAACGAACGAAATAGATAACGGCAAAAATGATTGTTGCGTAGAACAAATAAACCCACCAAGTTGGTAACGTATTGTCAAGTTCTTTGATTCCGTCGTGTTCGTGTTCCAAAATAATATCTTCTTCACGCTCAACAGGCACTTGGTTTACCATACTTGCATAGAAGCGTTTCCAGAACGAACCTTCTTCGTGCTTGGCTCCGTACGTAAGGTTTTCAACCCCCCGAATAACTACTTCGGTGAAAATCAACACAAAAAGCAAGAACAGCAAAAGTACCTGAATTTGAGAATACTTAGCAATTGCCGAAACCTCTTTTGTTCCGTATAAAAGTTCTAAAACAAGAGCTACAACACCAACGATGGTTACTACTCGTAAAAATGGAATTAAATTTCTTTTCATAATAAAGTATTATTTTCGTCATCGTCATCAAAAGGAATATTGTTCAACTCATTGATGCTTTCCTTCTTATAACCCAGCACCCACCAAAAGAGCCCGACAAAGAAGAGGAAAAAAATCAATAACGATATGATGGGAAATATTTCAAACCCATCAGATGATGCCATTATTTCCTTGATTGACTTAATCATTGTTGTTATTCAGCGTTTGCGGTTTTAATTTTAATATCAGTACCCAATCGTTGCAAATAAGCGATAAGTGCCACGATTTCACGATCTTTCATCGGCACAAACTCTTGTCCTTCTTTTTGTGCTTTTGCTTTTGAGGCTTCGTATTGTTTTACAAAGTCAGGATCGTTGTACAGGTTTTTCTCAATCTTCATTGCTTGCTCTTCCATTGATTTGTGAGCATTGGCAATGTCTTGGTCTGAATAAGGTACACCCAACGTAGCCAACGTACGCATTTTGGCTTGAATGTCTCCTCGATTGTGTTTATTTCTAGTTAGCCACGGATATGCCGGCATAATACTTCCCGGTGAGGTACTGGTAGGGTCGTACATATGATTGAAATGCCAGTTGTCAGAATATTTGCCTCCTAAACGTAACAAATCCGGACCGGTACGTTTACTTCCCCAAAGGAACGGACGGTCATACACAAACTCGCCTGCCTTTGCATATTCACCATAACGCTCCACTTCACTACGGAACGGACGCACCATTTGGCTGTGGCACGATACGCATCCTTCACGAATGTACAAATCACGTCCTTCTAACTCCAACGGTGTATACGGTTTTACGCTTGATATGGTCGGCACGTTTGATTTCACAAAAATGGTCGGTACAATTTGAACCACACCACCTATCAAAATCGCTACGGTTGCCCAAATAGTCATTTGAACCGGTCTGCGCTCCAACCAAGTATGGAAGGTTTCACCTTGCAATCTGCCATTGCTGATGGTTGCCAACGCCGGAGCTTGTGCCAATTCATCTTCAAGTTTCGGAGCCGTTTGTAAAGTTTTAATTACGTTATAAACTCCCGCAAGCACACCCACCAAGTACAATGTTCCACCCACGGCACGCATTGCGTACATCGGCATAATGTTAGTTACGGTTTCCAAGAAGTTTCCATAAACCAATGTTCCGTCAGGGTTAAACTGCTTCCAAAGTGAAGCCTGCGTAAATCCGGCTACGTAAAGCGGAAGTGCGTAAAACACAATTCCCAACGTTCCTATCCAGAAGTGGAAGTTTGCCAATTTCATTGAGTACAAATTGGTTTTCCACATTTTAGGAACAATATAGTAAATCATACCAAAGGCAAGGAACCCGTTCCAAGCCAAAGCTCCTACGTGTACGTGTGCGATAATCCAATCGGTAAAGTGGGCAATGGCATTTACGTTTTTAAGCGAAAGCATCGGTCCTTCAAAAGTAGCCATACCATAACCGGTAATTGCCACCACCATAAATTTAAGCGTTGCGTTTTCGCGAACCGTATCCCAAGCGCCACGAAGCGTTAACAGACCGTTAATCATACCTCCCCACGACGGTGCTATAAGCATTACGGAGAACACAACCCCCAAGTGCTGTACCCATTCCGGCAAAGCCGTGTACAACAAGTGGTGAGGTCCTGCCCAAATGTAAATAAAAATCAAACTCCAAAAGTGAATGATTGACAATCGGTATGAGTACACGGGGCGGTTTGCCGCTTTCGGAACAAAGTAGTACATCAATCCTAAGAATGGCGTGGTCAAGAAGAAAGCAACTGCATTGTGCCCATACCACCATTGTACCAAGGCATCTTGTACCCCTGCATATACCGAATAGGATTTAAGAGCCGTTACCGGAAGCTCTAAGTTATTAAAAATGTGTAACACAGCCACCGTTACAAAAGTTGCCAGATAGAACCAAATCGCCACGTAAATATGACGCTGTCTTCTGCGCAAAATAGTCCCAATCATATTGACACCGAAAGCCACCCAAACAAGGGCAATCATAATATCAATAGGCCACTCCAATTCGGCGTATTCCTTTGAGGTTGTGTATCCTAACGGAAGTGTAATAGCCGCTGCAACGATGATAAGCTGCCAGCCCCAAAAGTTAAAGTTACTTAAAAAATCACTAAACATACGGGCTTTCAAAAGCCGCTGCATCGAGTAGTAAACCCCTGCAAAAATCGCGTTCCCCACAAAGGCAAAAATAACCGCATTTGTGTGCAACGGACGAAGACGCCCGAAACTCAACCAAGGAATTTCAAGAGACATCGACGGAAAAAGAAACAGGTAAGCCAACCATAAGCCCACCAACATCCCTACAACACCCCAAAGAAGGGTTGCAAAGAGGAATTTCCGTACAATTTTGTTGTCATAGTAAAATTGTTGCTTCTCCATTATTATCTATATTAATTATTCAGTTAGTTTTTATTTTCTTGATTTTGAGACTGCTGCGCCTCATCAACCAATTCATCTTCAAAAAGCATTCGCACCGCAGGAGTGTGACTGTCATCATATTGCCCTTTGCGTACCGCCGTTACAAACAAAAAGAAAAACAACAACGCTACTACAATACTTATGGTTATCAACATATATATCACGCTCATACTAAAATGATTTTATAGAATCGCGACAAAAGTACACAATCTTCATCAAGAAAAAAAACGCTTTATATCATTTTTTTCTTATTTTGAACAAATCTAAAAAACATCTTTTTTTAACAAATTCTTATCAATGTTTTAAAAAATATTTTGTTTCGATGCAAAAACGTAGAAAATACCTATCTGGTTGCAAAAAAAAGCAAAACACCAACCGCAAACCTTGTTTAAAAAAAATATGTTTTTCAGCTGAATTATAACGAAAAAACTCAAAAACGCATTGGCTATTTTTGAGTTTTCCATTATTAACTTTTAAAACTATCCTTTATAAAAAGGCAACTTCACCACGGTGGCAGGCACTTTATTCTTACGGATTTGGATAAAAATCTCGCTTCCGGGTTTAGAAAGTTCGGTGGGGACGTAGCCCAAACCGATGCCTTTGCCCAATGAAGGTGCCATTGTTCCACTGGTTACCTTACCGATAACGTTTCCGTCGGCATCGACAATTTCGTAATCGTGACGCGGAATGGCTTTTTCCTGCATTTCAAAACCGACTAACTTACGGCTCACTCCGTTTTCTTTCTGGGCTTTGATAGCTTCGCAGTTCACGAAATCTTTGGTGAATTTGGTAATCCAACCCAAACCGGCTTCGATGGGCGAGGTGGTGTCGTCAATGTCGTTTCCGTAGAGGCAGAAGCCCATTTCCAAACGAAGCGTGTCACGAGCCGCCAATCCGATGGGTTTTATTCCGAAAGAAGCTCCCGCTTTGAAAACTTCGTCCCAAACGTGCTTGATATGTTCGTTTTTAACGTAAATTTCAAAACCACCACTTCCGGTATATCCTGTTGCTGAGATGATTACGTCTTTCACACCGGCAAATTCACCAATCACGAAATGATAATATTTTATGTCGGAAAGATTAACAGGCGTGATGGACTGCATCGCTTCAATGGCTTTTGGTCCTTGAATGGCAAGCAACGAATACTGGTCGGAAGTGTTTTCCATATCCACGCCCCACGTATCGTGTTTTTTAATCCACTCCCAATCTTTTTCAATATTGGAAGCATTGACAACCAGCAGGTAATGTTCATCGGCAATTTTGTAAATAATCAAATCATCAACAATTCCGCCGTTTTCATTGGGCAAACAGCTGTATTGTGCCCTTCCGTCGTAAAGTGCCGTAGCGTCGTTTGAGGTTACTTTTTGAATTAAATCCAAGGCGTGTTTTCCTTTGAGGACAAACTCGCCCATATGGCTTACGTCAAAAACGCCCACGCCATTGCGAACGGTTTCGTGTTCAGCATTTACCCCTTCATATTGTACGGGCATATTAAACCCTGCAAACGGAACCATTTTAGCCCCCAATGCGATGTGAACGTCGTTCAAAAGTATGTTTTTCATAATACGTTGATTTTGTATGGTTATTTTATTGAAAAATTCTTTTCGCTTTCGGTGTAACGTTTTTTACATTCGTGGTAAATAGCGACGGCTTCTTGCAGATTTCCCCAACCGTTTACGGCTACTTTCTTCTTTTCCAAATCTTTATACACTTGGAAGAAATGCTCAATTTCCATAATAAGGTGCGGATTTACGTCGTTCAAATCGTTGAGTTTGTTCCAAACGGGGTCAGAAACCGGCACGCAAATCATTTTTTCGTCCGGTCCTTTTTCATCTGCCATATGAAACACCCCGATGGGTTTTACTTCCATCACACAGCCGGGGAAGGTAGGTTCTGACACCAGCACCAATACATCAAGCGGGTCAGAATCAAGCGCTAAGGTTTCAGGAATAAACCCGTAATCGGCGGGGTACATCATTGAAGAGAAAATCATTCGGTCATAGCGGATTTTCTTCAATTCAAAATCGTATTCATATTTATTGCGGCTCCCTTTGGGGATTTCGATAAGCACATCAAAAGATAATTCGTTTTTAGACATTCGTTTTTATTTAAAAATTAAAAAATAATCGCAAATGTATGACATTAATTCTGATATTTAAAATTTCATCGAGTCTTTTTTGCAAAAAAAGCATTTTTCGGCACATTTTCACTTTTTTAGTTTTTGGCTTTTCCGCATAAAAAATACGCCTCAAAACGAAAAAACTATTTTTTTTCAAAAAACTACTTTCAAATAAAAATAAAAGTTTTATTTTTGCCGAACTTTTTAATAAAAACAATATGGCAGTTTACAGAAAGAGAAACGACAGACCTAATAGAAAGAAAAAAACAGACGAGTTAGACGACCTTCAAGAAGAAGAATTACTTCACCAAGAGAGCACCACCGCCGAGGTGTTTGACGCTCTTGACGAAAAAGCATCAAAAACAGAGGCTTGGGTTCAGAAAAACCAAAAAACAATCATCGGTGTGCTTATTTCGGTTGCCGTGATTGGTTTGGGATATTTGCTCTACCAACAGTTTGTAGTGGCTCCGAAAGAAAAAGAAGGTGCCAATGAATTGTTTTTTGCGCAAGAATTTTTCGATGCCGCTCTAAACGCCACTGACGATAAAGTAAAAGACTCGCTTTTCACGGTTTCGCTCAAAGGCGGAAACGGAAAATACGGCTTTTTGGAAATCATTGAAAGTTACAGCGGAACAAAAGCCGCCAATCTGGCAAATTATTCTGCCGGAATGGTGTATATGAACCAAAACAACTACGCAAAAGCCATCGAACATCTTAAAAAATTCAAATCACCCGATGAAATTTTAGGAGCTTTGGCATTAGGAAACATCGGCGATGCTTATTCACAACAAAAAAACAATACCGAAGCGTTAAATTACTACAAAAAAGCGTTTGAACACAGCAAAAACGAGTTTACAACGCCTATCTATCTGAAAAAAGCCGGAATTGTTGCAATGTTGCAAAACAACAACCAAGAGGCAAATAAATATTTCCAACGCATTAAAGATGAGTTCCCTACTTCAGAAGAAGCACGAACCATTGACATCCTCATCGGAAAAATAAGTAACTAAATATAAAGTTTTATATCATATTCGCCTGTCCGGTTCTGGTTAATAAATCACAGCAATCGGGCAGGTTTTTTGTAATTAAAAATTATGGCAACAGAAAATAAAAACTTATCACATTACGACAAAAGCAAAATCCCTAACGTTCAAGCGTTTCGTTTCGGAATCGTAACCTCTGAATGGAACGAAGAAGTCACCTCCGGGCTAAAACAAGGCGCCATCAACACGCTGAAAGATTGCGGTGCTCTGCCAGAAAATATCATCTGTTGGGAAGTTCCCGGAAGTTTTGAACTCGTTCACGGATGCCGAAAAATGATAACAACCCAAAAACCGGATGCCGTCATAGCCATCGGTTGTGTTATTCAAGGTGAAACACGCCATTTTGATTTTGTATGTCAGGGTGTTACACAAGGCATCGCTTATCTTAATGCCACTGAGGACATTCCTGTGATTTTTTGCGTACTGACCGACAATAACTTACAACAATCACTCGACCGAAGCGGCGGAAAGCACGGCAACAAAGGCGTTGAAGCAGCCATCGCAGCCATCAAAACCGTTACTTTATAACCAAAATTCAAGCTGTTTTTCAGTAATTTAAAAATTAATTCATTAAAAAATTGCTTTTTACAGATTTCTGCATTAACTTTGCAAACAGAGAATACAAACAACGTTGGCTATGACCAATATAAGCAACTTAGTGGAATCACTTGAAGAAAAGGTGCTTTCCTTATCTGAACGAATAAGTGATTTAAAAACTCAAAATCAGCACCTTATAGAAACCATTAAAACGCTTGAAAAGCAAAAAAAGGATTTAGAAGAAGCAGTTTTGAAATGGAAAGAAAAAAACGATGCCATCAAAGTTGCAAACAGTATTCTCGGCAGTAATGAAACAAAAACAGAAGCAAAATTAAAAATAAACGCTTTAATTCGCGAAATTGACGCTTGCATTGTTCAGCTTTCAAAATAATGGTTCACAATGAGTAACACCTTGAAAATAAAACTCTCCATTGCCGATAGGGTTTACCCGTTGGTAATTGAACCGCACCAAGAGGAAGGTTTCCGAAAAGCTGCGAAAGAAATAAACGAAATGATTCATAATTTTGAACAAAATTATGAACTTAAAGACAAGCGAGATGCCTTGGCGATGTGTACCATTGTGCTTGCCAGACAAATTGAACAAACAAAACTCAATGAAAGTCATCACGATTTGGCAATTAAAGAGAAATTGGAAAACATCCATTCGTTGATTGATTCAATCATTTAACTTGATACGTTCTTTTACAAAAAACATAAACATTACTGCCTACATTGATTGTACTTTTTGGTAAACTCAACACCTACAAATTAAAAAAGGGTAAGAGGAGTTGTTAAAGCGCGCCGTCATTGAACGGATACTTGACCGGCTCAGTAGCCCTAAACCTGTTTTTGGAGTTTACGCAAAACTCTTTGTCAATGTAGGTTTTTTTATACATAATTTTTTTATTAACAAATGACGACACTTATATTAGGAATTTCAATTGCGGTGATTTTCGGGCTCATAATCGGGTTTTCCATCGCAAAAGTATTAGAAAAGAAAAACGCTTCAAAAATCATCTTAAACGCTAAAAATGAAGCAACTACACTTTTAAAAGACGCTAAAAGTGAAGCTGAAAACATCAAAAAAGATAAAATTTTACAGGCTAAAGAAAAATTTTTAGAACTCAAAGCCGAACACGAAAAAGTAATCGCCGGAAAGGACAAAAAAATGGCAGAAGCCGAGAAACGAATCCGTGACAAAGAATCACAGGTTTCAAACGAATTGGCTCAAAACAAACGACTTAAAGACGATTTAGAAAACAAAAACAAAGAAGCTGAACACCGCCTTCTGACCATTGATAAAAAACAAGAAGAGGTGGAACGCCTTCACAAAAGTCAAATCAAACAGTTGGAACTAATCTCCGGATTATCAGCCGAAGAAGCCAAAACCCAACTCACTGATTCACTGAAAAATGAAGCCCAAGCCGATGCAATGGCATATATTCAATCAACCATTGAGGAAGCTAAATTAACCGCACGGCAAGAAGCTCGAAAAATCGTCATAAACACCATTCAACGCATTGGTACAGAGGAAGCTGTTGATAACTGCGTATCGGTTTTTAACTTGGAATCTGACGACGTAAAAGGGCGCATCATCGGGCGCGAAGGGCGCAATATCCGAGCGTTAGAAGCTGCCACAGGCGTTGAAATCATTGTTGATGACACGCCCGAAGCCATTATTTTATCGTGCTTTGATGCCGTCCGACGTGAAATTGCACGACTTTCATTACACAAATTGGTAACCGACGGGCGTATACACCCCGCACGCATTGAAGAAGTGGTCGAAAAAACAACTAAACAAATTGAAGATGAGATAGTTGAAATTGGAAAACGCACCGTTATCGATTTAGGAATCCACGGATTGCACCCCGAGTTAGTAAAATGCGTAGGGCGAATGAAATACCGTTCGTCATACGGACAAAACCTGTTGCAACACTCGCGTGAAGTGGCAAAATTGTGTGGCGTAATGGCTTCGGAATTAGGCTTAAACGCAAAATTAGCAAAACGTGCCGGCTTACTTCACGACATCGGAAAAGTGCCACAAGTGGAAACCGAAGTGCCTCACGCCATTTTAGGAATGGAATGGGCTGAGAAGTACGGCGAAAAACCCGAAGTTTGCAATGCCATCGGGGCACACCACGACGAAATTGAAATGACCTCACTCCTCTCCCCCATCGTGCAAGTGTGCGATGCCATCAGCGGAGCCAGACCGGGTGCGAGACGACAAGTGTTAGACTCTTACATTCAACGGCTTAAAGACTTGGAAGACACCGCATTCTCTTTCCAAGGCGTGAAAAAAGCCTACGCCATTCAGGCAGGACGCGAATTGCGGGTTATCGTAGAAAGTGAAAAAGTAAGCGATGATAAAGCTGCCGAACTTTCATTCAATCTTTCGCAAAAAATACAAACGGATATGACCTATCCGGGGCAGGTGAAAATCACCGTAATACGCGAAACCCGTTCAGTAAACATCGCAAAATAAAAATATTGAAGAAATCGAGAAGCCTATTCTCGGTTTCTTTGCTTTATAATCCCACATAAAACACTGTTATTCAAATCAAATGCCAAAAATAGGAAATATTGATTTAGGAGAGTTTCCGCTATTGCTTGCTCCGATGGAAGACGTGAGCGACCCGCCGTTTCGCCGATTGTGTAAAATGCACGGGGCAGATATGCTTTTCAGTGAGTTTATCTCATCGGAAGGGCTGATTCGCGATGCCATCAAAAGCAAACAAAAACTGGATATATTTGATTATGAACGACCTGTCGGGATTCAAATTTTTGGAGGCGATGAAGAAGCAATGGCGCTTTCTGCCAAAATCGTTGAAACCGTAAAACCTGATTTACTGGATATTAACTTCGGTTGTCCGGTAAAAAAAGTAGTTTCAAAAGGTGCCGGTGCCGGTGTTTTGAAAGATATTGACCTGATGGTTAGGCTTACCAAAGCGGTGGTAAACAGCACCAAACTACCCGTTACCGTAAAAACGCGTTTGGGCTGGGACGAATCGTCCATCAATATTGACGAAGTAGCCGAACGATTGCAAGACGTTGGTATTCAGGCATTATCCATTCACGCACGCACCCGTTCGCAACTTTACAAAGGGCATTCGGATTGGACGCACATCGCACGCATTAAGGAAAATCCGCGTATAAAAATCCCGATTTTTGGCAATGGAGACATTGATTCACCCGAAAAAGCCCTCGAATACCGAAACAAATACGGTGTGGACGGCATTATGATTGGCAGAGCCGCCATCGGCTATCCGTGGATTTTTAACGAAATAAAACATTTTTTTAAAACGGGCGAAAAACTGCCTTCCCCTACCCTTTCCGACAGAGTACAAGCTGCTGAAAATCACCTAATCTGGTCTGCCGAATGGAAGGGCGAACGCCAAGGCATATTGGAAATGCGACGCCATTACGCCAATTATTTCCGGGGCATTCCTCATTTTAAAGAAACACGCCAAAAGCTGGTAACAATCAGTGAGTTAGACCAAATTTTAAATTTATTGAATGAAATTAAACATTCCGACCAATTTCAACAAGCTGACTCCGCAAAAAGTTACGAGCAATGATACACTACCGCCACTTACTGAATATCAAAACTTTAAGATATGAATCGCTTTTTAATTCTTTTCGTGCTATTGTGTAACAGTATTTTTGCACAACAAACACCGCCTAATATCATTTTTATTTTGGCAGATGATTTGGGCTATGGCGATATTGAACCGTACGGACAAAAAATCATCAAAACACCTCATTTATTGCAACTTGCCAATGAAGGAATGAAATTTACCAACTTCTATTCGGGTGCGCCTGTTTGTGCGCCATCAAGAGCTTCGGTCATTACCGGACAAACCACTGGTGAAACACATATACGTGGAAATAAGGAAGTTGCAGAACCCATTGACGGACAAGCGCCCATCCTTGCCAACTCGCCTTCCATCGCCAAAATCTTAAAACAAGCGGGATACAACACCGGCGTTTTTGGAAAATGGGCTTTGGGAACGGTTATTTCAGAAGGAAACCCGCTACTACACGGATTTGATACGTTTTTCGGGTATAATTCGCAATTTAGAGCGCATCGGCGCTACCCGGCTTTTTTATGGGATAACAATCAAAAAGTTGAACTTACCGAAAACGGCTATTATCAACATCAAAAAATATACGCCGAAGACCTTATTCATCAAAAAGCATTGGAGTTCATCAAAAAACAATCGGCTGATAATCCGTTTTTTACATTGCTTACCTACACCCTGCCACACGCCGAATTGGCAGTGCCGAAAGACAGCATTTTTGAGTCATATCGGCATTTGGCTGAAAAACCCTACAAGGGGAAGGATTACGACAAAATAACACCCGATTTCCCCGGATTTTCAGGTTATATGTCGCAACCTTATCCACACGCCACACACGCCGCAATGGTCTCACGATTAGATAAATACGTAGGCGATATTCGCACACTGCTCAAAGAAAAAGGAATGGATAACAACACCGTAATCATTTTTGCAAGCGACAACGGTGCACACCGCGAAGGAGGCGCCGATCCCGAATTTTTCAACGCAACCGGCGGATTACGAGGCTTTAAACGCGACGTTTACGAAGGCGGTATCCGTACGCCTTTTATCGTTTATTGGGGCGACAAAATTACGCCCGCCGGCGTAAGCCATCACGTAGGCGCTTTTTGGGATTTGATGCCCACCTTTGCCGATATTGCCGGCGTAAAATACCAACCTACTAAAAATCAAGTATCTTTCTTACCAACACTTTTAGGCAAGAAACAAAAAGCGCATAAACATCTTTATTGGGAATTTCACGAATTGGGCGGGCGACAAGCCGTGCGTTACAAAAACTGGAAAGGGATTCGGCTGAACGTAGATGCCGATAAAAACGCACCTATCGAGTTATATGATTTGAATACCGACCCTGCCGAAACAACCAATATTGCCGAAAAACATCCCAAAATAGTGAAAAAAATTGCTAAAATAATGGAGCAAAGCCATACAAAATCAACACTTTTCCCGTTTAAGTGGGAAAAATAATCGGTACAAAAAGTTTTTTCGTTTTTTGTTTTTAGTTTGTGTTTTATGGCGTACCTTTGTGGGCTAAAATTTTGTTCGCTATGAAAATAAGTTGGGGAACGGGCATTGTAATCGCTTTTGCCCTTTTCATTTCGTTTATAATGTACTTTGTTGTTAATATGATTGTTGATAAAAAATATGACCACGATTTTGTCACGCAAGATTATTACAAAAAAGAAGTGGAATACCAAGGGAAAATTGACAGAACCCAAAAAACGGAACAGGAAAAAATGGACGTTCAGATTACCGCTTCTGATGAGGGGATTACGTTGCTTTTTCCGGAAAAAACAAACACCGAAATCATTGACGGAACGGTTTCATTCTACCGCCCTTCCGATAAAAAACGTGATTTTAAAATTCCGTTGCAAATTAAAAACGGAACGATGTTAGTCCCCATCAATGTATTGGCAAAAGGGCGTTGGAATGTTGAAGTTGAATATGACTTCAACAAAAACAACTATCTGACAATCAGAAACATCAACATAAAATAATGCTTTACACCGCTTTCATACTAGGCTTTTTGGGGAGTTTTCATTGCGTGGGAATGTGCGGTCCTTTAACGTTATTGCTTCCGTTGGAACACAACAAACCGGTAAAAAAAGCCTTTCAGATTGTGATGTATCACCTTGCCAAAGCACTCACGTACGTGCTGTTAGGGTTGGTTTTTGGGCTACTTGGTAAAGGCTTGTTTATCAGAGAGTATCAACAAACATTTTCGATTGTTGTTGGCGGTTTAATGATTTTGATTGCGCTTTTTTCGCTACTAAACATCAAAACACATTTTTTTTCGCGATGGATATACTTTCTGATAGGAAAAATAAAATATGCGTTGGGGCAACAACTCAAACACAAAAACGCTTTTTCCGTATTTTTTATCGGATTTTTTAACGGTTTTCTGCCCTGCGGATTGGTGTATGTGGCGCTTTTCGGGGCTTTAGCACAAACGGATTTAACCCAATCGGCACTGTATATGGTAGCTTTTGGGTTGGGCACTGTTCCGCTGATGACCCTTGCGATTTATTTGGGCAATTTTTTAAGCCAAAAAACAAAAAAACACATTCAAAAAGCAATTCCGTTTGCGATTATCATCATCGGTAGCTTATTCATTTTAAGAGGATTAGCATTAGGAATTCCGTATATTTCACCTTCAAATATGAATTTGATGATAAAACCGGCTGCCGATTGTGTTGTGCCGACCCCCAAATAATCACGCGCATTTTTAACAAAAAAACACTTCATCAAACCGTTTGGTTACAAAAATAATAAACTGTTAAACAATGAGTTACCTAAAAGAAGTAGTTGCTGATGTACTGGAAAATTTTTCTGATTCCATTGAAAACGTAGTGTTTGTAACCTCCGGAAAGCGTCCGGCTTTATTTTTGAAAAAATATTTTGCGCAACTGAACCAAAAGGCGGGTATTGCTCCTGAATTTATTGGTATTTCTGATTTATTCAGCCGAATTTCGGGCGTGGAAAGCCTCAGCGGATTACCACTTTTGTTTGAGTTTTATGAAACGTATCTATCGGTTTGCAAAAAAGAACCTGATGATTTTGAGACTTTTATCGGGTGGGGACAAACCCTTTTAAAGGATTTTAGCGAAATTGACCAATACTTGGTTCCCCCCGAAAAAATATTCCCCTATATTCACGCCCTAAAAGAAGCCGAACATTGGTCAGGTGCTGACGAACTGACCGAAATGCAAAAAAAACACCTCGAATTTTGGAACACACTTGGCGATTATTACTTCGCTTTTAACGAAAAACTTTCAGCTCAAAACAAAGGTTATTCCGGATTTATCGCTAAAAAGGCGGTTGAAAAATTGCCACATTACCTGCAAAATAATTCGCACAAGATTCATATTTTTGTGGGATTCAACGCCTTATCAAAAGCTGAACAAAAAATCATTCACTCCATTTTGATGGACTCACAATCCGAAATTTATTGGGACATCGACCGGCATTTTATTCAATCGGAAGAACACGATGCCGGCTATTTTATCCGTAAGTATCTGAAAAACTGGAAATATTACGACAATAACGAACCTAAATTAATCTCTAACAATTACTTACAACAAAAAAACATTCACATAACGGGCGTTCCACGAAGTGTCAATCAAGCACACTCGGTTGCTGAACTTTTAAAAAAAGACAATAACAACTGGGAAAATACAGCGTTGATTGTTGCTGACGAGAATCTATTAATTCCTGTTTTACAATCGGTTAGCTCCGAAAAATCAGTCAATATCACAATGGGATATCCGTTGCAACAAACGCCTCTAAACGATTTGTTTGTGGCTTTTTTCAGATTGCATTTAGCCAAAAGTTTTCACTACAAAGACGTGCTGAACCTCATCACACAACCTTTTTTGCGTAATTTATTGACTGACAAAGGTGTAAACGCCATCACGGATTACATCAAAGAACACAATATCAATTACTTAACCCGTGAAAAAATTTTAAAAGCCACGCCCCAAGCCCAACAAGAAATCATCAAAACGCTATTTCCCGAAAAAGATGAAAATTTCATAAATAAACTGATTGACAATGCTTTATCTATAATTTATTCCATCAAAGAAAATGCTGCCAAAACGGAAGCATCGCACGTACTTATGTTGGAATACGCCTATCGTTTTTACTTGCTTTTCAATCAGTTAAAACAATTACAACGAAAATTCGGTTACATCAATTCAGTAAAATCGTTGTATCATTTTTATTTGGAAGTGCTTCAAAAAAGTTCATTAAACTTTATGGGAGAACCACTTGAAGGACTTCAAGTTATGGGAGTTTTGGAAAGCAGAAGCCTTGATTTTGAAAACGTTATAATAACATCTGTAAACGAAGGTGTTCTTCCGTTGGGCAAAAGCGGCAATTCACTGATTCCGTACGACGTAAAATATTATCTGGAATTACCTACCTACAAAGAACGCGATGCCGTGTACAGCTATAATTTTTATCGTATTTTGCAGCGTGCCAGCAACATACATCTTTTTTATGACACTGAAACCAACAGCTTGAAAAGCAAAGAAAAAAGTCGGTTTGTACTGCAATTATTAGCCGAAAAAATCCCGACACATCACATTGTGCATCAAGTTAAAGCGCCGGAAGTGTATCCGGTAACGCTCCCGAAAATTAGCATCAACAAAACAGATGATGTTATCAACCGATTAAAAGAGCTTGCCGAAAACGGAATATCACCCTCTGCTTTAACAACTTACATTTTAAATCCGATTACGTTCTATCAGCAGTACGTATTAAAAATTTACGAGGAACGAGACGTTGAGGAAACCGTTGAGGCGCGCACCTTTGGCGACATCGTGCACGCAACATTGGAAGCGCTATACCAATCCCTACTAAATCAACCTCTTACGGAAGCCAACTTTAAGGAAATGCGCCCCAAAGTACGCCCACTGATTGAAGAACATTTTGCAAAAAAATACCAAGAATCAGAATTTAAAATCGGAAAAAACCTGCTGATTTTCAACGTTATTGAAGAATACATTCATCGTTTTTTGGATTTTGAAGCTATCGAAGTTAAAAATGGAACGGAAATTGTAGTTTTACATCTTGAACAAAAAAGTAGCGTGATGTTTAGTAGTGAAAAAATGCCGTTTCCTGTTTACTTAAAAGGAATTATTGATCGGATTGATATGCGCAACGGAACATTACATATTATTGATTATAAGACAGGTAGAGTTGAAAACAGCAACGTTAGCATTTCCGATTGGGATTTACTCATCACTGATTTTAAGTACAGTAAGGCATTTCAGCTGTTGTCATACGCCTATATTTTTAAACAACAGTTTGATTATCAACAAAATATAATAGCCGGAAATTTTTCCTTTAAAAAGATAAATGACGGATTAATAAAATTTCACATCAAAGAAGGAAGAGAAAAATGGTATGAAATCACGCCCGAAATCATTGAAATTTATAAAACATACACCGAAAAATTGTTACTTGAAATTTTTGACCAGCAAATTCCGTTTTCATCACCCGAGTAGCCCTATTTTTGCTTTTTTTTGTTCGGTAACGGTTTAGTTTGTATATTTGTTTCAAAAAAATAGAAAATCTTTAAAAAAATGAAATTACTTTTTTTGATTTTGTTACTACACTTGATTCCTTTTTCTGTGCTTGCTCAGGCTGACACGGTTCAACAAGAAACTCATTTTCAATTCATTGACACCATTCGGCTTGGTGAGGTTTTTCTCTTTGAAAAAGAACCAAGATTTGCCAATGAAGAAGCGCGCAAACGGTATTTAATTCTGAAAAGTCGGGTTAAAAAAGTGTATCCGTATGCCAAACTTGCCGCTGAACGACTGCATATTATGGAACAAACAATGGACACGATGAAAAACAAGCGTGCCAAAAAAATCTACACCAAACGGATGCAAAAATACGTCGAAAACCGATTTACCAATGAGCTTAAAAAACTTTCACGTTCACAGGGGCGTATTTTGGTAAAACTCATTCATCGGCAAACGGGACGCACTGCTTATCAATTAGTTAAAGATTTACGCAACAGTTGGAATGCTTTTATGTACAACAGTACCGCTTGGTTTTATGACATTTCATTAAAAACGGAATATGACCCCGCCCAAAACAACGAAGATTTTCTCATTGAGAGCATCTTATTTAGGGCTTTTGCCAACGACGAACTGGAAGAACAACCGCCCGCCTTTGAAATTAATTTTGAAAAAATACTTGACGAAAGACGAAAAAAACGCCGTGAAGATGAAGAAAACAAGTGATTTTAAATTCCTTATGTTTTAGTAAAATATCAGTTTATAAATATTTTTACAAAAAAATCTCGGATAATGAAATACACTATCCGAGATTTTTAATTGATATTCAAATAATTACAACCACTTCACCAATGCAAAATCTTGGCGGTGCGGCAATAATTCATTTTTAGGGAAAATCCGAACGGCTAACTGTAAAGAACCCGGATACTCCGTAACCACTTCAAGCTCATAAACCGCTTTGCTGCCCTCTTGCGATACGGGTAAAAATTCTTTTTTGTCAGCTACTTTAATTTTTCCGTCTTTATCACGAGCGATAACCAATTCAACACCAATATCTTCGGCTTTTAAATCTCCGATATCCAACGTAATTTGCCCTTTGTATTGATTTCCGATAGAAATCAACTGCTCACGACGATTAGGCGTTTTCACATCTAACACTTTGATGTTATCCCACTCTTGGCTCACTTTTCGTTTCCAATCTGAAATTTCAATCGCCGTTGCGTAATTATCTTTTTTCAGGCTTGCCGCACGCTCGCTCATCGGGTAATAGAATTGATTTTCATAGTCGGTAAGCATACGCGTAGTGGTGAAATTCACAGCCACTTTGGCAATGGTATTTTTGATGAATGAACACCAACGTTGTGAAATGCCATCGCGGTCTTTTTCATAGAAAGCCGGTGCTATTTCATCTTCAATAATGTTATAAATCATTTCGGCATCCATCTCATTTTGATACTCTTGGCTTTCGTAAGCACGCTCCATCGGCAATGCCCAGCCGGCATCTTCGCGGTAGCCTTCCACCCACCAACCGTCAAGCACACTGAAATGCATCACGCCGTTCATTGCGGCTTTTTCGCCACTGGTTCCGGAAGCCTCTTGCGGGCGTGTAGGTGTATTCATCCAAACATCAACCCCTTGTACCATATGGCGTGCCAATTCCATATCATAGTTAGGTATGAAAAGAATTTTCCCTAAAAACTGCGGAAGTTTCGATATTTCAACAATGTTTTTAATCAAATCTTGTCCGGCTTTATCGGCAGGGTGTGCTTTTCCGGCAAAAATAAACTGCACGGGGCGCTCCGGATTGTTCACGATTTTGTCCAATCGGTCGATGTTTGTAAACAACAAATGCGCGCGTTTGTACGTTGCAAAACGACGGGCAAAACCGATGGTTAAAATATCTTTACGCAAGTTTTCTTTAATCTCAATAAGCTGTTTTGGAGAGAAGTACGGCGTATTTCGCTCAAAACGCAATTTTTGTTCGATACGTCGTAACAGTTTGGCACGCAATTCAGTTTTTACTTCCCAAATGCGTTTATCCGAAACTTTGTAGATGCCTTCAAAACTTTTCGGGTCGTACGTATGTGTTTTGAAATCTTTTCCAAACACTTCATTTTCAATTTCTTTCCAAAGTCCTGCCGTCCACGTAGGCTGATGCACCCCGTTAGTTACATAGCTAATATGCAGTTCCTCAGGCATATAACCTGGCCAAAGGTCTTTGAAAATATCTTTGCTGACCTCACCGTGCAACCAGCTCACACCATTGACTTCTTGTGAAAGATTTGCCGCTAAGTTGCTCATTGAAAATTTCTCCTTTGCGTCGTGTAAATTGATTTTTCCCAATGAAAGGATTTGCTCCCACGAAACGTGTAATTTTTCGGTATAATTCTCAATATGAGCGCGTAACATTCCTTCTTCAAAGAAATCGTGCCCCGCCGGAACAGGCGTATGCGTGGTGAAAAGCGACGAAGCCCGCACCACTTCCATTGCTTCGGAGAACGACAATTTATCATTTTGAATATACTCACTGAGCCTTTCCAGTCCGATGAAAGCCGCGTGCCCTTCATTGCAATGATACACTTCGGTATCAATGCCCAATTTTCGAAGCATTTTTATACCTCCTAAACCAAGTAACATTTCTTGTTTCAATCGGTTTTCCCAATTTCCACCGTACAAGTGGTGCGTAACGGAACGGTCACCTTCCCTATTATCTTCAAAATCAGTATCTAACAAATAAAGTTCAATACGCCCTACATCCACACGCCAAACCCGTGCGTAGAGTGTGCGTTGTGGTAAATCAACTGCCACAATCATCCACTTGCCGTCAGCATCTGTTACGGGAGTTACCGGAATTTTGGTAAAGTCTTGTGCCTCATAATCAGCCTCTTGATTTCCGGCAGCCGATAATTTCTGTGAGAAATAACCATAACGATACAACAATCCTACGCCAGTGATTTTGGTGGCTTTATCGCTGGCCTCTTTCAGATAATCACCCGCTAAAATACCAAGTCCGCCGGAATAAATTTTTAAAGACGAATGCAAGCCGTATTCCATACTGAAATAAGCCACTGACGGACTTATCATTTCATTTTTCTTCGCCATATAATTCTGAAAATCAGAATATACTTTTGACAGATGCTTCATAAACGCCGCATCGTTTTCAAGCTCGCGATAACGTGAAAGCGGAATACTGTCTAAAAGTGCGATGGGGTTTTTACGTGAATCAAGCCAACGCACCGGGTCGATGCTTTTAAACAATTCGTAAGCCTCATCATTCCAGCACCACCAAAGGTTTTTGGCAAGTTCTTCAAGGGGTTGCAACGCCTGCGGAATTGAGCGATGCACAATCACGTTTCGCCAAATTGGGGCGTTTACAATCTTGCTTTTCTCCAAATATGCCGAAGTTTCATTTTCAACAATCGGAAGATTAACTACCCTATCCTCAATATGTTCCAATGTTAATTCATAACATTTAAAATAATTTTTCACCAAGTTTTTCCAAAGAGCCGTTTCTGAAACTTTTGCAGCCGTTTCACGTAATGTCTGAAAATCATCAGCTTTCATTTGTTGTAACGCCAGCAAACTTTTGGCAAGCTCGCCCACGATGTCTCCGTAATTGCCATCGTTTCGTTCAATAACTTCCAAGGCTTTCTGTTTTTCAGGATAATATTCCTTCACCCATTTACCAAATCCTGATAATGAAGTTGTTATACTCGGAACGTGGAACGCCAAACTTTCCAAAGGTGTATATCCCCAAGGCTCGTAATATGACGGGAACAAGGTTTTGTCAAATCCGATGAGCAAATCATAATACGAGAGGTCAAAAACGCCGTCATTTCCGTTTAGATAACTCGGACAGAAAATTACTTTAACCTTGTCTTCTTTTCGATTGAAAAGCTGTTGCTCGCCTATTCGCCTTAAAACCTGGTCGTTATATATATCTGACAGATAATGCGTAAGGTATTTTTGGTCGTTTTCTTTTGCCTGTTGCGGATTTTTCAAATTATGCAACAAGCCCTGATTAACACCTTCGTGCGCGGTTGGGATAAGCACAAAAGCCAGCAATTCTTTTTTGTTTTTCGGATTTCGGTTCAGTGCCCCCAACGCATCAATAAAGGCGTCAATTCCTTTGTTTCTGAATTCATATCTTCCGCTGATGCAAACCACTTTGGCGTCTTCATCAATAGAATGACCCACAAGGGCTTGCGCCACTTTATGAAGTTGTTTTTTGGCTTCTTTTCGTTTCTTTTCGAAGGTTTTGGCTGTTGGCACAAAACTGTCTTCAAAACCGTTTGGTGTGATAATATCGGTTTTTCTGCCTAAAAAATGAAGTGCTTCCAGAGCGGTTAATTCGCTCACGGTGGTGAAATTATCGGCTCGTTTGGCAGCGGCTTTTTCTAAAAAATGCTTATGTTGCACCCCAAAACGATACGCCATTTCTTCGGGATTGTACCCCTTCATATTGTCGTAAAGCGGATAACCGTTTCCGGCAATAGAACGCCCGACTACGGTGGCGTGCGTGGTGAAAACCGACCCCACTTTGGGCATTTTATCCTCAATATAAAGCAACCCGCTACCGGTCATCCATTCGTGGAAATGACAAATCACGTTCTCACGTGAAGCCGTGTTAAATTTCACAAAGCTTTCAATCACTTTGGCAGAAGCATATCCGAAAAGCACCGACTCAATATAATCCCACGAACTGTTAAGCGAATCCAACTTGTAAGTATCCCAGTAATAACGCAAAATTTCGTTTTTATTACTCACATAATGCGAGAAATCAACCAAAATAACAATCGGATTACCGGCTATGTTCCAGTTACCAACACGAACGCGCAAACCTTCACTTTCAGCCTTTGCCCGCCACGATTTAAACAAATCTTTGTTTTCAACAAACTCCTTACTTTCAGTGTGTTGCCAAACATCCGGACCAATAAGGATATACTTATTTCTGAATTTTTTGGTAATGCTCAACGCCTTGGTTGAAATAACGGTGTGAATACCGCCCACTTTGTTACATACTTCCCAACTGGTTTCAAAAACATAATCAGGATTTAGTGTTCCTTTTTTTGTTGACATAATTTAAATGTATATGTTGTTCTATTTTAAAATTCTGAATATCTATACTTTATATTTATTTTTTCACTACAACGTTGTAGATTGCCTGTTTGAAGAGGTAAAAGTACGAATTTTTGCAATAACACACAAACATTGCCGATATTTTTTCTGCCGAAAAACATTCAGACCGCAAAGAATATCAGCATTTTACCGAATATCCCGAATTTTTAGTTGCAGGGAAACGCTTCCGTTCCAGTGATTTTCTTCAATGGAATAAGCAATTTCAAAGGGTTTCCCCGATTTTATGAGCGGTAATTTATGCCCCAAACCAAAGCCCACGGCAGTGAAAAATTGCCCGCCGCCAAAGTCTTTTAAAGTCAGCCGAAGATGGGCGTTATCCTTCCCGATTTGCTTGGCAAAACCCGTATCCACCACGTTTTTGGCGTAGAACACAGGACTCATATTCTGCGGACCAAAAGGCTCAAATTGCTTTATGACGTTAAACATCTTCGGATTGATTTTTTCCAGCGGAAGCTCGGCGTCAATCACAATTTTGGGCGATTTTAATTCCTCCGGAAGAGTTTCTGCCACCACTTGCTCGAATTTTTCCTTAAAAGAGGCATATTTTTCGGGCAAAATGGTCAATCCGGCAGCGTATTTATGTCCGCCAAACTGCTCAATGTGTTCACTACATCGCTCCAACGCCTCATAAACGTCAAATCCGTGAACGGAACGCACCGAAGCGGCGTATTTTTCCCCACTCTGGGTGAAAACTACGGTCGGTCGGTAATGCGTTTCAATCAATCGGGAAGCCACAATGCCAATCACGCCCTTATGCCAATTCGGGTTATATACCACGGTGGAAGCCCTGTCTTCTTCTTGATTTGTTTGTATCTGATTTAGAGCCTCTTGCGTAATATTTGCATCAAGGTCTTTGCGTTCGTCATTAAAATTTTCGATTTCTTTGGCTTTGGCAATCGCTTCGTTTACAGATGTTTCCGTTAAGAGTTCTACGGCAAACATCCCGTGTTCGATTCTTCCTGCGGAATTGATTCGCGGAGCTAACCCGAAAACGATGTCCACCATTTGCACGGGGCGATTTTCCACTCCGAGCAATGCCGCAAGCCCCACCGACGGATTTTCGTTCAAAATCTGCAAACCGTAATGCAACAACACCCGATTTTCGCCCGTTACGGGAACAATATCCGCCGCAATGGCAACCGCCACCAAATCCAACAAAGGACGTATGGTTTCAAACGGTTGATTCATTCGCTGACTCAGTGCTTGCACCAGCTTAAAGCCTACACCACAGCCACATAGTTCGTCGTATGGATACTCACAATCGGTTTGTTTGGGGTTTAATATGGCTACGGCTTCGGGCAGTTTTTCAGACGGACGATGGTGGTCGCAAATCACAAAATCGATGCCTTTTTCACGGGCGTATTGTACTTTTTCGTGGTCTTTAATACCACAATCCAAGGCGATAACGAGCGAAAATCCGTTTTCGGCGGCATAATCCACGCCTTGAAAAGAAACGCCGTAACCTTCGGAATAGCGGTCAGGAATGTACGTAGCCAAATTTTGAGTAAATCGCTTCAAATAGAGATACATCAGCGATACGGAAGTGGTTCCATCTACGTCATAATCGCCATAAATAAGTATTTTTTCCTGTTTTTCGATGGCTTGAAGCACACGTTGCACGGCTTTTTCCATATTTTTCATCAAAAACGGATTGTGAAGGTCGGAAAGTGCCGGTCGGAAGAACTTTTTTGCCGTATCAAAGTCCGAAATACCCCGTTGAGCCAGCAAAACAGCAGGAATCACACTTAAATTGAGCTGTTTTTGTAGCTTTTTTACAAGTTCAACGGGTGGTTTTTCTTTATGTATCCAATGTAAATTCATTTTTGTAGCCTTTTATTGTTCTATTTTTTGAAAAACCATAAAAAAGAATTGTTTTTCGGCAAAAATAATTCTTTTATTTGAGAAAACCCTACGATTTAGGAAACAAATAAAAAACAAAAACCACAGTTTTCACTGTGGTCTTTGCAATTCCTAATCCTTAAAAATATGAAAAATTTCCTCTATGAAGAAGATCTCGTGGTACCTCCAGGAATCGAACCAGGGACACAAGGATTTTCAGTCCTTTGCTCTACCAACTGAGCTAAGGTACCAGTTGTTTTGCTTTTGCTGGTGCAAATATAGAAACTTTTTCACAACCTACAAAAATTTACGCCTTATTTTTTTTTTATTTTTTTCAAGAAATAACAATAATCACCTAAAAATCAGATTGTTATTTTTTGAAAAATTTTTATTGAAATATTCAAATCGCCACGCAATTCGTATGCTTTTTTGTAAATTTCAGCAATAGATACAGCCGAATCGTCTGTTTCAAGAAAATAACTTCCGTCCGGAATGCTTTTAAAAACGGTTTGCACATTTTCATTAACAAGCAAGGATTTTCCAAAAGACAGCTTTAAACCACTGTTTATAAGCAAATTAGCAACCGATTGATTTTTGTTAAAGCCGTGTACTATCCAAGTTTGTAGCGGTTGTATTTTTTTCTTTACGGAAATAAGTTCACTAAATGCTTTTACGCAATGAATCACAAGCGGCATTTGTAATTTTTCGGATAAAACAATGTGTTTCTCAAATATTTTCACTTGATTATCAATTGATTCTGAAATATTTTTATCCAAACCACATTCTCCAATCGCTACACAATTCGGGTGAAGTGCCAGACTTTCAAGCACTTCCCACTGCTTTTGCCAATCTTCTAAATACCAAGGATGTATGCCTACTGAAAACCAATTGGTCGTCTTGGCTGTAAGCGGAAACTGATTTTGAATAACAAGCTCATTTTCAAAACTTTTTCCGGAATGTGAATGTATATCGAAAAACATCATTCCTTATTTTTTGAATCGATGATAATGGTTACGGGACCGTCGTTACACAAATCAACCTTCATATCAGCGCCAAATTGCCCCGTACTGATTCGCTTGCCCAAATCGATTTCAAGTTGAGTTATAAACTGCTCATACAGAGGCACAGAAATATCGGGTTTCGCCGCTTTTATGTAACTCGGGCGATTACCCTTTTTGGTGGAAGCGTGCAAAGTAAATTGCGACACCGCCAAAATATCGGCATTTACGTCTTTCACGGAACGATTCATCACGCCATTTTCATCATCAAAAATGCGTAAATTCACTATTTTAGCTGAAAGCCATTGTATATCTTCTTGATTGTCATCGTTTTCAAATCCCACCAAAATTAACAACCCCGTTGCAATTTGTGAAACGACCTTAGCGTCAATCGACACGGAAGCCTTCGTGACACGTTGTATAACTACTTTCATTTGATTTTCACTATTTTAAAGAATAAGCGAAATTGAAGTCGCCACAAACAACTTCAACTCCGCTTGATGTATCACCTTATTTATAAAATTAAGACAGAAATGCTGAAACATCAACATATTCCAATCCAAAAGTTTGTGCCACAGCCTGATAGGTTACTTTTCCTTGCACGATGTTTAGCCCTTGTGCAAGTCCGTCATTTTCTTGACAGGCTTTTTTCCAACCTTTGTTAGCCAACGCAATGGCGTAGGGCAAAGTGGCGTTGGTCAGTGCCAAGGTGGAAGTGTAAGGCACGGCTCCGGGAATGTTTGCCACGCAGTAATGTACAATTCCGTCCACTTCATACACCGGATTGCTGTGCGTTGTGGGCTTCGAGGTTTCAAAACAGCCTCCTTGGTCGATGGCAACATCAACAAGTACAGAACCTTTGGTCATCAATTTAAGCATCTCACGCGTAATGAGATAAGGCGCTTTTGCACCCGGCACAAGCACCGCCCCGATTACCAAATCACAAGTAGGCAACTCTTTTTGAATGTTGTAAGTTGAAGCATAAAGCGTTGTGATGTTTTTGGGCAATATGGTATCTAAAACACGTAATTTAGGCAGCGAAATATCGGCGATAATCACGTCAGCGCCCAATCCAGCAGCGGTAATGGCAGCATTGTAACCCACTACGCCTCCGCCGATAACCAACACTTTGGCGGGCTTCACACCGGGCACGCCTCCCATTAAAATACCTTTTCCGCCTTGTGGTTTTTCCAAAAAACGCGCACCTTGCTGTGCTGCCATACGCCCTGCCACTTCTGACATAGGGGTTAATAATGGCAATGAATTGTGTTGCGTAACGGTTTCGTAAGCCAAACAAACCGCCTTTTGCTTAATCATTGCGTGGGTGAGTTCTTCTTCCGATGCGAAATGAAAATACGTGAAAACCAACTGATTCTCACGTATCAAATTGTACTCGGAAGCGATTGGCTCTTTCACTTTGTAAATCATTTCAGCCTTGGCATAAACCTCGTCAATAGTGGGCAGAACGGTAGCTCCTGCTTTTTGATATTCTTCATCGGAAAAACCACTTCCTTCTCCCGCCGTTTTTTGCACATAAACCGTATGCCCGTTTTTGACCAACTCGCTAACGCCGCTTGGTGTAGCGCCAACACGGTTTTCGTTGTTTTTAATTTCTTTTGGAATACCTATTATCATTGTTATTTTATTTAAAAAGTTATCAAAATTTTGATAAAGGTAAGAAGTTATGACCAAACCTGCAAAATATTTTTTTATTTTTTTTTCGGTTTACTACTCGAAGTTTTATTTTTTTAGCTGAAAATCAGACCCTTCCTTTCAAAGCATTAAACACCCAAGCGATGGCAAAAAATCCGATTCCTACGGCAGCAAAACCAAAGCCGGCAATGTCATCATATCTGAAAATGGCCAGAGCGACAAGCCCCAAACCTACAATAATCATTATCAATGTGGCATACCCCAACACCGTATTTTTATTCATTTTCATAGCATTGTTACTTTTAAAAATAAACGATTTTGCGTTCGGTAACGACACGCTCAACACCGTAAATATGTTCGGTTCGTTCTATCCAATTTCCTTGATTATCATACTTGTATGAGAATTTTTTCTGCCCGTAAAGCTGATTGCCTTCCCCGAAATAATTCTCTTCTAAAATATTGTTTTTGGCATCGTACACATATTTGAGAACCACCCTTTTGCCTTGTTTGTCTTCAAATTTCTTCTCGGAAATATTTTGTTTGGCATCGTAGGTAATTTCGGTATTCATCAAAAAAGCTCCTTGCGGGTCAAGTAGTAATTCACTGATTTTGTTTCCGTTGGCATCATATCGCACTATTTGCTTCCCGTTGGGTTTGCCTGCCGCGTCAAACGAAAGCACCTCTCCTTGCTGTACATCAGGCTGATAGGTGTACTTCATTGTTTCTTCGGGCTTATTTTGGGCATTATGAACTTCAACCTTTGTCAGAAAATTATTTGCATCGTAAGCATAATTCCAACTCGTGGCTACTTTTCCGTCGGCAGTGGTTCTTTTCCCTAAAACTTTGAAACCCTTTGCATTATATTCTTCCAAGGTATTAAAATTTGAAAGCGGCATTCCCTTTTCTTTTTTGCCGTTGGTTTCGACATAGCGATAGGTAGCCGTTTCAACTGATTTTACTTTTCCTTTGAGGTTATCTTTTTGCCAGTCCGTTTTTTGATTTTGCCCCCACAAGGCAACGGACATTAAAAACATTACAATTACTCGCATCGTAAGTTGTTATTTACTAATTACTTGAATATTTTCTTTTACGCTTTGAGCCGTTTTACGGGCTTCGACACTGTTTTCGTTAGTAATGGTAACGTGTCCCATTTTTCGTAAAGGGCGTGTTTCGCGTTTCCCGTAAATATGCGGCGTTACCCCGTCCATCGCCATAATTTTTTCAATATTTTGGTAGATTACATCACCTTTGTAGCCCTCGGCACCTACCAAATTGACCATCACTGCGGCGGTTTTACTATCGGTTTTGCCCAACGGAAGATTTAAAATGGCACGCAAATGTTGCTCAAACTGATTGGTATAAGCTGCCTCAATGCTGTAATGCCCCGAATTGTGCGGGCGAGGCGCCACCTCATTCACTAAAATGGCATCATCGTGTGTTTGAAACATTTCTACTGCCAACAGCCCCACAATGCCGAAGGCTTCGGCTACTTGCAAAGCCACTTTTTGCGCCTTTTGCGCCACCTCATCAGAAATACGCGCCGGACAAATGACATACTCCACCTGATTGGCTTCGGGGTGAAATTCCATTTCCACTACGGGATAGGTTTTGATTTCACCCTTAGGATTTCGAGCCACAATAACCGCCAATTCATTTTTAAACGGAATTAACTTTTCAGCAATACACTCACCATCAGCAAGTTCATTTATATCTGAAAGATTTCTGACAATTTTCACACCGTTGCCGTCATAGCCAAAACGCGTACTTTTCCAAACAAACGGAAGCGCTAATTTTTCGCTGATAACTGCTTGTTTTAGTGCTTCTTTTGAGGCAAAAATTTCAAAACCGGCTATCGGGATATTATTTTTAGCGTAAAATTCTTTCTGAAAACCTTTATTCTGGATAATTTTCAAACTTTTAGACGACGGATAAACCTTCACGCCTTCCTGCTCTAATTTTTCAAGTGCCTGTACATTAACGTTTTCTATTTCAATGGTAAGCACATCGGCTTTCTTCCCGAAGTCATACACGGTTTGAAAATCATTCAAGTTTCCTTGCACGAAATCATTACACGCCAAACGCCCCGGCGCATCGGCTGCGGGGTCTAAAACCCGTGTTTTTATGTCATATTTACGTGTTTCGGCAAGCAACATTTTGCCCAATTGCCCGCCCCCTAAAATTCCTAAGGTAAAATCTGACGAAAAATAATTCATTTTGAATCGGTTATCTGTTAAATTCTAAAATATCAAATAGTTATGGTTCTGCCAATTTCAAGCAACAACAGTTCTTTGCCTTTGGCTTTAAAACTGCGTTTGGCTTGCTCGTGGTCTATCTTTATAAAGCTGAATGTGTTGTAATTAACCCCTAAAATACGGTTACATTTCACAAAATCCGAAGCCATTATGGCATCTTCCACATCCATCGTAAAATTACTACCAATGGGCAAAATAGCCAAATCAATTTTATCACGCACCGGAATGAGTTGCATATCAAAATGAAGCGCCGTATTACCCGAGATGTACACGGTTTTTTGAGGCGCTCGCAACACAAAACCGCAGGCGCAACCTCCTGATTTTCCGTCAGGAAAAGTAGAAGAATGCAATGCTTGAACCATTTTTAAACTCCCGAACGGAAAACTACACGACCCGCCCAAATTCATCGGATGCCCGTCAAACCCCAAATTGTAATAATGTTCCACAATTTCAAAGTTTGAAATTATTTTGGCTTGCGTACGTTTGGCAATTGCCTCCACATCCATTGTATGGTCTTGATGAGCATTGGTAATGAGTATATAATCGGCTTTAATTTGCTCAACATTAATGTGTTTAGCAAGCGGATTACCCGAAATAAATGGGTCGACAAGCAAACTCAGCCCGCTCGTTTTCAGCCCTATACAAGAGTGTCCGTAGAATGTTATATCCATAAGGTTTGTTTTATGTGCTAAAAAACTAAAAATGAATAGTTTTTGATATTAAAAGGAAATTAGTTCATATTTGGGGACAAAATTATAAAATTTGTCCGACAAAAAATAATATTGAAAGCAAAAAAGTGCTCAATGCAACCACTTTCAGTTGATTGTCCAGTTTCTTTAAATTGGTGTTGTGTTTGACAAACAGCAAATGCCTTATTAAGGGAATAAACAGCAATATGTAAAGCAGTTGCCAACGCGTTTGAAAATTCAGAACCGAAAAAGCCAGCATACAAACCATAGCCACCACCACCAAATAATAGTGATAATATTTCGCCAACTCGCTTCCCATTTTCACCACCAAAGTATTCTTCCCCATTGCCTTATCATTCTGATAATCACGCATATTATTGAGATTCAAAACAGCAACGCTAAGCAAACCAACCGCAGTGGCTGGCAAAAAAAGCTTCCAATTAAGTTGATGCACATACAAAAAATACGACCCCAACACACTCACCAATCCAAAGAAAATAAAAACAAATACATCGCCCAAACCCCTGTAACCGTAAGCCGATTTACCAACCGTATATTTAATCGCAGCCACCACACAAATAATCCCTAACAAAAAGAAAATCAATACATAAAAAAGATTTTCCTGTCCGAAAGAAATGTAAATAAGCACCAATGAAGAAACCACCGATAACAAAGCCGTAAAAACGACAACTTTTTTCATTTCGGTGCGACTAACTTTTCCGCTTTGCAAAACCCTTTCGGGACCGATTCGATTTGCATTATCCGTTCCTTTCACACCATCACCGTAATCATTCGCGAAGTTTGAAAGTACCTGAAAAAGAATGGTTGTACAAAGTGCCAAGCCAAAAATATCCCATCTGAAATGCCCCACACGAAATGCCAAGGCACTGCCCATAATAATGCCCGAAACCGAAAGCGGTAAGGTTCGTAAACGGGCAGCTTGTATAAAAACTCGTATTTTGCTCATCATCGAAATAAAAAAGGGCGTTATCACGCCAAAATCGGGCAAAAATACACATTATCAAGCAAATAAAAAAACTTCTTGTAAAGATTTCAAATCGGCGCAAAAAAAAACGGCTAAATCCAAAAAATTAACATCGTTTCAAAACAACCAAAAAATAATTACAAATCACTAATTATCAAAAAAATACACCAAAACAATACAATTCAGACATTTCGTTTCATCACTCGGGCGACCGAAAATCTTTCTCGTTTCACTTTTTTTTCATACTTTTGTCCGACAAAATAAGAAGGATTATGTCTTGGTTTAAGAGAAAAGAAAAAGGAATTCAGACCCCAACGGAAGAAAAAAAAGACATTCCAAAGGGATTGTGGTATAAATCACCGAGTGGAAAAGTTGTTGATAATGAGGAGCTTGAAACAAACTATTTTGTAAGCCCTGAGGACGGATACCACGTACGCATCGGCAGCAAAGAATATTTTCAAATTCTTTTTGATAATAATGAATTTAAGGAACTCGACGCCAACCTATCGTCAAAAGACCCGTTGGAGTTCGTCGATACCAAAACATACGCAACCCGCCTGAAAGAAGCCGAGCAAAAAACGGGTTTGAAAGATGCCGTACGCACGGCGGTGGGCAACTCAAAAGGTGAAAAAATCGTGATTGCTTGTATGGATTTCGCCTTCATCGGAGGCTCAATGGGGAGTGTGGTAGGCGAGAAAATTTCGCGAGCCATCGGTTATGCCATCAAACACAAACTTCCGTTTCTAATGATTTCAAAATCAGGAGGTGCCCGAATGATGGAAGCTGCTCTTTCACTGATGCAAATGGCTAAAACATCGGTTAAATTGGCACAACTTGACGAGGCTAAACTTCCGTACATTTCACTCTGCACCGACCCTACAACCGGCGGAACTACAGCATCTTACGCAATGTTGGGCGACATTAACATCGCTGAACCCGGGGCGCTTATCGGATTTGCCGGGCCGCGCGTAGTGAGAGACACCACAGGACAGGATTTACCCGAAGGATTCCAAACCGCTGAATTTGTTTTGGAACACGGATTTTTGGATTTTATCGTAAATCGTAAAGACCTGAAAAACAAAGTTAATCTGTACATTGATTTGGTAATGAATCGCCCCGTACGTTAAAGAGTGTGTGGCAAATAGTGATTCGGAAGCAACAACGTCCACTTAATCACTAAAAACTGAACACTAAACACTAATCATTTGCCTATGACTGTTTCTTGGAAAGCACCTAGCAACATTGCTTTGGTAAAATATTGGGGAAAACACAAAGGACAAATCCCTGCTAATCCATCTGTTAGTTTTACACTAACAAATTGTTATACAGAAACTTCTGTTACATTCACGAAATTGGAAAAGCCTTCTGATGAGTTTCAGTTTGAATTCTTTTTTGAAGGACAGCACAAGCCTGCATTTCACCCGAAAATCGTTACTTTTTTCGAGCGAATTCAACCGCATTTGCTGTTTTTGAAAGATTTTTCGTTTAAAATCGAATCGCGAAACTCATTTCCACACAGTAGCGGTATTGCTTCATCGGCAAGTGCAATGGCGGCTCTTTCGGTTTGTTTGATGCAAATTCAAAAACAACTCAATCCGGAAGTTTCGGAGGAAGATTTTTGGCAAAAAGCCTCATTTTTAGCGCGTTTGGGTTCGGGGAGTGCCTGCCGAAGCGTACAAGGAAGTGTAGTGGTTTGGGGCGAACACGCATCTGTTCCCGATAGTTCGGATTTGTACGGAATTTCGTATCCACTTAAAATTCACGAAGTTTTCAACGATTATCAAGATACGATTTTGCTCATCGACAAAGGACAAAAACAAGTAAGCAGTTCGGTGGGACACGATTTGATGCACAACCATCCGTTTGCAAATCAACGTTTTAAGCAAGCTCACGAGAACATCGATAAACTCATCAAAGCCTTTGCCGACGGAAATTTGGAAACATTCATCGAAGTTGTTGAAAGCGAGGCTTTAACGCTTCACGCAATGATGCAGACCAGCCTTCCTTACTTTATCCTAATGAAACCCAATACGTTAGAAGTTATTCAACGCATTTGGACTTTCCGAAAAGAAACCCAAATTCCCGTTTGTTTCACACTGGATGCCGGAGCCAACGTACACGTTTTGTACCCAAATTCGTATAAAAATGACGTTTTGCAATTTATTCAGCAAGAATTAGTTGCATTTTGTGAAAATAAACAATACATTTGCGACCAAGTCAAGTCAATGAACAAATAACAATGTTTTAATGAACAAACTTAATTGAATTTAAAAATTGTTCATTATTCATTGAAAAACTGTTAATTAAAAAGTTTAATGAAAAGACCGCTATTTTACTCAAAAATATTGCTTTTTGGCGAATACGGAATCATCAAAAATTCCAAAGGATTGGCTATTCCGTACAATTTTTACAACGGAGCTTTAAAAATGTTTGACCAAGCCGAAAGCCACAAACAAGAAGAGGCGAAAAAATCAAACGAAGCATTACGCAAATTTGCCACGCATTTGGAGGCGTTATCGGCAGAAGACAATGCTATCGTTTACTTTGATATTAAGCAACTTAAATCCGATATTGATAACGGAATGTACTTTGACAGCAGCATTCCGCAGGGGTACGGCGTGGGCAGTAGCGGGGCGTTGGTAGCGGCGATTTACGACCAATACGCACACGATAAAATCACGGTGTTGGAGAATCTGACCCGTGAAAAATTGTTGAAACTCAAAACGATTTTCGGCAAAATGGAATCATTTTTTCACGGAACTTCCTCAGGATTAGACCCTTTGAACAGTTATTTGAGTCTGCCGATACTGATAAATTCAAAAGACCATATTGAGCCTACGGGCATTCCGTCACAGGCGGTGAATGGCAAAGGTGCTGTTTTTCTGTTAGATAGCGGCGTGGTGGGGGAAACCGCCCCGATGGTGCGTATTTTTATGGAAAATATGAAAAATGAGGCGTTTCAGAGTATGCTCAAAACGCAATTCATCAAATACACCGATGCTTGCATTGATGATTTTCTCAAAGGAAATGTTAAGTCGTTGTTTTCCAACGTAAAAAAACTATCAAAAGTGGTGCTTAACAACTTCAAACCGATGATTCCGGCTGAGTTTCACGCCCTTTGGAAAAAAGGCATCGACACAGGCGATTACTTCTTAAAACTCTGTGGTTCAGGCGGCGGCGGTTATATGCTTGGATTCACAGAAGATTTGGAAAAAGCCAAAAAAACACTCGCAGGACATAAAATTGAAGTGGTATATCAGTTTTAATTGTAAAAAAATTACTTTTTCAATCATAGATTAATAACAGAAGAGATTGTCTAAGAGCAATCTTTTCTTTTTTTAAGTCATTCGTAAAATCATTTCCTGTAAACAAAAAAATTGTTTGTCTCTTTCTTCTTTTTTACGTACTTTTGCCGATGTAATTCATATTCAGCCGTATGTTAAAGCAAAATTTACAGCTCAAACTTTCACAAAAACTCTCTCCGCAGCAAATTCAGTTAATGAAATTGGTACAGTTGCCCACGTTGGCTTTTGAACAGCGTGTTAAGCAAGAGTTGGAAGAAAATCCCGCCTTGGAAACGGGAAACGAAGAAAGTGAGTATGATGATTTTGACAATGAATTTGATAACTCAACCGAAGAATACAACGATAATGAAATAATTGATATGGAGGACATTAACATCGATCAATATTTGAGCGATGATGAAATTCCGGAATATCGATTGCACGCTAATAATTACAGTGATGACGATGAAGAGAAAGAGGTTCCGTTTAGTGCCGAAATTTCTTTCCATCAATCACTTCTAAATCAACTTAATACATTTTCACTATCAGACGAAGATTATCTCATAGCCGAATTTTTGGTAGGGAGCATTGACGACAGCGGATACATTCGCCGAAGTGTGCAAGAACTGACCGATGATTTGGCGTTCACGCAAAACATTTACACTGAAGAAGAAAAAGTAAAACAAATTCGCGAACAGGTTATTTTTCAGTTAGATCCGGCGGGTGTGGGAGCTTTTGACTTACAGGAATGTTTGCTCATTCAGCTGAAACGAAAACGGGCAAACAGCGCCATTGCCTTGGCTATTGAAATCATTGAAAAAGGCTTTGAGCAATTTTCTAAAAAACATTACGACAAATTGCAATTGCGTTTTTCAGTTTCGGAGCAAGAACTCAAAAATGCCATACAAGAAATTGAGCGTTTAAACCCAAAACCGGGCAGTTCGTACTCTGAAAATAATGTTCAAACAGAGCAAGTTATCCCCGACTTCACCATTCGCATTAACGATAATGAACTAGAACTCACCCTCAACGGGCGTAATGCGCCTGAACTGCACGTTTCACGCGAATACTCTGAAATGTTGGATACTTACCGAAAATCAGCCGAAAAATCTTCTTCTCAAAAAGAAGCCGTTTTCTTTATCAAACAAAAGTTGGACGCCGCCAAATGGTTCATCGATGCCATTAAACAACGCCAGCAAACCCTTTTGATAACGATGAATGCCATTATGGAACATCAACGTGAGTACTTTCTTACGGGTGATGAATTAAAAATGAAACCACTCATTTTGAAAGACATAGCCGACAAAATAGGGATGGATATTTCAACCATTTCACGCGTGGCAAGCAGCAAATACGTAACAACCCCTTACGGAACGCGCCTTATCAAAGAGTTCTTTTCCGAAGCGATGAAAAACGACCAAGGCGAAGACGTTTCTACCTACGAAATCAAGCAAATATTGCAACGCATCATTGCCAAAGAAGATAAAAACAGACCCTATCCGGACGATGAATTAGCACAACTGCTTAAAGATGAAGGATATCCGATAGCGCGCCGAACTATCGCCAAATATCGTGAGCAATTGGAAATTCCGGTTGCCCGATTGCGGAAAGAGTTGTAACCTCAAAATAAAAAAAGCAATGTAAACCACTGATTTACATTGCTTTTTCATTATAAAGAAACAGATTTATTCCGTCCATTCAATATCATCAACAACACTTTGTGAAGCGGTTGATTTAATGGTAATGGTTACGCTTCCGGTTTTGTTTACCGTAATGGTAGCCGTTCCTGAATCTGCCTTTCCAAAGGTAACTGATTGCCCAATTTGAGTAGTGCTGTTTTCATCACCGTCATAAACCACTAAGGTTCTGTTATTTCCACCTGAAAAAGCACCTTTATATTTGAATTTCAATTCTTTTACGCCATTTGTGAACATTATTTTTATGTACGGATTTGAATTGTTTTTATGCAACATCAAACCTTTTCCGCTAATAGCGTATGACGTTCCGCTATTGGTCAAATCAGTGCGGGCTTTGTATGTTAAGGTGGCATTGCCTTTGGTTAGTGTTTCGGTATTCGTGTAAGCAGTTGAATTTGAAGTTACATTTTCAAAATCAAAAACATTTCCTTGTGAAGAACCTCCTTGGTTTCCACCTTGATTCCCGCCTTGGTCTCCACCTCCGGTGTTGGGCGGTGTAGTTCCGAATGCCAAATCAGCTTCTTTTTCGTAAACGATTTCTTTGATAATCTCGCCTGATTTGTTTTTATAATCTTTAAACGTTCCGGTTACGGTAATTTCCTGACCATCAACTTTTAATTTATCTTTCGTGGCTTGTGACAGTGCATTGAAAACCGAAGTTGGCGCATAAATCTGGATAAGCGTTCCGTCCGATAATTTAAAGTGCGGTTTGTTACTGCTGATGGTTATTTTTCCTTGCAGTTTCACGGATTTTCCGTCGGCATAGTCATTAGCCGTAGCCGTTTCGGCTTTGAGCTCGGTAACTGAACTTCCGCCTCCGTTATTGGGTGGTGTAGTTCCGAAAACCAAATCGGCTTCTTTTTGGTAAACAATCTCTTTGATGGTAACGCCCGTATTGTTGTTTTTAAAATCTTTAAACGTTCCGGTTACGGTAATTTCCTGACCATCAATCTTTAATTTATCTTTTGCTTCTTTTGACAAGGCATTGAAAACCGAATTCGGTGCATAAATCTGGATAAGTGTTCCGTCCGATAATTTAAAGTACGGTTTTTTATTGTCGATAGTAATTTTTCCGTGTAGTTTAACGGATTTTCCGTCGGCATAATCAGCAACCGTAGCCGTAGCGGCTTCAAGCTCCGTAACGGTAGTTGTTCCTGAGTGAGTGCCTGCTCCAACCACTTTAATATCGCTGACGGTGTTTACCATAAATTGGAACGAACTTCCGTATTTGGTAAGCACTCCCGTAACGTCGAGCGTTCCTGACGGAACCGTTTCGTTGATAAACTTGGCATATCGGCTGGTTCTGAACGTGATTGTTTTTCCGTTGGCATCAATCAAATTGTAATTTGTGCCGTTTTGCGCGTTATTGGCTTCTTGATGAAACGTTTTACCTATTGCCGTACTTTCAAAAGAAACGTTTTTAAAGGTAACAAGCTGATTTACATTTGCATTCGTTTTTAAAACATCAACCGAAGCATCGGCTTTTGCCAAATCCGTTTGTGGTTTTAGCGTTTCTTGCAGGTTGTAAATGTGTTTTTTGTAGAGCGCCTCTGCCATTTGCCCCACGCTTTTTCGCCCGCTGTTGCTGGTGTAAACGTCATAACCGATTTCCAACCCGCCGTTGTTAATCTGCGTGGTAAGCCCTTTTAAACGAATTTGCACTTTTGACCCAACGGGAAACTCGGTGTAAAGTCCGCTTTTATTGATAGATACGGAAACTCCGGCTGTTTTTTCGGCATTTTGGATATAAATCTTCTTGTAGAAATTCCCCCCTTCATCACTTGAAATCACATAACCCTCAATGGCATCATTTTCAGTATATTTCGTCACTTCGGAAGTTGATGAAGCCGTAGCCTGTGCAAAAGTGATTATTTTTCCATCAAACGGCGGAATGTCCTTTTTGCTTTCCTCAAAATTAGGAAGCTCATAATCAGTATCTTTCACGCACGAAGCAATCCCGAAAGCGCAAAATAAAAGAATACTGTAAATTGAAATTAGATGTTTTAGTTTCATAATTAGTAAATTAAAAATTTAACTTTCATTTTTTTATAAACTTACTGCTAAATTAAGCATAAAAGTGCGTCCGTAACCCACAAAATAACGCGGACCAAACGACGGAACATTATGAGCATTGTCTCGTACCATATCGCCGTAATTTGCCGTGCGCGACTGCTCAAACCCACCTGAAACAAACTTCGTGTTAAGCACGTTACTAACACTGGCTATCAAGCTTATATATGTTTTTTTAACGCGCCACGACTTTCCGCCAACAAGGTTCAGCAAGAAAACCTCGTTTAAACGTTCTTGTTTTAACAAATCGCGGGCAAGGTCTTTATCAATATTGGTAAAGTTTTTGCGCGTATCGGGGTCGATAAAAAAGTTTTTCGTACGGTTAATTGCCGAAATTGAAATGTAATTCTTGGCAAGCAAATTAGCAGTTGCCCCCACCCACCAATATTTAGGGTCGCGGTACTCAATGCCCAATGAATAAGCCTGTTGCGGACCGCTTGGCACGTGGTAGTTTTTCAAGTTCACTTGATCAATTTCAACCACCCCGATTTCACCCGATGAAACGTACATTTTAGGGTTGTTTATGTAGGTGTGTTGCCCTATGGCGGCAGCGGCGGTAAGTTTCACAGTCGGAATGATTTGCGCCTCAGCACCAAATTCAAGTCCGAAGTGTCTTTTTTGAATGTTATCGACGGTTTGCGACACAAAATCGCTCGAAATTTCGTCCGTTAGTGCTATTTCCGTAAAGAAAAAGTTGGTTTCGGACGTGTTTTCAATATGCGAATAATATCCCGTTAAGCGCGATTTAAAATACGGCATTCGCAAGATGTAACTCCCATCAACGGTGTAAACGGTTTCGTTTTTCAAATTAGGGAGCAATCCGTTGGAATAGCGGATGTTAGCAAATGAATTGCGCACCGATTGCGGCGTGTTGAAGTAACCGGAATTGAGTTGCAAAATATGGCGCCCCGTAATGGCATACGTAAGCCCTACTTTTGTACTTACCCCACTGAAAACCTGTTTGTTTCCTTCGCCATACGAATCGGCAAAAAGCGAATAATTGTACTTTCCGTTGCGTTGATAATCCGTGTAATGGTAGCGCCCTGCCACAAAAAGCTCTAACTTTTTGAAAGTAAACTCAAATTGAGTAAAAAATTCGCCTACGTTGCTTTTAAGTCCGTAAAAATAATTCCATTTATCGCCTACTTTCTTCTGCAAGTTCGTGTCATTTTCGTCATAAGGCTTGTTTGTAAAATAATCGTAATTCGCAAAGAAACCACCGCCTAACAAATCATCAACTTCGGCATAATTTTCCGAAGAAACATTGCGGTAAACCGCCCCCGATGTCCACTTGATATTGGAATGAATTGGCGTAGTGAAATTGATATTTGCCGTGAGCGTACGCTCGTCATTTACGTCATTACTGATGATAAACGCACTTCGGTTATCGGGAATATTGCTATTGGCGTAATAGAGTGACGCCCAATTTAATTGCCGGTTTGCCAAGAAGTATTCTTTTTGCAGATTTGCCAAATCCCAATTAGGACCGGCTTCTTGGTTGATGTAATAACTCGGCAAATTTCTGTAATAATTCGGTTCGGGATTTTGCGCATTGGCATAACTTAATCGCGTGTTTCCAATCTTCCCGAATTGGTATCCGAAATCAATATTCAAACGTGTGTCATCTTGATTGTAATTGTACGAAAGCACAAAAATAGGCTCAGAAACAATGCGGTTGCGTGAATTTCGCACATCGCCATTTTGTTTCCCCCAATACGGATTATACTGATAACCAACTAAATCAAGTACCTCACGCGTGAGTGGCGATGTTTTTCCGCGACGAATGGGCGAAAACATACCGATGAGGTTCAAACTGTGATTTTTATTGAGCTGATATTCCAACGCCCCAAAAAAGGAGTAAGCGTTGTAAAGTGTACCATCAACCCAGCTTCCGTTAGCCGCCCAACGACGTGATGCCGACAAGGTGTATGCCAATCCGTTTTTGTCAATGCCCGAATTATACGTTGCCATCACACGCCCCACATAACTGCGATTGCCTGCCGAAGTTGATAAGCGAAGCCCCGAACGATTCAACGACGGACGCACATTGATGTAATTTGAACCCGATATACCGCCAAAAGTATAATCAGATTTTACAATTCCGTGGCTAAGTTCCTGATTGCGGGTAACATCGTTCAGCCCGCCCCAGTTTGCCCATTGCGCACGCCCGTTTTCAACGCGGTTCATCGGGATTCCGTTCAAAAGCACGGTAGCATCTTTTGAATCGTAACCGCGGGGTTTGAAAAACACGGAACTAAAATCAAACGCCGCCCTGCGCATAAACACATCTTGCGAGCTGTGCAACAAGCCCGAAACCACATCGGCGCCGCTTTCATCATCTTCCAATTCGCTTTCCGAAAGGGTTACCAATTGCTCTGCCTCCCGCACAAAATCGCGTTCAAGCACCACCGCCGGCAATTCCGTTTTCAGTTGAAAAACCTCCAACGGCACTCGTTTTTCGATGTAATCGGCTCTTGAAAACACCAAAACATATTTTCCTTGCGGAATTTCAAGCGAAAAACGCCCGTCGGCATTGGTGAAAATTTCGTCCGAAAGCCCCTCTGTCATTACTTTGACATTAGGTAGGGTTTTACCGGTTTGGTTATCAAGCACCACACCTTCCACCACCGATTGTGAAAAAACCGGAAATGCCAGCAATGTCATCAAACAAAAAACATATATCTTACTCATATTCAGTATTTTTTTAATTCATAAAGAAAGAATGCTCTCAGCGGATTAAATCACCACAAAAGTACGCCAAATTGCCTAATTTCACAACAAAACAAGGTTTTATTTTATCGGAAATGCCATTCCGATGAAGAATCCGCCCATTATCTGGTTCGCTGACGGGAGCAAATAGGTTGAAAATGACAAATCTACGTTTCCATTTCGCCCCAAAGCAAGCCCCAACGAAAACATAGCGTGTGGTGCCAGTCCTTTCACTTCTTCGTTGTGGTTGAGGGTAACATTTTTGAAACTCCCTACCGACAGCCCCCTACCCAATTCAAGATAAGGCGCCACCCAGCGAATTGGAGCTTTTACTCGTGCCTTTCCTCCCAAATAAAAAGCTTTTGTTTGCGTCTTTTCAGGTGTAGGGTTGTTGTCAAAATCTTTTCCGATGGATTTTGCAGTGATAAAACCCATATAAGGGCGTAATTCAAACCACGATTTTATTTTCAAAACGAATGTTCCTTCACTGGCAAAACCATTTACCACTACATTGGTCTTACCTGCTGTTGACATACTGCTCCCGTTGCCCACCTTCACCTCAATGGCTTTCTGCTTAATGAATTGTGCCTGTGAGAATTGAACGGCAAATACAACCAGTAACCAGCTTAAAAGTAGTTTCATAGCATTCTATTACTTACTGCTTAAAAATAGTTGTTTTGATGCTTTTACGCATTGACAAAAATACGCCTGCATTAGATATAACCAACAGCAACAAAGGCATATACACACCAAAAAGCACCATCAATGTAAGTCCGACACCTCCGGGTAAAGCAAAAACCACCCCCAACGGAAACGTGATAAAACCCACTGCAAACAAAACGGCATACACTAAATGATAACTCATTATAAGCCAGTTTTTTGAAAGGAAAAGTACTGCCAATGACACACTTGCTAAAAGCAAAGCAACCGTTACCGATGTCGCTCCCCAATAATCGGGCGTTACCATCAGCACTTGATTTATGATAATCAAAAGCGCTATGGGGTTGATAATGTGCAACAAAGCCGTCAGAATCTTATTGATTTTCATACAAATTTGTTGCATAATCAAACAGAAAAGCATCACGCAAAAGCGGACTTTGGGTATCTTTCTGTGACAAAATCACATCTTTGTGCGGTATTTTCCAATCGATTTGCAAAACGGGGTCGTTCCAAAGCACGCTCCCTTCCTCTTGCGGATGATAGTAATTATCGCATTTGTACTGAAAAATTGCCTCATCACTCAACACCACAAACCCGTGTGCAAAACCCCGTGGTACAAACAGTTGGCGTTTATTTTCCGCCGAAAGTTCCGCCGCTACGTGCCTGCCAAACGTGGGCGAACCCTTGCGGATATCAACCGCCACGTCAAGCACTTTCCCTTGCACAACACGCACCAGTTTGGATTGCGTAAAAGGCGGTTTTTGAAAGTGAAGTCCCCGTAAAACACCGTAACGGGATTTCGATTCATTATCTTGAACAAAGGTTGTTTGGCAAACTGCCTCGACAAACTGCTGATGTGAAAACGACTCAAAAAAATACCCACGCTCGTCGCCAAACACCTTAGGTTCAATGATTAACACCTCACATATGTTAGTTTGTATTACATTCATATTTTTATGGGTTACAAAAAACGTTTATTGTTCTATTTTTTAAGATTTCGGGTTGTTCCCTGCCATCGTAACGACACGTTGCGGGAACGGAATTTCAATTCCTTCGGCATCAAATCGTAATTTAATCTCCTCAATAGCAGCAAAATAACAATCCCAATAATCATTATTATCACACCAGAAACGCACCGAAATATTTACGGAATTATCCGCCAATTCTTCCACAAAAACATTGGGAGCGGGGTCTTGAAAGGCTCGTTTTTCGTTTCGGGCAATGTCCAACAAAATTTCCTTTGCTTTTTGAAGGTCAGAGCTGTATCCGATGCCGACCAAGACTTTTACGCGTCTTTTGTCTTCACGAGTGAAATTGATGATATTATCGCCAAAGAGTGGTCCGTTAGGGATGATAACTTCCTCATTATTAAACTTATTCAAAGTGGTAGAAACCAGTCCGATGCGTTTTACCGTACCGCGTTCGCCTTTTGCTTCGATAACATCACCAACCTTGAAAGGCTTGAAAATCAGAATCATAATTCCGCCTGCAAAATTGGAAAGCGACCCCTGCAATGCCAAACCCACCGCAATACCCGCACTGGCTAAAATGGCGAAAAATTGCGTTGCCGGAATGCCAATCATCTGAATGATAATCAAAAACAAAGCGATATGTAAAACCCACTTAATTAGCTGTAAAAGAAAAGTTTGCAATGTAACATCAACTTCACGCCGCACCATTATTTTTTTTACCAAATTCACCAAAAAGCGTATGGCGTAACGCCCCACGACAAAAACGATAATCGCCCCAATCAATATCGGAACGAAATTAACCAACTCTGTAATCCAACCTTTTAGCAATCTTTCAAAATCTTCTGCGGTAAATTGATTCATCTTTTATTTTATTAATTTATAAATATTTAAGTTCATTACTTATTTTTATCTTCGTACTTTTGTCTTGAAACAAAAGTACCAAAAATTCAAGGCTGTGGATTTGGACATACCCTGCTCCAAGTATTCGCAGACTATGCTAAAAATCAAATGAATGCCGTTAAAAGTACTAAAAAAGCACCCAAAATCAGCCCCCAATCGTTGAATAAAGATTGCGATTAAGTATTGAACTCAATAAATAGTTCCATTACCTGTTTCGATAAGCAAACAAAAGTAGTAAATAAATGTGTTTTTGGCAAATTCTGACAAAAAATAATTCGGCAGAAAAACCAAAGTTTCCTACCGAATTACGTGAGTATTAACAACTTGAACATTATGCTTCTTTGTTATTTTCTTTCATTTTTTCAGCAATTTGATTCGATGCCGCAAATGAAGTTATCATATTGTTAAGCATTTCGCTTCCGGCATTGGGTGAATTCGGTAGCAAAATCAAATTACTGCTGGTTTGTTGTCCAACTGCCTGCAACGTATCGTAATGCTGGGTTACGACAATCAAAGCGGAGGCTTCTTGTGAGCTGATTCCCACCTTGTTAAGCACATCAACGCTTTCCACCAATCCGCGGGCAATTTCACGACGTTGGTCGGCAATACCCTGCCCTTGCAAACGCTTGCTTTCGGCTTCAGCTTTGGCTTTTTCAACGATTAAAATACGCTGTGCATCACCTTCGTACTGAGCTGCAACCTTCTCACGTTCAGCAGCGTTGATACGGTTCATCGCGGCTTTCACTTGCGAATCGGGGTCGATGTCAGTAACCAAAGTTTTGATAATATCGTAACCGTAAGTTTCCATCGCTTCTTGCACTTCGCGTTTTACGGCAATGGCGATATCGTCTTTCTTTACGAAAACATCATCCAGACGCATTTTCGGCACTTCGGCACGCACCACGTCAAACACGTAGCTGGTAATTTGGTCGTGCGGATATTCCAATCGGTAAATGGCATCGTACACCTTGTCTTTAATCACGACGTACTGCACCGAAACTTTGATTTTTACGAACACATCATCAAGAGTTTTGGTCTCCACAATTACATCTAATTGCTGGATTTTCAAACTGATGCGTGCCGCAATTTTGTCAATAATCGGAATTTTGATTTGCAAACCCGAATGACGAATGCTCTGAAATTTACCAAAACGCTCGATAGCCACGGCGGTTTGTTGTTTCACGGTAAAAAACATTCCGAAGAAAACAACCAACGCCAAAAAAATAAAGGGAATTAACGGAAAAAATTCGTTCATAATATATCTTTTTTTAAATTAACGTTGCTAAGATACAACTTTTTTGATTATCTGCAAATTTTATGTGAACTATATCAACGGAATATGCCATTCGTTGCAAGTGGCGCGCATCTCATCAGGCCATATACTTGCCTGAATTTCACCAATATGAGCCTTATGCAAAAGAAACATACACAAACGTGACTGCCCGATACCGCCTCCAATAGAAAGCGGTAACGCCCCCTCAATCAGGCGTTTGTGAAAGTAGAGATGCAACCTGTCTTCTTTTTGTTCCAACTGCAATTGCCGCAACAACGTTTCTTGATTCACACGAATTCCCATTGAGGAAATCTCGAACGGAAGCTCCAAAATAGGATTCCAAAGAATGATGTCGCCGTTGAGTCCTGCATATTTTTCATCACAACGGCCGCTCCAATCGTCGTAATCGGGTGCTCTGGTGTCGTGTTTTTCGCCATTGGAAAGTTTTCCGCCTATACCGATGATAAACACCGCTTTATGTTCTTTGGCAATGGCGGCTTCACGCTCTTTGGGCGTTAGGTGCGGATATTTTTGCAACAATTCTTCCGAATGGATAAAATAAATTTCGGGAGGCAATATGGGTTTTATCGCTGAAAAACTCTCGCAAACCAAATATTCAGTGCGTAAAAGTGTAGCGTAAATACGACGTACAATATTTTTCAGAAAATCAATATTACGCTGATTTTCAGAAATTACCATTTCCCAATCCCACTGGTCAACGTAAAGCGAATGCAAATTTCCGAGTTCTTCATCAGCGCGAATGGCGTTCATATCGGTGTAAATTCCGTATCCTTTTTCAATGTGATAATCAGCGAGCATCACACGCTTCCATTTGGCAAGCGAATGCACCACTTCGGCGCGTTTTTCGTTCATATCCTTAATGGGGAAATTCACCGCCCGTTCCACACCGCTCAAATCATCATTAAGCCCTGTGCCTTGCAAAACGAAAAGCGGTGCCGTAACGCGCCGCAAACGCAACTCGGCAGAGAGATTTACCTGAAAAAAATCTTTTATTTTTTGAATGCCCAACTCGGTTTGTTGCAAATCCAAAAGCGGACGATAGTGTTGGGGTTTAATAAGATAACTCATTATTTAACAATTTGAAAAACAGCCATTACGGCTTCAACTCCATTTTTTGTGCAAAATACTCACAAAAATCGCGCATCGTGTCGCGCATTTTTTCATCATCGGTGGCTCTGTGAAACGTGTCTGCCATTGCCGATAAGGTTTGATAGAAAAACATTTTCATTTCATCAACGGGCATATCTTTGGTCCAGAGGTCGATGCGCAAGGCTTCTTTATTCTTTGAATCCCAGACAGATAACAAAACAGCTTTGGTTTCTTCGTTGTAAACGCCACCGTCTTCGGCATTCCAAAATAATTTTTCGGGGATATGATTTTCATCCAACGTAACGGAGAGCTGAATGTTTGATGTTTTTTTTGACATTATTTTTTAGGTTTATAAGATGATTTTTTAAACAACTCGTCTGACTTCATTGCAAGCATCTCAATAAGAGACGTTTGACTATTTTTTTCCATAAATGATTGCACAATTTGCAAGCCCACAAAACGCCCCACGCCGCCGGGTGATTCGTTGTCCAGTTCCAAATAAAATTTTGAAAACGGCGCCGGATAAACAAACCGATTCAGCAGGCGTTTATCCGTTTGGTACAGCAAGTCATTTTCAATGAAATACCGCCAAATTTGCGATTCGTTTTCCGTTGCCCATTTCCATTTTAGGGTTTCATATTTTAAAATGTCGGCTTGTGATTTTTTGGGTAACAATCGCTCAATAAGATACAATTTCTTTCCTTCATAAATAATATTATCCAAAAAAGTAAGATACTGATAACGAGGAATTAATTTCTCGGCAAAAGCCTCAGCAAGGTCAATGACGATGTATTCTTTTTTGAGTTCAAACCGAATGTATTTTTGAATGTTTTCATAAAAATAATGATTTTCGCCCAAATAGTTGTCAATCCCGATAAGTAACAGACTATCAGCATAAATAACCCTTGATTGATAATCCACCTCTGAGGTAAGCGTAATTACCTTCGGGGCTTTGAAATTCGGAAAATAGTACTTTATATGTTGAAACAAATTTTTAATTTCCTTTTTTTCGCTTGCAAAATTGCCAATGTGCTTGCGCACTTCTTGGTAAAGTTCTTGCCGCAGAGTATCTTTCTGTATATCAATCCATTCCTTATCATCAATGTTTGATGTAAAGAAAAACGGAAATTCCTTTCGCAATTCGGGCAATTTATCAGCCGGCGTTTCAAAGAAAAGTGAATCGAACCGAACGGTTTCAAAAGGCACTGATATAGAGGCTATTTCCTTTTCTTTTTTGTCTTGACAACCGATAAAAGCCAACAGCCCGACACATAAAAATAATCGTTTCATTAGAAAAATAAATTTCGCAAGTTTGATGGCAAATGTAGGCAAAAAAAAATAAAATTCGGTAAAATCAGCACTAAAAAACATCTTTTTTGGTAACAATCAGGCAATTATTAATTTTCTGTTGTATATTTGCAACGCACTTACTTGACTAAAAATAAAAACACATTGCATTGATGAAAAAAATAGACGGATTTTCAAAACTGACAAAACAACAAAAAATCGATTGGGTTTGCCAAACTTATTTTGCGGGCGACAACAAGGCATTTTCATACTTTGAAAAATATCATAACAGCGACAAGGCTTTGCAACAGCTTCACGATGAGTTTATTGAAAATGCCATCACCAATTACTACTTACCCTTTGCCATAGCACCGAACTTTACCATTAACGGACGTACCTACACCGTGCCGATGGTCATTGAAGAGAGTTCGGTAGTGGCAGCCGCTAGCCGTGCCGCCAAATTTTGGGAAATACGAGGCGGATTTACCACCGAAGTGATTTCAACCCAAAAAAACGGACAGGTTCACTTTATGTTTTATGGCGAAAAAACGGATTTAGAACATTTTTTCAATAGTATAAAACCCAAAATGTTTGAAAATGCAAAAGCCATCACTACCAATATGGAAAAACGTGGCGGAGGCATCACAGCGCTGAAACTCATTGACAAACGCAGCGAACTTGCTCATTACTACCAACTTTTCGCCACTTTTGAAACATTGGACGCTATGGGGGCGAACTTCATCAATTCGTGCTTGGAATCGTTTTCGGAAACGTTTGCCAATGAAGCCAAAAATTTTCCGGCAATTAACGGAAAGTACGAAATTGTGATGTCGATTCTGTCCAACTATGTCCCTGAATGTTTGGTGAAATCTAAAGTGTCGTGCCCTGTTGAAAAAATGGCAGTTGCCAACCTAAGCGGAACTGAATTCTGTGAGAAATTTGTCAGAGCCATCACCATCGCCAATGCCGAAGTGCATCGTGCCACCACGCATAACAAAGGCATTATGAACGGAATAGACTCCGTAGTGTTGGCAACCGGAAACGATTTCAGAGCCGTTGAAGCCGGCGTACACGCCTACGCCGCCCGAAGCGGGAAGTACCAAAGTTTGACGAATGCAAAAATTGAAAACGGGATTTTCCACTTTGGCATTGAGGTGCCGCTGGCATTAGGAACCGTTGGCGGACTGACAAACCTGCATCCGCTAGTGAAAACCGCCTTGCAAATTCTGGAAAAACCTTCGGCAAGAGAATTAATGCAAATCGCTGCTACGGTAGGCTTGGCACAAAATTTTGCTGCCGTGAGTTCACTCATTACACTCGGCATACAAAAAGGACATATGAAAATGCACCTGATGAACATTTTGAATCAATTAGGAGCAAACGACACTCAAAAACAATATATTACAGATTATTTCAAAGACAAAACCCCCTCTCATAACGAAGTGGTTCGCATTTTTGAAAGCATCAAAGAACAAAAAAACAAACACTGAATTTCAAATACTTAAATAATAATTACAAACTTTTAAATAATTTTCTTATGAAAAAACTACTGTTATTCTTTGCACTGTTATTTTTACAAAACGGCTTCACACAAGTAATCTCCGAAGAATTTAATTCTAACAGACTAAACGGAAAACGCAAAATAGCCATTTACCTTCCGGAAAAATTTTCAGAAAAAGAAGGATACCCGCTGTTGGTCGTGCTTGATGCTGCCTCATTGATGGAATCGGTCATCGCAACCACCCGCTATTACGAGTATGCGCACAATATGCCCAAGTGCATCGTTGTGGGCGTGTTCAGCACCGAAGAAGATGTTACCGTTCCGCACGAAGTTGGGCGACCGATGAATGAATCGGCACGTTTTTTTGAATTCGTCGCTGCCGAGTTAGTCCCTTACGTTCAAGGAAAATACCCTATCAGCAACCTTAAAGCCGTTATAGGCTCAGACGAGTCGGGCTATCTGGCAAGCCATTACTTATTGAGTGACAAGCCGTTATTCAATGCTGTCATTGCCCTCAATCCGCAAGTTCAACCCTACATTTATATGCCGCTTTCCGAGCAGTTTACAAAAGCCAAAAAGTTTACTTTTTTCTACACTGCCACAACCGATATGGAAAATGCGGCTTCGCTTGAAAAAATAAAAACCTTAAACAACCAACTCAAAGGGAAGTCGAACGAGTATGTAAGCTATCATCACGATGTTTTTGAAGGTTCATCACCACAAACAACTGATTTAATGGGAGTTTCAAAAGCAATCGACATTCTTTTTGATGCCTACAAACCCATTTCTGCCAAAGAATTTAAAGAAAAAATTCAACCTTTGCAAGAAAATATTTTTGAATATATCGAAAACAAATACAACCGAATACACAAAGAACTGGGTGTTAAAAAGAAACCGCTGTTAAACGACATTTTAGCAATTTACGACGTTATTAAAGAAAAAGAAGAATGGAATTCACTCTTGAAACTTTCTGATTTCGTGAGAGCTAACGGATACAACGAAACTGCTATGCCAAGTTTCTTCTTGGGTGAATTTTACGAAAATACCAACGACTTTAAAAGAGCCGTTCGCGCCTATCAACGTGCTTATGGCGAGCCGGCTGTTGATTTCATTAAACAAGACCTTATTAATGAGCGTATTACAAAACTTCGGAAAAGTTTGAAAAAAGCGAAGGGCAAACCTGAGGAGGAGGAAGAACCTGCACAAGAAGAAAGCGAGCAAACACCAACAACCGAAGAAACGCAAAATTAACACCCGTTTATGAAGGTAAAAACAACCTATTTCTGTCAGAATTGCGGCACGCAGTACAGCAAATGGCAGGGGCAGTGCTATGCCTGTAAGGAATGGAACACCATCGCCGAGGAAGTCCTCCAAAAAGAAGACAAAAAGGCTTGGCAAAACACCTCCGACTCAAAAAGCAAAAAAGCGCCCAAATACGTTGCCATTTCACAGATAAGCACTCAATCCGAAAGCAGACTAAACACTAACAATCAAGAACTTAACAATGTTTTAGGAGGCGGTATCGTTCCCGGTTCGGTAACCTTGTTGGGTGGTGAACCCGGTATTGGGAAAAGTACGCTTTTGTTGCAAATCGCCTTAAATTTACCCTACCGAACCCTATACGTTTCGGGAGAAGAAAGCGAAAAGCAAATCAAAATGCGTGCCGACCGCATTGAGCATAAACTCAACAATTGTTTTATCTTAACGGAAATAAAAACACAAAACATATTCCAGCAAATCAAGGAGTTACAACCCGAAATCGTGATTATTGATTCCATTCAAACTCTGCAATCTGATTATATCGAGGCATCAGCCGGAAGCATTTCGCAAATTCGGGAATGCACCTCCGAACTCATCAAATTTGCCAAAACCACCCACACACCCGTTATCCTCATCGGGCATATTACCAAAGACGGACAAATTGCAGGACCTAAAATTTTGGAACATATGGTGGATACCGTTTTGCAGTTTGAAGGCGACCGCAACCACGTGTACCGCATCTTGCGTTCGCTCAAAAATCGTTTTGGTTCTACCGCTGAATTAGGCATTTACGAAATGCTCAGCAACGGATTACGCGAAGTGAACAACCCGTCGGAAATTCTGATTTCAAAAACCGACGAAACCATCAGTGGCACCACCATAGCCGCTACTTTGGAAGGAATGCGCCCATTAATGATTGAAATTCAAGCTCTTGTAAGCACTGCCGTTTACGGAACACCGCAACGCAGCGCCACGGGTTTTAACGCCAAACGCCTCAATATGTTGCTCGCCGTATTGGAAAAACGCGCCGGCTTCCGATTGGGGGCGAAAGACGTGTTTTTAAACATCACCGGCGGAATCACCATTGACGACCCCGCCACCGATTTGGGCGTGGCAATGGCGATTTTATCGTCAAATGAAGATATCGCCATCGAAAAAAACATCTGTTTTGCAGGCGAAGTGGGGCTGGGCGGTGAAATACGCCCCGTACAACGCGTGGAACAGCGCATCACCGAAGCCGAAAAACTGGGTTTTGAAACTATTTTCATTTCAAAATACAGCAAAATAGCGCTAAAAAACACGCAAATCAACATCGTCAAAGTGGCTAAAATTGAAGATGCCATCCAAGAATTATTCGGATAATCCACATAAAAAAAAAGCAGAAATTTTTGAGTAAATTTCTGCTTTTTAACCTATTTTTTCTTCTTTCCGCTACGGAAAAACAACACGAGCATCACAACAAACCCCAGGCAAACCAGCCCGAAAAAATACATAATGATACTACCAGCCGTGTGATCATAAAGAGCAATGTTTTGAGTCATCATATTTTAGTAAATTTAATTGGCTAAATTAATAATTTTGTTCGGTAAAAAAAATGACAAACTTCATATTTCTCACCAAAAACCGATTTTTTATAACTATTCTAAATTATTTTTCTTTTACAAAAAATTTAAAATCTTATTAATCTGTTAAAAATCAATAAGGTACATCATCAGCCCCCGTATTAGGTGCTTGAAATGGTGAAGCCCCGAAAGCATCATTGGGTGACGGTAATTTAGGCGCTACATAATCGTCATTCATTCGTGAGCCGAATTCTTGCGGCTCTGAAAACGCTGCGCCAAAGCCATCAAATTCATCTAAATTATCAAACTTTCCGTATTGCCCCAAAAACTTCAAACGAATGTTATCAAGCCCTCCGTTTCGGTGTTTGGCAACGATAAATTCCCCTTGATTGGCAGTTGATGAGCCGGCTTCATCATCCCACTCCATAATTTTGTAATATTCAGGACGATATATAAACGACACAATATCAGCATCTTGCTCAATAGCACCGGATTCCCTCAAATCAGATAGTTGCGGGCGTTTATGTCCGGGGCGCGATTCCACATTACGCGAAAGCTGTGAAAGGGCAATCACCGGAACGTCCAATTCCTTTGCCAAAGCCTTTAAATTTCGTGAAATGGTCGAGATTTCCTGCTCCCGATTTCCGGCACCTTTAGCTCCACCTGCCGTCATAAGTTGCAGATAATCAATGATTATTAATTTTATTCCGTATTGAGATGAAAGTCTGCGCGCTTTCGCTCTTAAATCAAAAATGGAAATAGAAGGTGTATCGTCAATGTACAGAGGCGCTTTTTCAAGGTCTTTCACCTTGGTGCTAAGCACGTGCCATTCGTGCGGTTCTAATTTTCCGGTACGCAATTTTTCAGATGAAAGCCCCGTTTCGGACGAGATTAAACGCGTAATCAGCTGAACGGAAGACATTTCCAGCGAAAAAAACGCTACCGGAATATTTTGTCCCACTGTAATATTTCGCGCCATTGAAAGGGTCAGCGCCGTTTTTCCCATACCGGGACGCGCCGCCACGATGATTAAATCACTGGCTTGCCAGCCCGAAGTAAGCTGGTCTAACTTGGTGAAACCCGAAGGAATGCCGCTAAACCCGTCGGTTTTGTTTGAAAGGTCTTGAATTTTCTTTAATGCCTTGATAACCAAATCACCGGCTGACTCACTGGAACGTTTCAAATTACCTTGTGCCACCTCGTAGAGTTTCGATTCGGCTGAATCCAAAAGGTCAAAAACATCTTTGGTTTCATCATATGCCTCTTCAATGACTTCCGATGAAATCTGAATCAGTCGGCGTTGAATAAACTTCTGCATAATGATACGCGCGTGAAACTCAATATGCGCCGATGACGACACCCGTTGCGTGAGTTGAATCAGGTAAAACTCGCCCCCCACCGCATCAAGCGTTCCGTTGCGGCGAAGTTGTTCCATTACTGTTAATAAATCAATGGGTTGCGATTGTTGAAAAAGTTCGGCGATTGCCTGATAGATAAGTTGATGCTGTTTTTTGTAAAATACCTCAGGGCTCAACACATCAATCACATCATCAACACCTTTCTTATCAATCATCATTGCCCCTAACACAACTTGTTCTATATTAACATCTTGCGGAGGTATTTTACCTCGCTCCAAGTTAACCATTGCAGGAGTGGCATTACTTTGCAACACTGGATAAATTTGCGTATCTTTCATAGTGCGAAATTAGAAAAAAAAAATAAAACTCACAGATTGATTATAAACACAAGCTGTTAATAAGCTGTTGAACAATTGTTAATAACCCCGTCACACCTTGTTAAAACCTTGAAATGCTGCATTTGAAAATACAATACGGAATGAGTTTAAACCGAAATTGTATGTCGATAAAAAAGAGGACGAAGTTTTTCCGCCCTCTTTTTTTGAAAACCAATTTAAAAACACAATCTATTTATTCTTTGAAAACTCCCATATTTAGGTACTTATCCATTCGCTTTTGAATAAGTTTTTCGGCAGGAAGTTTTTTGAGTTCATTATAGGTATCTAAAATCACTTTACGAACGGTTAAGAAAGTAGTTTCTCGGTCGCGATGTGCCCCACCGAGCGGTTCTTTGATGATTTCATCAACAAGTTTTAACTTTTTCATATCGGGGGCGGTGAGTTTTAGTGCTTCGGCGGCTTCTTTTTTATATTCCCAGCTTCGCCAAAGGATAGAGGAACACGACTCGGGCGAAATCACGGAATACCACGTATTTTCAAGCATATAAACACGGTCACCAATACCGATTCCCAAAGCTCCTCCGGAAGCTCCTTCGCCAATAATAAACACAATAACAGGCACTTTCAGTCGCGACATTTCAAGTATGTTTCGGGCGATTGCCTCGCCTTGCCCGCGTTCTTCGGCTTCAATGCCGGGGAATGCACCGGGTGTATCTACCAAACAAACAATCGGGATTCCGAATTTTTCAGCGGATTTCATCAATCGCAACGCCTTGCGATATCCTTCGGGGTTTGCCATACCGAAGTTGCGATACTGGCGCATTTTGGTATTCACACCTTTTTGTTGCCCGATGAACAGAAAACTCTGATTTTCAATCTTTCCAAAGCCTCCAATCATCGCTTTGTCGTCTTTTACAGTGCGGTCACCGTGCAGTTCCAAAAACGTGTCGCCACAAAGGGCATTGATGTAATCGAGTGTATAGGGGCGGTCTAAGTGCCGTGATATTTGCACGCGCTGCCAAGGCGTTAAATTGCTGTAAATCTCTTTTTTAGTTTGGTTGAGCTTTTTTTCAATTTTTTTGCAGGCATCGGTCATATCCACATCACTCTCATCGCCAATCAAGGCACATTTCTGCATCTGCTCTTCAAGCTCTTTGATAGGTAATTCAAAATCCAAGTATTCCATACGGTCGATTTCTTTTTTGACTTATATTTGAGCAAAGGTACGAATTTTTTACAAATACGCATCAATTTACAATGAAATATTTTTTGAAAGCACACTAAAAGGAGGTTTTTCATCCATTCGAAAAACTATTAATTTTCAGAACATTAATCGCTAATCTAAAAAACTATGGGTATTCAATTAAATCACAAAAAAATGAGCGATGCAATCGCCCATTTTTGTGTTTTATTCATCTGAATCATCATATTCATGATCGTCATACGATTCATCATCAGCCTCTTGTTCGGCAACTTTTGAAACCGTTTTCTTTCCTTTTTTAGCCGGTTTTATCACACCGTCGTTATTTTTCAAAAACTCCCTTACTTTGTTTTCAAGCTCTTCGGCTAATTCCGGATTGTCTTTCAGCAAGGCTTTCACGGTGTCGCGCCCTTGCCCGAGCTTAGTGTCTTGGTAACTGAACCACGAACCACTTTTGGTAATGATATTGGCATCAACACCTATATCAATAATTTCACCGATTTTAGAGATTCCTTCGCCAAACATAATGTCAAATTCAGCCGATTTAAACGGAGGCGCTACTTTATTTTTAACCACTTTTACTTTGGTTCGGTTTCCGATGATTTCGCCAGCTGAATCTTTGATTGTTCCGCCGCCTGCCTTGCGGATATCCAAACGCACGGAAGCGTAAAATTTCAAAGCGTTCCCACCGGTGGTGGTTTCCGGATTTCCAAAAGTTATTCCGATTTTATCACGCAATTGATTGATAAATATAACAATACAATTTGCTTTATTGACGCTTCCGGTTATTTTTCGCAATGCTTGCGACATCAATCGGGCGTGTACTCCCATTTTTGAGTCACCCATATCGCCTTCAATTTCACTTTTGGGCGTAAGTGCCGCTACCGAGTCGATAACAATCAAATCCACTGCATTTGAACGGATTAGCGCATCGGCAATTTCAAGGGCTTGCTCCCCGTGGTCGGGCTGTGAAACGTAGAGCGTGTTGATGTCTACTCCCAGTTTTTGAGCGTAAATACGGTCAAAAGCGTGTTCGGCATCAATGAACGCAGCTGTTCCGCCTGCTTTTTGAACTTCGGCGATGGCGTGCAGGGTGAGGGTGGTTTTCCCTGATGATTCGGGCCCGAATATTTCAATGATGCGCCCTTTTGGATATCCTCCAACGCCCAAAGCTACGTCCAGCCCTACGGAACCTGTTGAAAATGTTTCGGTTTCTTCAACGGTGGCATTTCCTAATTGCATCACGGTTCCTTTTCCGTATGCTTTATCTAATTTTTCAAGTGTTAGTTTCAGAGCATTTGCTTTTGCTTCGGCTGCACTTGTTTCTTTACTATCTTTCTTCGCCATTTTATTAAATCTTAACTATAAATTATAAGGTGGCTAAATTAGTGTATATTTTTCTGAAAAAAAAACTTTTTATCCAAAATTATTGATTATACTGAAAATCAAAATATTAATTAATTTCAAAAATAGAAACAGATAACGTCATAACCCTCTAAAAAAATCATTCGATTTTGGCAAAATAGGCATTGACATAATCAAACGGGATTTTTTCCTGTTCCAAACACCAATTATTTTTTCGTAATTTGGTGTAAAGCAGCTGTTCTTGGGATGTTAAATTGAGTTGAACAGGCATATCGGCGGGCGTTCCGAAATCATTTTCAAAGAATGTATCGAAAGTTTCGCTATCCATAAGAACACTTTTTGTGTGCGGAAAATACGCCCGAAATTGTGATAAAATATCAAATCCTTGCACATCAATATCACCCCAGTAGCACAAGTCTGAATTGTGAAACCATTTCACATTTTTGAGATTCAAAACACCGTATCCGGAACCAAAAATGGCAATCGTGCCGTTCATTTCAGGAAGTGTTAAGGTGGTGTAAAGCGTTGTTTTATTCTCAACTATCAGCACTTTTTTAACAGGTAGGCACAGTATTTCAAACTGATTAAGCAGCAACGCAAGGTCATCAACACCCGAAAAATGCGTATGTGCAATTGATTTATCAAGAATTTTAAACCGAATTTGCGGCTCATTACATTTGAGATGAAACCTTTTTTCAAAATCTTTACTTGCTTTGTTTATGTACCTTTCAATCAGAATATCAAGCAATTCCTGAATTATCGTTTTATGTTCTTCAACAAACTTGGTATGGACTTTTATTGGCAATTCCCTAATGTAACGATTGGGCTGAGGATTTTCTTTAAAGTAGTGACAGACTTTCAAAATATCGTTCCACTTCGTTTCAAACTTAATAATTTTTTTAGGATTTTTAAGCATCCATTGTTGCAATTCAGGAAATTCATTGGCAATTTTTGTAACATTTTCTTTAAATGCTGCCACTTCTTTTTCTTTGCCCAAAAATTTCAGGAAATCTTTTTCGCTATCAAAATAAATTGCCGTAGGAAAATCTTGCCTGCCCAAATATTTATCTTTTCGTTCTTGAAAATCAACCGTATAACCAAATCCTTTTTTCTCTTTGGATTGGCTGACGATTTGTTGAATTTCTTTTTCAAAGACCGGCAATGACCACTTCGTGGCGGTTTTATTACTGCGAATAACAATCCGCTCGAAAGGGATTTCCATTATAAATAGCTGCAAAAAGCCGTTGTAATATTTCCGTTCCGATTTTTCTCTAATCTCCTTAGGTGTAATCATTTACCGACATATTTGCTTTTTTCTTCTTTGAATTGTTCAATAGGCATATCATACAACCAAGAATATTTTTCGTCTTTGCGCTCTACGTAATGCACAAACGAAATATCGTTTTCAACAATGTGGATATTGTCACTGGGCGTAACAACAAGTAACTGTAAATGAAGTTGTTTACAAAGATTAATCAGGTAACGGGCTTTGTCTTCGTCTTGTGATTTAAACGCCTCGTCTATGGCGATAAATCGGAATGAATTGGCTTGCAAGCCTTCTTTTGTAAGCCCAAACTGGTAAGCAATTGCCGAACCCAAAATCGTGTAAGTGAGTTGTGCCTTTTCACCTCCTGAAAGTTGCCCCATTGCCTGATGCGTTTTTTCTTTTTGATGCGTTTCCTTATTGAATTCTTCGGCTTGATAACTATACCACGAACGCACGTCCATCACTTTTTTACGCCACTCTTCCGTATCCAATTTTTGAATAAACGGCAAAATGTGGTACGTGAAGTGATACTCCCGCCCTTCAAGGGTTTTATCCATCTGATGCTCATTGGGCACGGCTTTTTCAAGCAAATTACGAAATTCTTTTATCTCATCATCTATTTTATTTTGAACAATGAGTTGAAGGTATGTTCCTTTTTGCCCTTCCTTAAAGTTAATTCCTTTGAGCGAATCATTCAAATGCCTGATATTTTCTTTGATGGAATCAGCCCAATTTTCAAAAAACATTCTGAAATCACCCACTTTATGCGTGATGGTTTCTTGCAGATAGGTATTAAATCGTGTTTCAAACCTTGGAAGGTCGTCTTTTTGAAGGGTTTGCAATTTTTCTTGGTACTCACTAATCAGTTCCAAATTTGTGGAATTGGGTAACGAATGCACATCGGAACGCCAATCTTTAAACTGATTTAAAATAGTTTCTGAGGGTTGTTTAAAGTCGTTAATTTTAATTTTTACTTCATCTTCATTTTTGCGCTTTTCATATTCAAGCTCTGTAATGGTTTTTTGGTTCACGTCTTGAAAACTTTTGCGTTTCGCTTCAAAATCAGTGTATGAAATTTCGTGTAAATCAACATTTTGCGCTTCAAAATCAGTTACATCAACAACGCCTAACATCCGGCAAATTTGCTGATTTTGGTCTATGGAAACCTTAATATTTTTTTGATTTTCCTCAATTTGAAAAATTTCTCGATTTTTATTTTCAAGTTCAACTTCCGAAAGTTGTTTTAAATCCGTTCGAACTTTGAGCAACTGCTCTTGCAACTGTTTCAAGCGATTATTGGTTGTTTCAAGCGCTTTTTTTGCTTCGGTTTTTTCGTGAATTTCAGAGGCATACGTTTGCCAATCAATTTCTTCGTGTTTATCAAACATTGAAAATAAGTTATGGCATTCATCTTTAAACGCCTCTAAATCTTTCAATTGACTATTTTTATGGGCAATTGCTTTTTGGTTTTGGGTTTGCTCATTTTGCAAATGGATTAATTCCTTTTTTAAAACGGCTAATTTTTCGGTGTTGTCCCAACCCAAAACATAATTTTCTTTTCGGTTGATGTGCGGGCGGTCATCTTTTTCGTGTCGTCCTTTTTTGAATTTTATCAATCCGTTTTGCGTAATTGCCATTTCAGGATAGCGGTTAAACTCCTGTAAATCATCTACACACACAAAATCAAATTGGTTTTCTAAATAATTTTCAATCCAATCGTAATAAGTTGTTTGGGCTTTAATTTCAATTTTGCGGACTAACGACTTCTCACCTACATCACTGGTTCTTAGATTTTTAAGATAATTCTGCGCTTCGTGTTTATCATACCGAATCCTTCCCTTCAAGTTATTTGAATTAACATACTGATTTACTGCAAAATAATACTTTTCAGGAACCACCAACCGCAACGCCAAATTGTGCAGCACTTTTTCAATGGAAGCTTCCCACGCCAACTCGGTTTCCTTCACTTTGATAAGTTCACCAATAAACGGAATTTCATCACGGGTTGCCCCTACGTGTGCAATAATTTCATCGCGTATTTGGGCTTCACGTCCGGTGATATTATTTTTATTTTTACGAAGCGTCTGAATGGTATCTACTAAACTATCAGATAATTGCGCAAGCTCATCACCTTTATTTTTCAGGCTTCGAAGCCCTTCGGTTTCAGCGTCCATTTTTTGTTGCGTGCTTTGTTTTAATGTTTGGGCTTTTTCCTGATTGGCATAAAATTTTTTCCGGTCGGGATTGATATCCAAACCGATAAGTTGTGCAATTTTGTTGTAACGATCCAGTTTTTGGCTTTTATCGTTTTTTAAAATTTGAAGATTTTTAATTTCCTTTTCCAATTCTCTGACCTTACCGCCAACCTCATCTTTTTCAATGGCGATGAATATGGTTCGTTCCTCCTGTTTTAAAACGTCTTCTTTATGCCGAAGTGCTTGCAACTCATCTCTAAGTCGTTGTAATTCATTACTTGATTTCACTAACTCTGCTTCTGCCAATGCCACGCCTTTTTGTGCAAACCAATAAACGGCTGTTTCCCTTGATTTTTCCAAACGCTGCAAATCGGCATTAATTTGGGCAAGTTTGGTGGCAATTGCATCAATGGGAATGAGTTGTTTAATTTGCTCTTTGGCTTTCTCGATGTTGGTTTTGGCATCGATGAGCGTGTTAAAGCTCTCTTTAAGTTCAATAAAGGCTTCTTCTGAATTTTTTCCGTTTTCGGTGTATTCTTCCAGCATATTAATACGGATAAAATCATCCAAATCTTCCAGCATTTTCACACCAACTACCTGATTGAAAAGACTTAACGCTTTCACTGAACGCATCCCGAAAAGGTTTGCCATTCGTTGTGCGTATGCCTTGGGACCATCCAAAAATTCAACTTTCTTTTTGTTTGAATTGGAATTGTATTTTTTGTCGAGCATTTTTTTCCAATTTCCTTTGGAATCGAACTTATTAAAATCATTGCTGATTTCCAACGGAATATGAGCAATACCAAATTGCCTGCGGAGTTCGTTACTGCCCGTAAACCAGCGCACCTGAAAGAGCGTTACTTGCTTTTGATTGGCGTTTGCAAACGAAGCCAAAATAACGGAATAGGTGTTTGTTGAGCGCAGTTTTTGCGTTGAAGTTGAAGTTTTTCCTTCTTCCTGAATATTTCCGTAATGCCCTAACACATAGGTTTCTTCGGTACGGTCGCCTTTTTTTTCAACACCCGACGATTGGTTGTAAAAACGGTCGCGCTTTGCCGGAACCATCAGCGTGAGCAGTGCGTCAATAAACGTACTTTTGCCCGAGGCATTCGCACCGGTTAAAAGCGAATTATTGCCCTGTGGTTGTATTCTGAACACTTTTTCATCAAAAGTTCCCCAGTTAAAAACCTCCATATATTGCAGCCTAAAACCGGCTGTGTCGGAACTTGTACTAAACAGACTGAGCATACGCTTGCAATTTTGTTTTAAAATCCTGTAATATATCCAGTGTTATCTTCTCTTTGATAATGCGATGAATGCGGTATTTTGTCTCGCCGTCTTTTTTGCCGACTTCTTTTAAAAAGCCCAGTTCCACCGCATTACGAATGTATTTATCCAAATCTTTCTGAAATTTCAGTTTGTTGTACCCTTCTTGCAAGAAGAGCATTAACTCGTCTTTAATTTCAACATCGGTTATAAATTTTTCGGTGGTAAGTTGAGTTGGATTGCTGTCAAAATCTTCCAAACTTTGGCGCAAAACCACCAAAACAATTGAAGTTTCAAACCCGATTTGCCGCCTTTGCACCAAACCGAGCGTATTGCCCTCACTGTCTTCAAGTTGTTTTACAAAAGCAAAACCTTCTTCTTTTTTAACGATGAGTTCCAGCCCTATTTGATTAATATATTTCTGAATTTCAGACTGATAATTAATTACATCGTCCCAAAGGTTTGAATTGCGTTCAATGGGCGACCTGAGCAACCGCACAATCGCCTTGCTGTATGGTTTGATATGTTCTTCTAAATGATTCATCGGGTTAAAATAATTTCGGGGATTTTTATGTGTTTTTTATTTTGGGTGTCAAAAACGATATTTTGTGTTTTTTCGGAATGGATAAGATGCTTAAATTCTTTCACAATTCCGATGTATCCGAACAATTCGGGAAGCCCTTTTTGAAGTCCGCCACTACTTTCAACCACCTCTAAAAGAGTGGCTTGTGATTTTTCTTTCAATATTTTTTTAATATTTTTCCGCAGTGCATCTCTATCGACACTTACCCTTGAAAACAATTTTTGCAAATGAGCGGACGAGGCAATGTTTGCATCGGCAATTTTGGGCTGGCTTGTGTAAACGATTTCTTCATTTTGTTGGGTAGTTAGCTTACGGTCAAACGGGATATATATTTGAATTTCAGACTCTAATTCAAGTGAAACATTCGGTTTTTGGCTAGTTTTCCCAATTTCAACCAACTGTTTTTTGATGTCTTGAATTACTTTTTTGGTGGCTTCCGATTTTGAATTTTCGTTTTCACGGATAATTCGGCTGAGCTTCTGAGCCATTTTATCATTGGCTCTGTACACTTTTTGTCCGGAATTATGCAAATGCCTTTTCATCCCTTTAAGGAACGAATCATTCACCGGAATCCCCCTATCTTCCAGCGTTTTATACAACTCTTTGGTTAAACTTTCCCATTTGTTTTGCAATTCCGGATTGAGCAAAAACGACCAAAAAGCATAAAAACTTTTTCCCTGTTGGCTCTCTTTCAGCGCATCAAGCGCATCAAAGGTAAATTCAAGAATGTCGCCCTTTGCCAACTGTTCATCGGCGTGTTTTTGGTAAATATGCTTGGTGATTTCTTTAAAATTATCTTCAACTTCTTTAAAATCAGACAATAATTCTTTTGCTGATTGATTGAGTTGATTAAATCGGGGCACAATTTCAAACGCTTCGAAAACCTTCACGTCATCTCCGGATTTTATACGCTGAATTTGCTGTTCAATCTCCAACTTCCTCTCTTCCAGAATTTCAATCCGCTTTTCAACATCTTCATTGGTGAACTCTACCAGTTCTTTAAGCTGGTTGAGAATCGTGTTAAATTTAGATTCCGTTCCGACAAACTCCTCTTTTTTTAAACTTAACAACCAATCGATTACCCTACTTGAATGAACGGAAAGCTCATAAAAAATTTCGCCCTGCTCATCGGAATAGTTTGTCAAAAAACCTTTGTTCGTCCAAAACAGAATGTTTCTTTTGGCTTTTTGTTCGTACGTTTCAATGGAATTTGACTCGTGCTCTTCATCAGTTTCTATGTTGTGTTCTTCCAAAAAATCAACTAACTGATTGTGAATATTTTCAGATGACACCGCCGTTTGCTTATTCACAAATGTTGTGATGAAAAACCGGATTATCAGCTCCCTACTGCGCAGGCGCAGCAAATCAACACTGGGTGAAGTGTTTAAAGCATTCAATATTTGAGAAACATCAGTCATTTAGTTGTTGTTAAAAAATCCGATTTTATATGCAAAGTGATGTGCCAAACCGAATTCGGCGGAAGATTATTCTGTTTGCAAAGTTACGTAAAAAACAAATAAAAACAAGTTCTTTCAAATAAATAATTTTTACCAACAGAAACGAAACTTTTTTCGTAAAACAAATTTCAGTCACAATGCACGCAAATACTAAAAAACAGCTATTTCACAGCCTGTTATAACAAAAAAGCGCACTTGACTATTGTTTTTTCTTTTCAAACAAAGCAAAAACCACAAATGTGATGAGTGAAGGTAAAAGCCACTCCAACTGATAACCGCCCAACGGAAGCGATTTTTTAAGCTCGAAAAGGGAATTCAAACCGCTGACATTTAAATTTTCCAGAACCGAAATAATTGACAATAAAGTAGTTGCCAAAATAGCCCCCACAAATGGCAATCGGGTTTTTATCCACTTCCCAAAAAGCAAAATGGTCAGAATCAGCGTAAAAACAATCGGATAAATAAACAGAAGAATATTCACCGCATAGGTGATTATTTTATCCACCCCGTGAACGGACAAAAAAGCCGAAATCAGTGAACACACACTTACCCCCAACCAATACGGAATCTTTCCTTTTGACATTTTCTCGAAAATCGAGCCTGTTGCCGACGTCAGCGCAATAGCCGTGGTTAAACACGCAAAAGCAATCGCCACCGCCATTATAAACGTACCGAATTTCCCCAAAATGGAAGTTGAAATATGCAGCAACAAATCGGTTCGGGAAATCTCGGAAGCACTTTTGCCGCTCGCCGTTACGTAATCAGAAGTAGCGCCCAAGTAAATCAGTCCGCCGTAGATAAGCAATAACGCTATGGTTGAAAGCAAACCGGCTGAAATAGTTACATTTACACGCTCTTTAACCGACACGTAACCACTGCTAACAACCGCCGAGATGATAATTCCGGCAAAAATCACCGATGCCAATACATCAAGCGTTTGGTAGCCTTCCACAAAACCAAAAGTAAAAGCCTCAGCAGCCGACAGTTCAGACGCATCAACGGGTTTTATCGGATAAAAAATTCCCAGAGAAATCAACGCAAAAAGCGACACCAACAGCACCGGCGTTAAAAACTTGCCAATAATCTCAACCGTCTTATTTTTTGAAAACGACAGTAAAAAAACCGCAACAAAGAAAAAAACCGCAAAAACACCGCCGTCAAGTTTCGGAAAAAAAGGCACAACGCCCACCTCAAAAGTAGTGGCTCCCGTACGCGGAATTGCCACCAAAGGCCCGATACACAAAATGATAAGCACCGCCAAAATGTCAATCACCACAGGGTGTACCCGCTGGCGTAAGTCGGTAAAGGTTACCCCCGATTTGGTTACCACCAAAACACCCAAAAAGGGAGCGATAATCGCCGTGATAAAAAAACCCAACAACGAAACAAACCACTGATTGGCAGCAGTTACTCCGATAAAAGGCGGCAAAATAAGATTGCCTGCCCCAAAGAACATTGCAAACAAAGCAAAACCAACGGTAGTGATGGTAACGATTTTATTTTTATGTGATTTCATCTGTTTAATTTTTTGAGTTGGCATCACGACAAACAAGTGCGTACACTTCCCTTGCGAAAAGACAAAAGTAATACAAAAAAATCAATTTTGAAAACAGAATCAAAATCCAATTGAGATACGTAGGGCTTTTTCCAGCGGATGAGCTTCTTTTGCGAACGAAAACAGATAGGCAAGACTAATATCACATCGCAAAGCTAAAAATTCGGTTCCTATCGCGAGAAAATTTCGAGAACCTTTACGTGGATTTTCTCGAAAATAGCCCAAGTTTAAGGTCAAAACATCGTTAAATGTATATGTAATTCCGGCTGACCAACTGACTTCTTCCATTTCTTCCAAAAATCCATCAGGAGCATCGTAAAATGATTGAAAAATTCCTTTCAAAAAGGATACGTTTGGGTCGTATCCCGATATGATAAAAGTCGGTTCATTAGCATCTTGCTTACCATTGTTATTATTGTCAGTAAATCCGTATTTGGGCGGTGTCGGAACGAGTAACTTTTTAGCTTCCACCGAAAGGGTAAGTGTGTTTTGGGAGTCAAAAACAAAATCATAACTTCCACCAAGTTTCAATGTTGTAGGTAAGAAAAACTCTCTATTGAAATCGGCATATTTAACTTTCGCCCCGATGTTAGCAATTTGAAAACCAAAACGATATTTTCCATAAAAATGCATATATGGAATCAGGTCAGAGGTGTAAAATCCGGCAATGTCCGAAGCAAATGAAAACGCCGTATTACGTTGATTTTGTGTATAAACACTCAATTCCGACCGTAAATAACGAGCTGTTACTGCCATCGAAAAGCGTTCGGAAAGACGCAAGGCATAACCGAAATCAGCAAAAAATTCGTGTGGGCGTTCCGTTCCTTGTGGGGTGTATATTTCATCATCAAACCGACTTAAATTAATATTTCCTGCATTGAAATATGTAAAACTCGCACTCCAAGCGCTGTTTCGTTGTTTTAATTTTTTAAAGAACGAAACATTCGCCAAAAACATATCTCCCACCAAATTACTCAAATAAGGCGAATATGACAATCCGAGTCCTTTTTCAGCGTTGAAAGCTCACAGGGTTCTCTTCTGTAGAAATTTGTGAATATCCCACAATACAAGAAAATACGAGTACGGGTAGTATTGCATATCGTTTCATAAAGCTTTGATTTTTTTATAATAAGTAGTTATTGTATCATTTACAAATAGTAGTGTATCCCTTTTATTGGTGTATTTGCCTTCAAATACAAAAGGTTCATTCGGACAAAAAGGTTCGTGTATTTTGGTTATACCCAAACTTTCAACCTTTACCTCATTTAGAGCTATATTGGTAGAATATTTACCTTCTATATAATTAGCACACGTAACACCGTTGAAAGTGTTGTCTTTTTTAAAAGTAACAATATAACAAGAAGAACATTTTTTAACAAAGGTATCAATCTCTCTCACCCTCCCATCACTATACTTAACCTTAACGAGCTTCCAAGTTCCATACAACATCGAATTTTCTGCTTTTTTTTCCATTTTACCACACCCCATTACCACCAGTAACAGCAATGCTAAAAACATGTTTGATTTCATTTTTTTCACGAATTAAAATTAGATAATAAAGACACGAAACAACACGAACAAAAAGAAAAATTTTTTGCTAAATTTTTAAGTTAATTTTCTTCTTAAAAAACGAAAAGGTTTTTCACCTGTACTTATTTGTGCTTGTGAAGTAGACACCTTACAACTTTTCAACATTAATAATGATGATAATTTCATACTTCTTATCCGATGAACAAACAAAAAAATCATTCTTTTTGGTATACGTCAGCTTAACCCGAAGACCTTTCTCCTTAAAATTCTCTTGTATATTCTCCATAGCAAAGAATTCATTCCTTGTCGTTTTAACAAGCCATCCGCAACCTCCTGAATCAGGTGTGCCTTCATAAATAATTTCTCCGTTGACAGTCAACACATCAGCAACCTGACTACTTCCACTACACCCCATTACCGCTAGTAACAGCAGTGTAAAAAACATTTTTATTTCCATTTTTTTACGAATTAGGATTATGTGACACAAAAATACAAAATTTAAAACATACAATATATTTTTTTATGTTAAATTTTGAATTTGAAATTTAACATAAAAAAAAACAGATTGTGCCATTAACAACACAATCTGTCTCTTCTGCTATAATATCCTTATTGTGGCAGATTCACCTACTCAATATCTCACAGCTTAATTCACAACACTTATCAAACCTGCAACACCCCTAAATTAAAAGGCTTTTCGATGGGTGCGTGGTCGGCGGCTTCGATGCCGATGGATATCCATTTACGGGTTTCGAGCGGGTCGATGATGGCATCTGTCCACAAGCGGGCGGCGGCGTAATAGGGCGAAATCTGCTCGTCGTACTTGGATTTGATGCGGTTGAAAAGCTCGGTCTCCTGCTCGGCCGAAATCGTTTCGCCTTTCTTCTTTAAGGAAGCCGTTTCGATTTGCAACAACACCTTGGCGGCTTGCGCTCCGCCCATAACGGCGATGTTTCCGCTGTGCCACGAAACAATCAACCGCGGGTCGTACGCCTTTCCGCACATTGCGTAATTGCCCGCTCCGTACGAGTTGCCGACCACCACGGTAAATTTCGGAACGACGGAATTCGCCACCGCATTGACCATCTTCGCGCCGTCTTTGATGATGCCCCCGTGCTCGGATTTTGAACCTACCATAAAGCCCGTAACATCTTGCAGGAACACCAGCGGAATCTTCTTCTGGTTGCAATTGGCGATAAATCGGGTGGCTTTGTCGGCACTGTCGGAATAAATCACACCGCCGAATTGCATTTCTCCCTTCTTGGTTTTCACCACCTTACGCTGATTGGCAACGATACCCACCGCCCAACCGTCGATGCGGGCATAACCGGTAATGAGCGTTTGCCCGTAGCCGGCTTTGTACTCGTCAAACTCCGAATTGTCCACCAGCCGAAGGATGATTTCCATCATATCAAAGGGTTCGGCTCGTGATTGGGGCAGAATTCCGTAGATTTCCTGCGGATTTTTTAGCGGATTTTTCGGTTCGGTGCGGTTAAATCCCGCCTTTTCATACGCCCCGATTTTTGCCATCGTGCGTTTGACGCGGTCAAGGGCATCCTTATCGTCTTTGGCTTTGTAATCGGTAACCCCGCTGATTTCGCAATGCGTGGTTGCCCCGCCAAGTGTTTCGTTATCAACATCTTCCCCGATGGCGGCTTTCACTAAATAGCTCCCTGCCAAGAAGATACTTCCGGTTTTATCGACTATCATCGCCTCGTCGCTCATAATGGGTAAATACGCCCCTCCGGCAACGCAACTTCCCATCACCACGGCGATTTGCGTAATGCTTAAACTGCTCATCATCGCATTGTTGCGAAATATCTTTCCGAAGTGTTCCTTATCGGGAAAAATCTCGTCTTGCATCGGCAGGTACACGCCGGCGCTGTCCACCAAGTAGATGATGGGCAGGCGGTTTTCAAGAGCGATTTCTTGGGCGCGGATGTTTTTCTTCCCCGTGATGGGAAACCAAGCGCCGGCCTTTACCGTAGCGTCGTTTGCCACCACAACGCATTGTTTTCCCGACACATAGCCCAACACAACGACCACGCCCCCTGACGGACAGCCGCCGTGTTCGGCGTACATTCCTTCACCGGCAAACGCTCCGATTTCCACAAAATCTTTGTCCGCATCCAGCAGATATGCAATGCGTTCGCGTGCCGAGAGTTTCCCCTGACTGCGTAGTTTTTCAAGGGCTTTGTCTCCGCCGCCCATTTTCACGCGGGCAAGGCGTTTGCGCAATTCGCTTAGTTGTAATTTGTTAAAATCTTCGTTTGCGTTGAATTGGATGTTCATCGTTTTGTATTTGAAAAATCGGTGCGAAAATACGAATAAAGATTGAATATGCCCAAAAAGAAAAGAAGCAATGCGCAAAATGGCACGCATTGCCTCTTAAAAACAAATACTAACCTAAATTTTTATCGGTTTATTCGGGCGTTCCGTTTGATGATATAGGCCAGCCCGGGTTTTGGTAAATTTCAGACGATGCGGCACTTCCGTTTGATGAGGTCAGCAGGAAATTCTCGTAGGCAATCGGTACTAAATAGTGTGCTGGTGTCCACGAAAAGCCGTTGTAATACACGTTACTTTCCTTTACCACCTGATACGGACGCACATAATTACTCAGCGCCGCAGCCGACATATTAGGTTGCGGGTCGGGCAATGTTTTGAGCTTGCTGCTTCCGTCGGCGTTTTTATAAAAAGGTTCGTTGTGCATTTGTGCCCAGAGGTTCATTCCTTCAATTTGGTAATCTTGCACTTGGTCTAAGGCACGCCAACGCCTTAAATCATCGTAGCGCATTCCTTCGGCGATAAACTCACAACGACGTTCGCGACGGATGTTGTAGAGCGTCGGGCTGATGAGGACTCCGGCTGAGAATTTCGCCCAGTCGTTTTCTTTGCTTAAATCGGTTGCGGCAATGGTTACGTTGGGGTCTTGCGGAAGTCCGACCCTTGTGCGCAGTGCCCCCCAGTAGGCAAGTGCCGTTGCATCAAGCGAGCCGTTCTTTTCGTACGACGCTTCGATGTAATTCAGATAGGCTTCCGACAAGCGGAAAACGATGCTGCCCGTTTCGGTTAAATTGGTGGTTTCAAGATAGTTTGAATTGGTGTTCAAGCCCTTCGAGATGTTGTAGCCCGTAACGGATTTCTGTTCTGAAACAATCAAAAAATCGGGATAATCCGCAACGACTTCGGTTGGCGACAGCGCAATGTAATCACCCGGCGCACGCATAAAGAGTTGCAAACGCTCATCACGATTTTGTTTGGCTTTTGCCAGCGTTTCATCGCCCTGATAACCTGCATCGGCATAAATCGGTAAGCCGTTTATAGTCAGAAACGAATCGACAAACCCACGCGTATAGCCCGAACCAGCCCCCAATTTGATGTAATTCATCACCCGATGTCCGCCGTTTTGTGCCGCATTGTAGCCACGCCAGAAAAGCACATCGGAATACGATGCCATATTCACATCACCAAACATTTTAAAGTACGGATTATTGAAGACTTCTTTTCCGGACACCACGTGATTGCTAGGCGTTAGGCTCGTTCCCTCGGCAACTGCCTTAGCGGAAGCCATTGCTTCGGTCAGGAAATAGTTTATTTCGGCATCAATATCAATGGTAAAGCCCGAAAGATACGAAGCCGATGCGCCGGGCCAGTTAGCGCCGCCGGGAACTCTCGCCGTTCCTTTGTGGTATTTGAGCCACGTACCCTCAAAAAGAGCCACCCGCGAACGGAACAGCTGTGCCACTTCCTTGCTAATTCGGTTTTTATTTTCAACGGGGCTTGGTTTTAGCAGCTCGATAGCTTTATCCAAATCGCCGAGAATAAAACGGGCTACCTCATTACGAGGTCGGCGACGGGTGGCGGCAATAAGTGCCTGTTTGTCGTCGGACAATACTTCGGTTATGATGGGGAAATCCCCGAAGTTTTTGAGCTTTTTGAAGTATTCGTAAGCCCTCAGGAAGTAAGCCTCCCCTAAATAGTGATTAATATTAACAGGATTTCCCTTCACTTTTCCGGCTGTTATTTTGGGTTCGGCTTGTGCAAGGAAATAGTTAATGCTTCTGATTTTTACGAATGAAAACTCATCCTCCTTGTCTTCTTCGTGTCCTTGTCGGTTTTTGGTATTGGCGGCAGGTACGCGCCATTCGCCTTTCTTCCAGCGCTCGGAAGCGGTTACACCGGCTTGGTTGTCCGTTCCGTTATCATTGACAAACGTGCCTGCTCCCCAGCCTTCGTGTGTCGGGAAATGGTAGCAACCGATGGTATAGGCTGCCAAATCAGCTTCTGTTGAAAAGAATTGTTGTGGCGACACATCGGAAAGCGGTTCTCTTTCAAGAAAATCATTGCACGAAACCACCGCTGAAAGTGCCACGGCAAATGTTAATTTATATATGCGTTTCATAATTTCATTTTTTAAAAAGTTATACTAAGCCCCGTTGAAAACACTCGTGAAAGCGGATACACTTTCCCCGTGCCACCCAAGCGTGCTTCAAGTGCTTCGGGGTCAAACATTGTAGCCAATTTAGTGAACGTAAAGGCGTTTTCAACCGATACAAAAATGCGTAATTTATCCACCCCGATGGTGTTCATTATCTCTTGCGGGAAGGTGTATCCCAACTGAATGTTTTTCACCCGCAAGTAAGAGGCGTCTTGCAACCAGCGCGTTTGCGTGTGGAAGTTTTTGGAGCCTCGCGTGAATGAAGGTCTGGGGTAATACGCATCGGTATTAGCCCCCAGCGGACTGGCTGTTCCTTCGGGGCGGAAATAATCCAAGTGTTCTTCAAAGGCGTGGGCTTGCGCTCTGTAATATCCGTTAGAACCGTTAGCGCCTCTAAAATGCGGCGTGTTAATATAGTAATCGCGCTTAGCCGTACCTTGCAAGAACAGGCTGAAATCAATGTTTTTATACTTCATATCGAGCATCAATCCGTAATTGTAACGGGGCGTGCTGTTACCGATGATGCGCAGGTCGCCGTGGTCGGAAAGGGTATTTCCGCCGTTGCTGACTTCGCCGTCGCCATTGAGGTCTTCGCACATAACATCGCCTGCTTTCCAGTCAGTTCCCAATCGGTTTTGGTTGTGTTTGGCAATCCATTCGCTCATTTCTTGGTCGGTTTTGGCAATGCCACGCGTGGTGTATCCCCAAATTTCACCGATGTATTTTCCGGTGTAATACGGAGCGGAAAGGCTTCCTATTTCGTTGGGATATTTGGTAACTTTTTGGCGACTATCGGTGAGGTTAAAGGCAATTCCGTACGAAAAATCATCGCCGATGCGGTCTCGCCACGAAACTTGTGCGTCAAATCCGCCGGATTCCATATCGGTATTGTTGATTTGTGGCGGTTTTATGCCCAGTGTAGGTGGCAATTGCGGAGCCGGTCCTACCATATTATAAGTTATTCTTTTGAAGATTTCAAACGACAATGACAATCGGTTTTGAAATGCCGAAACGTCAATTCCCGCATTCCACGAAGCTACTTTTTCCCACGTCAGGAAGGTTGAAATCAAGTCGGGAGCTTCTGCCACGTTGGGCTTCTGTCCGTTCAAAAACCAACTGCCTCCTGAAGGTTTTAATTTCATTTTTGCATAGAACGGATACCAATTATCAGTGTTTTGGTTTCCTAACTCACCGTATGATGCTTTTAGCTTAAATTCAGACACTTGCTTTCCGAAACCGCCTAATTTCTCCCAAAAACCTTCTTTGGCAATGTTCCAACCGACAGAAGCTGACGTGAAAACATTCCAGCGTTGGTCTTTTAAAAAGCGGCTTGTTCCGTCATAACGGATATTGGCTTCAAACAGATATTTTCCGTTGTAATCATAATTCAACCGCCCGAAGAACCCGGCAGTTGCCCAGTGTTGGTTATTGCCCCTAACATTGTCATTTTCACCACCCGTAGCATCAATTACTAAAACATCGGGGGTATACACGCCTTCGCGGGAAGCAGAAAGGAAACGCGTTTTTTGCAATTCGGACTGGAATCCTGCCATTGCTTTCACAAAGTGATTGCCGAGTTGCTTTTGATACGACGTATAGGCATTAACGTTGTAAAAATCAGTTGTTTTGGTTGATTCGTAAATTCTGGAAGCCCCCGGATTGTTAAACACGCCTTCAATGAGTGCCGCCGGAACCGGATTGCCGTCTTTGTCATATCGATAAATGGGCAACCAAGGGATATGACTATGTTCGTTTTGCAGGCTGTAATTCAGTTCAAGATGTGTTGTCCAATCTTTCAAAGGCGTGAAAACGAAGGCAAGTTGCTGTACCATTAAATCGTTTCGGTCTTTGGCGCGCCCGTTTTCAAAATTAGCCAAATCGTTTCCGTAGATATAATGCCCGTTGGGGTCATATTTCGGAATGGTAGGCCATTTACGCCCGATGTTGTGGAAAAAGAGTCCGTCGTAACCAATTAAAAACGATGACCTTTCATAACCTGTTCGTGTAAAGCGCCCATTGTAATTAAGTTTTAAGTACGGAAGGATTTGCGCCGAAACTTTGGCGTTAAACGCATAGCGGTCAAACGTATCGGTATTATGGCGAAATAAACCTTGTTGGTCAAGCAAACCGGCTGAAACGTAGTAATTAATCTTTTCGGTTCCGCCCCGCACACTGAAATTGTGTTCGGTTGTCGGCGCCCACTCGCGGTAGGCTTCTTTAAACCAATCTACGTTTGCCCAACTTTTAGCGCCTACGTTCCAATCGGCGTTGTCTTTGTTCCAATCGGTGGCATCGGTGAGTTGCCCGGCTTTGTAAAGTTTTATCTTTTCAATGATGTCGGGCGAAAAAGTAGGCTCGCTCCCTGAGTTGATGTCTGCATCGTTCCAGTAATATGTAAAGTTTTCGGAATCAAGCATTTTCGGAATGTTTGTCGGGTTACTAAACCGGAAGTTGTTGTTGTAATTGATAATTACCCTGCCTTCTTTTCCGGACTTGGTTGTTACCAGCACCACCCCGAACGGCGCTCTTGACCCGTAGATAGAAGCAGCGGCGGCATCTTTTAAAACCGAAATACTTTCAATATCTTGCGGATTGAGCGTATTGAGGTCGCCTTCCATTCCGTCGATGAGAATCAGCGGTTTGGCGGTAGAGCCCGACCCGATGGTTCCTGCCCCGCGAATGTCAAACGAAAGGTTGTTATCTAATTCGCCACCGCCTTTGCCAAGGTTGAAGTTCATACCCGAAACGGCTCCTTGCAAGGCTTGCACGGCACTGTTAACCGGACGAGCTTCAAGCACTTTGGCGTTTACAGTCGCGACCGACCCCGTTAAGTTTTCTTTCTTCTGCGAACCAAAGCCTACAACAACCACCTCACCGAGTTGTTGCGTATCTTCTTTTAGTAAAACATTGATTATAAGGGATTTACCCCCCCCTCATCACTTTTTTCTCTTGGGTTACAAAACCAAGAGAAGTAAATACAAGAATATCACCCTCTTGGGCTTTAATCTCGTATTTTCCGTCAAAATCAGTACTCACCCCGCGAGTCGTATTCTTAATGGAAATACCCACTCCCAGCAGCGGTGCTTTGCTTTCGTCGGTAACAGTTCCCTTTACCGAAATTTGTGCTGTTAAAAAATGAAAACATCCTACCAGCAACAACATACTAAACAATGTTTTTTTTGCCTTCATAAATGCTTAATGTTAAAATTTGCTGCAACAAAGGTAAAAAATATTTTAACCACGTCAAACACAATTCCTTTTTTTAACATTTGGGATGTTTTTGAGGTGTTTTTTTTGATTTTTCAGATTTACAAAAACAGAAAAATCGGTCAATCACGAGTTGTAATAAAAAAATGTTACAGAAATCATAAAAAAGGCTATTATTTTGTATATTAAATAGTTTTATATATTTTTGCCCGAAATTCAGTATTACTAACAAATGAAGTAGAAAAATGAAAGAACTATTTGCAATTATATTTTTGACATATGGAATTGGCGCTTGCACCTTTGAAGACGTACTTGACCACACCACCGAAGATCCCAATAAAGAACAGGGAAATGAAACCCCAAAAGAAGATCCTCAAAAAGGAAAATATGACTTTATAATTACGCCTCAAAACGTCACGGGTGACTTTAAAACTTTTTTTCAAGGCATTGTGAATCGATATTCAAATGTTTTGATTGAAGATGGCACATATGAAATTGTTCTAACAAGTAGTGAGGGGGTTAAACCCAAAGATGGTTGCACTATCACTTTTGAGAAAAATGCCAAAATAAAAGTAAAACCCAATAATCTTTCGTTCTATTCGGTAATAGATTTGAGGGGGCGGAAAGATATTACTATCAAAAACCCTAACTTAGAGGGAGACAAATACAACCACCTTGGCACCTCAGGGCAGTGGGGACACGGCATAAACATTGTTGATTGTAAGAACATTACCATCCACAATGCGTATGCGACTAAATTTTGGGGAGATGGAATTTACTTAAGAGACTGCCAAAATATCCGGATTTACAACGCACATTTACCCGACAACCGAAGACAAGGAATGTCTATCACCTCAGGGCACGATATTGAAATCCACAATTTAATCGCAGAAAACACAGGTGGTCACGACCCCGGCTATGGCATAGACATAGAACCTAACTGGAATAGAGACCATATCACAAAACTGCGTATTTACAAACCCGTTTTAAGAAACAACGGCAAAGGAATTTCTTCTTACACCGGAGGGCTTTCTTTTTGGGGACATATGTCACATGTTCTTCACCCTGACGATAAAAAACTAGCTCCTGCTAATTATGACATCGAAATTTTTGACCCCATTTTTGAGGGAGACGCTCTATTCATCTCGGCACCGACTGATTACGTAAAGGGTTATATAAAAATTCACAACCCTGTATTTTACAGATCAAAAAACAGTGCTGTTTACATCAACAATCATCAGTCTGATTTTTTCAAAACAGAAATTATTAATCCAAAATTTGTTGATTGTGTTGCAACTCCGGCCAATGAACACTCTGCCTATCTAGCACCTATTGTAATGACTTGCTTCAAACACCTAAGCCATAAAAACATTGGAAACAGAAACATTACCATCACAAACCCAACGGTTGAAGCTAGCAACAACGCCAAATATAATGCTGTTGCCATACGAAACAGCACATCAAATAGTTTCAAGGAAGATTTGAAGAATGTAACCATCTCCAACGCCTCCACAAAAGGATATAAGATTCCTTTCTATAATCATACAGGTGACCCAAAAACAATGTCAAACCTGCACCATAGTTTCTCTATGACTTTTAGTGACAAAGGGGGATATCCAAGCCGACCATTGGCTTACGGAAACACGGTTTCAAAGGCTTTTGACGGAGGTGTACTCAACTACACTTCTGACAAAACAAATTCTACAATCTATATTAGCGATGATATCCTCATCTCTAATTTCGAGTTTTTTTACGCAAATAACGCAAAGGACAAGTCTGCGTTGACCCTTCTTTTCGGAACAAAAAAACAGCCCGTAAAAGCCTACATAAATAAAATTGACCCCTCACGAAGGATAAACGGCATTGAAATTCCGTTTGGAAGCTACATCAAGATGAAGAAAACCTTTCGTGACAAAGACGGGATACAACATTGGGAAGTTATCAAAGCTTCAAGCAATGTAAAAGGCATTAACACCCCTTCATAAGCACACATCAATGAGGTGAATTCACAGTTGAATTTACCTCATTTTTCTTTCTATCAAAAGTACATTTACAGAATTGCTACACAAAAGAGAAACATTACTGCTCTTTTTTCTGAACAAAATGTTAATATCCAAAAAATATTTTTCAGTTCAAAAAAACGTCGTACTTTTGCACGGAATTTTGTAAGTATTACAATTATGTCGTTTAACGAGTTAAAAAACAAAAAAGTTTTGGTTACCGGTGGAGCAGGCTTTATCGGTTCTAACCTTTCCGAGAAATTATTGGAATTGGGTGCTGTGGTAACAGTTTTGGACAATTTCGCAACAGGGCACAGACACAACATAACGCCTTTCCTTGTCAATGAGAATTTCACATTAATAGAAGGCGATATTCGTGATTTGGAAACCTGTCGTAACGCCTGTGAGAAACAGGATTTTGTATTGCATCAGGCTGCTTTGGGTTCAGTGCCGCGTTCGATTAACGACCCCATCACCAGTAACGATGTAAACGTGGGTGGATTCCTAAATATGTTGGTTGCCGCTCGCGATGCGGGTGTCAAACGCTTGGTGTATGCCGCCAGTTCATCAACGTATGGCGATTCAAAATCGCTTCCAAAAGTGGAAGACGTTATCGGCAAACCGCTTTCGCCTTACGCCATTACCAAGTACGTGAACGAACTTTACGCCGATGTTTTCAAACGAACTTATAACTTTGACACCATCGGATTGCGATATTTTAACGTTTTCGGAAGAAGACAAGATCCCAACGGAGCTTATGCCGCCGTAATACCGAAGTTTGTAATTCAACTGGTTAATCATCAATCACCTACAATCAATGGCGATGGTACGTACTCGCGTGATTTCACCTACATTGACAACGTAGTGCAAATGAATCTCTTAGCGATTACTTCAACCAATGAAGAAGCCGTAAACCAAGTGTATAACACAGCAGTGGGTGACCGAACTACCATTAAGGATATGGCTGAGTTACTACGGAAATTCCTTGCGGAATATGACCCGAAAATTGCCGAAGTGGAAATATTAAATGGCCCTAACCGACTTGGAGACGTTCCGCATTCATTGGCATCTATTGAAAAAGCACAAAAAAATCTGGGATATCAGCCTACCCATAAATTTGCAGAAGGCTTAAAAGAAGCTGTGGCTTGGTATTGGAAAAATTTGAAATAATTATAAAAAAAGCTAAAGATGAAACACAAAATTGCAGTCATCGGTTTAGGCTATGTAGGCCTTCCTTTGGCACGACTTTTCGCAACGAAATATCCGGTAGTAGGATTTGACATTAACAAGGAAAGAGTAGAAAAACTAAACGCCGGACACGACGACACGTTGGAGGTTTCTGACGAATTGCTTCAATCGGCTTTGGTGAAAGGAAATCCATTCAAAACCAACACTAACGGCTTGCTTTGTTCTGCCGATTTAAAAGACATTGAAGACGCTACTATTTACATAATTACCGTACCTACGCCGGTGGACAAAAATAATCGTCCCGTGCTGACGCCTTTGGTAAAAGCCAGCGAAACCGTAGGGAAAGTCCTTAAAAAAGGCGATATAGTAGTTTATGAATCAACCGTTTACCCAGGCGCTACGGAAGAAGACTGTATTCCTGTGGTGGAAAAAACATCAGGAATGAAGTACAACGTTGATTTCTTTGCGGGATATTCACCCGAGCGTATCAACCCCGGAGATAAAGAGCATACCGTTGAGAAAATCTTGAAAGTAACTTCGGGTTCTACGCCTGAAATCGGGAAAATCGTTGATGAAATTTATAAATCGGTAATCACTGCCGGAACGCATTTGGCACCAACCATCAAAGTTGCCGAAGCTGCCAAAGTGATTGAAAATTCACAACGCGACATCAACATTGCTTTCGTGAACGAATTGGCTAAAATATTCAACCTGATGGATATAGATACCCACGCAGTTTTGGCTGCTGCCGGAACAAAATGGAACTTCTTGCCGTTCAAACCGGGCTTGGTGGGCGGACACTGCATCGGGGTAGACCCGTTCTATTTGGCTCAAAAAGCACAAGAATACGGCTATCACCCTGAAATTATTCTGGCAGGACGTCGCCTTAACGATTCAATGGGTAAATACGTTGCCGAGCAAGTTGTAAAGGCGATGATTAAGAAAAACATCAACGTAAACGGAGCCGAAGTGCTGATGTTGGGAGTTACGTTTAAAGAAAACTGCCCTGACGTTCGCAACACAAAAATTGTGGATGTGATCGCCGCTTTGGAAGATTTCGGAACGAAAGTAACCATCTTCGACCCTTGGGCAAATCCGGAGGAAGTGAAGCACGAATACGGTGTTGAAAGTACACAGAAAAATCCTGCCTGCAAATTTGACGCGGTAGTACTTGGTGTGGCTCACAAAGAATTTAAAAACCTTGACATAAATTCTTTGAAAAAAGACAATGCCATTGTATATGACGTAAAAGGAATTTTAGATAACACAGACGGAAGGTTGTAATTCTCTAACTTATACTAATAAAACATAGAATTGTTACAGAAATTCAAAAATATTTTCAATTCAAAAGAACACAAGGTTTTACTAGAAAACTTTATATCATTAAGCCTACTACAAATAGTAGGTTACGTTCTGCCTTTTTTTACTTTACCGTACATAGCTAAAGTCATTGGCGTTGAAAACTTTGGAACTTTGGCTTTTGCCACATCGGTGATAGTTTTTTTTCAAACCCTTGTTGATTACGGATTTAATTACACAGGAGTTCGAGATATTGCAAGAGTAAAAGATAATAAAGAACAAACCTCATTCATATTTTCTAAGATTATGATTGCACGGTTGGTTCTTACAGTAGCAAGTTTCTTACTACTGCTACTGATGATTTTATTTATTCCTCAATTTCAAAGAAATTCAACAGTGTTACTGTGTACTTTTTTACTAGTACCTGGATATGCCATATACCCAGAGTGGTTTTTCCAAGCTATTGAAAAAATGAAGTACTCATCTGTTATATCAACCATTATAAAAATACTTTTTACCGCTTCTATTTTCATTTTTGTCAGAGAACGAGAGGATTACATATACATACCTATAATCAATGGGTTAGGTTTTTTTGTTGCTGGCATAGGAGCTTTTTATTTTATTATAATCAAGTACAAATACAGATTTGTCAGGGTTTCCGTCAAGGATATTTTTAATGCAATTTCGGGGAGTACGAACATGTTTATTTCTCTAATTCTACCAAACTTATACACCAATATGTCAACGATATTTTTGGAGAGATTTTGGGGTAAGTTTAGCACTGGTATTTTCGACGCCGGGAATAGGTTTATAAACATAAGTCAGCAGATAACAAATGTTCTTTCCAGGACATTCTACCCTTTTCTATCAAGAAGAATGGACAAACATTCCTTCTATGAAGTAATGAGTTTTTCTATCAGTGTAGTGGTATCATTAGTTCTGTTTTTTGGAGCAGATTTCATTGTATACAATTTTTATAGTCCTGCATATTCAGAGGCGGCTACAGTTATAAAAATTATGGCTATTTCTCCAATATTTATCTTTATGATGAATGCTTATGGCACCAATTATCTAGTTCTCAAGGGACAAGAAAGAATACTTAGGAACATTATTGCAGCATGTTCACTCTTTGGCTTTTTTGCAACTTATGCCCTTGTAGTAAACTATAAGCATATTGGAGCTGCAATATCTATCACCTCTGTATGGGGCATTAGAGGAATAATTACATATTATTATGCTAGAAGAATCAAACTACAGAAAAACACAATGAACATTAAACATAAAAATGAATAAAATGGTCAGCATCTTAATTACAGCAGACTTTTGTCCAAACGAACGAGTTACAGATCTAGTGGAAACGTTAGATCATCATTCTATTTTCAATGATTTCATTGATGATATAAGAAGTTCTGATTTAAGCATTACAAACTTGGAGTGCCCTGTAATTGACAATAATAACATTTCCAACACAAAAATTAAAAAAATAGGCCCTTCTCTTTCTACAACCCCAAAGGCAATTGAGATTCTAAAAAAAGCAGGATTTAATCTTTTAACTCTGGCTAATAATCATATTATGGATTATGGAGCATCTGGACTAAATACAACAATAAAACATATCAAAAATAGAGGAATAGATTTTGTTGGTGCAGGTAATAATTTCTATGAAGCTAGAAAACCCTTTTATTTTTCAAAAAACAACATCACTATTGGGATTATAAACATCGCCGAAAATGAATTTTCTACAACAAGAGGAGAACTTCCAGGAGCAAACCCTTTGGATAATGTAAGAAACTATTATGACATTCAGAAATGCAAAGAAAACTGCAATAAAATTATTCTAATATATCACGGAGGGAGTGAAGGATTTCAGTATCCAACTCCAAGAATGAAAGAATTATTCAGATACTACATTGACTTAGGAGTAGATGTTGTAATTAGTCATCATACTCATTGTTTTAGCGGATTTGAAACATATAAAAACAAACATATATTTTATGGTTTAGGTAATTTTGTATTTGATTGGAAAAACCTAAGAAACAATAAATGGAATTATGGATACGCCGTTCGATTGAATTTTGACAATCAAAATCAAAACTTTGAAATCATACCTTACGTGCAAAACAATGATATCGTGGGTGTACACAAATTAAATGACGAAAACAAGAAAAACTTTTTTTATGAAATTAGTGAGATTAACAAAATAATCCTTGACGATTCTTTATTAAAAAAACAGTTTGACCAGCTAATTTCAGAAAGAAAAAGTGAATATTTTTTTGCACTACAACCATATAACAATCGAATTTTAAATGCCCTCTACAGAAGAAAAATAATACCAAACATCTGGAACGTGAGTAAAAAAAACTTTCTGCTCAACTGTATTCGCTGTGAGTCTCATAGAGACCTAATTATGGGAGCTTTAAAATAGCCATTTACTAAATACAACCCAGTTTTGACATTTTTTAAAAAACAGTTAAACTTTAAAACATAACAGAATGAAAACAGTTGGTTTCCCAATCAGTCAAAAAAAGAATGAACGTCGAAGATGCTTAATCCCTTCTGACATAAAAAATATAAAACACAAATCTCAAATTTTCATCGAACAGGGATATGGTGATGTCTTGGGATATTCAGACAATGATTACAGAAATGAAGGCGTAAACATCGTCCCTCAAAATGAGGTTTTATTGAAAAATATTATATGTGACGGAAAAATAGGTGATGCTGCTTATTTAAATCAATTAAGAGAGCAAACCATATACGGATGGGTGCACGCCGTACAAAACAGAAACGTTACAGACACACTGATAAACAATCAATTAACAGCTTATGCTTGGGAAGATATGTTTGAAGATGGGCGTCATACATTCTGGCGAAATAATGAAATTGCAGGTGAAGCAGCTATAATTCACGCATATACACTTCACGGGTTGTTCCCCTATGACACCAAAGTAGCGCTTATTGGAAAGGGAAATATCGGGAGAGGCGCCTTGAAAATCCTTACCTTTATGGGAGCTGACGTAACTGTTTACGACCGAAAAACCGAAAAACTTTTTCAGAAAGAACTTCATCAGTATGACGTGATTGTAAACTGCATTCTTTGGGACACTTCTCGTACTGACCATATTATATACAAAGAAGACTTAAAACGACTAAAAAAAGGAACCTTAATAATCGACGTTAGTTGCGATCGCAGTGGAGGCATTGAAACCTGCGTACCTACAACCATGACCGAACCTACTTACGAGGTAGACGGTATTGTACACTATGCCGTAGATCATACACCTTCTATTTTCTACAGAACAATCTCAAAAAGTTTGAGCGAAGTGGTTTCAAAAACTATTGATCAACTGATAGAAAACACACCTAACAAGACATTAAAAGAAGCATTAATCGTTGATAATGGAGTGATTATAGACCAAAGAATCAACAAATTTCAAAACAGAATATAAATGAAACTTATTGACCGAATTAAACAAACGGGACTATACCATAAATTCCTCCAATCGAAATTTGCCAAAAATTTCTATCTGAAAAGGGGAGTTATTTTAGATGCCCAAAAAATAGAGGAAAGACTAAATCAAGCTCCTGCCTTGTTTTTGAAAAGCCCCTTAACAAAAAAGATAAAAGTAGGCATCGTAAAAGATGGTATCGTGAATATTGAAGGCTACGCACATCGTAATAGTTCGTGGATTTTTTATGAAAAATTCCTAAAAAACAATCAGATTGACTATCAATTTTACGACATATACAAGCACGACTGGCTTGAAGTAGCCACTGAGCTTGATATCATTATGTGGCATACCTATTCTTCTCCCATTGATATGTACATTGCCGAATCAAAAATTTATGTATTGGAGAAGATTTTGAAGAAAACTTGTTTCCCTTCTTTTCACGAAGTGTGGCAATATGAGGATAAAAACAGAGCTATCTATATGTACAAAGCCTTAGGTTTGCCTTTAATCCCAACCGTTATTTCAAACTCAAAGACGGATGCTTTATCACTTGCTGAAAAATCAAGCTACCCAATGATTTACAAAACATATATCGGTTCAAGTTCAAAAGGAGTTACCAAAGTAAATAGTTTATCACAATCAAAAAGAATTATTGGTAAAATTTTCTCACACAAAGGACTTGAAACTGTGTATCCGTATTTCAGACAAAAAGACACGGTACTTTTTCAAGAGTTTATTGCCGACGCCCAATATGACTTGCGAATTATGATGATTGGCAATAAGGCTTTCGGTTATTACCGATATCCAAAAAAGAATGATTTTAAGGCATCAGGCGCAGGCATTTACGAGAAAAAAGAAATCCCAAAAGAGGCTTTGAAAATTGCTCTCGAAATTAAAAACAAACTCAATTCAAGATTAATGGGCGTAGACTTGCTTTTTTGCAATAAAAGCAACCAGTACAAAATAATTGAAACCTCATTGTTTAATCAGGTTGATACGCCTGAACAATTGGTAATCAATGGAACAGCAGGATATTACGACACAAGTACGGATAATTTTGAATTTAAACCGGGGAAGTTCTGGATACACGAGTTGGTAATGGAGCATATCATTGAGGAACATTTACGTTCTTCAACCTAAGAAAAAACACCATTCTTGTAGAAAGACGCAAAAAAGTCAGTTTGTAGCAAATAATAAAACACACAAACTGCTTTCATATCAGGTGAAACACACCGCAACACAAAGAGATAGGAAGTTTAATGAAAGACAGCCAACACATTTCAGGTTCTAAGGTTTTTTCAAGTTTTTTATGGGTACTGGTCGAAAAATTTGGGTATAGCGGCATTAATCTGCTTTGTACTCTTGTTTTGGCAAGACTCTTAACACCCTATGAATTTGGTTTAATCGGTGCGGTAACCATCATCATTTCCATAGCCAATATGATTGTGGAATCAGGTATGGGAGCTGCTCTAATCAACAAAAAAAATGTAACACAATTGCATTATAACACAATGTTCACTTTTAATTTACTTATGAGTATATCATTGTGTGCAATTATATACTTGGCAGCCCCATACATCGCATCTTATTTTGGAAAACCTATATTGAAAGATGTAGTTCGTGTGCTATCAATAACTTTGTTTTTTAATGCATTAACCATCATTCAAAGGGTTGTATTAATTAAAAAACTGCTTTTTAAAAAACAATCGTTCATTTCCATAGCCTCACTTAGCATTTCTGCCTCTTTGGCTGTTTTAGCGGCTTACAATGGTTGGGGTGTTTGGGCTATTGTTGTGCAATTGGTGTTGTACTCTGTTTTGTTTTCGGTGATTATTTTTTTTGTTATTAAATATATTCCCAAACTGCAATTTTCATTGACTGCGTTTAAGGAACTATTGAGTTTTGGAGGGCCTGTTATAGCATCATCTGCCATTCAGGTAACCCACAATGACATTATATCGTCGGTTATTGCCAAAGTGTACAGCATACAAACAACAGGATTTTATGCACAGTCTGAAAAATTGATAAGTTTTCCAACATATATTTTTCGTTCATTGTTTGATACGGCGGCATTTCCTATTTTATCAAAGACAAAAAACCGAACCGAATTCAAAAATATATGCTCACGAATCAATCGGGGAGTTTATTTTTTGGCATTCCCCTTGTTATTAACAATCCCTTTCAATTCGGAAAAAATTATTCATATTGTATTGGGAAAGCAGTGGAGCCAAGCCTGTGATATTTTTACCATTTTGAGTGCCGGAGTGATAGCCTTATTGATTAATGTTGCTACATTTAGTGTATTGAAGTCATCTGGCCAAGTAAAAACACTACTAAACTTAGGAACAGCGAAAGCACTTATCGGGCTTGCCCTGCTGGCGTGTAGCGTAACCTTCCCGATAGAGATATTATTATACGGGATTATTTTTACAAACCTAACAACATCATTTATGGCAATATACTATGTACATCAAACAACGCTCTATAATGCAAAACAACAAATTAAGGACATCATAGAGCCTTTAACCATTGCCTCGTTGGCGAATGTGGCAGCATTTACAATGATAAAAACGGTACATATTGAGCACGAATTTATTAATCTACTTACCTATGTTGGTGTAGTACTCGTTATCGTTATTGTTCAATGCCTGTTGTTTAACGTTGAAGAATTAAAATTCATAATCCAGAAAGTGAAAAGACATAAAATATAAAATCAACACGATGAGAATTATTGTATCAATTATTTGCTTAATTACCATTGGTTTTTGTTTAGAGTTTAACGAAAATCGAAACTATCCGTATGTTGTGTTTCTTCCTGTTTTTTTACTAATTTTCAACATATTGGGACACTGGGCTTTTCCTAAATTAAAGAGAAGTATTGTGTATTACTCTTTTTATTTTCAGGCAATTATTAGATATTGCCTCATTCCGTTAGGGATAGCTTTAGGTAATCCGTTAGGGGTTGGTCAGCATTCATTAAACGGAAGTACTGCCATTTTTGTAATGGGCATTGAACTATTAGCAATTTTTATGTTATTTCTATACCAAAACACAAAGGAAGGAAGTCAAGAATCTCCAAACATAATTCTCATCTCAAAAAACTACTGGATTTACTTGTTTGCCGGAGCGATGTTCTTGATAATAGCATCTTCGGGTTTTCTTAACAAAGTAAATTTTTTAGGCAATTTTGCCAGCTATGTTGAAAAATATGAAGGCACCGGAGAAGAAGTGGAATTTGATAGTATTGGAGGAGTTCTCTTCGGTCCTTTTAGGATTATCATCTTACTGATATTTGCCAGTTTCATTTTAGGAGCTAAAAAATTAGGGCGTTTTCAAAAACTTATCGGGCTCATTATTTTGATGGGTGCAATGTCATCATTCATTATCGGAGCAAGTCGTCTGAGTATTCTTTTGTTTATATTGCCGTTTTATTTGGCTCTTAACACAATTTTAGACAAACAATCAAGAAAGTTTGTTGGCATAGGACTACTCAGTTTAATGATACCAGTATTATTATTTGCTTCTTTGGCTAAATTCACACGGGGAGATACCGTAGCTACCACAGATAGTATTTTAAATACCAGCAGTTTAAATGCTTACTTTGCGGGTGTAGGAAACGTAGCGGTAGGCATTGACACCTTTGAAAAACAAGAAAATAAAACATACGTACTGTCTCTTGTGAATGATCTTTTTCAGAACATCCCGTTGTTGTCAAAAATAACCGATGACACCTACAAAACCAATATGGCATTTAATAAAGAAATTTTCGGACACTCATTATGGCAGACCCAAATTGTGCCATTAAACATCTCCGGACTGTTTCATTTTAACATTTACGGCGTGGGATTTTATGCCGTTTTGTGTCTGTTTTTAGCAATGCAACTTGAACAAAAAGCCAAGCGTGAAGCTTATCTACCGTACAAATATGCTTTCTATAGTTTAGCTATTGCACTCTCTATGGTGTTTATGCTAAATTTGGGTTCAATGATGGCATCTATTTTCCGAACCTTTATTTTTGTATATTTGCCCTTTGCAGTAATGAGAATTTTAAACAAAACAAAAGTAGTATATCACTAATGAGAATCATTTTTTTAGAAGTAACTCAAAATCTTGGTGGAGCGCAAAAAAGCACCCTTGAGCTGGCCAAACGCCTAAAAATTTTGGGTCACGAAGTTTTAATTGTGGATCTTTGGGGATGCTCTCAATCTTTTATTGACGCTATAAATGCCGCTCATCTGCAATGGATTGTACTATCTCCAAGGAAAGAACCTTTCATCATAGCTAATAGTTCTAAATTAAAATATTTTAAGAATATTGTTACGTATTTTTTTCTTGAAAAAAAATACCGGTCACTTTTTGCAAAAGTTACCAGAGAGTTTAAACCCGATGTAGTGGTCACGCACAACACAAAAGCACTTAACCTATCAGACCCTAATGCAAATTATAAAATCGACTTTTTTGCGCGAGGTTGGAATGATTACAGAAGCTTACCCAGATTAAGCAAGCAAATTTTTAAACGGTTTCACAACATTCGTTTTTTAACCGTATCACAGGCTACACGCCAAGCCGTCTTTACGGGAGGACTTGCTGAATTAAGAAACATAAAAGTTCTGACAAGTGTCATCGAAACCCAAGTTTTTAATGAGTACACACCAATATACAAGCCTTTCAATAAAGAAAATCCCATCAAAATATTATTCTCCGGAGGTTTTTTAAAAACAAAAGGGCAGCACGTGTGTGTTGAAGTTGCCAAAAAATTAAAAAAAATAGGAATCCCCTTCAAAATGTGCTTAACGGGAATTGTTTACAAGGGTGAAGGTTCAAAAAAATATCATCAAGCTATTTTAAATTTCATTGCTAAAAATGACCTAAAAGATTGTATTGACATTGCTCTAAACCCTCCAAACATAATGGACTATTTCAAACAGTATGATGTTTTGATTCACCCTTCAGCAACCGAAGGGTTGCCCCGAGTTTGTTTAGAAGCCTTGGCTTTTGGCAAACCCGTCATCGCAAACCCAGTGGGGGGGGTTACCGACGTGGTCATACACAACCTGACTGGATTTGTAACGGATTTCAATGCTGTTGACCAATATGTTGATTACATTATGAGATATGCTGATCATCAAGAATTATACAAAGCTCATAGTTCAAACGCGCGATTATTAATTCAACAAAATTATCTTGATTCCAATCAATTCGAAAATATTAAACAAATTTATCCCATATAAAACAACTATCTTTTGTTAGTATCAATTACCATACCCGTTTATAATAACTTAGAGGGACTAAAAAACTCTCTCCAAACTGTTGTGGAACAAACATATCCAAACTGGGAGGCAATTGTTGTGGACGATGGTTCCTTAGAAAATCATAAAAGCATTGTTGATGCTATCAACGACAACAGAATTCGTTTTTTTAGATTTGAAAAGAACCAAGGGCGAGCCATCGCTCGTCAAAAAACACTCGAAATGATTCAAGGAGAATATTGTGCTTTTTTGGATGCCGGTGATTTCTATGAAAAAAACTTTTTGGAAAATGCTGTAAACATTTTATTAAAAAACAAGCATTTAATAGGTGTTACCCAAACAATGAAAATTGTATATCAAGGCAAGGTATACTATTCTTCTTTTGATGAAGATAAATGCATTGATATCAAATCTAATGATTACCAAGAAGTCCCTTTTGCTTCTACCATCATTAAAGCATTTTTTTTAAACCAAATCTCACTTGACATATCCTTAAAACATTCTGAAGACAGGTACTTATTAAATCACATCGCTTCCAATAATCATGGAAAAATAATGTTGTTGAACACAAATAGCTACGTATATAATCAGGATGAACAAAACGCAAAACTATCAACAACTTTGCGAAAATATTCCTACGAATCCTTGCGACTTTTGAAAGATAAAAAATATACAAAAACAGTGTTGAATATTTTTAAAACACTCTTTATTGTGCTATTCCACTCTGTATTTGGTTATCAAAAACTACTTGAATTCAGATACAAAAAATAATTTTAACTCCATACAAAGTTGACCTAATTAAACAACATTGGTCAAAAACTAACAATAATTTTTATAACAAAAACCAAATTTTAAAAATATTATGATTAGCTTTTCAGTGGTTATTCCGTGTTACAACAGTGAAAAAACAATAGAAACCTGCGTTCGGTCGGTATTTTCACAACATTATCTACCAAAAGAAATCATCGTCATTGATGATGGCTCTCACGATAAATCCCTATCAATTTTAAAAAATTTACAACAAGAGTGTCCAAAATCTGTCCTCTTTTTGGTAATTACACAAGAAAATTCAGGACCTTCCACAGCAAGAAACAACGGGGTAAAAAAGGCTTCTTCTGAATGGATTGCCTTTCTTGATTCCGATGATTTTTGGACAGATAATAATTTAAATATTGCGAAAAACTTCATTGAAAACGACCAAAAAGGCTATTCCTTAATCGGAAAAAAAAGCAATCAAAAAAGTTTTTCAGAAGTAACTTTCAATCAATTACTTTTCAAAAATGCGTTCCAAACTTCAAGTACCATTGTCAAAAAAGAATGTTTATTAAAATACCCTTTCAATGAAAAACAAAAATACTCAGAGGATTACAGAACATGGCTTCTAATTTGTTATGAATACCCGACTTGCACAATAAACGGTATCAATGCTCATCCCGTAATAAATCGAAAATACTCATTCTCAGGTGGTGGACTCTCATCTAAATTATGGGAAATGGAAAAAGGTGAATTGAACAATTATTGTTTCTTGAAAAAAACGAATCGTATTTCTGTTTGTAAGTTAATTATCATTTCATCCTATTCAATGTTTAAATATGGAATCAGGTTATTATCGAAATTATTCAGATAGTTGAAAGATAAAAAACATCTACATTTTTGCTCAACATTTACAATATGACAGATTAAAATCAGTTTAATGTGTTTTTAATTATTTTTTTTCATACTTTTACCACAAAAATAAGCAATGATTAAACTTTTCCGAACATCTACCGTACCTGTTTCACTTGACGTTCTCCTAAAAGGGCAATTGAAATTCTTAAACCAACATTTCAATGTAACAGCCATTTCAGGAAACGGAATTGGTTTAGACAATGTAAAAAATCGTGAAGGCGTAAAAACCCATCCCATCACGATGCAACGACACATCTCTCCTATCAAAGATTTTGTATCGCTAATAAAGTTATTTCTATATTTCAAAAAAGAAAAACCGCTAATCGTTCACTCCATAACACCCAAAGCAGGGCTTTTGACTATGTTGGCCGGAAAATTAGCCGGAGTGCCCATCCGAATTCACACCTTTACGGGACTTATTTTTCCAACAAAAACCGGAATAATGCAAAAAATATTAATCCAAATGGATAGGTTACTTTGTTGGGCAGCTACACAAATTTTCCCCGAAGGACAAGGTGTAAAAAACGATTTAGTCAATCACAAAATCACTTCCAAACCCCTAAAAATCATCGCAAACGGCAATGTAAACGGAATTGATTTAGACTTTTTCAATCCCAACAAAATCAGCCCAGAACAGCAAATTAAACTAAAACAAGAACTCAACATTCAACCTGATGATTTTGTTTTTATTTTCATAGGAAGGCTGGTTGGCGACAAGGGCATTAACGAGCTTATTCAAGCATTTATTGAACTTAATAACCCTAACACCAAACTTTTGCTTGTAGGTCCGCAAGAACGGGAGTTAGACCCGCTGCAACCCCACACCATCAAAAACATCGAAAACCACAAAAACATCATATCGGTAGGTTTTCAAAAAGATGTACGCCCCTATTTGGCAATTTCGCATTGTTTAGCATTCCCAAGTTACCGTGAAGGCTTCCCCAACGTGGTGATGCAAGCCGGCGCGATGGGCTTACCAAGCATCGTTTCAAACATTAACGGTTCCAACGAAATTATTATAGAAGGGCAAAACGGAACTATTATTCCCGTTAAAAATGTAGAAGAATTGAAGAATAAAATGAACCTATTCATCAATGACGCTACCTATTTTGAAAAATTGAAACTAAACTGTCGTAGAATGATTGCTGAACGCTATGAACAATCCGTCGTTTGGCAAGCTCTTTTGGAAGAATACAACAAGCAAATAGCTTCTTATAACCAAAAATAACAATTTTTCTTTGTTTTCCTGATTCTTATGAAGTTATCAATCATCATACCCGTATACAATGCCGAAAAATATCTTGACGGTTGCCTGTCAAGCCTTTTCGAGCAACAGCTTTCGCCTGCTGATTTTGAAATTATACTGGTTAATGATGGCTCAACCGATAACAGTTTGCTCATTTGCAGTAAATTAGCTGAAAAACACACAAACATCAAAGTTTTTAGCCAAGAAAATCAAGGGCAAAGCGTTGCCCGAAACGTAGGGTTAAAATACGCACGCGGAAAATATATTTACTTTATCGACTCTGATGATTATCTGAAATCAGGATATTTAAATACATTATTAGAAATCATTGAAAATGAAAATCTTGACTTTTTAGGTTTTCGGTTTTATCACACCTCGCAGCTATACACCCCTTCAACCCAAACAGAAAATCTGCAAATTGAAATTGAAGGTAACGGACTGCAAATCATCAGTGAACACAGTTATTACAACGGTTCGTGTTGGTTTATTTTTGAGCGCTCCATCGCTCCAAACTTGTTCTTTGAAGACGGACGCCTGTGTGAAGATGTCATTTTCACAACCCAACTATTGTTAAAAGTCAAAAAAGGACGTGTGTACAGCAACCAAATTTATGCATATTTCACCAATAATGAATCTACCGTACGCACCAAAAACCCGAAACGGCTACGAAAAATAAATGACGATATGTTTTACGTAGCCGACAGATTCAACAGCATTATCGACAGTGTAAACAGAAACGATTACCCAAAGGCTTTCAACCGATTACGGGCAAGGCAAGAATCATACGCATATTTTGCAATAATTCGTGCCATCAGAGGAAAAAGAAATTTCAACGAAGTGAACAAGCAGCTTTCCGTTTTAAAAAACGGAAAATATGCAAGTTACCCTATCCGAAATTTTACAACCAACCGATTCATTGACAGGCTAATCAAAAAAGTAATTAATCACAAACCATTGCTTTACATTACCATTCAATTAAATCATTTATTTTCTTTTAGCAGATAACACAATACTAATGAATAACATACTCATCACTTCCGCAGGGCAGCGGGTTTCACTTGTAAAACACTTTCAAAAAGAAATAAAATCCTTAAATTCAAACAATAAGGTTTACACCGTCGATGCCTCCCCTGAACTGGCTCCCGCTTGCATCATTGCTGACGGTTACAAAAAAGTTTGTCACGTAACAAACCCTGACTATATTCATAACTTATTGAATATATGTAAAATATGGAACATCAAACTCATTATTCCTACCATTGACACCGAGCTTTTGATTCTTGCTCAAAACAGAGAATTATTTTTCAACAACGGCATCATTCCTGTGATTTCGTCACCCGATTTTATAAAAAAATGTCGCAACAAACGAATAACAAATCAATTTTTCACAGACAATAACATTGATGTTCCACGCATTTTTCAAAAAGACAATCTCGAATTTCCGTTATTCATAAAACCGTATGACGGCTCGGCAAGCAAAGGCTCTTTTCGAATCAACGACGCTTCTGAAATCACTGATTATCACCTCAACAACCCAAAACTAATGTTTATGGAATACATTGATAATTCATACGAAGAATTTACCGTTGATGCCTACTATGACAAACACAACACCTTAAAATGCCTCGTGCCTCGCAAACGAATTTTTGTCCGCGCCGGTGAAATTAACAAGGGTGTCACCCAAAAAAATGAACTTGTAGACTTTATCAAATCCCGATTAGGAAAAATTGACGGTGCCGTAGGATGCCTTACAATGCAGTTTTTCTTTCATCCTGAAACAAAACGAGTTATCGGCATTGAAATCAACCCCCGATTTGGTGGCGGATACCCGTTGAGTTACTTGGCAGGAGCTAATTACCCCAAATACCTCATCGACGAATACATTCTAAATCAAGAAATTAAACCCTTTGACAATTGGGAAGATAAATTGTTGATGCTCCGCTATGACGATGAAATTTTAGTACGAAATTATGGAGCGTAAATACATTATTTTCGATTTGGATGATACGCTGATTTACGAAATTGACTTTCTTAAATCGGCGTACCGTGAAATTGCTCGGCTTGTTTCCCGAAACGATGCAAATCTGTATGCAAAAATGTTTGATTTATACTCCCAAGGAGAAAATGTTTTTGATTTTTTAACAGCTGAATTTCCCGTTTTTTCAAAAGAAGAACTACTGACAATTTACCGAAACCACTTCCCTACCCTAACGCTAAATGACGGAGCAGAACCCATATTCAATCTCTGTAAATCAAATAATTACAAAATAGGTTTAATTACCGACGGGCGCTCAATCACCCAACGAAACAAACTAAAAGCCGTTGGCATTGAGTCAATTTTCGACAAAATCATCATTTCGGAAGAATTCGGAAGCTCCAAACCTAACAAGCAAAACTTTTTGGTATTCCACCAACCCGACATAAACAGCTATTTCTACATTGGCGACAACCCAAAAAAGGATTTTACCGCACCCAATGAACTCGGTTGGCAAACCGTTTGTTTGCTCGACAAAGGCAATAACGTTCACAAACAAAACTTCGACATCGAAAAAAAGAATCTTCCAAACCATAAAATACACAACCTTAACGAGTTATCAAATCTCATTGTGTGAAAAATTTCATAATTTTTCAGTTTCATTTACCCAGTATTAAATAATTTTATACCTTTGCCAAACCGCTGAGTGAAAAACGTTTGTTATATCACAAAACACCATTATAACAAGGCATAAACACTATGAAAAATATCAGATATTACCTCTTTTGGGCGTTGGATACACTAACTGGTGGCAAAAAAAGAAAGCACTATGATGAAATTGCACAAATTTATCATCAAAAAGGTGATTATAAAGCAATTAAAACCAAAAGACTTAATGATATTTTAACCTATGCCTGCAAAAATACTGCCTTTTATAAAAATTTTGAGCCCAATAATCTGAGTAGTTTCCCCATAATCAACAAAAAGGTGGTTAATGAAAATTATGACGATTTTTTCTCAAAAGAATTTGTAAATAAGAAAAATAAATTGCGAATGATGACAACCAGCGGTTCCACAGGTGCTACATTCAGGGTGTATCAAAATCCTGAAAAAGTGTTGCGAAATAAAATGGACATTCTGTATTTTTATCATATTGCTAATTACGACATAGGTGACCGAATGTATTCGCTACGAATATGGACGAACATCAACCGAAAAAGTTGGTTTACGCAACTAAAAGAAAATTTTAGAATGTATGACACTTCAAGTTTAAGCAAAGAAGGTGTGCTTCAACTTGAAAAAATGGCAAAGCGTGACGGTAACACAAAAGTACTCTCGGGCTATGCCTCTACTTTTGCCGAGTTAGTGCGCCATTTGGACACACAAAGCCGAAGTGAAAGCAAAAAATGGAACGTAAAATCCATCATCTCAATGGCAGAAGAACTGCTTCTGCACACCAAACGGGAGCTCATTGACATATTCAAATGCCCTGTGGTTTCGCGGTATTCAAACCAAGAAATGGGAATGTTCGCCCAACAACCGGCCACGGGCGAAGATTATTTCCTAACCAACGAAGCAAGCTATCACTTTGAGTTTCTGAAATTAGACAGCGATGATCCGGCTCAGGAAGACGAACTCGCCCGCATCGTAATTACGGACTTGTTCAACAGAGCAGTGCCGCTTATTCGTTATGAAACAGGCGATTTATGTACCTTCGGAATTAAAAACAACCGAAAATACATTAAAACCCTGCAAGGCAGATCCAACGACCTTTTAAAAAATAATGACGGCGAGCTATTGCCTCCATACCTCATTATTTACACCTTGTGGCACTTTAAAGGCATCGTACAGTTTCAATTAACACAAGAAAATCTAAATTTAGTACGTCTGAAATTAATGCATCAGTTTGAAAACAAGAACGAAACTTTCAAGCAAATTGAAGCTAAATTAATGGCTGTTTTTGGTGAACAAACCACCATACAAATAGAGGAAGTTTCAGAAATTCCGACAGAAAAAACAGGAAAACGAAAATTTATTATTTCAAAAATATAAACTAAAAAATGTACAAAAATTACATAAAACGGTTAATCGATTTTTTTGCCGCACTTTTTGGGCTGATTTTTCTATCGCCCATTTTCATCGTGGTAATGATTGGCTTGTTTTTTGCCAATCAAGGAAAACCTTTTTTCTTTCAGAAAAGACCCGGTTTGCACAACCAAATCTTTGAAATTATCAAATTCAAAACGATGAATGACAAAAGGGATAAAAGCGGGAAACTACTCCCCGACGCCCAGCGGCTTACCAAAATCGGTGCATTTGTGCGGAAAACATCACTTGATGAAATTCCGCAATTAATCAATGTGTTAAAAGGCGATATGTCACTAATAGGTCCCAGACCATTACTGGTGAAATATTTACCGTATTACACTAAAAGAGAGCAATTACGACACACCGTAAGACCCGGAATTACCGGACTTGCGCAAGTCAACGGCAGAAACAACGTTAGTTGGGACGACAAATTGGAAATGGACGCAAAATATGTGGACGAACTCTCTTTCAGCAACGACGTAAAAATACTACTTAAAACTATTCAAAATGTTGTTTCTCAAAAAGATATAGTCGTAGCAAGTTGTGAAAGCAACGACCTTGATGTTGTGAGAAGCAAACAGAAGACAATACTTAAAGAATAATCATTATGAATATCCTTTTCACCTGTGCAGGAAGAAGAAACTATCTCATTAACTATTTCAAAGAGACCTTAGCTGGTCAGGGAAAAGTTTTTGCCGTTGACAAACAACTTTGTGCCCCCGCACTGGCTGATGCCGATGTGGCGATTCAAGTGCCAAACATATACGACAAAAACTATATTCCTTCCATAATTGACATTGTCAAGAAAAACAACATCAAAGCGATTATTTCGCTCAATGACTTGGAACTACCCATTCTTTCGGTTTGGAAAAAAGACATTGAACAATTCGGGGCAAAAGTTATCGTTTCAGATGAAAATGTAATAAAAACAACATTTGACAAATGGGAAACCGTAAAATTTTTGGAAAATATCGGACTTAAATCGCCCAAAACATTCATCACATTGGAAGATGCCAAGGCTGCTCTCAAAACCGGCGAACTTCAATTTCCGCTGGTAGTCAAACCCCGTTGCGGAAGCGCTTCGGTAGGCATTGAGTACGTTGATTCTTTCAAAGAGTTGGATATGGTTTACGAATTGCAAATGATTCGCCTCAAACGCACATTTTTGTCTGAAATCGCCAACAAAAGTTGCCTTGAAAAAGCTTTTTTAATACAAGAAAAAATAAAAGGAACCGAATACGGAATGGACGTTCTGAATGACTTTGATGGGAATTACGTAAATTCGTTCGTTCGCGAAAAAATATTGATGCGGGCAGGTGAAACCGACAAAGCCATTTCAGTGATTGACAACCGTTTTAATGCCATTGGTGAGGCTATCGGTAAAAACCTAAAACACATTGGCAATCTGGATTGTGACATCTTTGAAAGCAATGGAGAGTTGTATGTTTTGGAACTCAATCCGCGTTTTGGTGGCGGTTATCCCTTTTCACACGAAGCCGGCAGCAATACCGTGGCAACCTATGTTGAATGGCTCAAAGGCGGGACTGACATTGCTAAATTTTCAAATTACAAAGACGGAATCGCCTTTTCAAAATGTGATAGGCTTTTAAACGTTACCGGAAAAGTAAATATAACACGTTAAAAACAGTTACGAATTAATAAAATAACCAAATCAAAAAATTAAACCGTAAAAAAACTAAACAGAGATGATTTTATATGGTGCGAGCGGGCACGCGAAGGTAATTATTGACATTCTACAAAAAAATAACATTGAAGTCAGTAAGATTGTTGATGACGCCCCAAAAAACGCAAAAATTTTTAACATCCCCATTGAGAAATCCACTTTTTCTGAAAAAGAAAATCGACACGAAAAAGTGATTATTTCAATCGGAAATAATGATGCAAGGAAAAAAATATCAGAAAGACATCGCTTTGATTATCAAACAGCCATTCACCCAACAGCGGTAATTTCAAAGTTCTCAAAAATAGGAAAAGGAACCGTTGTAATGGCTAATGCCGTGGTAAATCCGGAAGCAGAAATAGGTGAACACTGCATCATAAACACAGGTGCCATTGTGGAGCACGAGTGCAAAATCGCGAACTTTGCACATATTTCACCCAACGCTTCCTTAGCCGGAAATGTTGAAATTGGCGAAGGAACGCACATAGGCATCGGAGCTTGCGTTATTCAAGGAGTAAAAATAGGAAAATGGGCTACCATCGGAGCCGGCGCAGTAATAATCAGAGACATTCCTGACTTTGCAACGGTGGTAGGGAATCCCGGAAAAGTTATAAAAATAAAAGAATGAAAAATATGAATTCAAAAGTATGGTTATCATCACCTCATATGGGGGGCAACGAGTTGAAATACATTCACGAAGCCTTTGACCAAAATTGGGTTGCCCCGCTGGGACCTAACGTAAACGGTTTTGAAGCGGATTTGGAGAGATACTTAAACCAAAACGTTAAAGTAGCTGCTCTTTCTGCCGGAACTGCCGCATTGCATTTGGCATTGGTGGCACTGGGCATCAAAGCCGGCGACGAGGTTATTTGTCAAAGTTTCACGTTTTCAGCTTCGGCAAACCCAATTGTTTATCAAGGGGCTACGCCCATTTTCGTGGATAGCGAACCCGAAACTTGGAACATCTGTCCGCAAGCATTGGAAGATGCCATAAAGAGCCGCATCGCCAGCGGAAAAAAACCAAAAGCCATCATCGTGGTTCACCTTTACGGAATGCCCGCCAAAATGGACGAAATCCTTCAAATTGCCAACAAGTATGAAATCCCCGTTGTGGAAGACGCCGCAGAGGCTCTGGGAAGCGCTTTCAAAGGACAAAAATGCGGAACGTTCGGTGAAATGGCAATCCTTAGCTTTAACGGAAATAAAATCATAACCACCTCAGGCGGAGGTGCTTTGGTTTGCAAAACTGAAAAACAGAAAGAACAAATCGTGTTCCTTTCCACACAGGCTCGCGACAATGCGCCTCATTATCAGCATTCACACATCGGATACAACTACCGAATGAGCAACATTGCTGCCGGTATCGGGCGCGGACAAATGGAAGTGCTTGATGAACGCATCACACAACGCCGTCAAAATCACTTTTTCTATCAAGAATTATTCAAAAATGCTGACGGAATAACACTATTTACCGAACCCAATGCCGATTATTTTTCAAATCACTGGCTTTCAGCAATTACCATCGATGAGAAAAAAACAGGATTTGACCGCGAAGCGTTGCGCTTGAAATTCTTGGATGACAACATTGAAACACGTCCGCTTTGGAAACCAATGCACCTGCAACCTGTTTTTGAAAAAGCACCTTACTACGGCGGAACTATTTCTGAAACTCTGTTTAACGAGGGATTATGCTTACCATCAGGTTCTAATTTAAGTGATGCCGACCGAGAGCGAATCGCAAAAATTTTCAATCGATAAAAAATTGGTTTTAACATACACTTTTTGAATAGTTTAATCACACTGAATAATGAACGTAAAAAAAACTAACAGCGAACAACGAATTATCGAACTTTCAAACTTTCGGTACCTACCCCGATGGATTGTCTTGTCTATTGACCTTCTCATCTGTGTAATTTCTCTGTTCGTAACCTTTTTCTTGCTAAGCGGATTGGGTATTGAAAATAACATTATTCCGGTTTATCAAAAATATTTGTTGGTAATCGGTGTAAATCTGTGTTTTATGCTTATTTTCAAAACCTATTCGGGGATTATACGGCACTCCACCTTTTTTGACCTGTTCAAAATATTGCTGGCAAACACAAGCACGGTGCTTATGTTGTGGTTTATTAACATCGGGAGCATCATTGCATCGGCACATCAATTGATTTTGAACACCACCGCTTTTCTGTACTTTACAATTTCATTTGTACTGCTCTCGTTTTTCCGATTATTCGTAAAGGAAATATTCCAGAAAATCAAAGAATTACGCCGAAGCTCATCAAAAAAGCGCATCTTGATTTTGGGCGTGGAAGAAGAGTCCGTTTCAATAGCAAATGCCATTATGGGAAATCCGAACTTGCCCTATGACGTGGTTGGATTTTTAACCCAACGCGAAGATTCAAACAATGCCGTTCTGCTCGGAAAACGAATTTACACCAAAGAAAAACTTCTAAAACACCGAAAAGAAGAATTAGGCATACACGGAGTGCTGGTAAATAAGAAAAATTTAACCAAAGAGGAACTGAACCAGTGGACAAACATCTTCTTGGAAAAGCGATTATTGGTATTAAAAACACCTTCATTACAAAAAATGCGCCCGGATGATAATATCAAAATCCGTAAAGTGCAAATTGAAGATTTGCTTAACAGAAAGCCCATTGTCATTGGAAATGAAGAGGTTAAAAAACGTCATTATCAAAAAAATGTACTGGTAACAGGTGGTGCCGGTTCCATCGGAAGTGAAATCGTACGGCAGGTGGCTACTTTCAGCCCTTCATTAGTCGTGGTTTTAGACCAAGCCGAAACACCGCTTTATGACATTGAACTTGAAATGAAAGAGAAATTTCCGCACGTTGCTTTTAAATTTGTTTTAGCCGACATTTCAAATTATGAGCGTATGGAAAGCGTTTTTGAAGAATACAATTTCTCGATGGTGTACCACGCCGCTGCCTACAAACACGTACCGTTAATTGAAGAAAATCCGCACGAAGCCATTTTGGTAAACATCCAAGGAAGCAAAAATCTGGCGCTATTGGCAAGCAAATTCAAAATCAATCGATTTGTGATGGTCTCTACCGACAAAGCCGTGAACCCGACCAACGTTATGGGAGCTTCAAAAAGGGCAGCCGAGCTTTTTGTACAAGCGCTTCAAAACGAAAAAGGAAACACCACCAAGTTCATTACCACGCGTTTCGGTAACGTATTGGGGTCAAACGGCTCGGTAATTCCGCATTTCAGAAAACAAATTGCCAAAGGAGGTCCCGTAACCATCACACATCCGGATATTGTTCGTTATTTTATGACCATACCCGAAGCCTGTGAATTGGTACTCCAAGCAGGAACAATGGGCAAAGGGGGCGAGATTTTCGTTTTTGATATGGGCGAACCCGTTAAAATTTTAAATTTGGCAACACGAATGATAAAACTTTCGGGCTACGAACCCGATGTAGACATCAAAATCGTGTACACGGGGCTTCGTCCGGGTGAAAAACTCTATGAAGAACTTTTGAGTGACGACACCAAAACCCTACCCACACATCACGAAAAGATAATGGTTTCAAAAGACCCAACAATGCCTTTTAACGAAATCGACGCCCTTTCAGCCAAGATAAGTGCTGCCGCCAAGTTAAAAGACAAAGTAGGTGTGGTGCGTATCCTAAAAGAAATCGTACGCGAATTTAAAAGTAACAACTCTATCTTTGAAGCTCTTGACAAAGAAATTAAAGAAAAAGAAACTGTTACCGAATAGTTTAAATAACACCAAATCTGCTTAAACTTTTATTTTTTTTAGAAAAAAGTTTAAGCAGATTTGGCTTTTATAAGACAAAAGTAAATGCTTTTAAATTGATGAGGGACACGTCATCCCCCAAAAAAACCGTATTTTTGTCACACGGATTTTAAACAAAAATAATTTTATGAAACTCATCAAAACCCTGTACGTTTTCTTGTTTTTTTTGGTGAGTTTTTCACTTAAATCTCAGCAGTATCCGGTTGATGTACAGGT
>NZ_JAUNKD010000007.1:0-37118 GCF_030532915.1 Capnocytophaga sp.
ACCTGTACATCAACCGGATACTGCTGAGATTTAAGTGAAAAACTCACCAAAAAAAGTAAGAAAACGTACAGGGGTTTGATGAGTTTCATGAAATTATTTTTGTTTAAAATCCGTGTGACAAAAATACGGTTTTTTTGGAAATAAATTGATTTTAACTTGTTAATTTAGTAGCTGTTCGTTTCAATATTTCGATGGTTTCGGACTGATTTTCAATGTATGACATATGTCCGCCATCAAGTAATGAATATGAAATTTGCAGATTTTCAGCCAGTGTAATCAGTTCTTTATGAGGGATTAATGCGTCATTTTTTCCGATTATGAAATGTACGGGAACGGAAAGTTTTTTAAGTACATCAGTTCGGTCGGGGCGTTCTTTCATTCCCAACGAAGCAGCTTTAATCCCTTGATTAGGTGTTTGTTGTGCAATTTCGATAATTTCTTCAATTTGTTTTTTCATCTGTGTTTTGTTTTCATCGCTAAACAAATTGGTTACTACATTGCGGATAAAAAATGTTTTGTCTTGCTCAACAGCCTCGATGACCCGCTCGCGATTGGTTTTCTTTTCATCGGAATCGGGTAGGGGAGTGGAGTTCATAAGTATAATTCCGTCAAGCAATTGCAGATATTTTTCGGCAAAAGCCAAAGTGACATATCCACCCATTGAATGCCCTATAAAGGTGGCTTTGTCTATTTTTTCACGTTTCAGGACAGAAAAAACAGCATCAGCCATCATTTCCATTGTGTGGATGTCAGCCATCGCAGGGGTTTTGCCGTGTCCGAGAAGGTCGGGGGCAATTAGTTTAAAATCGGTTTTGAGTGCCGAAATAGTGTCGTTCCAAACCTCGCAACTTTCTAAAAATCCGTGTAATAAAACCAAGGTTTTGCCTTGTCCGGCAGTTTTGTAAAATGAATTGTATTCCATCAGAAAAATTAAAGATTGTTTTTGCAAATATAGCTTTTTTCTGTAAGCATAAAAAAACGGGCTGCACTTTTGATGTGTAACCCGTTTGATTATCAATTAGTAGTTAGTATGAAAGCTGAATTTTGCTAAAATAATTTTGCTGACAGAGTGAACAACAAACTGCTTTGTGAGGCTGAAATTTTTGCAGGTGTGGTCAAAACAGTTTCGTACATTTGATACATATAATCTTGTTTTGCAATGTCATACGAAACGTCTAATCGAATTCCGCCAAAGGAATAGCCTGCCCCGAAAGAATATCCGTTTAGGTCGCCCACGTATTTGACACTGCCTTTGTAAGGGCTTTGCTCGTAACGGATTCCGGCGCGTAAACTAAGTGCGTTGATTCGGTATTCGCCCCCCACGCGAATGCTTGATGTGTTGCCCAACATATCTTGAATAATTTTGTTTTCGCCTTTTAGGTTTTCAGATGAAAAGTTGATATTTTCGTAATTTTTATAGATATAATCAAAACTGATTAACCCTCTTTTCCCGAAAATATACGCAAGGCTTCCCGTCCACGAACCCGGTGTACGGAATTTGTATTTCCTTTCAAACCAAATTTCATCACCATACCGATTTAGTAAATCAACATCCTTATCTTCATTGATTTTCTTTTGTGTGTTGAATATTGATGCGTATAAGACCTCACGTGATTGTTCTTCAAGACTATACCACGTGGGAGAACTATAACTTATACCTAAACGAAATTGTTCATTGATTTTAGCAATACCTCCCAGTTGAAACGAAAATCCACTACCTGTGGTGTTAACTTTTGTTTGGTGATTGGCATACCTTACAAGGGATTTGTCTTCAAAATTATTTTCACTTAAACTGTACAACGAGTTGGTATAAACGGTATGAGAGTTAAGATTTAATCCTAAGTATATATTATCACCAAATTGTGAGGCAAAATTAAAGTTATATTTGTTAATTTGCCCATTACGAACAACCTCATATTTTTGTCGTCGGAAAACTCGGTCAGCATTCGCTATGTAGTTAGTTTCAGATGCGTTTGGGGAATTGGGGATAACCAGTTCAGTCTTAATTCCTAAATAGGCATTTCGGGCGTTTTGATTATCCAACCCTAAATAAAACTCACCAATACCACCTTGATTTGTTATAGGAAGATTCCCATCGGCAAACGTACTTAAAGGGAAACCGCTTCCGTTATTATTTCCATTTTGAGCAAAATGATGAAAATAATTGTCTAGACCAATATTAGTTTCCCCAAAATAAACTAATCCTGAGTTTTTTAAATTTTTGGATTGTTGGAAGTTAAAACCAAAACTGATCTTCTTCCAATTGGTTGAAACATTGGGTACAACAAATACCATTCCAAACTGATTTACATCAAAATCAGAATCTTTATTGGTACTATTTTGATTTACGAATGATATATTTTTCTTATCTCGGTTATCTCTTATAGAGAAAGAAAGTTCCGTACCTGCAAATACGGCACTTCCGGCCGGATTTATATTCAAGGCAGAAAGGTCGCCCCCCAAAGCTCCAAAAGCACCACTCATCGCCTTGAAACGAGAACTTCCATTGAGGTCCTCCGTTGAATATCGTAGCGCGTCTGTATAATTTTGTGCTTGAATATTTGCTATATATAAAACACTGAATATAAATGGATATATAAATTTCTTCATATTTTTTCTTTTATTTATATTAAAAAAACGTTGTCATTTTTTATGTTATCGACGATTTGAACTTCGGTAGCTTCCTCCTCCTGAATTTCCACCATTTCCTGAATTATTGTATCCTCTGGATGTTCCGTTATCATAGCTTCTTCCAGAGTTGTTGTAGTTTCGATTCTCGTAACCTCGTGTAGGTAAATCGTTTCTTGAATTGTTATAATCGTAATTGTTGTTACGATTTCCATAATTGCCGGAACGATTTTCATAACCTCTTGATGGAGTTGTGTTTCTGTTGTAATATCCTTGTGAATTTCTTGAATTTTCGTAGTTATAGTAGCGGTTCGAGTCGCCTCTTCGTGAGTTGTCTCTGACGATGGCACGTCCCCTTCCTCCATAGTATTCACCATAACCCCGATTGTAAGAACCATTTGGAGAATAGTAATAATCTCTCGGATAGTATCTTCCTCCATAGTAAGGATAGTAATAACGAGGGTAATAGTTGCCGTAATATCCGTATCCGTAGTACGGATAATAGCCGTCATACCAGTTCCAATACGGGTTATAGTAATTTCCCCAACCTATTGAAATTCCCCAGTTTAGGTGATTTCTGTAATATGGATTATAGCGTTGGTAAGGATACCAAGCCCCGTAGCCCCAGTAGTGATTGTATCCGTAATAAGGAGCGTTCCAATAATTATCATACACGTTTACAGTTACTTGCGTAGCGTTACTTCCCCAGCCTCCATACGATTTTCCTTCGCCGGTGTTGTAATGGTCAGACGTGTAGGAATCAACGTCGGTGAAGTGGGTAAATTTACCGTCCGCATTGCTGTACTGTTGAGCTTTTTCTCTGAAATAATCTTGGTATCTGCTTGGAGAATAGGCGTTTCGTTGCGGAGGTTGTTCATAGTGTTCCACTACGGTAAAGCGCTCGGGCGGGCGTTCACCGTAAATCCCGTCGCTATAATAAGCGTAGTACGAGCCACACGATGCCAATAACATCGGTAAGGCAGCAATGGCAAAATATTTTGCCAATTTTCCTGAGAGTTTGTTATTTCTTTTCATAGTCAAATAAATTTTTTAATTAAAAAATACTATTTTGTTTGTCAGAAGCAGATTAGCACGTTTTTTTGCTAACTTTTTCTGTATTGAAATGCTTCTTGATTAAAAAAACACTTCACTTAAATAGCACAATATCTATGCCAAATCTTGTTTTTTTCATATTTATTTTGCGAGTAAATTCATAAAAAAGTGAAATTTTTACTTTTTATAGATTTAATCTGATTTTAAATAATTGATTTTTATCTTTCAACGCAATGATAGTGGATAGATACGCCTTGCAACACACAGGAGTTCCTTTTTACTATATGTATTGGCGAATAACAGACCATTCACAAACAAAAAATTTGAATGCTAAAAGACAGAAAATCGGACTTCCAACAGTGGAACAACAAGAATTTTGGAAAACGATTAATAGTCCGTAATATGTTGATTTTAAGTTGTTTTTTATGAAATTTCACATAAAAGTTGTGGTAATTGGCAAGTTTTTTATATTTTTGTCGTATAAAAAACAATCATTATGAGTGTAAAATCAATTATTCAGCAAAGTTTGCTCAACAGTGTTTCATATATAACGTATCGGAATACGATTGACGAATTTGCCAAAGAAGGCAAAACAAGTGGTGTTGAGCAAGATACAGAACGTGTTCATTATACGGCACTTAACGAAAAACGTTACAAGCGTTTGGACAAAAGCATTACCATTTCGGAAGAAAAAGCCACTTTTTTTAAAAACTTCCCGAAAAGCATTACCTTGCTTGCCATTACCGAATCGTGGTGCGGCGATGCGGCTCAAATTCTGCCTGTTGTCAATAAAATAACCGAACTGAATCCGAAAATCAATTTGAAATTGGTGTTCAGAGATGAAAATGAGGTACTTATGAACCAATTTTTAACCAATGGCGGAAAAGCCATTCCGGTGGTAATTTTCTTGGATTTAGATGATAATGTGCTGGCTTGGTGGGGTTCACGTCCGTCGGAAGCCACCAAAATGGTGGAAGACTATAAAGCCCAACACGGTAAATTAACCCCTGAATTTAAGGAAGAATTACAAAAATGGTACAACCAAGACAAGGGCAATACCATCGTTGATGATTTTATCAAAATATTAAATCAAATTTAATTTACTGAAATTACAATGATTTGATAATCAGCTCGGCAGTGTGTTTGCTTGCACCCACACCGCCGAGTTTTTTGCGTAATTCGGCATAGCCATTCTGTATTTGAACGCGATGTTGCTTGCTTAATAGTTTATTCAATTCGATTTTTAAATTTTTGGTATTCAATTCATTTTGAATTAGTTCCGTTACCACAGGCTTATCCATAATCAGATTTACCAATGAAATGTACTTCAAATTGATGATGCGTTTGGCGATTTGGTACGAAAGCCAATTTCCTTTGTAACACACCACTTCCGGAACGTTAAAAAGAGCTGTTTCTAAGGTTGCCGTTCCGCTGGTAACCAAGGCACAGGCGGCTACGGAAAGCAAATCGTATGTTTTTCCGCTTATAAAATACACATTTTCCGTGTTTATAAACGATTGGTAGAACGAAAAATCTTGTGAAGGAGCTCCGGCAATAACAAACTGATAATCAGGATAGCTGTCTGTTACCGAAAGCATTACCGAAAGCATTTTGGCAATTTCCTGTTTTCGGCTTCCGGGTAAAAGAGCGATGATGGGGCGTGAGTCAAGTCCGTTTTCTTTTTTGAAGGTAACTTCATCAATTTTAGTGTATTGTGCGATTGCATCAAGCAACGGATGCCCCACAAAATGAACGGGATATTGATGCTTCTTTTCATAAAAATCTTTTTCAAACGGCAAAATCACGTACATATGGTCAATGTCGCGTTTAATGTCTTTGATGCGGTTTTCTTTCCAAGCCCAAATTTGTGGCGAAATGTAATAATGCGTTTTAAATCCGACCTGTTTTGCCCATCGAGCAATGCGCATATTAAAGCCGGGGTAGTCTATAAATATCAAAAAATCAGGATTATACGTCTCGATGTCTTTCTTGCAAAATTTAATGTTCTTCAAAATGGTTCGCAAATTGGTAATCACTTCCCAGAAGCCCATAAACGCCAAATCGCGATAGTGCTTTACAAGCGTTCCACCGATTTGTTGCATTCGCTGACCACCCCAAAAACGAAAATCGGCTTGTGGGTCTTTTTCGGCAATAGATTTCATCAAATTGGCTCCGTGTAAATCACCTGAGGCTTCGCCTGCGATAATGTAATACTTCATTGCGTAAGAGAGGGTTAGGTTATTTTTTTCTTTTTAATTTTCTGTGTTAGTTTGCCTAGCCATTCAAACTGAAAAATGGTTTTGTCGGTGGCAACGCGTGAGGTTAAGTAAATGCCCAACGGTAACAAAATCAGCGTGGAAATCCACGGGGCAACAGCCGGATTTAAGGCGTTGTTTTCGGCAATGTTTTTCATAAATAATCCGATGAAATGGTACGACAGAAATAAAATCATCGCAGCCACTAAAGGCATTCCGATGCCTCCTTTCCGGATTAAAGCGCCCAACGGAGCCGCCACCAAAAACAATACAAGGCAACTTATGGTTAGGGCAAATTTATCGCTCCAATTGATAATGTGCAGATTCATAACTTTGTAGCGATATTCAACATCATTTTGTCGATATTCCAAGTTATCAAACTGATTTTGATTGCTGTTGATGGCGGTTTCAAAAACTTGGTCTCGCCTGCTTTTCTCAATCAAAAGCAACAAATCAGCCACGGAAGTTACCTTTTTTTGGGTATTTTTTGTGGTTTTTTCTTTATTATCAGTATTGAAATTCAGACTGGTAATACCGGTACGCCGAAACATACTGTTACCTTGGTCGGTAAGGTTTTGTTTAAAGTCTGACCGAAGCGAATCAATGGCGTAATGCAACTGCCCTACGTTCATCATTTTATAGGTTGTAACATCTGATTTTTGACTGAAATCCACCTTGTTAAGATGTGAAAGATCCAGATTTATGATGTATTTTTCAAAGTGCACCTTCGCAAACGGAAAACGTTGTTGCTGTGTGTAGTTTTGCGTTTTGATGTCTTCGTAATACGTGCCGTCTTTGAGTATAAGTTGCAGAAAATCACTGTTTTTTCCGCTTTTCAATTCGCCTTCTTTGGCGTTGATAACGGTGCGGTTTACTCTGTCGGGTGTTTTTTTGTGAATGATGATGTTTTCCAAAAATTCATCGTTTTCACCATATTTTTTTGCTACTTTGATGCTGATGTCTTCGCCTATGTCAGAAAAAATGCCTTCCGGAATAGCCATAGCGGGTTTTACTTTGGCAATATTTGCACGAAGCGTGTATACCTCACGGTAGGCAACAGGAATAATGTTGTTTACCAAAAAGAAAGTTATTCCACTTAAAATCAGCATAAAAACCAATAAAGGACGCATAATGCGCAAGAGCGAAATTCCGGAGGCTTTCATAGCGGCAAATTCATAATTTTCGGCAAAAGCGCCAAAGGTCATAATCGATGAAACCACCACAGCCAACGGCAAAATAATCGGGATTAATTGCGGAATGAAAAACAACAAAAACTTACCGATAATCCACAATTCCAAACCGCGCCCTGCCAGTTCGTCAATGTACGTCCAGATGGTATGAAAGACGAAAATCAGTATTAAAATGGCAAGCGTTCCTAAAAAGTTTTTCAGGAATTGCGTGAGTATGTATCGGTCTAAAATTTTCATTATCAATAAATTGATGTAATCAATTTTCAGTTTTTAAAGTTCAGAAATATAGTAACCTTCTTTTTTGTATTTTTCTTTATCAAACTTAAAAAGATTTGCCGAAATGGGTTGATTGGTTTTGAATGAATTTACGGTAATGGTGGTTTTGGTGTTGTTTTTACCGATTTCAATCAGGTTGTAAATGTGTTTGGTTTGTACATCAATGCCCAGCAGAATTTGCTTAACGTCGTTATTGTTTTTTTGTGGTTTTAGCTCAATGTATTGTATTTTTCTGCCACGTACATTTTGTTCAATATCCCATTTGTAGGAATATCCTTTTCGGTAAAACGTAAGCATTTTTGAAGGCGTAACAGCCCCTTCGTCATTTGAAGTTGCTTCAATCACAACTTCTTCATTTTCAGGGATTATGGTGTATGTTTTGTTCCCATCGTATATTTTAGTGGCGCCCAAATAGTTCAAAACATATTTGTCTTTTGCCAAGGTTACGTTCCCTTTGGTTTCTTGGTTTATTCTCTCAACAGGATTGTCTAAATTATATTTAAAATCAATGTAAATATTTTCATAGCCAATCATTTTGTTATACACTTGGTCGAGTAATTTTTTGGCTTTATCACTGTTTTGTGCATTGACTAAAAAAACAGATAAAGTGATGATTATGAGTGTTATTTTTTTCATTTCTGTTAGTTATTATTTTAATTTCTCACTATTACTATCAATAATCGTTCCAAAAATTTGAAATGCCTTAGTCATTTCCGTTTAGGAGTCTGTCAAGAGATACAATATCTTGAATAAGCACTTGTCGGGCTTTGCTTCCTTCAAACGGGCCTACCACACCGGCGTGTTCCAACTGGTCAATAAGGCGACCGGCACGGTTGTAACCCAATTTCAGTTTGCGTTGCAAAAGCGAAGCCGACCCTTGTTGTGCGTTGATAATCACCTCGGCAGCTTCTCTGAAAAGAGGGTCTCTGTCCGATGGGTCAAAATCCAAATCCATAGCTTCGCCCTCTCCACCTACATACTCAGGTAACAGATAGGCATCGGGATATGCTTTTTGATTGCCAATGTACTCGGTAATATGGTTTACTTCGGGCGTATCAACAAAGGCACACTGAATCCTAACCGGTTCATTTCCTTGTGTATAGAGCATATCGCCTCGCCCAATGAGCTGTTCGGCTCCTGAACCGTCCAAAATGGTTTTGGAATCAATTTTCGATGTAACACGGAAAGCAATCCGCGCAGGGAAGTTGGCTTTGATAATCCCCGTGATTACGTTCACCGACGGGCGTTGCGTGGCTATAATTAAGTGAATACCAATGGCTCGGGCAAGTTGTGCCAAACGGGCGATGGGCAACTCCACTTCTTTTCCGGCGGTCATAATAAGGTCGGCAAATTCATCTACAACCAACACGATGTAGGGCAAAAACCGATGTCCGTCATTGGGGTTGAGTTGTCGGGCTTTGAATTTAGCGTTGTACTCCTTGATGTTGCGCACCATTGCATTTTTCAGTAATTCATACCGGTTGTCCATTTCAATGCATAACGAGTTTAATGTGTTGACAACCTTTTTGTTATCGGTAATAATGGCGTCTTCGCTATCGGGTAGTTTCGCTAAGAAATGACGTTCTATTTTGTTAAACAGCGTAAGTTCAACTTTTTTAGGGTCTACCAATACAAATTTTACCTCAGCCGGATGTTTTTTATAAAGCAAAGATGTGAGCACCACGTTAAGCCCCACGGATTTTCCTTGTCCGGTAGCTCCTGCCATCAAAAGGTGCGGCATTTTGGTGAGGTCGGTTACAAAAGTTTCGTTGCTAATGGTTTTTCCGAAAGCAATAGGAAGCTCCATTTCAGCGTGTTGAAATCGGGGCGAGGTAATCATTGATCGCATAAAAACCGTAGATGGTTTTTTGTTAGGAACCTCAATACCAATGGTTCCCTTGCCCGGAATGGGAGCAATAATACGTATGCCCAGCGCCGCCAACGAAAGAGCAATGTCGTCTTCCAAGTTTTTGATTTTTGAAATGCGAATACCCGCTGCGGGAACAATTTCGTAGAGTGTTACGGTAGGTCCGATGGTGGCTTTTATTTGCGATATTTCAATTTTGTAATCTTTCAGCGTTTGAACGATGGTGTTTTTGTTTTCTTCAAGTTCTTCTTGATTGATAATGATGCCGTTATCTTTGGGTTCGTCCAACAGTTCCACCGAAGGAAAACGGTAATCGCTCAAATCCAAACGAGGGTCGTACTCGCCGTAATTTTCAACCAATTTTTGAGCTAACAATTCGGGGTCAATTTCTTCTGTTTTTGGTTTTTCTACCTCAAATTCAGGCTCATTGGCTGTGGGTTTGGTGATGAAAAACCCATCTTCAATTTCCGTTTCTTGTACGTTGGTTAAAAACGGAATTTCTTTCTTGTGAGTGAAAACATCTAATTTTTCAACTTCTTGTTTAGTAACAACTTCCTCTTTTTCAATTTTATTTTCAGGAAGTTCTTCCTCATCAAAAATACTTTTTTGAGTTTGTTTTTCGTTGGTTTTTACGGAGTTATTTTTTTCTTTTTTGAACTTGGCGGTTGCTTCTGAAAAAGATGTGGCTAATTTTTCAGGTGTTAAATTCGTCTTAAAAATAATGTAAATCACCACGAACAAAAACAAAAGGAGCGCCGTTCCAAATTTGCCCAAATAATCTTGTAAAAAATGGTTGATTTCAAAGCCCGACATCCCAGCCAGAATGCTTGCTTTGCCCGAGAAAAAGCCTAAGAAAGTGGCGATGAAAACCATCCAAATCATTCCCCAAAACCAGCGGTTAAGCAACGTCATTTTGAGGTTGAAAGCCAGTTTCAAACCCGAAAAAAAAGCCAACACGGCAGGGATAAACATCGCCATCCCAAAGCCTTTGTAAATGAAAAGATGCCCCAAGTATGCCCCGATTTTGCTGGTAAGGTTTTCGGCTTGTTCTTGCCGATTGCCAATGTTTGCCCAAACGCTTTGATCGGTTTGCCAAGTGAAGAAATAGGACACGAAGGTGATGATTAAAAAAAGAGAAATACCAATCAAAACAATACCGAAAACTAATCGGCGTTGTTTTGATTTATGTGATTGATTTTTAGTGAATTTATTGGCTTGTTTTTCTTTTTTCTGTCCCATTTAAAATATTGCAATTGAATGTTGAAATTGGAAAACTAAAAATTGAGAATGAAGCATTTTTCATTCCCAATTTTTAATTCCGTATCACGGAAGCCTTATTATTTCAGTACAGCTAAAACCGCGTTGTAATCAGGCTCGTTTGCTGTTTCGCTAACTTGTTCGGTATGAATAACTTTCCCGGTTTCGTCTAAAACAATAACTGCACGAGAAAGCAATCCTTTTAGTGCGCCGTCGGTAAACACAACGCCGTAGTTTTTTTCGAAATCGCCTCTGAAATCAGAAAGCATCGTTAAATTATTGATGCCTTCCGCACCGCAAAATCGGCCAAGGGCAAAAGGTAAATCTTTTGATATACAGACGATTTGCACATTTTGCAAACGGTCAGCTTCTTGATGAAATTTCCGAACCGAAGCAGCGCAGACACCCGTGTCAATGCTTGGGAAAATGTTCAAAACAACTCTTTTTCCGTTAAAATCGTTTAATGAAACTTCGGTCAAATCCGTTGAAACAGCCTTAAAATCAGGGGCTGTGGTGTTTGTTTTTGGGAGTTCACCCAAGGTGTTTACGTTTGTACCACGAAATGTGATTGTTGCCATAATGATTTTTCTTTTCTAATTAATGAATAGGGCAAAGGTACGCAAAAAACTTAAATATAAAAAAATGACCGCTAAAAAAATGTTATTTGAGTTTGTCAAATCCTTTTCCGTAAACGCCCATTACGGTGGCTTTAGTTACAAATGCCTCAGGGTCAATGCTTCCCACTAATCGGAAAATGGACGTGGCTTCGGTGCGGCGCGCAATGACAATAATCACTTTTTGAGGCGTTTGCGAGTACCAGCCGATGCCGTCAATAATGGTGCAACCGCGTTTGATTTCGGTGTTGATGTGTGTGGCAATTTCGTCGTAATGTTTTGAAAATATGAACAATTGCACCGATTGTCGGGCTCCGTTAATCACAATTTCAACCATTTGCCACATCAACGGAAGCAAAATCAAACCAAAGATGGTACGCTCCAATGTTTCTTTGTCGCCATCTAATATAAAATAAGAGGAGGTTACGATTAAAACATCAACGATGAGCAAAATTCGAGAGAGGCTGATGCGGTAATATTTTGTTACCAAGGCACCTATGATATCCGTTCCGCCGGTACTTCCGTTTACCGAAAAAACAAGTCCGAGCCCCGTTCCACAGAAAACGCCCCCAACGATGGTTGATAAAAATGGTTCGCTAACGGGTGGGTTTTCAGAGAAATAGGGTTGCAGATAGGTTTCGCCAAAGCTCAACATTAACGACAACAAACCGATGCCTACAAGGGTGCGAATCACATATTGCTTGCTCACGGCACGGAAAGCGATGGCGAGCAACACCCCGTTTACCACCAAATTCGTTTTCCAGAGTTCAATGTGGGTTACGTATTTAATGATGATTGAAATTCCTGAAAGTCCGCCGGTTACGATTCGGTTGGGAAGAATAAAACCCGTCAGCCCGATGGTAAACAACACCAGCCCGATGACGATTATCAAATAATCTTTTATGTAAAAAGATTTTAGGTATTTAATTCTGCTACTTGTTTTATTTTTAAGCATATCGTAAAAAATATTTTTTATTCAAATTGCGGGCAAAAGTATTGAATATTTTTCAATCAGAATAACTTCAAAAGTTATTTTTTTGCGGATTTTTCAAAAAAAATGAACTTGCCATTTTAAGGTTTTAATTTTAAAACGGAAATGAGCCCGAGCCACTCAACGAACTTTTTGAGAGCAGGCAGTTTTATTGAATAATAATTGTATATTTGTCGCCGTTTAAAAGTTTTATAGATGATTCTGACAGAAAATATTTGTAAAAAATACGGAGGACATACGGCACTCAACAACGTTTCAATAAGCATTCCGAAGGGTAGTATTTTTGGACTTTTAGGACCGAACGGGGCGGGAAAAACCTCCTTGATTCGCATACTTAATCAAATTACGTTTCCGGATTCGGGCAGCGTTTTTTTTGACGGTGAACCCTTGCAACCCAAGCACATAACTCAAATCGGGTATTTGCCCGAAGAGCGTGGGCTTTACAAAACGATGAAAGTGGGCGAGCAGGCGTTGTATTTGGCGCAACTTAAAGGACTTTCAAAAGAAACTGCCAAAGAACGACTCAAATTTTGGTTTGACCGGCTGCAAATAGGCGATTGGTGGAACAAAAAAGTGCAGGAACTTTCCAAAGGAATGGCGCAGAAAATCCAGTTTATGGTAACGGTGCTTCATCAGCCCAAATTGCTGATTTTTGACGAACCTTTCAGCGGATTTGACCCCATCAACGCCAATGTGATTAAAGATGAAATTCTGTACCTACGTGAACAAGGTGCGACTATTATCTTTTCAACGCATCGGATGGAATCGGTGGAAGAGCTTTGTGACCATATCGCATTGATTAACAAATCAGAAAAAATTCTCGACGGAAAACTATCAGACATCAAACGCGCTTTTAAAAGCAATATTTTTGAGGTGGGATTGCAAGCAAATGCCTCCGAGCAAGAGCGTTTGCTGGCGGATTTACGGCAACATTTTTCGGTGTCGCCGGCGCAGTTTAAAAGTTTGTATGACGGACTCAAACTCAACATTCAAATCGGTGCGGAACAATCATCAGGAGGCTTGTTGCAGTTTTTGAGCCAACGGGCTGAGGTGGTGCATTTTGTTGAAAAAATTCCGTCAGTTGATGAAATTTTTATACGTTCGGTAAATGCCAAAGCGTAACTCTCATTTTTCTGTTTATTAAATATCATTAAAAGCAAGTGTATGAAACATTTAGGACTCATAACTAAACGCGAATATTTGAACAAAGTGCGCAATAAATCGTTTATTGTGATGACTTTTGTCAGTCCGCTGATTATCATTGTTTTCGGCGTGTTGATAGGTTATTTAACGAAGGTGAACAACACCGGCAATGCCAAAAAAATTGCCGTTTTAGACCAAAGTTCGTATTTTGAAAATAGTTTTGAGAATACGGCTTCCACAGAGTTTTTCTTCTTGAAAAACAGTTCGGTAGATGAAGCCAAAACCATCGTGCAAGCTGAACAACTCTACGGGCTTTTACACATTCCGCCGGCAGATGCTGTCAATTGGTTTGAACGGATTGAATTTTTTAGCAACGAATCACCTAATATTTCGCTGTTGGGGCAACTTTCCGATGCCATTGAAAGCACGCTTTTTCAGCGTAATTTAACCGAAAAAGGAATTGACAAACAGCAAATTGACCAATCGAAAGTAAGCGTACATGTTTCGCTTCAAAATTTCAGCGGTGAAAAAAGTTCAGAACTTGAAGGGCTGGTTAAAATCGTTTTAGGCGGTTTGGCGGGTTACCTGATTTTTATGTTCATTATTATCTACGGAAACGGCATTATGCGCAGTGTTATTGAAGAAAAAACCAATCGGATTATTGAAATTATCATCTCGTCGGTAAAACCTTTCGAGTTGATGTTGGGCAAGATTTTCGGAGCATCGTTGGCGGGGATTACTCAATTTTTGATTTGGATGATTTTCGGCGGTTTGTTAATGACCATTTTAACCTCATTTTTAGGGGTTAATCCGGCATCGACCAACGAGGTGCTGGTGAGCAAAACCGGCTTGGATAAGTTCACGTCCGAAATTCTTTTGGCGTTTTTTAAATTTCCGTTTATGGAAATGTTTACCTCGTTTTTGTTGTACTTTGTCGGGGGGTATTTGTTGTACAGTTCGCTTTATGCCACTATTGGGGCGATGGTTGATAATGAAACGGATACGCAACAATTTTTGATGCCCGTTTTGATGCCGTTGATACTGGCGGTTTACGTGGGCTTTTTCACGGTGATTGAAGAACCGCACGGTACGGTTTCGGTGGTGTTGTCGTACGTTCCGTTTACTTCGCCGGTGGTAATGCTGATGCGCATTCCGTTTGGGGTAGCGTGGTGGGAAGTGTTGCTTTCGGTGTTGGTGCTTTACGGTTCGTTTTTGCTTGTGATAAAAATTGCCGCTAAAATTTACCGCATCGGTATTTTGATGTACGGGAAAAAAGCCACTTACAAAGAAGTTTGGAAATGGCTGAAATATTAACGAAATAATATCGCAATTATTTATGCTGAACTTGCCCGATGTTGTAAAACCGCATCAGGCAAGTTTTTTTTGACTCGTTATATCAACTATTTACGTCTTCTGAGAAATGCTTAAAATGGTTTAAAGCATATTTGCAGTTAGGAGGAACTTTATAGTTCCTTTTCTTTTATAAAATATTCATATTCAAATGGAAAAGTAAACAAAAAAGGACTATTTAAAAATAGTCCTTTCACGCATTTCTCGCTTCATTAAATCCTTCTACTGAGTTCCCTGAACAATCAATCATTCTCGCTACACGTATCTTTCCTCTTTGTTCAGGGTGTTGAGTTTGCTATTTGAAATGTTTTTCCGTTGCATAATTGGTTTGCGTTTAGTGCAAAATCAGCAATGTATTGTGCCATTTGTCGGGGTGTTGTATCGGTTTCGTAGTCGGGAAATGCCTCTGAAAGCATTTCGGTCTGTACTGCGCCCAATGCCAAGGTGTTAAATGCAATTCCGCGAGGTTTAAACTCTTCGGCTAAAAGTTCAGAAAGCGTAATGATGGCGCCCTTTGATGAGGAATAGGCTGCCAGCCCTGCAAATTTTGCACTGCCTTGTATGCCACCCATACTGCTGATGGTTACTACGTGTGCGCCTTGTTGCATAAACGGAATTGTTTTTTGGATTAATCGGGCAACACCAAACACATTTACGTTGTAAATCTCTAAAAAATCATCGTAAGAGAGTTTTTCAAAGGGTTTGTGGATTAATTTTCCGGCATTATTGATTAAAATATCTACTTTTTCCCATTTTCGAGCGATAAAATCTGCTAACTGGTGTAAATTTTCATCAGAAGTTATGTCAAAAGGAAAAAAATGAATGTTTTTATGATTTATAGTTTGCAAAGGAGCTGTGTTTCTTGATAAAGCTAACACTTGATGCCCCATTTTGGCGAATTGTTGGGCTAATTCGAGTCCGATTCCTCTGCTTGTGCCGGTAATGATTACGTTTTTCATCAAAAAATGTTTTATATGTTGCGGTGCATTAAGTCAAGGGCAAATTGCTTGATTTCTGTCCGTTTTGTGTTGTCAATATTCAGTTTTTCAAGTATTTGCAAGGCTTCTTGCGTGTATTTTTCGATTTCGTTTTGCACAAAATCACCCGCTTTTGTTTCCGTAAAAATTTGCTTTACCCGCTGAACCTTTTCAGGATTTTGTTCGTTGGAGGCATAAAGTGTAAGTAGCTCATTGATTTGCTGTGAATTAGCTGTCTGTAAGGCTTTTAGGTATAGCATTGTTTTTTTGTTTTCCAAAATATCACCCCCGATTTGCTTCCCGAATGAACTATCGCCAAAGGTATCCAAATAATCGTCCTGCAATTGGAATGCCATTCCTAATCGGACACCAAAGTCATAGATAAGTTGTTTATTTTCAGCTGATGTTTGTGCAACAATAGCTCCCATTTGTAAAGCAGCACCCACCAGCACGGCTGTTTTGTATTGAATCATCAGAAGATATTGCTCAACGGTTACATCGTTTCGTGATTCAAAATCCATATCCAATTGTTGCCCTTCACAAACCTCCAATGCCGTTTGACTGAATAACTTAGCAAGTTGTTGAAAAACAGTAGGCTCGTAGTTTTCAAACAATTGATAGGCAAGGATTAACATTGCATCGCCCGAAAGAATGGCAGTGTTTATGTTCCATTTGTTATGTACGGTTTTTTGCCCTCTTCGTAAGGGAGCTTTGTCCATAATATCATCGTGAACCAATGAAAAGTTGTGAAAAACCTCAATTGCCAGTGCCGCGTGCAATGCTTTGCGATAATCGGTATTGAAAAGGTCAGCACCCATTAGGGTTAAAACGGGGCGCAGTCGTTTGCCTCCCAAATTAAGTATGTAATGCATTGGTTCATACAAGTTTTTGGGGTCTGTTTTGGTAATTGTTTTTTGCAGGTGACTTAAAAAATCCTGTTTGTAATGCTCAATTGACGACATAAGTTTTGTTTTGGCTACTATTTTTGAAGGATTATTTTTTGGGTATTCCTTCCAAAAATCTAAGAATTGGCAAAGCTATGAAATTTTTTGAAAAAAACATAAAAAAAATTATGTGAATGGTTAAAGGCACATTCTACTTTTATTCTCGGCAATATAACTTAGCTCTATTTTTATATTTCCGTTGATATTTTTGTACTCTAAGTGGTGAGTGCCTCCATCAACAAGTATTCTATCCCTTTTTTTGGGGAGAATTTAAAACTTATGCTACTATTCCGCATAGCTTTGGGATATTTTTGCCGAAAAAATGAACGGTCTGCGAATTTTTTTAACACTATTTTTTATTTCTGCTGATATTTTCGTATTTTAGTACCCTAAACAAAAGCGAAAATTATAAGGAATACGAAACGTTAAAAATATTGCATAACTTGCTGACAATTATTTGATTCGGTTAAATTCGGCAAAAATAAAATTGAGATGAAAAATAATTGGTAAGCGTTTGCTCCCTTCGAGGGACGCAGGCTGTTTTACCTATTTTCATCTCAGGCTTTTGCCGAAGCCCAACCGAAAAGATACGGAAAACAAGTGCTGTGTCCTTTTTTTTTACAAAAAATTATACCTGTGCCGTGATTTGGCGTATCGCAGACTTAATTTTGTCCTCAGAAATAATGGTTATGTATATTTTAGGAAACATTTTTAATCTGAAAAAATAAAAGGCGTAATCCGAAAAGCCTGTAACAGAGTAGGGAAAAATTTTTAATATTTTAATTTATGCCAACAACAATTAATTATGGGAGCGAATTTATTCGCATTAACACGGAGAAAAAAAGATTGGAATACTCAACTAATGAAGGACGCACTTGGTCAAGTCGTTACACGGGTTCTTCTGCGGGAGAATTTATTGATTTGTTAGTTTATGGTAATGAACTTTTAGCGGTTACTTCCAAAGGAGTTTATTATTCAACTAATGAGGGACGCTCTTGGTCAAGTCGCTATACAAGTTCTTCAGCGGGTGAGTTTTACTCACTGAAAGACAATGGAAAAGAGTTACTTGCTACTACAAGCAAAGGACTTTATTATTCTACCAATAGCGGACGTTCTTGGTCAAAAAGAAGTTAATAATCAAAACAGTAGAAAAAGTATTACTGTTTTTTTTAAATATTTTTACAATGAAAAATAACAAAAACCTATGGATATACGGCATTATTTCATTTACTATTTTATTTTTGGGTAGTGCCATATTGTTTCAAATTTTTAATGTAAATGACTTGCCGTCACAGTTTTATGGGGCTCTTATCGGAGTGGTTATCACGGCAATTATAACCGTTTTTCTTTTGCAGGGACAAACTGCCAATGAAGAAAAAAGGGAACGAAATCTCAAAGTTTTTGAGAAAAAACAAGATGTATATCACGCTTTTTTGGAAAAACTTAAAGAAATCATAATGGATGGGGAAATTAAAATTGCCCAATACGGAGAGAATACCGATATGAAAGAAAATATAGATGAACTCAAAGAATTGCTTTTTGAGTTGGGCTATATTCAAATGCACACTTCGGAAGAAAATACCAAACAGATTTTTGCCCAAGTTTCTGAAATAATGAAAGTGTTGAGTGATTTTAGTAACGAAGGAAATCGAAAACAACAAGAATTACCTCATTTCTACGGAAAACTATCACAGCATCTTTTTGCAATTGTATCCATTCTTAAAAATGACCTTTACGGAATACAAACGCAAACGATTGATGATAAAACAGTGGCAACTCTTTTGGAAGAATGTGGTTTATACATTGAGCAAGAGGAAGTTAATAAATTCGAGCTACAAAATTATTTTTGGAACAGACTGCAAGACGAGTTTCTACAACGAGGCTACGAGTTTCAAAAGCGTGATTTAACACAAGATGTCTATGAGTTTTATGTTCCGAAAGCCAGAAATCGCTATCGATTTTTTGGGATTGATGTACCCATTTACACCACCCAAGATAATCGCACGATTTATTTGTCTGTTGAAATAGAAAATAAATACTACTACGGAATCAGAAGAAATTCCCAAAACGAGCAAAACGAAGAGATGCAACAAACTGTAAGTGAAGTAGTTGGTTTGACAAAATCTCCTTGGTGGTTTGGTTGGCGATATCCAACAGAGCAACACGATTTGGATTTTTATACCTTCCAATCAAAAGCCTTTGAACGCCTTAAAAATCCTCGAAAACGCGAGACTTTCGTCAGAAATATTGTTGATGAAATGGAAATTTATATCAAAAAATTCCAAGAAATAGCCACTAAAAACAATTTGTAATAATTAATAATTTTAAACCCAATAAACTATGAGTTTACAAACCGAAATTAAAAAATGGGGAGAAACAACCCTAAAATTTTACGAAAATTTAGCCACTACCGAAAAAAGCTGTGATTTAGGTTTTTACACCCAATCCGATTTAACAAAAATCACTAAAAATCCTGAATTGGTTATTTTAGGAATTAACCCAGGGTCAAGCGGTTCATATTCAGATAGCATATACAAAGATATGTCCGTAGAACAGTTTCTAAAAGGAAATAAAAAATATGATGAAAGAGAAACTTGGCCGTTTTGGAAGCGATTAAGAGCCATTTTAGCCGCTGGAAATGTTGCTCATTTGTTGGATAACGAAGAGCATTTGGTTTATACCAATGTGATTTTCTTTAACACCCCAAAAGCTGACCAAATTCCTGCTATTGCTTTGCAAAAATGCCCTGCAAAAACAATCGAACTTTTAAAAATTTTACAACCCAAACGCGTTCTCTGTTTAGGGAAAAACGATTGTTTTAAGCGACTTAACATTCCTTATACGGAACTGATACAAGGGCAAATAACTTTTGGAAAATTGGACGAAATACCTGTTTATGGTATTCAACATCCGTCTCGAAATTATTCGTACGAGCAAAGAGACCTTGTGGGCGGTTGTTTAGGGTATCTTTTTGAAAATCAAGATAAAGAGTTTTCAAAAGAAGAGTTGGAAACTAAATTTCAAAAGGAAATTCAGGCTCTTGCAGAAAGAAAATCAAAACCCAATCTTCAAAAAGAAAAAGTCAAACTTATTGTAAATGAAGTACATCAAGAATTAAAAAAGAAAGGTTTTCAAAATTTTGATAATAAACCCCATCGTTTTGTATTAACCGACCTTTTGCAGGTAACGGTAGTAAGCAATGAAAATGGATATGTGGCTATTCGTCATCAAGATTTTGCAGGAGGAAATAAATACGGACAAGAAAACTATCTTAATGAAAATCAGTTTATTGAGAAATTAATCGAAGAACACGGATATTCAAAAAGTGATTTTTGGCTCGGACAAAAACACTTTAAAGAATACGGAAAAATAGAAAATGAAATCATTAAGGAAATCATCAACGAAATAGAAGATTTAAAAACTGAATTTCAGCAAGTAAAATAAAAATCCCAAAGGCAGAATCTTAAAATTCTGCCTTTATTTTTCCAAATCCCAACAATATGCTTTTTGACTATAAAAACCATCGAATATTTGCGTTTTCGGATACACACGCAATGCACCATAAGTTGGAAATTCCGCAAGAGGCTGATATTCTGATTTGTGCAGGAGACGGCATACAAGGATTTTCCGAAAATGAGTTTCCACACTTTTTGGAGTGGTACGCCTCGCTTCCTGCCAAATTGCGGATTTTTGTGGCTGGAAATCACGAGATTTTTTCGACCGCACACCGCAAAGGGCAAGGAGTTTTTTACCGCCCGAAATCACCCTGCTGGAAAACCAAGAATTGGACTTTGAGGGCATTCGTTTCTGCTCGGTGGTGGCTCGTCCGTATTTGAAAAACGAAGTACAAACCTCTGAAAATGTGGATTTTCTGATAACCCATACTCCCATAAAATGCGTTTTGGACGAGGGTATCGGCTGTCCGTATTTACGCAGCCTTGTAATCCGGTGCAACCCCAAATTTCATATTTTCGGACATATCCACAGCCAAGGATTGCAACGCTTTGAAGGGAAATACACCACCTTTTGTAACGTCTCGTATTTCAACCATTTACGCGATGCCTACATCCACGAACTTACACAAAACGCACAAGATTTTTTCAAAAAATAATTTAGCTGTGCCGTGATTTGGCATATCATAAATTTGTTTTTGCCCTAAAAAAGAAACGATATGAAACGAACAACAGCCAAAGAAAACACCTTACGACTTTTTAATCGGTATATGTGGTTGGTGGGCTTAATCGCTCGAAAACAGCAACTTACCTACGAGGAAATCAACAAACACTGGCTAAGGTCATCCCTCAACGAAGACGAAAAAGATTTCCCCCTGCGTACCTTCCACAACCACCGCGAAGCCATCGCACAAATGTTAGACATTGACATTGAGTGCGATACAAAAAACGGCTACAAATATTACATTCGGAATCTTGCTGATATTGAGAAAGATACGCTCCGCTCGTGGTTTTTGAACACCTTTGCCGTGAGCAATATGGTGCAGGAACAGAAGTCACTACGGAATCGTATTCTGCTTGAAAATGTGCCGTCAGGACGTGTGTTTTTATCGCAAATCGTTGAGGCTATGAAAGATAACTCGAAACTCATTATTCGTTATCAGCCCTTTTATCATCACGATTTGAGCGAGACGAAAGTGCATCCGTATAGCATCAAAATTTTTAAACAGCGTTGGTATCTCATTGCTTTTAAGGAAGATAGCCACGCTATGCGGATTTACGCCCTCGACCGTATCAAGGAGATAATTCCCACAGACGAACCCTTTACGCTTCCTGCCGATTTTGACGTTGCCGACTATTTTGCTCACAGTTTCGGAATTATAGTCGATGAAACGATTTCGCCTGATATTGTGCAGATTAAAGTTAGCGAATCGAAATCTAACTACCTCAAATCCTTGCCGTTACACCATTCGCAAAAGGAAATCCGCATCGAAGGCGAATACACGATTTTTGAGTATTTTTTACGTCTGACCTACGATTTCCGCCAAGAAATTCTCTCGCACGGAGCTGAAATTGAGGTACTTTATCCGGAATCGTTCCGCAAAGAAATCAAAGAAATCGTAAGCCAGATGCAGGGGGTTTATGAGTAGCATTGGTATGATGTAATCGTTTGTTTATCAATATTTTATAAAAAAACTCATCAATGCCAATTCATAACTTTGCATTCCGAAACCTAAAATTACGCCTTTGGCAACGGGTGAAATATACGAGTGATGGCGAAACATTTCCCTTGCAAATGTGTTGGATATATGTACTTCAATAACAGGTGTTTGCACGGATTTTATGGCGTCGGCAATGGCAACGGAAGTATGGGTGTAGCCACCGGCATTTAGGATAATTCCGTCGTAATCAAATCCGATTTCGTGAATTTTATTAATAATTTCACCTTCTATATTGCTTTGAAAATAAGTAAGTTGCATTTTTGGGAATTTTTTTTGTAATGCTGCAAAAAAATCCTCAAAAGTTTGATTTCCGTAAATTTCAGGCTCTCTTTTGCCTAAAAGATTTAAGTTTGGACCGTTGATGATGGCTATTTTCATTATTTTTTGTCGTTTTTTGTGATGATTTCGTCTATTTTTTCAATAATTTCGTCTGTTTTTATGGTTTTTATGGCTCTTTCGTATCCTTTTGGGTATTTATTTCCGTAAATTGATGTCGGAATGAGTGAAAATTGCGTTCTATCAGCCAAAAGAGCATTGTTTTCGGGTTGCCGGTACGGATAAAATCCCGCATACGGGTGTGTAACACCCCAAATGGTAAGCGTTGGAACGCCGTACATCGCTGCCAAATGTGCATTTCCGCTGTCCATTGAAACCATAATATCAAGATTAGCAATAAGTTGCAATTCTTCTTCAAATGAAATTCGCCCAATCATATTTTCAACGTTCGGCAAATGTGAAATTTTTTCAACTGTTTGTTTTTGATGATTTCCGCCGCCAAAAATAAAAATTTTCCTATCAACATATTTATTTGATAATCCGATTATTACATCTTTAAAATTCTCAAACGGATATTCTTTTCCTAAGTGGGAAGCAAAGGGAGCAATCCCGATATTTTTTGTTTGTGAAAGTGTATTTTTCACATTATCAATAAGTTGTGGTTTGGGTGTAAAGTATGTTTTTTCAAGAGAAATCGGGAAGCCTAATTTTTCAAAAACATCGGCATAACGTTTGTATAAAGGTTTTAAAGGCTTGAAAATCTTGTTTTTAGCTCGGGTTAAGGCTTTTTTTTCTTTTCGCCCTTTATTGATTTGCTCAAACGGAACGCCTGAAAACGTAAAAAATAACCTTAAAATATTGGTTCTAAGTACGTTGTGAATGTCGGCTACGGCATCAATTTTTCGTTTTTTCAGTTCTTTATACAACCGAAAAAGCCCGAAAAAACCTTTGTGTTTGGTTTTTAATTCGGGAGTAAAAATCTCACAATCAGCAATGTGTGAAAACATCGGGGCAAACGTCGGGCGGGTTACGATTGTGAGCTTTACATCAGGATATTGCTCGCGAAAAGCTGTAAGCACAGGCACACTGATAGCCACATCACCCATTGCCGAAAGCCGAATTACAGCAATATGTTTTGTTGGCATTTTTTGTTCGTTTTGATTAAATTTGTTATATTTGGCGCAATTAAAATGTGTATTTTTCTGAAAAACAGATAAAAAGCATTGATTTTAATTCCGATTACAAATGTATAAAATTTTTGACACTATGCAACGATTTTTCTGTATTTTATTTTTTCTTGCTGGTTTTCAGTTAAATGCAAAAAACGAATATCCGTTTGATTTTTCAAAAAGTCTCCGAATTGATTTTTATATTTTGGGTGATGCCACCACTGCCGAAGTCATCGTATCGCAACTGAAAAAAGAACCGCACTGGGGAGGCTCTAAAACAAATTTGATTTTTCCGGATTTTGGGGAACTTCGCGTGCGATTAATAGATGAAAATACGGGAAAAATCGTTTTTTCAAAGGGATTTAATTCACTTTTCAATGAATGGCAACACGTTGAGCAGGCAAAAACCGAAAAAAAGATGTTTTTACACGCTATTCAGTTCCCTTTTCCGACAAAAAAACTGAAATTTTCCATAGAAAAACGAAATAAAGAAGGTCGGTTTGATGATTTTTTTCAAAAAACTATCAATCCTGATGATTATTTTATAAAAGAAGAGACCGTTTTGGCGTATCCTGTTAAAAAAATACTTGAAAATGGCGATGCTTCCCAAAAAGTAGATTTGGTGATTTTAGCGGAAGGTTACACTCAAAATGAAATGGCGAAATTTTACGCCGATGCCAAACGTATGACTGATTATATGTTTACCATTCCGCCGTTTGATGCTCTAAAACAGCATTTTAACGTGTATGCGGTGGGTGTTCCGTCCCAAGAATCCGGCACGGACATTCCCGGCAAAAATAGCTATAAAAAAACGGCTTTTGATGCTTCGTTTTACACTTTTGATATGGAAAGATACCTGACAACCAACAATATGCAAGCCATTGCCGATGCCGCTTCATTAGTGCCTTATGACCAGATTTATATTTTGGTAAACACCGAAACTTATGGCGGTGGCGGGTTTTACAATCACTTGAATTTGGCAACTTCTGACAATAAATTGTCGGAAAAAGTCTTCGTTCACGAGTTCGGACACGGATTTGCGGGGCTTGCTGATGAATATTACGATTCTTCAACCGCTTTTGACTCTGCATATAATATAAAGGTAGAGCCTTGGGAGCAAAATATCACTTCTTTGGTTAATTTTGACACCAAATGGAAGGATATGATTAAAAAAACAACCCCGATTCCCACGCCAAGAACCTCAAAATATGAAAAAACGGTGGGCGTTTTTGAAGGAGGCGGCTATGTTTCCAAAGGCATTTACAGCCCCGTGCAAGATTGCCGAATGAAGTCAAACGACCCCAAAGGTTTTTGTCCCGTTTGCCAGCGAGCCATACACAAGGTGGTGAAGTTTTATACAGAATAAAACGCTTTAAATGAGTGAGTTGCCATTTTTTCAGAAAGGCGAATTGAAAAACGGTGTCTAAATCCGACTTTTTTCCTATTTTTGCAAAAATTTTTTGAAAAATGAGTTTTGATATTGAGGAAATCACTACGATAACTTTGGCGTTGTTCGTGGCGATTGATATTATAGGTAGTATTCCGATTATCACTAAGTTACGTGAAAAATCGGGCTATATTCAGTCTGAAAAAACAGTGATTGTTTCCGGAATTTTATTCTTTTCTTTTCTGTTTTTTGGCGAGAAAATCCTTGGGCTGGTCAGCGTGACGGTACCTTCGTTTGCCGTAGCGGGCGCTTTTATCCTGTTTTTCTTCGCTTTGGAAATGATTTTGGGTATTGAACTTTATAAGGATGAGGCTCCGCAAACGGCGTCAATTGTTCCGTTGGCGTTTCCGTTGGTTGCGGGGGCGACATCGCTAGCGATTTTGATAAATTCCAGAGAAAAATACGCCCTTGAAAATATCGTTGTAGGGATTTTGATTAATCTTTTGATTGTATATGTAGTGCTGAAAAATTCCGAAAAGCTCGAAAAACGCCTTGGCAAACAGGGAATTTCGGTACTTCGGAAAATTTTCGGGGTGATTTTGCTTGCCATTGCCGTTGAAATGTTTATTACCAACGCAAAAGCGATTTTTCATATGCCTGTGGTGCAATAATTTTATTTAGATTTTTACGTATGAAACTATTTATATACATATTGCTTGTTATCTCATTGATTATTATTGGGTTTAACGTTTATTTGATTGATTTTTCCAATCCGTTTCAAGGGCAAAGTGCAGTGGCTTTTATCTCGGCGGGTGTGGCATTGGCGGCTTTGTTGTTGCTACTGATATTCCATTTTTCAAGAAAAATCAAACAAAATTTAAAATAAAATAATATTTCAATAACCGAATTATCGGTTCAATTCCAGTTACTTATGCTTATATCGAATAAAGAAAATAACTTTTTTCTTCTGGCAGGACCTTGTGCCATTGAAGGGGAAGAAATGGCGATGAAAATTGCCGATAAAATTGTGTCAATTACTCAAAAATTGAATATTCCGTATGTTTTTAAAGGAAGTTTCAAAAAAGCCAATCGCAGCCGAATTGATTCATTTACAGGTATTGGCGATGAAAAAGCACTCAAAATTCTTGAAAGAGTAGGGAAGACTTTCGGTGTGCCTACCGTTACGGATATTCACGAAGTTAGCGATGCCGAAATGGCTGCCCAATATGTTGATGTACTGCAAATTCCGGCTTTTTTGGTGCGCCAAACTGATTTGGTGGTGGCTGCCGCTAAAACGGCTAAGGTAATCAATTTGAAAAAAGGGCAGTTTATGAGTCCCGAAAGTATGAAACACGCCGTTCAAAAAGTGCTTGATGTTGGTAACGAGAGCGTTATGCTGACCGATAGAGGTACTATGTTTGGTTACCAAGATTTAATAGTTGATTTTAGAGGAATTCCCACAATGCAAGCCTATGCGCCTGTGGTTATGGATGTTACGCATTCATTACAACAACCCAATCAAGCGAGTGGCGTAACCGGTGGTCGTCCTGATATGATTGAAGTTGTTGCGCGAGCGGCTATTGTTAATAATGCTGATGGGCTGTTTATTGAAACCCATTTCGACCCGAAAAATGCCAAAAGTGACGGGGCAAATATGCTTCATCTTGATTTGCTCGAAGGGCTTTTGACAAGGCTCGTTGCCATTCGTAAAACCATTAATGAGTTTTAAAAAAACTGTTAGCCATTGACTAACAGTATTGTAAAATACTGCAAACTAAATAAATATGAATTATAAAGAAGCTCTTACAAATCCTATTTTTTCTGTAATTAGTAATATTTCGGCTGAAATTTCGTTGGAAAGTTATGTTATCGGTGGATTTGTTAGAGATTATCTTCTGAAAAAGAAACTCCCTAAGGATATTGATATTGTTTCGGTCGGAAGCGGAGTTTTGTTGGCTGAAAAAGTAGCCGAAAAATTACCCGAATCTCCCAAAGTATCTGTTTTTAAGAACTTTGGAACGGCGATGATAAAATCCGACGGTTTGGATATTGAGTTTGTCGGCGCTCGAAAAGAAAGTTACGAATCCAATTCCCGCAAACCTTACGTGGAAAGCGGAACGCTACAAGACGACCAAAATCGACGTGATTTTACCATTAATGCGATGGCTTTATCGCTTTCAAAACGCAATTTTGGTGAGTTGATAGACCCTTTTGGCGGGCTTTCTGACCTTGAAAATAAAATCATTCGCACGCCGCTCGACCCCGATGTTACCTACTCCGATGACCCGCTCAGAATGATGCGCGCCATTCGGTTTGCCACGCAATTGGGTTTTGATATTGAAGAAAAATCACTAAAAGCCATCACGAAAAATAAAAATCGCTTGGAAATTATTTCAAACGAACGCATCGTTGATGAACTTCATAAAATACTGGCTTCTGACCAGCCTTCCGTTGGGTTAAAATTGCTTTACCAAACCGGATTGCTTCATTATATACTTCCTGAATTGATTGATTTACAAGGTGTTCAGGAGCAAGAAGGACAGCGCCATAAAGATAATTTTTGGCATACGCTTGAAGTGGTGGACAACATTGCGCAAAACACCGATGATTTGTGGTTGCGCTGGTCAGCTTTGTTGCACGATATTGGTAAAGCTCCCACCAAGCGTTTTGACAAAAAAGTAGGTTGGACCTTTCACGGACACGAATTTCTGGGCAGCAAAATGGTTTTCACTATTTTCAAGCGATTGCGTATGCCACTCAATGAAAAGATGAAATTCGTGCAGAAAATGGTGCGAATGAGTTCGCGTCCCATTGTCATTGCCGAAGACATTGTTACCGATTCAGCAGTGCGCAGGTTGATTTTTGATGCCGGTGATGATTTTGAAAGTTTGATGACTTTGTGTGAAGCGGATATTACTACTAAAAATCCGAAAAAATTTAAAAAATATCACGATAATTTCCTGATAGTTCGGCAAAAAGTGGTTGAAGTGGAAGAAAAAGACCATATTCGCAATTTTCAGCCTCCTGTTTCGGGCGAGGAAATTATGAAAACCTTCAATTTAAAACCGTCGCGAGAAATTGGTGCATTGAAAGATGCCATCAAAGATGCCATTTTAGAAGGAAAAATCCCGAATGAGTACGAAGCTGCCAAAGCATTTATGTTTGAAAAAGCTAAAAAAATGAAACTCATACCATAAAGAAAAGGTTAAGAAATCAGCTATTTCTTAACCTTTTTTGATGTTTTTAAATTTGTGATTACAGCAAATGATTTGCCACTAAATATTCAGCTATTTGAATGGTGTTGGTGGCTGCCCCTTTTCGTAAATTATCAGCTACTATCCACATATTCAATGTATTGGCTTGTGATTCATCTTTTCGGATACGTCCCACGAACACCTCATCTTTTCCTTGTGAAAATAAAGGCATTGGGTATGAGTTGGTTGCAATGTCGTCCTGAACCGTGATTCCGGATGATTTTGAAAGTAAATCGCGCACTTCGTCCAATGAAAAATCAGAAAGAAGCTCCACGTTTACCGACTCGCTATGCCCGCCAACTACCGGAATGCGCACGGCGGTTGCTGTTACCGCAATCGTTTCATCTCGAAGGATTTTTTTGGTTTCACGCACCAATTTCATTTCCTCTTTGGTGTAGCCGTTTTCTTCAAAAACATCACAATGTGGAATGGCATTTCGGTGTATGGGGTAGTGATAAGCCATTTCTCCTTTTTTGCCATTATATTCATTTTCAAGTTGTTTTACAGCCTTTACACCCGTTCCGGTAATGGATTGGTAAGTTGAGACAACCACACGTTTAATACCGTATTTTCGTTGTAATGGCGCTAGGGCAACCAACATTTGGATGGTGGAACAGTTGGGATTCGCGATGATTTTATCCTCCTTTGTGAGCACATCGGCATTGATTTCGGGGATTACTAATTTTTTGGTAGGGTCCATACGCCAAGCCGATGAATTGTCCACCACGGTAGTTCCCACTTGGGCAAATTTCGGCGCCCACTCCAATGAAACGGTTCCGCCGGCAGAAAACAACGCCACATCGGGTTTTAACGAAACGGCTTGTTGCAAGCCTACAACCGAATATTCCTTCCCTTGGAAGGTAATTTTTTGTCCGACAGACTTTTCCGAAGCCACCGGAATCAGTTCCGTTACCGGAAAATTTCGTTCGTTTAGCACTTCTAACATCACGTTACCCACCATTCCGGTAACGCCAACAACGGCTACTCTCATATTTTTATTACTTTTATCAGTATTTAATTCATCTTTTACGTAAAAGAACAGCAAAAATACTAATTATTTTTTACGATAGAAAGAAAATAAGTAATAAAATGAATTTTTTTATTACGAAAAAAATGCGGAAATTTGCAGTCCGAAAAAAAAGAAATACTACAATTTTATTCTGATAAAAAAGAAATGCTACCACTTAAGGATACATTGAAACACAAAGGGTTACGAAATCAACTAGCTGATTTGCTCAAACAAAAAGGTATCACGGATACAAAAGTGTTGGACGCCATTCGTGCCATTCCCCGGCATTTGTTTATGGACAGCAGTTTTGAAGCGCACGCCTATCAGGATAAGGCTTTCCCGATTGAGGCCGGACAAACTATTTCACAGCCCTATACGGTGGCTTTTCAAACGCAATTACTACAAGTTTCTTCCGGACAAAAAGTATTGGAAATCGGCACCGGAAGTGGTTATCAATCAAGTGTGTTACTTTTTTTGGGTGCTAACGTATTTACCATTGAACGACAGCAAAAATTATTCAAACAAACACAACTTTTGCTCCCGAAACTGATGCCTCGCAGAGCGAGAATGTATTTTGGTGACGGATATAAAGGGCTTCCGCTTGAAGCGCCTTTTGACCGAATTTTGGTAACGGCGGGTGCTTCACAGGTTCCGCCGGCGTTGTTGGCACAATTGGCAATCGGTGGGCGTTTGGTAATTCCCGTAGGTGAACAAATGCAGGTGATGACTCTTTTTGAACGCATTTCCGAAAACGAATTTCATAAAACGGAATATGGTGATTTTCAGTTTGTTCCTCTTTTAAAAGACAAAGCCTAAGCCAAAAAAGTTGTGAAAAAATAGTATTTGGGAATCAATTATTTATCGAATTATTTTGCGATTTTCGATTTTTCAGGTAAGAATTATTTTGTGTTTAAACAAAAAAAGAGCAAATCTATAAGCCGGATTCTGTATCTTATTGTGCATAAGATGCTTATCATTTATCTTGATTTACAATTACTTGTAAACTCAAACCGCCCACCCTCCAACATCGGGCGAGCCACCCTCAACTGTTGGTTTACACGGCGTTGCACCACATAGAGTTTACCTGATTTCACTACAGCCGAACTGTACTTGCTTTCTGTTGCACTTGTCCTCGTCTCACGACGGACGGGCATTACCCGCTATGTTGCTCTGTGGTGTCCGGACTTTCCTCTATAAAATAGCGATAAGCCGATTTGCTCTCGCCGGCAAAGGTACAACATTTTATTTTTATTTTACGGGAATTACGAAATAAAAAATACCGATTTGGTAAAGTAAATCGGTATGTGATAACTGATTATCAGTTGTTTATTTTCAGAGTTTAGTCATCAACGCGTTTGAAATTTCCTTTTGAATCGAAAATCAATTCCAAACCGTTTGAAAGTTTCACTTCTTGATTGCCAAAATATACTTTTTCAATTTTTACGATTTTTGTGTTTGAAAACTTGGCATTTACGTATGTGAGAATATTTTTTGAAATGAAATCAGTCGGGATTTCGGTGTATTTCCCGTCAATTTCCTTCCAACTTCCTTTTCCGTCAAATTCAATTTTTAATCCGTCAGTAAACCGAACCGTATATTCGTTGGACGACAAAAAATTGCGTTCAAACATTATGTAGTCTACATTATGCCTCGAAAAATGATTTTTTATGAAGGTTTGCGCACTTTGTGGCAATTCGTTTTGTGCTACGATGGTTTCCTGCGCATTGGCTTGTGTACTACCAAAAATAAAAATGATAAATGTTACTAATTTGATAAGATTTTTTTTCATTGTATGTTTATTTTTTAATTCAGGGGCAAAATTAGTTGGTGATTTTGGAAAAAAATGGGAAATACATAAAAAACAGAAAAATTATTTTTGTTTTACTAAGAAGACGTGCAAATCATTTTCGTATTGATAATCAACCGTTAAACTGGGTGAATTTTCCACGATTGTTTTTACGATGGAAAGCCCCAATCCGGTTGAAGAATTGTCTTGATTTGATTTGTAAAAACGATTGAAAATGAACTCTTTATTTAATGAATCGGTTTGTTGTGATGTGTTTTTCATTTCAAATCCGTTGTTGTGAAAATCAATGTAGATGACGCCACCTTTTCGGTTGTATTTGATGGCATTTCGCAACAGATTAGACAGCAAAACATATGCCAAATCAGGATTCATCAGTGTTTTGAAAGTGCCATTTTCAGTGAATTTAAGTTCTATATCTTTGAAAGTAAGCATATCCGTAAAATCTTCAAGTATATTTTTGGCTATGTTGTTGAAAACGATTTCTTCTTTTGGAAAATACTGATTGTTTTCAATGCGGGAGAGCATCAGCAGTGATTTGTTGATTTTCACGAGTTTAAGTAACGTTTCACGAACATTGCTTAATTCAACGAGTTTTTCTTCCGACAGATTTTCGTCTTCCAATAAAATTTCTATTTTGTTAATAGACACAGCCAGAGGGGTTTGCAATTCGTGTGAAGCATTTTCAATAAATTGTTTTTGATTTCGGAATGTTTTTTCATTGCGGTAAATCATCGTGTCAATTTCACGATTTAAAAGTTCAAATTCGTGAATATGTGTTTTTTTACTTTTTTCATAATTTTCCTTTCCAAAATCATAATTTCCTAATTTTTTAAGGATTTGATAGAAAGGTTTCCACGTTTTTCGTAAAATAATATTATTTATGATAATGATACTAGTAACGATTAAGATGTAAAGAACCACCAAGGCTACGAATAAATTTTGAGCAAATTCATCTTCTTCAACTATGGAACTTCTGATTTCGAGTCGTTTTGGTTGTGCCTCTTTATCAATGAAATATGTTTCTAAAACACGATAGGGCTCATAATCGTCTTCATATTCCATATAAAACGATTCGTTTCGGAAAAAATTCCCCTCTTTGTATTGTGTTGCGTCAATGGACGTAATGCGAAATTGGTTGAAGTCAAATTCGTTGATATCCAGAATTTTATCGTTTTCATAGGCTTCACGAATAATTTGGATTTTTAAGTCTTTTAACCCGTCGTCAATATTGTCATACACCTCTTCAATCAAAAATGTGTAGAACAGAGCAGCCCACACCGCAATGATGAGCAGCAGTGCCGAAGCCAAATATTTCAGGGTGTAATTTTTTAATGAAACACTCATTTTAAGGGGTTGATTTATAGTGTATTACACCAATTTATATCCGATGCCGTAAACAGCTTGGAAATCAATTTCGGCTTTATTTTCTTTTAATTTTTTGCGTAAGTTTTTGATTTGTGAATAGATAAAATCCAGATTATCGGCTTGGTCAATATTATCGCCCCAAACGGCTTCTGCCAAAGAGGTTTTTTGTAATGTTTTTTCGGGTCGAATCATAAAATAATAAAGCAAATCAAATTCTTTTCGGTTTAAGGTTATTTCTTTTTGGCTGACCAAAACCCTGCGGTCGTCCGGAAAAATGGTTACATTTTTGAACGAAATATAATTCTGCCCACTTTGGTTTTTTTGACGCATTGCTGATTTGATTCGTGAATGTAACTCTAATAAATTGAATGGTTTAGCTAAGTAATCAACGGCGCCTAAATCCAAACCCAAAACCTTGTCTTCAACCGAGTCTTTGGCTGAAATAATGATTACCGAGTCTTTTTTGTTCATTCGTTGTACTTCCTTTAAAAGGTCGATACCGCTTCCGTTGGGCAACATAATGTCCAGCAAAATGCAATCATAATCATACGCACCGATTTTGTCAATACCTGACAGATAGTCAGTTGCCGTTTCAACAATATATTTTTCGGCTTTTAGAAACTGTTGTAAGGTTTCAAGCAATGCGGGTTCGTCTTCGATAATTAAAATTTTCATATCCAAAATTTTAGAGCAAAAATAAGAAATAATTCTGGAAAAAAATCGGAAAAATTGTTTTTCCATAAAAAAATCCTAAACCGTAAGGTTTAGGATTTTCAACGCACTAACACTACTAAGATTATTAGGTTTATCGTAATCTGTCTGCTGATTTTACAAGGTTTTCGTCCCGCCGAATGGCTTTATTAGCCAAAAACAAAGAAACGATAGAAAGGACGGGTAAGAAAATCCCAACACCCTTCTCAGAAATAGCATTTTCTCCGGATGAACTTAGCACTCGATATACAAATATTCCTAGTAAAGTAAGATTTATAAGAATGTTCAGTCTGTTAAAAACAAACTGACTCTGTCTTGTCTTGAATCTGAAAATGGCATACACAGCCAAAAGCGTTGATAATGCGAACAAACCACCGCTTGTGGCATCATCTGTATAAGCAAAAATGCGATTACCTGCCTGTGTATAAAGCGGAAACAACCAAGGGAGAACCCCACTGATGACAACCACCACTAACATATAAACGCTCTGTATTCGTTGAATCATAGTTTATGAATTTCACCGCGCAAACTTACATTTTTTTTGCCAATTAACCAATTTAAAGGCAAAATATTTTTTTATTATCTCAAAAACAGCATAAAAAACAAAGCAAACCTCCCATTGCAAAATAGGATTTTTCAAAAAAAAACGTACCTTTGTCGCCACTATAACCAATCCGAATGATATTTATTATTTTGGGAAGGTTAAACCATACCAAATACAAAATGACAAGGTTTCAGAAATATGATAATTTACTGAAAAATAATAATATAACACACCATCAAATTTTAGTTCAGATTATGGAAGTAAGCAAACGATATGCACAAAGAGGCGTTTCAGCCGCAAAAGATGAGGTTCATAAAGCGATAAAAAACATTGACAAAGGGCTTTTTCCGAAGGCTTTTTGTAAAATCGTACCCGATTATTTAACCGGTGATGACAATTACTGTTTGGTGATGCACGCTGACGGGGCAGGAACCAAATCCGCATTGGCGTATATGTACTGGAAAGAAACCGCCGACCTTTCGGTATGGAAAGGCATTGCGCAAGATGCCCTCATTATGAACATTGATGATTTGTTGTGTGTGGGGGCTGTTGATGATATTATGTTGTCGTCAACTATTGGGCGCAATAAAAATTTGATTCCCGGTGAGGTTATTTCGGCTATAATTAACGGAACTCAGGAGCTTATCGATGAACTTAAAACCTTTGGCGTAACCATTCACGCCACCGGAGGCGAAACTGCCGATGTGGGCGATTTGGTTCGTACCGTAATTGTCGATTCCACCGTGGTGGCGCGAATGCCACGTAATCGGGTGATTGACAATGCCAACATTCAGTCTGGTGATGTTATTGTGGGGCTGGCTTCGTTCGGGAAGGCAACTTATGAGAAAGAATATAACGGCGGAATGGGTAGCAACGGGCTCACTTCGGCACGACACGATGTTTTTGCCCATTATTTAGCTGAAAAATATCCTGAAAGTTTCGATTCTGCCGTGCCTGCCGAGCTGGTTTACGCCGGAACCAAAAAACTTACCGATGCCATCGCCGATTCACCCTTAAATGCCGGAAAATTAGTGCTTTCACCTACGCGAACGTATGCGCCCGTCATAAAAAACATTCTGCAAAAATATACCTCCGAAGAAATTCACGGAATGGTGCATTGCAGTGGTGGGGCACAGACCAAAATTTTGCATTTTGTTGATAATTTATACATAATGAAGGACAATCTTTTTGAAGTACCGCCGCTCTTTAAGTTAATTCAGCAGGAATCAGGGACGGATTGGAAAGAAATGTATCAAGTTTTTAACTGCGGACATCGAATGGAGCTTTACGTTCCGGAAGAAATAGCCCCCGAGCTGATTTCCATATCCGAAAGTTTTGGAATACCCGCACAAATTGTCGGTAGGGTTGAAGCATCAAATGAAAAAAGACTGACAATTAAAAGTCCGTATGGAGTTTTTGAATATTAATTTCCAAAAAAGCCGAATAATCATAAATTATTCGGCTTTTTTTATGGATTTTTGATAAATTATACCGCTTATGAGCTGTCTTTTTGTAAAGAAGAAAGCTGTTTTATCACAGAAATAATATATTAAAGCAATAAATTGAGTTAAAATAACTGCTAAAAGGATTTTTATGCCTATGACTTGATTTGTTTTACCACTTTGTAAGGTTATTTACCCAATAAAATTATTAATTTTTGAATTGTTTTCAGTTGCTTTGCATAAAAAGCCCCTACTTTTCGTGCTTTCGCTTGAAAAATAGGGGCAAGCATTAAATATAAAGTATCTTTTTAGAAGGCTTTAATACGATACATCATCCCTAAACTGAATCGGTTGGTGTTATGGCTTGTGCCTCCTTTATAATCAAACGTTCTTCCGATATAAGCTAAGAAAAATCGTAAATCTTGCTCTTTAAAGGGTAAAAATTCCACGCCACAGTAATATCCGTATGAAGTTCTGACCTTTTCGCTCTTGTAATTGCCTGTTTCATACATTCCTTTGGCAAAAAGATTCCATTTTTCGGCGGGTTGGTACTCCGCTTTTAAAATAAAGGTGTTATAACTCACATTTTCAAGCGCTGTGGTAATTTCTTTTACTTGTGAAAGATATAACCTGTCCAAATCCTGTTTTGCATACATATAATCCAAAAAAACTTGGAAATTTTCAAGGTTTAACCTGTTGCCCAGCGTAATCATCGTGGAATAAGTGTTTTTTGCCTCGGTTTCCAAGCCGATTGCATAGCGCGTCTGGAATTTTCCGTCGAATAAATTCCCGTTCCAGTTCAGAATATACGCCAGCGGGCTGTTCGATGCCTTTATGTGCGCAGGAAGCGCAGTTCCGTACACATTTTCCAGCGAATGGTTGCGTGAATTGGTAATTTGGAAGATAAGTTCGTGGTTTTCGGTAGGCATATAGGTAATCATACCGCCGACCATAAAATTATCCATAGCGTTTACGAAATCTGAATACTCGTAAATGTTCATCGGATTGAGGTCGAACTCAAATCCGCCCCACATTTGGCACATTTTACCGGCAGTGAGCGTCCATTTTTCGTTTAAATGGAATCCTGCGTACATCATATCGGTGGCATCAGCCAGATTGCCTAAATCTGCCGCCGCATTTGATTTATTAAGTCGATGCCGCAAGCGATAGAAAATTTTATCGGTAATATCCCCGCGAAATTCCAACCGCAATTGGCGCGCTTTGAACCCCAAGCGCGTATCGGCTCCTTTTTCGGACACCGCATCAAAACTTGATTGAAAATTTAGATAAGCATTGAACTTATCGGTCTTTTTTGTTACATCATCAAGTCGTTCACCCAAATCTTGTTGTGAAAACACAACCATCGGGACTATCAATACTGCATAAAGTATAAATTTTTTCATATAAAACTATTTTTATGTTATTGCTTTTTTTGAAAATTCCTCTTACTTTCTGTTTAAAAGGATAAATCATAAAAATTTTAGCTTTTGACTATCTTTCCGATGCTTTCAAGAAGCTGAGGCTGCTCTTCAAAAACAATTTTTGCGATGGCATACAGCCTTTTTCCCCATTTATCAAGGTCGTTGATTGCCATATCTTTGTTTTTGGTGGCTTGCTGACTCTCTCCTTTCTCTTGCAGATAGTCGGCATAGAGCTTCTCAGCCTTTACAATGTTCGAAAGCTGGTCGGTATAGTCCTGCTCGGTGAGTTTTAACTGCCGTAAAGCAGTTTTATAGCTCTCCGTTTCGGTTAAAACCGTGTAAAAGTCCCTCATTTGCTCGATTAAGGTTGAAATTACCTTCGGAGCTGTGCCTTTGAGCTTCAAATTTCGGAGGGCTTCTTCATTTTCAATAAAAATAACCCTTGCTTTTTTACGATGTGTTGCATAAAGTTTGGTTATTGCCTCATACTTTTCACGAAAAGCCATCAAAGCCGATGTTTCTTCGCGGGTTTCTTTCAAGTTGAGTGCGTATAACTCTCTTGCCTTCTCGTAAAGGGCTTTTCCTTTGTCGATTTCGGTTTTATCATAGCCGTATTCGGCTAATTCATTTGCCAAAAGGGTATCTTTTGTCAAGTTTTCAAACATTGCACCGTAATTTTGCAACATTTTTTCATTGGATAAATAAAAAAAAGCCATAATGTTCTTATTTTTAGTTATTAGTTATTTATTTAGTGTGTTAAAAATCTGTTTTTAATAGCTAAAAAAGGTTTTTCTGTTGAGGAAATTCTTCTTTTTTTGAAGAATATGTATGTCTGCCCACTGCCATTTTAATTTTTAGTACGAATTTGATTTTTTACCCGACGAAAACATAATTTTAAGAGCTGAATTTTGTTATTTTAGTACTGAATTTCCTTTTTTGAGTGCTTAAAATGCTTTTTTGAGTACTTAAATTAGTTATTCATCTGCTGATTTCTGTTTTTTATCAAGTATTCGTA
>NZ_JAUNKD010000007.1:37218-100602 GCF_030532915.1 Capnocytophaga sp.
GAACTTTGACAAAGGTTTTAGGTGGGGATACGCAATTATTGCGTATTTACCCTAATATTCATTAAAAAATTGCTGTATTTGCTTCCAATCTTTTGTTTTTGTGAGGGCTAACATCAATAAAACGCGTGCTTTTTGCGGATTTAGCGCTTGTGCCGCCACAAAATTGTATTTTGCATCGTCTACTTCAGCATCCAAAGTGGTTGCGCCTGTCGCTACCCTTGATGAACGCACGATTTGAATGCCTTTTTGCTGTGCTTTGACAGCCAAATCAAATAACGTATGGTAAAAATTACCGTTTCCAACGCCTGCGTAAACGATTCCGTCAAATTTAGCGTCGATAAAGGCTTTCATTGGTAATTCGGACATATTCGAATAGCCATAAACGATGCCAACTTTGGGAAGCGACTTCAAATTATCGACATTAAAGACCGATTGTTTGGTATGTTTGTTGAGCGGTTGTCTGTTAAAGAACACTTTTCCGTTGTGGAGGTACGCCAGCTTTCCATAATTTGCCCCTTGGAAAGTTTCAACCGCCGTAGTGCTGTGTTTTATCACATCTTTGGCGTCTAAAACGATTTCGTTCATAGCTACCATCACGCCTCGGTTTTTAGCTTCGGGAGATGCCGCTACAACCACGGCATTGTATAAATTTAACGGTCCGTCGGCACTCATACCCGTTGCCGGACGCATTGCACCGACCATCACCACGGGTTTATCGGAGTGAACGGTTAAATTGAGGAAATAAGCGGTTTCTTCCATCGTATCGGTTCCGTGCGTGATGACAACGCCGTCATATCCTTCCTTATTAAGGAGTTCATTGATGCGCTTGGCAAGTTTTAACCACACCTCATCATTCATATCCTGCGAACCAATCTTAACGAGCTGCTCGCCGCTGACTTCGGCAATATTTTTTACCTCCGGAACCGCTTGCAAGAGCTGATAGATGCCCAACTCGCCCGCTTTGTAGTTCGATTCGGTTGCTGATTTGCTCACTCCGGCAATTGTTCCGCCTGTTGCGATAATTCGTATCTTCGGTTTTTGTGCGAAGACTGCCACTGACATTACTAAAAGCAATGAAAAGGCAATTTTTTTGATTGTTTTTTTCATTATTGTTAATTTAAAATTTTTTCCAAATGTTGATTTTAATTTTTTACCCTTATTAAAGGTTTAATTTTCCGTAAAGGCAATTTATTTTATAAATGATGAGCCAAATGTACGGCTATTTTTTTGTTTTTCCTATATGGAAATCGTTAAAAAATTGATAAAAAGCACCTTTTGTCCTCTATTTTTTGTAGGTTTACCCTAAAAAAGGCTATATCAGTAAGATGATGGCGTATCCTACGGCGATGGCAACGATGGTTGCGACGAATCCCGGCAGTTGAAAGGAGTGATTGAGCACATATTTGCCAATGCGGGTAGTTCCGGTGCGGTCAAAATTGATAGCAGCCACCACCGTTGGGTAATTGGGTATGAAAAAATAGCCGTTTACCGCCGGAAACATTGCCAGCAGTGCCATCGGGGGAATTCCCAGCGCAATACCAAGCGGATAGAGCGTGCGTACGGTTGCCGCCTGACTGAAAAGCAAAATTGACATCACGAAAAGTGCCACGGCGAACAAAAACGGGTATTCCGTTACGATGCCTTCAATGTTTGATTTGAAAAAATCAATATTTCCGGCAAAAAAAGTGTCGCCCATCCACGCAATCCCGAAAATGGCGATGACGGCTTGCATTCCGGCAAGGAAAACGCTTCCTTTTACCGCCTTTTCGGTATTTGTTTTGGTGAAAATCAAAATAAGTGCCGCTACCGACATCATTACGATTTCAATAATCGGAATCATATCAAGCGTAATGGTTTCTTCACCTACCAAAAAGGAAGGTCGGAGCGAGCGAAACGAACCAAACAGCACGATTAATAGCACTCCGGACAAGAAAATGATTACCGAGGTGAGCGCTTTTCGTTTTTCCTGCTCACTGATGTTTTCTTGTTGGGAGGTTTCAATTTGTAGCAGCCCTTCGCGTATTCGGCGTTGGTATTCGGGGTCTTTTTCCAGTTCCACGCCCACAAATTTCACGGCGATGGCTCCCGCAATAACGCCGATGAGTGTTGCCGGTACACACACCATTAATATATCACCAAGTTCGATGCCTTTACCACCCAAAAGTGCCGTTCCGAGCAGTGCCGCCGTTGCTGCCGATATGGGGCTGGCTGTTATAGCCTGTTGAGAGGCTATTACGGAGATGCTGAGCGGGCGCTCGGGTCGGACTTTACTTTTTGTAGCGATTTCGGCGATAATCGGGAGTAGGGAATAGGCAATATGCCCGGTTCCGGACAAAAAAGTAAAGAAGTAACACACGATTGGTGCTAAAAACGTAATCATTGAAGGGTTTTTGCGAAGGATTTTTTCGGCGACACGCACCAAATAGTCAAGACCTCCGGCGGCTTGTAGCGTAGCTGCCGCTGTGATAACCGCCACGATGATTAACATCACGTCAATGGGGGCATTACCCGGTTTTAGTCCGAATCCAAACACCAAAATGGCAAGTCCGAGCATTCCGAAGACACCCAACCCGATGCCCCCCACACGCGCCCCGATGAAAATAGCCATCAGAACGATTAATAGTTCCACGTAAATTATCAAATCCATAATCTCACTAATTTTGTGGCTAATTTAGTGAAAAAATTTAAAATTAATAGCTGTTTTTTTGATTATTTTTTACAGAAAAGTATTTTTTTAGAGAGAAGTTGGTATTTTTGGTCAATTACACAAAATAACCAACGAAAATCAGAAAAACATACGAAGGAAATTACTTTTTTTAGCATAAAAAAATCGGACATTTATTTAATATCCGATTTTATATAGCTACTTCTATGTAATTTGTCTTTTTATGTCTGTTCTTTTGTCTTGAAACAAAAGAACCAAAAATTCAAGACTTTGGATACTACGCTAAAAATCAATTTTATTTCGCTGAAAATCTCCGAACTTGCTCCCTGCGGTCGCTTCGAACAGCGGATATTTTCCACGCTTCATTCATTGATTTTTTTAACGCTTCGTCTCCAAGGTCGGAGGCTCACTCTTGAAAATAACTACAATTTAAAATGGGTTAGCTATATTATCTGAAATGCTATTTTTTATTTTTCTTTTTGTCTTCGTTTGTGTTCTTGCATTAAAAGCGTTAATTCGCGCCCCATTTGCCCGGCTACGGAGGTGTTTTCTTGGGCGCGCCGTATCAGATAGGGCATCACTTCGCGTACGGGACCAAACGGAAGGTATTTAGCCACGTTATACCCTAATTTTGCAGCATTAAAACTGATATGATCACTCATTCCGTAGAGTTGCGCCAACCAAACGCGTTTGTCGTTGTGTTTAATTCCTTTTTTGTCCATCAAATCCATCACCAATGCCGAACTTTTTTCGTTGTGAGTGCCTGCGAAGAGCGAAATACGGTCAGTATGTTCAAGAATATAGTTGATGGCGCCATCGTAATTATCGTCGGTTGCTTGTTTTGAGACGCAAATAGGGGAGGTGTAGCCTTTTTCGGCGGCTCTGGCGTTTTCTTTTTCCATATATGCCCCGCGAACTACTTTTACGCCGATAAAAAATCCGTTATCGATGGCGCGTTGGTGTAATTTTTTGAGGTAATCGAGCCGGTCGTGCCGATACATTTGCAAGGTATTGTACACGATGGGCTCTTCGCGGTTGTATTTTTGCATCATTTGCTCAATGAGGTCGTCAGCGGCGTCTTGCATCCAGCTTTCTTCGGCATCAATCATAATAGGAAGTTTGTAGGCAGCTGCTTTGGCGCAGGCTTGGTCAAACCGATACACGATGCGTTCCCAAGCTTTTTTTTCTTCATCGGTAAGGGGTTGTTTTTCAGAGATTTTTTGGTAGATGGCAAGTTTCCCGAATCCTGTGGGTTTAAAAACGGCAAAAGGAGTTCCTTCATTTTGGTTTTGATGCACAAAATCAATGATTTCCATCGTTTTATTGAAGGTGGCTTCAAATGAGGATTCGTCTTCTTTTCCTTCAACGGAATAATCAAGTACCGAACCCACGCCTTTTTGTTTCATCTTGCGGATAACCGGCTTACAGTCAGCTTCTGAAACACCGCCACAAAATTGATTGAAAACGGTTTTTCTGATGAGCCATTCCACCGGTAAATGTAGTTTTAGGGAAAGATTCGTCAGGGTTGTACCCATACCGATGAGGGTATTGTTGCCAATAAATCGGAAAAGCCAATAGGCTCTGCCCAGTTCAAAGTTGTCTTTCAGAGCGAATGCGGTTTTGGTGTCGTTAAATCGTGTGCTCATTGTTTACGTAATTTCTTTTTGTTTTGTTAGTTATTAAAAAACTTTTTTTCTTTGTAAATAAAGAAAATTAAAGGGTTGGATAAAAAACAATTGTTTTTGAAAACGCAAAAGTATGATATTTTTTGTTTGTAATTCAATTTTTATCATTATTTTTACCCGAATTTTTTCAGATTTTAAAACTCACCAATCAATTTTTTACGGAATTATGAAATTAAGTACCATTAACGCCTCAAATTACGGGATTTACTTCAACGCTTCGGGTTTTGTTTTTTTGAATGAATTGCTGTGGAAAACCAATTATTCAAAGATTTTTGTTTTGACTGACAGCAATACCAACCGATGTTGCTTGGCGTTGTTTTTATCGGAAATAACCGCTGATATTCCACTAGAAATCATTGAAATAGAAGCTGGAGAAACCTTTAAAAATTTGCAAACCTGTGAACAGGTGTGGTATGCCCTTTCTGAATTGGAGGCTGACCGTAAGAGTTTGTTAATCAGTTTAGGAGGCGGAGTTGTTACCGATTTGGGTGGTTTTGTGGCTTCGACCTATATGCGGGGGATTGATTTTTTAAATGTTCCGACTTCACTTTTGGCAATGGTCGATGCTTCGGTAGGCGGCAAAACGGGAGTTGATTTGGGCGTTTTGAAAAACCAAATAGGAGTGATTAACAATCCGTTGGGGGTGATAATTGACAGTCGTTTTCTGGAAACACTTCCCGGAGAAGAATTGCGCAGCGGAATGGCCGAAATGTTTAAACACGGTTTGATTCAGTCCGAAGTATATTGGCAAAAAATGCTGAATTTGAGTAATTTAACGCTTGATGATTTGGATATGCTTATTTACGAATCGGTGGTGATTAAAAACAAGGTGGTGATGCAAGACCCTACCGAAAAAGGCTTGCGAAAAACGCTCAATTTTGGACATACGCTCGGGCACGCCATTGAATCGTATTGTTTGGAAAATGAAAATCGGCAAAAACTGCTTCACGGTGAGGCAATTGCTATTGGAATGATTTTGGCGGCTTTTCTTTCGGTTCAAAAATTAAATTTTTCATCGGTGAAGTGTGATGAAATTAAGTCCGCATTTAGCAATTACTTTGAAAAACAGTATTTTACCGTAGAAGAAATTGCCGAAATTATCAATTTAATGAAGTTTGACAAGAAAAATTCACACGGAAATATTAATTTTGTGCTTTTGGAAGATTTTGCAAAACCCAAAATCAATTGTTTGGTTGAAAACGGCTTGATTTACAGAGCTTTTGACTATTATTCAAATTAATGGTATGAGGAAATTATTATTCATTTTTTTATTATTTATCGTTGCAAATGTAAAGGCACAAACCTATTGGCACCGAACCGATTTATCGCAACGTCGAGAAAATAAAGTCGGGTACCATTATTATACACTTGATAAAGAGCAATTTAACAACGTTTTAAGTGCCACTAAAAATCAAGCGGATAGGCAAGTGATTTTGGTTCAAATCCCTGCTGATGATGGTAATCTTGAAGCCTATCGGATTCAAAAAACGTCAGTGCTTTCAGCGGAGTTAGCGAAGAAATATCCTCATATTAAAACATTTACGGGTGTTTGCGTTACTAAACCTGAAAAAACAATTCGGTTTACGTGGTCTGATTTTGGGCTTAATGCCATAATGGAAGAAAATTTTGAATATTCATTTATTGAAGCTGTTGATAATGAAGGTGTTAATTACAAGGTTTATCACAGAAATTCATCTGAAAGTGAGTCTTTTGAATGTAAAACGATAGAAGAAATGAAGCCGGAAAGAGATATAACCCGAAAGGCTACTTACCAAACTGATAATCAGTTGCGAACTTTGAAAATTGCGATTGCAGCGACGCATCAGTTTACCAATTATTTCGGTGGAAAAAATAAGGCTTTTGCACAGATTGTCAGCACAATAAATCGGATAAATCAGGTTTACGGAAGGCAACTTTCTATTCAGTTTGAGTTGGTTTCAGATGAGCGTCTTTTGTTTGACAATATAGCAAATGATCCTTTTCGGAACATAAATTATGACAATTGGTATGCTTCGGAGTCGCGTGTTTTGCAAAATACGCTTGATGCACAATTGGGCGAGGCGAATTACCACATAGGGCATTTGTTTCATAATCAGAACCTTGGTGGAAATGCGGGATGCATAGGTTGTGTTTGTACCAACGGACAAAAGGGACGGGCGTTTTCGTCGGTTCGTTTTCGAAGGAATATGGATATGGACGCGTTTGACATCAATGTGGTGGCACACGAAATAGGGCATCAACTCGGGGCGTATCACACTTTTTCACACGAATATGAAGGAACAGGCTCACAGATGGAACCCGGAAGTGGCTCAACCATAATGGGATATGCGGGAGTTATCCAAAATCAAAATGTACAAAATGTTTCAGATGCGTATTTTCACCATCGTTCGGTTTACGATATTATGCAAGTGGTTGCTAATCGCAGTTGTGCCTCTGTTTCAGCTACTTCCAACAAATCGCCTGAAATTGGTGAAATGAAGAGTTATACGATTCCGCACGGAACAGCCTACCGATTAAGCGGTTTGGCAACAGATGCCGATGGCGATAAACTGTACTACACTTGGGAACAAGCCAATGACCGAGACCGAACAAACTACACATTTTCGCCCTTGTCACGTAGCGGAGCCATAGCGCGTTCGTTATCGCCCACAGCTTCACCGATACGGTATGTTCCGAGGTTAAGTCGCATTGTGTCAGGTAATTTAACGCAAACCAATCCGGATATAGGTAGTGCTTGGGAAACGGTTACAACGGTTGGGCGAACGCTTAACTGGTCGTTTGTGGTATCAGACCGTAATTTAGCGGGAATGCCTGTTGGAAGTACGGTTTACAAAACGATTCAGGTGGTGGTGAGTGCTTCGGCAGGCCCGTTTCGGGTAACGTCACATTCTGAAAATTCTAATTGGTATATTGGTCAGCAACAGCTTATTACGTGGGATGTGGCAAGTACGGATTCCGGAGATGTCGGCGTGAAAAATGTAACCATTTTATTTTCAACCGACGGTGGAATTACATTTCCGCATACGTTGGCTTCGGGAGTGCCTAATAACGGAACAGCGCGGGTTTCCGTGCCTGATTCGTTGCAAACTCCAAACGGAAAGTATATGATTTTGGCTGAGGACAATATTTTTTTAGCCGTAAATTCGGGGATAATCACCGTAAAAGCCGATGAAGATACTGACGGAGACGGAATTATGTCAAGTAAAGACAATTGCCCGGAAGCACCCAATGCTGACCAAGATGATTTGGATAAAGACGGTATCGGTGATGTCTGCGATGATGATTGGGACGGAGACAACATACCCAACGCCACTGATAACTGCCCCAGAAAAGCCAATCCCGATCAAGCTGATTTGGACAGAGACGGTGTAGGTGATGTTTGTGATGACGATACGGATAATGACGGATTTTTTGACGATACGGACAATTGCCCAAGTATTTACAACCCTGACCAAGCGGATTTAGATCAAGACGGTATTGGCGACTTGTGTGATAATGACATTGATGGCGACGGCATTGAAAACAGTATTGATACTTCATTAGATTATGTGTTGATTTCCAATGCTTTTACACCTAATAACGATGGGGTTAATGACTATTTCACTATCGTTAGGGCTGAAAACTACCCAACCAATACACTTCGGATTTTCAATCATTTAGGGCAATTGGTTTATGAAATGAGGGGGTATAAAAATCAATGGAACGGTATTAGCATAGGAGGCAGCAAAGTTCCGCAAGGTTCTTATTACTATATATTTACGTTAGATGCCACTGAAATTTACAAACGACAAGGATGGATATTTATCAATTATTAACGATGAAAAAGATGTTTCGCAATAGTTTATTTATCGGTTTGAGCGTTTTTGCTTTTTGGCAGTTGAAAGCTCAAAATCCGACGTATTTATTTTATAATCAGCATAAAAATTTGGTTAATCCGGCTGCGGTAGGCACGGAGAGCGGGCATACGCTTTCTGTTGATATTCGCAATCAGTGGCAGGGCGTGGTTGATGCCCCTCAAACGCAAACTTTCTTCACTACACATAAAATCAATGACCGTATCGGGCTTGGGTTTTCGATTGCAAATAACAAAATTTTTATACAAAAACAAGCCGGAATTTATGCCGATTTTTCATATTCATTGCAATTGAGTGACAGCACCAAAATATACACCGGAATCAAGTTTGGAGGCGACTTTTTTAACATTGACGGAAGCCGTATTCACACTTATACAAGTCCGTACAACACGCGTTATGACCCTTATTTACAGACCATATCCGGAAAATTTCAAGTGAATATCGGCACGGGTATTTTTTATGAACATCCGAAGTTTTATTTGGGTATTTCGATTCCTAATTTATTGGCTTCCAGAGAAGTTAAGCTTAAGGATGATGTAATGACCTCGGTGGCTGAACGTTTGCATTTTTACGCTATGGGGGGCTATCATTGGCGTATTTCGGGTGATTTTACGCTGCGACCAAGCCTGCAAGTGCGCTTTGCAAAAGACGTAAGTCCGTCATTTAACATCACGCTGGCAGGGGTTTATCTCAAAAACAGCGAAGCGGGGATTACCTACCGCACCGACGGCGCTTTGGGGGGCTATGTGTTGTTTTTCGTACCGAACTATTTTGTCGGGGTAGGGTATGGCTATGAAAGCGTAACACAATCACAATTAAATTTATACGCACGTAATTCGCACGAATTTTTGGTGCAATTTAAATGGTAGTTTGGTGTTTTGCATTGAAATTATTTAGCTTACAATTTGTATTTTTGAATGTCCGTTTCCGGTGCTAATCACCTCAATATGCGTAGCGATGCGTTCTTTAAGTTCCGATAAATGTGAAATTACGCCGATGATTTTCCCTTCGCTTTGCAGGTTAGAAAGCGCGCTGAGGGCTACATCTAAATAATCGGTATCAAGCGTTCCGAAGCCTTCATCAATGAACATTGTGTTGATTTCCATATTTTTACTTGCCATTGAAGCTAAACCCAAGGCAAGGGCAAGCGAAACCACAAATTTTTCGCCACCCGACAGGTTTTGAGCCGTTCGTTGCTGGTCATTCTGAAATTTATCGATTACCAAAAGCTCAAACGGATTTGCCCCATTGTCATTACTGCGTTTTAGCAAATATCGTTCCGACATTTTTTGCAATTGTTGGTTGGCGAGGCTTATCAAATGCTCAAAGGTCAGCGCTTGGGCAAAGTTGCGGTATTTTTTGCCGTCACTCGCTCCGATGAGTTCATTTAAACTGCTCCATTTGTGATAGATAGCTTCTTGTTTTTCTTTTTCGTTGCGTTTTGTCTCATTCTGTTTTATATTTTCGTCATTGAGTTTTAAGGTTTGTTCACAGGCGCCTACTTTTTGTGATAAATCGGCATAGAGGCGTTTTTTTTCTTGGAAGGAATCAAGCAATTCCTCTTCGGTTAAAGTGGTGATTTGTTGTGTTTTAAGAGCTGATAATTCGGTTTGTTTTTCGTGAGCGATGGCTTTATGCCGTTCAAATTCAGTATTTGCATCGTTTTTAGCTTTTTCGGTTTTTGTTTTTGCCGTTTCACTTTTTTCGAGTAAGTTTTTTAGGTGGTTTTCTTCCGCTTCAACTGATTTAGAACCAAAAATAAGATTACGTGAATGTGTTAATTTTTCTTTTTCTGCTGTTATTAGTTCTTTTTCATTTTGTTTATTTTTTAAAAACGATGAGTTATTCTCTAATGATTTATTATTTATAGCAATATCGGAAGTCAGATTGGTAATTTGGAGGGTTATGTTTTCCGTTTGTTGTTTATTTTCATTCCAAAGTGTTACGTAATTTTTTAGTGACTCAATATTTTCAGTGTCATATTGTTTGATTTTTTCCAAAAAAGCATTTTTTTGAGTTTCTTGTTTTGTTTGTAATGAATTGATTAATAATTGTTTTTGTGAAAGTTGCTGTTCAGCTAATTTTTGTTCGGTTTCGGATTTGTTTTTAGCATTTAGGGCGTTATCTCGTTCATTTTGCAATGTTATGATTTCAGTATCACGAAGATATGAAATTTGTTTTTCCAATTGATTAGCACTCTCAATCAGGGAATTAAGCGTTTTAAAATGATTTCGTTTTTCTGACAGAATAACGTTTAATTTTTCAGATTTATCATCACCTGTGGGGAACGAAAAATTAATGGGATGCCGTTTTATGTCATTTTCAATTTCATTTTGTTTAAAACCAAATTCTTGTATTTTTTTTTCTTGTTTATCCTTGTTTATTAGATTATTTTCTTTATCGGATAGCGTTTTTGTAAGTTTTTTTTCATTTTCTTGAATATTATTTAAAAAGAATAAGTGTTTTTCTTTTAGGGAAGCTAGTTTCGTTTCGTTGTCGTTTATTTCAGGCGTGCCTTTTTCCATAAACGGATGTTCCAAAGCACCACAAAGCGGACAGGCTTCTCCGTGTTTGAGTTGCTTGCGATGTGCGTCTAAACTTTGTATTTTTAGAGTTAATTGTATGTTTTTGTTAAGTAAATCTATTTGATTATCAATGTGTTTTAACGTTTCTTTGTCTGATTGTAATTTTTCTGAGAGTTGCTCTAATGTTGTTTCAAAGGCGTTGTCTTTATCGGTGAAATCCAAAATTTCTCGTTTGTTTATTTCGATTTGATTTTCGATTTCGAGCCAATTTTTGAGTTGCACTCCCAAAGCCGAAATTTTTTCTTTTTCGGATTGAAGTTCCGAGATTTCCTTTCCGTTTAAGAGCGTTTTTAAAGCCGATTTTTGTGATTCTAATTCTTGAATTTTTAACTCTAATTCATTGTTTTTTATGTTAAAATCAGAGCTACTTTTTTGAAAATCAGCTTTTTTAGAAGTAACTTCATTTTGCAATGAGGTGATTTGTTTTGTAAAATCATCAATTTCATTTTCGGTTGCAATAAGCAATTGATGCTCTTTTTCAATAACAGAAAACTCTCGTGTAAGTTGTTCATACATATGATGTTTGTGCAACCAGTTTTGTTTTTCAGTAAGGACTTTCTGCAATTTTTCGAGTTGGGAAGTTTGGTTTGTGAGTGTTGCAGCAAGGATTTGATGTTCTTTTTCCAATTCCAAAATGCTGTTTGAAATGGGAGCTAACATTTTTTCTTTTTCTGAAATTTTGGTATCCAATTCACGTACTTGTTTAAAAATTGGTTCTTGTTGTGCTTGCTGTTTTTTTAAGTTTTGTAAAATTTCGTATTGTTGTTCAAAAACGATGTTGGCTTGAGTGGCTTGGGCTTGCAGTATGGGTAATTTTTCGTGAATTTGATTGATTTGATTTTCTAAATGTCGTACATCGTGCAGCCATTTACGGGCAATTTCCAGTTGCTCAAGTTCGTAAGTGGTTTGTTCTGTTTGTTTTTTAATAGTTTCAATATCAGTGATTAAACGTTGTTTTTCTTCTGCTGAAAGCATTTTGATGGATTGTAATTCGGCATTGATGAGGCTCAATTTTTCTTTTTCATTTCGGTTGCGTTCAAACACTTTTCGTGAAATTTCGCCATAGATTTCCGTGCCGGTAATTTGCTCCAATAATGCACCTTTGTCGTTTTTGTCGGCTTGTAAAAAAGCGGCGAAACTGCCCTGTGCCAGCAAAATAACCTTGGTGAATTGCTCAAAAGTAAGCCCTATGATGGCAACGATTTTGGTATCGCAACTCCGTATTTGGTCGGCAATGATGTTGTTTTGTTCATCGGCAATCATACGGTTTACAGGTTTTAATTTTCCGTTTCTGTTACGTTCTTGTTTCCAAGAGGTTTTCCATATCTTTTTATTTGCTTCGAAAATAACTTCTGAGTAGCAATCATTTTTTCCTTTGGTCATCACTTCATTTTCGGTTCCGCTAACTTCCAGCCGAGGGGTTTTTCCGTACAAGGCTAAGGTAATGGCATCAAGTATGGAACTTTTTCCGGAACCGGTTTTGCCCGTGATGGCAAAAAGCCCGTCATAGGTGAAGACTGATTGGGTAAAATCAATCTCATTTTCACCGGCTAATGAGTTTATATTCTTGAAGTTAAGTTTAAGGATTTTCATACGATTAATCTTCTGTTTCTAATGAATTAACAATTTCTTGGTAAGTTATTTTAAGTTCTTGCTTTTGTGTTTCGGCAATGCCATTTTTTTCTAATAATCTTTCAAAAACATCAATCGGGTTTAGTTGATTGAGGGTGTTTTCAGTATCGTTTTGTGTTAATGATTCATTCGAAAGTTGTTTGTTTTGTAACTTTAAAATTTCGATTTTTGAATGCGCTACTTGCTCATTTACCCACGAGCTTAGTTCGGTAAAAATAGTTTTTCCGTTGTAAATAATCTCCACCCAAACAGACGTATTTAATGCTTTAAGCTCTTCCAATCGATTGTAAATGAATTCTTTATCTCCAATAATTGATTTCAATTGCTGAAAAACAGGAATTTCAATTGTTTCAATAGGATTTTGTGCTTCAAAATCAATTATGTAAACACATTTTTTTTGTTTTGCTTCACCAAATCCCATCGGAATGGGAGACCCACAATATCGAATGTGATTTTTGATGACAGACGGAATATGATAATGACCAAGTGCCACATAATCAAATGCTTTTGGGAAAATATCGCTACTAATGGCTTCCACATTCCCGATGTAGGTTTCACGAACGCCATCGTCATCACTTCTTTTTCCACCGATAACAGACAAATGTCCCATAGCAATAATTGGGATTTTTTTAGAAATTTTAACACAGATTTGTTCAGCAATTGTAGCAATTTCCTGATAGTGTTTTTTAATATTTTCGTTCACGCGTTTGGAACGGTCGGTATAACTCTCTTTTTCAGTGAATTTACTGATGTCACGTTCACGTAAAAAAGGAACACCACAAATAATCATTACAGGGTTTAAGTTGCTGTCTTTGATTAGGATAACTTCATCTTCAAGGGAATTGGTAACGCTGCCAATTACGGTGATGTTCAAGGCTGCCAAAAGTGCTTTTGGAGCGTTTAAAAAATTGGGTGAATCGTGATTGCCCCCTACAATAATCACGTTTTTGCAGGGCGTGTTTTGTATTTGTGTTAAAAAATCATAATATATTTTTTGTGAGGTAATGCTTGGTGTTGCGTTGTCAAATACGTCTCCTGCAATCAAAAGAATATCAATGGATTGCTCTTTTAAAGTGGACTGTAACCAGTTCAGAAAAGCAATGTGTTCTGCTTGTCTTTCTTTTTTTGCATAAAGTGTTTTTCCTAAATGCCAATCTGATGTGTGTAATATTCTCATTGATTTTCAGTTTGTAAAGAGGTCTTACTGCCATTTTCGATATAAAAATATGAAATCACTTTAAAACGAGCAAAAATAGGAACTTTTTTATAATTTTTTTACTTTTAATTTAGAATTTATTAAGTAAAAGATAAATAAATCCAATAAAAATAGGAATGCTTTCACCCCAAAAAGTGTAGTAATACCGACTTTTTTCTGTGCTAGAAAATATTAAGAAAAGGCTTATAGTTGTGGTAAACAAAAAATTGATAACAAAAGGAATTTCGTTATACAGATTGAAAAAAAACAAAATTATTATAATGCTAATTCCTATATTTTTAGTGTTTTGAGTGCCTAATTTTCTGGGGAAAGTTACAATGCTGACATCTGTTTTTATGTCGCGAATATCAAAAGGTAGGATTAAAATTCCAATCCAAACAAAAAAAGAAAAGGCATATAACATTACTTTTTGGTCGGGTAATCGTTCGACTATGACGGGCATCAAAATACTTGTTAAAATCCAACAAAATGCTACAATGACGATTTTTGCATACGGAATTTTTCGTAAGTTGAATCGGGTGGGGTAGGTGTAGAAAAATAATATTACGAAAGTAAAAAGGCTGATTTTTTGAATATTAAACGGAAGGTAACACAGTGAAAATATGGAGATTAAAAAACAAACAGTATTTAAAATAATTGCTTTTTTGATTCTTCTTTTGGAAAAATTATATCCGAAAATGGTACTACAAAAAATAAAGCACAGTAGTACATAATTTGGTTTAATATGCTGTGTATCAAAGGTAAGAAACGTAATGAATACCACCGATAAAGCAACGTGGATACTGTTATCTAAATAAAAATCAAATACTGTTTTTATCTGTTGTTTTATATTCATTAGGTTGATTTTGTGCTTTTTACGTAGTTCAAATTGCGTGGTTTTTATAAAAAGATGGCAAAATTATGAATTTTAGCCTAAAAACAGAAGTAGGAGTGATGTAAAATAACGAAAAATCATAAAAAAATAGTAACTTTGCATCTTGATAATTAACTAAAAATTCGGCAGATAGTATGAAAAAGGTAGTCGTAGGGCTTTCGGGCGGTGTGGATAGCAGTGTGGCAGCGTATTTGTTGCAACGGCAAGGGTATGAGGTGATTGGGCTTTTTATGAAGAACTGGCACGATGATTCGGTAACCATTTCCAACGAGTGTCCGTGGCTGGAAGACAGCAATGATGCTCTTTTGGTAGCCGAAAAATTGGGCATTCCGTTTCAGACCGTTGATATGAGCGAACCTTACAAACAACGCATCGTGGATTATATGTTTAACGAGTATGAAAACGGACGTACGCCAAACCCTGATGTACTGTGTAACAGAGAGATAAAGTTCGATGTGTTTATGAAATTGGCTCTTTCGCTTGGGGCGGATTTCGTGGCAACAGGGCATTATTGCCGAAAGGAAGAAACCGAAATCAACGGCGAAAAAATCTATCGTTTGCTCTCAGGGAAAGACACTAATAAAGACCAGTCCTATTTTTTGTGCCAACTATCACAAGACCAGCTCAGTAAGGCTCTTTTTCCGATTGGGGAACTGCAAAAATCAGAAGTCAGAGCCATCGCTGCCGAGCAAGGACTGATTACCGCCGAAAAGAAAGATTCTCAGGGACTTTGCTTTGTTGGGAAGGTGCGTTTGCCTGAATTTTTACAACAAAAACTGCAACCCAAAACGGGTGATATTGTTGAAATTCCGACCGATTGGAAAGGCTATCAGGCGTTTGACAGTCTAAAAGCGTTTGAAACCTACGAAGATGAATTGAAATATTTGTCGCAACGTTTTCATTATCAGCTTTCTGACGGAAAGAAAGTCGGCTCACATCAGGGGGCTCATTATTTCACCAAAGGGCAACGAAAAGGGCTACACGTAGGCGGAACACCTGAACCGCTTTTTGTGATAGAAACCGATGTAAATCAGAATGTTATATACGTAGGGCAAGGGAATACACACCGCGGACTTTTCCGAAATGCCTTGTTTATTGACAATGCAGAATTGCATTGGGTTCGCCCTGATTTGGCTCTGCAAACAGGTGATAGTAAGGAAGTTATGGTGCGAATCCGTTACCGACAACCCTTGCAAAAAGCGGTTTTGTACAAGGCTGAAAGCGGATTGTTTATTCATTTTGAAAATCCGCAAAGTGCTGTTACTGAGGGGCAGTTTGCTGTTTGGTATACCGAAGATGAGCTTATCGGTAGTGGCGTGATTGCATAATCAGAAGCTGTAAAGTAATTGATAATCAAAAAAACAAGACGGTAATCACTTGATAATTAGTTGTATTAACTTCGCACGGATTTGAGTAGGTAAATTGCCAGTAGTAAAAATATAATATTCGGGATGGCGACTGCCATTAAGGGCGACCAACCCGAAGTTTCGGCAAGTGTGCCAAAAATACGGTCGAAAAATACGAATACAAAGCCGATAACAATCCCGAATGCTAAGTTTACACCCATTCCACCTCTGCGTTTTACCGATGACACGGCAACTCCGATAATAGTCAAAATAAAAGCCGTAACCATCAGGCCCCATCGGCGGTATTTTACTAATAGATAGAGGTTTAAGTTAGGTGATCCTTTCATTCTTTCGCGCTCAATGAATTTATTGAGTTCAAAAATATTTTTGTTTTCAGCGGCATATTCCATCGGCATTAAATCTTCAATTGAGAAGTTGAAAAGCGTGTCAAGCACAGGCTTACGCTCAATGATGTCCTCGTGTTTACCGATGGTGCGTTTAACGTAATCCGTTAATCGATACGTTTTTACGCTGTCATTTTCAATCCACTGAATGGATTGCGCCATTATTTTTTGTTTCAGATAAATTCCTTCAAAATGTTCCACCGAAAAATTGTAACCCGTTTTTTCGTTATAGTTAAACGAACTGACGTACAGGTAATCGTTTTCTGAAAATTGATTGTACAAATCGTTCACGCTACTGACAGTTCGGCTGCGTGTGTATTTATTGGCAAAATCGTTGTAATATTGGCTTGCTTCCGGAACAACAAACATTCCCATAACAAAAACAATTACCGAAATGATGGAAGCTCCGATAAAAAACGGACGTAAAAAGCGGTTAAACGAAATTCCGGAACTTAAAATGGCAATAATTTCGGTGTTATTCGCCAATTTGGACGTAAACCAAATGATGGATAAAAACAACAAAATCGGGAATAAAATATTAGCGAAATAAATGGCAAAACTCCCGTAATAGATTAATATTTCGTCAATTGGAGCTTTTCGTTCAATCATTTTATCGACCTTTTCCGATAGGTCAATAACGATGCCGATGGGTACAAAAAGCACCATCAGAGCCAAAAAAGTGGTCAAATATCGTTTTAATATGTACCAGTCTAATATTTTCATTTTCAGTATGGAAGCCCTCAAATAGGGTGCTACATTATTTTTTGAATTTCGTTTAAAATATCTTTGGCTACTTCTTTTTTGCTTTTTAGCGGAAAAGCAGTTTGACTCTTATGAGTGATGAAAGTGATTTTATTAGTTTCTGTTCCAAAACCTGCTCCTTTGTCTTTCAATGAGTTAAGAACAATGCCGTCTAAATTTTTTCGGGTTAATTTTTTGTTGGCATTTTCCAATTCGTTTTCGGTTTCCAAAGCAAAACCGATAAGCACTTGTTGTTTTTTTCGTTTGCCCAATGCTGCCAAAATATCAACGGTGTTTACCAGCTCCAAAATTAAATTTGTGTCCTTTTTCTTAATTTTTTCAGGTGCTTTTGTTTTCGGGGTATAGTCTGCTACGGCTGCTGAAAGAATCGCAATATTGGCGTTATCAAATTCATTTATAGTGGCTTCGTACATTTGTAAGGCGCTAATTACTGGGTGTACCTGTACCTTTTTATCGATATTCGTTTCAGCGGAAGGTCCTAAAATCAAATGAACCTCGGCATCTTGTGCAGCAGCTTCATTGGCAAGGGCTATTCCCATTTTTCCGGTGGAAAAATTCCCTATAAAACGCACAGGGTCAATGGCTTCGTAAGTAGGTCCGGCGGTAATGACTATCTTTTTTCCTTTAAAGACGCTATTTTTACAAAGTGTATTTTCAATTGCGGTAACGATGTCTTCCGGTTCTGCCATTCTGCCTTGCCCAACCAGTCCGCTTGCCAGTTCGCCATATGCGGCAGGAATAATTTGATTTCCAAAGGATTGCAGTTTTTCCAAATTCTTATTCACCGTTGGATGTGCGTACATATCCAAATCCATAGCGGGAGCCACAAAAACGGGCGCTTTTGCTGAAAAATAAGTAGCGAGTAATAGGTTATCACACTGACCGTGAGCCATTTTTGCCAAAGTGTTTGCCGTGGCGGGCGCTATGAGCATCACATCAGCCCAGAGTGCCAAATCAACGTGGTTATTCCATTGATTATCATTGGTTTGAAATGATGAAAGTACTTTGTTTTTAGAAAGTGTAGCTAATGTCAGCGGGGCTACGAAAGCCTCGGCATTTTCGGTTGTAATTACCTGTACTTGATGTCCTTGCTTAACGAGCAGGCGTACCAAATGAGGCGTTTTATAGGCTGCAATGCCACCCGTAATCCCTAAAATTATATTCATTTTTAGCTTAAAAAAGATGAAACAACGGCTTTTAACACAAACAGATAAACTCCATACAATGAAATAATTAAGTTTGATTTTCATTGTTTGGAGTTATGCTAAATTGTTTAAACAGGTATGGATTAGTTTGATTCTCTGTAATAAACCTTATCTTCCAACCATTCTTTAATGGCGATAGCTTGTGGCTTAGGAAGTTTTTCGTAAAATTTAGAAACTTCAATTTGTTCCTTATTTTCAAAAATTTCCTCCAAATTATCGTTGTTGGTGGCAAACTCATCCAATTTTTCGATGAGTTCCTTTTTTATTTCAGAATTGATTTGAACGGCACGTTTTGCAATGATTGAGATTGCCTCGTAAATATTTTCGGTAGGCGCTTCAATGGCACTTCGGTTGTAGGTAACCGTAGTTGTAGGTGCATCAATCTTTTTAAAATCCATAGTTTGTAATTTTTATAATAAGAGTTACGAATAATTTTTTAATGATGTTTCAATTTTCCCAAGCATTCTGTCGGCGTCTTTTTTATAGCGCGTTTCAGGGAACGACTTCATTAGGGTTTGATAGGCTTCTTTAGCAATGTCCAGTCGTTCTTTCTTTTTGTGTTCCACGCTGTTTGCTGCCCATTCGTAAGCGGAATGCAACCGAATGTAAAGGGCCTCCTCTCTGAAAACACTTCCGGGATTGTTAGCTAAAAAATTGTCTAATGACTTGATAGCCGCCTGATAATCACGGATTAAATCATATTGTTTGGCTATTTCAAATTCTTTTTTTTGTAAACGAGTAACCAAATCCAAAGTCATTTCATTGGCTTCTGCGGCGTATTCAGAGCGTGAATGGCGGTCTAAGAAAAGTTGTAACTTTTCAAGTGCACTGTTTGTAAAAGTCTGGTCTACACTGTATTTGGGTGCTTCGGTGTAAAGCGATTTTGCCTCTAAAAAAGCGGCTTCGGCAACCTTTTCACTTCGTGGATACAATTTTTGAAAACGCTCAAACTGATACGCAGCCAAGTTGTATTGCTTAGATTTGTAATATGAATCACCGAACATATACAGCACGCGTTCGCCTTGCGGTTTTCCGGCATAGGCAGGTGAAAATTGCTCAAACAACCGGATTGCTTTTTTGTATTTTCCGTCTTTATAGAGTTGTTCAGCCATTGTGTATTTGGCTGAACTATCGGGTGATTTCAACACCTTTTGATACTCTCCGCAAGAGCTTACCAATCCGGCTCCTACCAAACTTATAATGATGTGTTTTTTTATTTGCATTGGGCAAAAGTAAACAGTTTTTATGATATATCAAAATTATGTAAGCATTCCGCCATCAACGTTAAGCACCTGACCTGTTATGTAAGCCGACATATCAGAGGCTAAAAACACGCAGGCGTTTGCCACGTCTTCGGGTTTTCCGCCGCGTTTTAGCGGAATATTATCGCGCCAGCCTTGCACTACTTTTTCGTCAAGCACGGCGGTCATTTCGGTTTCGATAAAGCCCGGTGCAATGGCATTACAACGAATGTTTCGCGAACCCAATTCAAGCGCGATTGATTTGGTAAAACCAATGCTTCCGGCTTTTGATGCGGCGTAGTTTGATTGTCCCGCATTTCCCTTTACACCAACAACGCTGCTGATGTTAATGATGGAACCTTTTCGCTGTTTTAGCATTGTGCGTTGCACGGCTTTGGTCATATTAAAAACGGATTTCAAATTCACTTCAATCACTTTGTCAAAATCTTCTTCCGAAATACGCATTAGCAGATTATCTTTGGTAATTCCGGCGTTATTAACCAGAATGTCAATATTTTCAAATTCTGATACAACCGTATCAATAAATTTTTGAGCTTCGTTAAAATCGGCAGCATTACTTTGATATCCTTTGGCTTTTATACCCTTGGCTTTCAGTTCATCTTCAAGTTTTTGTGCCGCCTCAACCGATGAGTTGTACGTAAAGGCGATATTGGCTCCGTGTGAGGCAAAAACTTCGGCAATTCCTCGCCCGATACCCCTGCTTGCTCCCGTAATAACGGCTGTTTTTCCTTCTAATAGTTTCATAATTTAAAAAGTTTATAAGTAATTATTATTTAATTTATCCTCCTACACGTTTCACCTTAAAACCCTTACTTTTGAGAAAATCCATAATTTTTTCGCGATAATCTCCCTGAATGATGATGGTGTCGTTTTTGAATGATCCGCCAACGCCTAAAAGTGTTTTGATTTCTTTGGTTAATGTTTTAAAATCGTGGTCTGCCCCTGTGTATCCTTCAATGACAGTTACGGGTTTGCCTTTGCGTTTTTCGTATTTGCATAACAGCGGGTCATCTTGCAACCACACATTTGAGGGTTCTTGCTTGGCAATCGGCTCTTCAATATGGTCAGGAAACAAATTTTTGAGTTGTTCACGCAACATTTTGTCAGTGTGTAATAAAATCGGGCAAATGTACGAATAAAAAAATTAATTTCTGGGAATATTCAGATTAAATTTAAATTCTTTGCTAATTTTGCACCCGTTAAATTTTAATGATTACAGAAAAAATGAAAAAATTATTTTTTGTCTTTTTTATGCTATCGCTACTAAGTTGTAGTTCGCAGAAAGCTGACTTACAGCAAGATGATAAAATATTGTCGTTGTTTTTGAATGAAATTTCACAGCCTCGGCTTCGTGAAACTTTGCAAGTAATCGCTGCCGATTCAATGCAGGGACGTGACACAGGGAGTGAAGGCATCAAAAAAGCAGCCAATTACATCGTTTCACGCTATGAGAAAGAAGGGATTAGCCGCCCGCCCAAGGCTTCGGGCTGGTTTCAAAGCATTCCAAAATCGTTTTGGGGCAATCGTTTTGGTGATTCCGACAACATTTGGGCTTTTGTGGAAGGAAGTGAAAAACCCGATGAAATTATCGTTGTTTCAGCGCATTATGACCATATCGGAAGCAGTTTTGGTCAGATTTTTAACGGCGCCGATGATAACGGTTCCGGAACCGTAGCCGTGATGGAATTGGCACGTGTTTTTACCCAAGCCAAACTAAAAGGATTTTCATCCAAGCGTTCCATACTGTTTTTATTGGTGACCGCCGAAGAGAAAGGGCTTTACGGTTCGGATTATTATTCCCAAAATCCGTTGTACCCTTTGAAAAATACGGTTGCCAATATCAATATTGATATGATTGGGCGGGTAGACGATTTACATACCGATAATAATTATATTTATGTGATTGGAGCAGATCGACTAAGTTCTGAGCTTCACGCTATTAACGAAACGATGAATCGAAAGTATGTCGGCTTGCATTTAGATTATAAATATGACGACCGAAATGACCCTTGGCAGATTTATTATCGTTCTGACCACTACAATTTTGCAAAACACGGCATTCCGTCCGTATTTTTCTTCAACGGCATTCACGATGACTATCATCAGCCTACTGATACGTATGAAAAGATAGATTTTGAGGCACTTACCAAACGAACCAAGCTCATTTTTGCCCTTACGTGGGAGCTGGCAAACCGCTCCGAGCGCATCAAAGTTGATAGAGACGGAAAATAAAATTGTGAAATCACATTTAATTTGCTACTTTTGCACGCCTAAAAAACAGAAAAATGAAATATTTACAGAATAAATACGTAAAAATAGGTATAGCCGCATTGATTGTCGTGTGGGCAGTTTATCAGTTTGTGGAAGGAAATATCGGTAACGGCATTGCGTTGTTGCTCTTGTCGTTAATTCCCGTTTTTTTGTATTTCCGCAATGAATTTATTTTGCTGGCGTTTTTCAGATTGCGAAAACAAGACTTTGCCGGAACACAAAAATGGTTGAGCAAAATTGTGGAACCCGAAACGGCTTTAATCAAAAAACAACAGGGATATTACAATTATTTACACGGAATTATTTACTCGCAAATTAACTTGACGCAAGCCGAAAAATTCTTCCGTAAGGCGCTGGATTTGGGACTTACGATGGATTATGACGTTGCGATGGCAAAACTGAGTTTGGCGGGAATTATGATGCAAAAACGCCGAAAACGAGAAGCTCAAGAATTGCTTGCCGAAGCCAAAAAATTAGACAAGCAAAATATGATGACCGAGCAAATCAAAATGATGCAGCAACAATTGAAAAAGATTTAAGTATAGTTTTTTTAATCAAAAAGAGCAGTTTACACACGTTTGTAAATTGCTCTTTTTTACAACCAAACACTGAGCCATTTCATAATCGCGGGGGCTAAAACAGCTGTGAAAATTCCGTTGAAAATCATTCCTAAACTGGCATAAGCGGCGTGTTTTTCACTGAGCCGAAACGCTGCCATAACACCCAGTCCGTGAGCCGCCGTTCCCATTGCGATGCCTTTGCCCATCGGGCTTTTCACGCTGCATATTTCCAAAATTTTAAATCCGAAAAGGCTGCCTAAAATTCCTGTGGCAAGTACCGAAGTAACCGTAATGGCGGGTATGCCGCCAAGGGTTTGTGATATTTCAATGGCGATGGGCGTTGTTACCGATTTGGGTGTGAGTGAAGTAACCACCTCTTTGCCTGCTCCCAACCATTTAGCGGTAAAACAAACCGAAAAAATCCCCACTAAACTGCCAATAAACTGACATACAATAAGCGGAATTAATTGTTTTTTGATTTTTGAAAGTTGCAAATATAACGGCACACCCAGTGCAACAATTGAGGGTTTCAGCCAAAACTCAATAAAAACGCCCGCTTGTACATATTTTTCGTATGAAATACTGAAAACCAACAGATAACCAATCAAAACCGCTGTGGTTATCAAAACCGGACTCAATAGGGGCGATTTGTATTTTTTCTGTAAAAATAAGGCTCCGTAATATATAAGGAAGGTCAAAGTCAAAAGCAATAGCGGATTTTCTGAAAATGAATTCATCTTTACTTTATTTTTTTGCGTAAAAATTGATAAACGTGTCCGGTAACTACCATAACAGCTATCGTACTGACAACTATGGCGGTACTAATCGACCAAAAGTTGCTTGAAATCACATCGAAATAAACCAAAACGGCAACACTCGGCGGGACAAAAAACAGCCCTAAGTTTGCAATCAAAAGGTCTGAAATCGCTTTTACCCACTGCAATTTTACCCACCCCAAATGCAAAAACAGGGTCAGAAAAAACATTCCTATAATACTTGAAGGAAAACGGATTTGCGTCAGGTAAACAACCAATTCACCCAAAGCCAAACACCCGAAAATAATGGCACAATACCGAACTAACATAACTACGAAATAGAAAAATCGTTGCAAAAATACTTTCTTTTTTGCAAAAACGAGTTATTTTACAAGAAAATTTTAAATTATGAAAATAATTAAAAAATAGTGTATTTATTTGGTTTTTAGTTTTTTATGTCTTTAAGCGATTTCTTGCACGAAAAAAAATATGTGAAAAAAAACATAAAATTTTGTGAGGCTATCAAACTTTTGTATATATTTGCCCTGTGAACAAAAAAGGAAAAAGCTATGATGAATTCAGACAACTTAAAAGAGACTCAACAGGAAGAATTTTCATTTGAAAATGAGTACAACAATGAGCCTAAAAAAGGGGGGGGAGTAGTATCCAAGATTTTAATTGGAATTTTGGCTATCACGACCGGTTTTGTGGGATACCACGCTTATTCGCTTCGTACAGAAAAAGAAAAAAACGAGGCTGAGCTTAACCTACAAAAAGAGCAAATCATCAATGAGCTTGGAGCTTTAAAAACCAGTTATGATAAAGCTGTTGAAGAAAATAAAGCTACAAGCCAAGAGTTGGTTGAAGCTCGCAATAAGGTGAGTCTATACATAGACTCTCTTAAAACGATGAAAGTTTCCATCGCCTCATTGAACAAGTATCGCAATCAGGTGTTTGCCCTAACCAAAGAGCGTGAGCGTTTGTTGGCAATCAATGATTCGTTGCGCCGTTCAAATGCTGTGATTACGCAACAACGCGACAGCGTTACCGGAGCGTTGCAAAATGCTACCGTTTATGCCGATTCATTGGTGCAACAAAACACGAAGCTTAAAAAAGTGGTTGAAAGTGGTGAGGCGTTGAGCATCAGTAAGTTAGTTACCGAAGCTGTGAAAGAGCGTTCAAGCGGAAAGTTAATTGAAACTAGCCGTTCAAGAGCTGCTGACAAAATTCGTGTTTGTTTTACCGTAACCGCTAACAGGATTGCTAAATCCGGAACACGTTACTTCTACGTGCAATTGATTGACCCAAGCGGAATTACATTAGGGCAAAATGAAACTACCTCAATGGAAGATACAACCATCAATTACAGTACCGCTGCACGGTTTATCTATGAAAACAAAAACATTGATGTGTGTGATTTTGTAGCAAAGTCAGGTGACAGATTTGAAAAAGGAACTTACAAAGTGGTTGTTTTTGATGACAAACTCCGTAATGTGGGTGAAACAGAATTTGTTCTTAAATAAGGAATGTTTAAAAAATTATTAATTAATACAAAATCCGGAGTTATCTTTTGATAACTCCGGATTTTTTTATGATTAAACATACGTTAAACTTACTTTAAAACGCTGCCGTACCAAATCTTGCACCTGTGAAATGGATTTGAAACAACGTTTTAATTTGGTTTTTTCTTCCTTGCTTAAACTATTGATATCCAAATATCTTCCGTTGTTATCGTGTTTTAATCCGCTTTTAATTCTGAATTTTAACAGTGCTTTGGCGGCATAGGCGGCATCTAAATAAAGTTCTTTATTGGCAGGTTCGGCTTCGGCTAACTTTTCAAATCGTTCGGCGGTGTTGGTAACGTTTTTGATTTTAAACAAAAGTGTAAGCAAACGGGCTATATCACTAATGGTTGTCAAAGCTCGGGCTTTTAAATCAAATTGGTCTTTGTATTTTCCGTCGTGTTCTACAATAAAATTTCTGAAAAATCCAAGAGGAGAAGGATTTTCAAGCGCACTTTTTGCCAATAAAGCCATAAAACGCTCATTATTTTGAGTAAAATCAACTACTTTTTCACTCAGTTTTTGCACCAGTGTAGGTTCGCCGAAAGAAAATGCCATATCATAAAAAATCGAAAACATCAAAAGGTCGGCATCGTTGGCATTAGATATCCACTTATGAAACTGGGATTCCCATTTTTCCAAACTCAAACACCAATTTGGGTTTCGAGCCATCATATCAGCCGGACAGTAATCGTACCCGATTTTGTTGAGCATCGTGTTGATTTTATCGGCTAATTGCAGAAAATATTCTTGTGTTTTTTCATAATTTTCTTCCGTAACATTCTCAAAAACAATAGCGTTGTCTTGATCAGTGAGTAAAAATTGTTCTTTTCGGGCATAGCTTCCCAAACCTACCCACGCAAAACGAACGGGTGGGGGAGCAGGCATTCGTTTGATACATATTTCAATGACTTTTACGGTAATGGCTTCAAAAAGCTGATGAAACAAATCGGTTATCAAGCCTAACGGAATGTTTTGTAACACATAGCCTTTCAGTAAGTTAAGTGATTGCTTGCGAATCCGTTTTAGGTGTTTTGACTTTTTTGAGCGCTTTACGGCTTTCATCAGTTCAGGGATACTGTTGCCTTTAACGGTTTCAATGTCGTGCTGAGTCATAATGCCGCATACAGCGGTTTGAGGACTTCCGTCTTCGGTGATTATCAAATGATTAATGTTATTTTTAATCATTTCAAACTGGGCTTGGGCGATGGTCATTCGTTTTGGATAGGTTTTGACGGGGGTGCTCATCACTTGTGCCACTTTCATATCCAATGAAAAGAAACCCGTTGCGATTTGTTTTCGTAAATCCTTGTCGGTAACGATGCCGAGCGGTTTTTTATCGGAATCGGTTACCACAATGCTGCTCACACGCTTTTCCGTCATTAAAGAAGTAGCTTGTTGAATGTTTTCTTCTGGTTTGATTTTGACTACTTTACGAACATAAACAGCCGGTTGTAGTTCAAAAAAATCTTTTTGAAGCATATTGCGGTCAAAATTCTGATACAAAAACTTGGTATAATCAACCGAATAGGGATTACGTGTTTTTGAGGCAAAAATTTCGATTAGATACAGCCCTATTTTGGTATCTTTTTCAATAATGGGGCGAAATTCATTGGCGGGAATCCCGTAAACGATTGATTCTTCTTGTGTAACAGCCGTCATCATATAAGGCGTGTTGGTAATAATCGGTCGCACGCCAAACACATCGCCTTCATCACAAATATCCACCATTTCCGAGTTGTCATTCACCGTTTGCCGAATTTCAATAGCGCCTTCTTTTACGATGTATAAATAATCGTGTGCTTGGTCGTGTTCTTTGAATAAAATTTCTCCCTTTTGTAAATAAATAACCACTACTTCCTTTGATAAATTGAGCAAATCATTCTCATCAATAGCATCAAAAGGAGGATATTTTTTTAAAAAATCGTGAACCCTACGGGCTATGGTATTTTTCATATATATATGATTTACAGCTAAGTATGTTGTTGTTTTTCATTTACATCGTGTAACTTCCCAACCGATTTCCCGACAATCATTGCCACACAGGCATCGCCGGTAACGTTGGCTACGGTTCGCATCATATCCAGTGGGCGATCAACGGCAAAGATAAGTGCCAATCCGGCTTCGGGTATGCCCGCTTGTTCCAAAATGATAACCAACATCGCGATGCTGGCACCCGGAACGCCCGCTGCCCCGATAGAAGCTAATGTGGCGGTAACGACAATTCCCAACTGAGCCGTGAAACTCAAATCCAAGCCCGAAGCCTGTGCAATGAAAATGGTGGCGATACCGAGATACAAACTGGTTCCGTCCATATTTATGGTAGCGCCCAACGGAATTACAAAGCTCGCAACTTCTTCATCTACACCCAATTCGTCTTCCACGCGTTCCATCGTTAAGGGCATTGTTGCCGAGCTTGAACTGGTTGAAAATGCCAATAGCTGAACCGGAGCCATTTTTTGAAGGAAAAATTTCGGCGTTCGTTTGGTGAAAACCCATACTAAAATGCAATAGATGCCCATCAGTATCGTTAAACCGCTAAACACGCACAAAGCATAAACAAACAAAGCCGAAAGTACCTCTGAATTAGGCACTTCAACAATTAAACCGGCAATGAGGGCAAACACACCGTAAGGGGCAACTTTCATTATTAAATCAATGACTTTCAATATAATATCATTGAGGCTGTTGAAAAAATCCTTCATCGGTTTGGTTTTTTCTTCCGGAATTAAAATCATCGCAAACCCGAAAAGAATGGCACAGAAAATAATTTGCAACATATTGGAATTATCCGTCGCTGATAGGAAAAGGTTGTCCGGAATAAGATTTTCAATGGCATCAAGCGGTCGGGCTTCTTTTTGTTTTTGCGCAATGCTGATGCTTTTATCTGCTTGTGATTTAAAGCCTTCCATCAATTCGGTTCGGGTTTCGGAGGTAAGCATTTTGCCGGGTTGTACGATGTTTGCCACCGTAAGCCCGATGGAAACCGCCAAAACCGTTGTCATCATATAAATTAAAATGGTTCGTGTACCGATTTTTGAGAACTTGGAAATATCTTTCAAATCGGAAATTCCTTTGATTAATGAAGCTAAAATCAGAGGAATAGCAATGATTTTTAGTGCTTTGATGAACATATTTCCGAAGGGCTTGATGTAATCCAAAACAAAGTTTTTGCCCCACGAAAATTGCAACATTACCAAAGCCAACAAACCGCCGGCAAGCATTCCGATGAGGATTTGCCAGTGTAACGCTATTTTTTTCTTTTTTTCCATACGCTTAAAAATGTAAAAGTGATTGAAATTCTTTTCTTCTTGATTTGACCCGCAATATATAACTTTTTTGAAAAATAGTAAATTTATAAACTGTTTTTTCTATTTTTGCAAGCGAATTTTTTAACACTTACAGGTGATTTTTACAGATTATCTTCGTTTCTTGGTTCGCTCAATTCATTTACACGGAGTGCATTCTCCTTTTGTTTTTGATTTGATTACAAATTGTTTATGCTTAAAAAATCAAAAAACAATTGCTCCGATGAATCAGTTGCTTCAAACGGGAATTTCATCAAAACAATTTTCACTTTTGTTGCAAATAATTCGGCATTTTGGCGTGAAAAATATGCTGATTGATGATGAAAATCTTCAAAAAATACTCAATTCCGTTTTTAAAAATATTCAGATTGAAAGCAATTTTGATTTGGAAATGAAAACCAAAAAATACGATTTGATTTTCCTGAAAAATAGCTTGAAAACCAGTTGCCCGACTTCTTTTTTGACCTGTATGCACAATGATAGTGTTTTGATACTTAATGATATACATACGAAAATGAACAAACCGCATTGGCGTAAAATTGTGCAACATCATCAAACAACGGCTTGTGTTGATACTTTTAAGCAGGGATATGCTTTTATCCGTAAAGAACAAAAAAAAGAACTTTTTTTCGTTAAAGTGTGATATTTTTCATATATTCGCACGAAATAACCAAATCTCCCAAATATATAGCACGCTATGAATTTATTGGAAATTAGAGACATAAAACGCGATTTTAAATTAGGAAGCGAAATTTTGAACGTTCTTAAAGGAATTCATTTGGATATTAAGAAAGGGGAGTACGTAGCGCTGATGGGACCGTCAGGTTCGGGCAAATCCACATTGATGAATATTTTGGGGTGTTTGGATACGCCCACATCGGGGGAATATTTTCTTAACGGAAAGGATGTGAGTAAGTTATCTGACGGGGAACTTGCCGATATTCGCAATAAAGAAATCGGATTTGTGTTTCAAACTTTTAATTTGATGCCGCGAACAACGGCGTTGGATAACGTTGCTTTGCCAATGGTTTATGCCGGAATTAAAAAAGAAAAACGCCAAGAGCGCGCTCGTGAAGTTTTGGAATTGGTTGGGTTGGCTGACCGTATGAGTCATAAACCCAATGAGTTATCCGGAGGGCAACGCCAGCGGGTTGCCGTGGCGCGGGCTTTGGTTAATCATCCTTCGATTATTTTGGCTGATGAACCCACCGGAAACCTCGATTCCAAAACCTCGTACGAAATAATGGCGCTTTTTGACGAGATTCACCAAAAAGGAAATACCGTTATTTTAGTAACCCACGAAGAAGATATCGCGCAACACGCTCATCGAATTATTCGATTGCGTGACGGATTGATTGATAGTGATATACAAAAACAATAAAACAACAATGAAAAACATTTTGTTGTGTTTTATTTTTAAATAAATAACAGCATACAGATTTTAAACACGATAAAAATTTGATTTATATCTTATAAATCAAATTTTTTATTTGTTATATGATGTATTTTAGAGTAAAACTGTTTTTTGTACGTTAAATCTTTGTCAAAGTTTTAAACTTTGACAAAGATAAAATATAAAAATTATTTTTTGATATAAAAAAATATAAAAGTAATGTTGAAATTTTAAAAATAAACGTTGTAAATTATATTTTATACATATAAAATTAAAAAAGTAATGTTGTAAAAATGATTTTTAATATACAAAATCATTTTTTATACGTTAAAATATTTGTTAAAGTTCAAAATTTTGACAAAGATAAGAAATAAAAGTTATTTTTGATATGCAAAATTATTTTTTATATATTAAAATTTTTAAAAATGCTAAAATTTTGGAAAAAGTAGGAGGGAAGAGCTGTTTTTATGATAAAAAATAATATAATCAATAATTTTTTATTAAAAATCTGATGAAAAAAGTAAAAATAATCAAGTTGAAAACAAAAACTAAATAAATTAAAAGAATGAATACGTTAGAACATACATTTTTAACATACTTAGAGAATTTTATAACTGATGCACGAAAAAATAGATTTGAAGAAATCCTTTCGCAACGCACGAATCACTTTACCGTAGCAATTGAAGACGTTTTTCAGATGCACAACACAAGCGCCGTGATACGCAGCTGTGAAGTTTTTGGTGTGCAGCAGGCACATTTGATAGAAGAACGTTTTGGAAAGCGTTTAGACGCAAAAATAGCGATGGGAGCGCAAAAATGGGTTGATACTTTTCGATATGAAAGCACAAAAAACTGTATTGATACGTTACGCAAGAAAGGATATCAAATTGTGGCAACAACTCCACATACAAAAGCTAATTTTTTAGATGACTTTGACATCAGCAAACCAAGTGCTTTCTTTTTCGGAACTGAAAAAGATGGTTTGTCACGTGAAGTATTGGAACAAGCAGATACGTATTTAAAAATTCCAATGGTAGGATTTACCGAGAGTCTAAACATTTCGGTTTGTGTAGCTATTATTTTGCAGCAACTAACTGAAAAACTACGAAAATCAAGTATAAATTGGCAACTTTCAGATGAAGAAAAACTAAAAATACGTATTGATTGGACTAAAAAGTCAATTCGGAATGTAAATGACGTTATAAAACGTTTCAATGAGCTTCATAAAGCGTCATTCAACGTTATTTAAACTATTTTTGACATATAAAATTAAAAAAATAACGTAGTTTTTTTAATTTTTATCATCTTTTTAAATTTAAAAACCTTTGAGAATCTTTTTTGTATGTTCTCAAAGGTTTTTCTTTGAATTTTTTGTAATTTTATAGATGAATTATGGTAAAGTTAATCTGAAAAATTACTTTTTTTTCTAAAATTTGAATTCGAATGTAAGATAAACATATCGGTTGAATATTTTATTCTTTGAAATTTCAAGAAAAGATTCATTTAGGTCATAGGTTGTGAAAAAATGAGTATTAAAAAGGTTTCCGCTACCTATACTATACCGAAATCGAGGTGTTTTATAAGCTAGTTCAGCATCTAAATTCACAAAATGATGTTTATCTTTAAAAAAGTAAATATGCTGAACGTATAGTTGCGATAATAATTTCTTATTTATAAATTGCTTTTTTAAAAGTATAGATGTATTTAAGAAATTAACAGCTTTATGATGTGTAGTTGTTGAGTTCTTAAAGATAAAGTGAGCATACTTTGGCAAAAAAGTAGCTGAAAAATCATCATTTACTTTATATAAAAGGTCTAAACTATTTATAAAACGTTGTGCTTGTGATGTTTCAAGTGAATTTTCTTGTAGATATTCAGTTTGGTTACCTAAATATTCCGAACTTATAGTTAGCCAAAGCTTTTGGGAAAGTCGTTTTTTATATTTTATAGAATACAAATTGAATTGGTTAGTAAGCTGATTGGCTTGGGAATATATAAAATCATTTTTGTAAACATAATTATTTTGATTTTTAGTTTGCCCGTGCAAATAGGCAACTTCCAATTCTGATTTGTTATTAAAAATTTTATTAAAATTAGCTGTATAAGTGGTATTGTATGTAGGAAAAATGGTTTGGCTACTTGTAAAAATGGTTTGGTAATCTAATAAGAGGTTTCCGCTTACTATTTTTTGGAGCGGGAATGTTGTTATATTTTTTTCTATTGATGCCGAAATATTAGTAAAGTTATCCCAATTGTAAGTTAATGTTGCCTCATACTCGGGAAAGCTGTTCTTTTCATTGGGAAAGCTTTCCCAAGGAGTGGGAAAGGTCAAAAATGAGTAAACTAATCTTCCTTTTATAAAAAGATTGCCCAAAAATAGATTTAATTTGTAATAAATTGAATTTTTTTGATAACTTAGCTTTGTTTTTTGGTTTCCAAAAGCATTTTCATTAGCAATTTTTTCATTATCAAGCTGAAAAAGTGTATATTCATATCCGATATAATGTGTGCCAAGCATTTCTGAAATAAAGGAAAGCTCATTATTGCTTGCAATTGTTTTATATCGGTTTTTGTTTTCTTGAAAAAGGTTTGGGAGAGTACGACTTTGCTTTTGGAGATGTGCAAAAGTGGTGTAATCTTCATTTTTGAATGAAAATTTAGCTATAAAACCCCATTTTTTAGTTATCAGATATTCTAGGAGATTATTAAAATAGAAATTGTTTTCATATTGTTTCTTTCGGAAAGTATTCCCAAACGGATTGTGAACTATATTACGGGTTTGTTGGTCAAAATAAACATAATTTACATCTGATAGTAATTTTAGATTATCAGAACTATATTTTAGTTGAACTTTACTTTTTGATTGGTATTCAGCAATAAACCCTTGGTCATTAATATAATCCAATAGGGAATCACCCAAAAAGAGTTGGCGTTCAAATCCTTTTTCAATGAAATGATAATTGGCAAATGTTCCAACATATAAATCGGTTTTTTCAGACAGCGGAAGGTTTAGTGAAAGTCCGCCAATGCTTTTGTCTTGTGAAAGAAAGCTTTGGAAACCATAAATATCTTCTTGGTAAGTACTCCTTTTTTTTAGGTCATTAATATCAACGGGAATGCTAAATATTTTATGGAATGCTTCTTCTCCAATGTTGCGAATGTATTCTAATTCAATGGTATTTTTATTAAAATTATTGTTTTCGGCAAAAAGCTGAACGTTTATTTTTGAATTTAATGAAAAAAGATTGGTTATTCCGCCCAATTTCAAGTTGTTTTGGTATCCGGTGTTGATTTGCTGCTTTCCGAAGAATGATTTTTTAATATTTTTTTTGAGTTTTATGTCCAAAACAACAAATTTTTCCGCATCAATGAGGCTTTCTTTTATTTTTTTATCCTTTTCATCGAAACGAACCTCTATGTTTTGAACGTTTTTCGGGTCGATTGTTTTGGTGAGCATCGCCGCACCGAAGTCGGAAACCTCTTTTCCGTCAATAAGCACCTTTCGGATTACTTTGCCGTTCACTTCGATGCTTCCGTCGGGGTGGATTTTGAATCCGTCAATCTTAGCAAGCACTTTTTCAAGTGATTCATCGTGATTTTCGGTAAAGAAATCGGTATTGTAAATGATGGTATCTTTCTTGACGATGATGGGTTTTTGTTTTTGAATGACAACTTCGTCAAGTTCAATGTTTTTTGGGCGTAAGGCAAGCTCAACAGTCAGTTTTTTAAGTTGGTCGGTGCCGATAACAACGGTTTGTGAACTTTTTTCAAACCCGAGTTTGGAAGCATCAATGCGGAAAATGCCTTCGGGTTGCTCTTTAGTGAATGAAAACACACCTTGCTCGTTGGTATATTGATATTCAAGGATTTTGTTGGTGTTGGCATCGTATAACAAAACGGCGGCATTATCAATAACCGTTTGTTTTTCTGCGTTTTTGACAATGCCGCTTATTTGTGTTTGAGCATTAATGTTTGTGATGATGAACAAAATCCCGATAAGGTAATAAAATCGGTTCATTTGCTTTATTTTTTGAGTTTTTTCTTGTTTTGTTTTTGGATTTCTTTAATTTTTTTTGGGTTTTCGTGGAAGAAATAAACGACATCGTTCTTAGTAACTTCGTTTTCTTTGTTGAACTCTTTAAACGTATAAGAGCTGTTAAAATCAATGTTTTTCGCAGTCCATACATTGTTGGATTTTTCAAACTGAACTTCTAAAATTAACCCGGGCAAGCCGTAATATCTTGTTGGTCCAGAAGGTATTGGAATTTCAGAAGTGAACCAAGCAATGGCTTTCCCTTTATAAAAAAAGTCATCTTTTTCAGTGTCAAACGAATCGGTAGTAGCTTTTTGTACCTTATAGCCCAATATTTCTTTCGTGTCATCGTGAATTTCCCAGACAATATCATTTTTCCATCGGCTGTATAAAATGGTACTATCTTTTAGCGTACGATTGTCTTCTACTTCTTGTTGTTTATAATGATAATTACTGATGTACTTAATAAAATGGGGCGTAATCAGGTAGTTATTAACTCTGTAATCTCTTTCCTGTTGTAAAAAAACAAATTGTGATTTTGAGTCAGTCAAATACAAATGACAATTATCTTCCACTACTTCCGGAAATTTAGTGCTGTATGTTACGTAATCAACTTTTACCACATTTTCCTGGCTGTATATGTTAGCATTGAATACCATTAATAAAATTAATATAATAAGGTTTTTCATAATGTAACGAATTTTAAGAAAAATGTTTGGAGAAATCCCCCAAACAATTTTCAGAGAAACAAATCTTACTTACTAAAATGAAAATCATTTTTCTCATATTCTAAAAAATTTATTAATTATTACTGGTGCAAAGATATAAAAACGTATTTCTATTTTCCAAATTTTTACCGGAAAAAAAATAGGTTTATTTATTTTAACAAAGAAAATATGTTTAAATAGTCTCATTTTAAGAGAATATTAAGTTTTGTGTTAAAAAAATAAGAATTTAAAAAAAATAGAGGGTTAAAATTTTTAAATTCTTATTTTTAAGTGTTTTTTAATGTTTCGTAAAATCAGTGTGTTATCAATTTTAAAATATTTAAAACATTGATTTATAATTAATTATTTTGTATTTTAGGAATGATAAAAAAAATAAACTTTAACTAAAATTTGCAAATTAAAATTAATTTTGAAATGAAAAAATTAAAGTATAAAAAAAGCCGCCATTAGGCAGCTTTTTGTTTATTATTTATTGAATTTTTACAAGGTATTGATGTTGTTTAAATCTTCAAAGGCTTTTTTCAAACGGGTAACGAATGTTTTTTCGCCTTCTCTGAGCCAAACGCGTGGGTCGTAATATTTTTTGTTAGGAACATCCGCACCTTCGGGGTTTCCGATTTGCGATTGCAAGTAAGGGGCTTTGGCAGCCATATAATCACGAACTCCCTCAGTGAAAGCATATTGCAAGTCGGTATCAATGTTCATTTTGATAACCCCGTACGAAATTGCTTCACGAATTTCCTCAACGCTTGAACCTGACCCTCCGTGGAAAACGAAATCAACGGTGTTGTGAGGTACGTTGTAGTTTTTAGAGATGTATTCTTGTGAATTTTTCAAGATTTTTGGCGTAAGTTTCACGTTTCCGGGTTTGTACACGCCGTGAACGTTACCGAAAGCGGCTGCAATGGTAAATTGTGGACTCACTTTCAAAAGCTCTTCATAAGCGTAAGCCACCTCCTCGGGTTGGGTGTACAATTTTGAAGCCTCAACGTCGGAATTATCCACACCATCTTCTTCGCCACCGGTAATTCCGAGCTCAATTTCGAGGGTCATACCCATTTTGCTCATTCGCTCCAAATATTTTTTGCAGATTTCGATGTTTTCTTTCAAAGGTTCTTCCGAAAGGTCAATCATATGCGAGCTGAACAAAGGTTTTCCGGTTTCGGCAAAATGCTTTTCTGAAGCGTCAAGCAAGCCATCAATCCACGGAAGTAATTTTTTTGCACAATGGTCGGTATGAAGAATTACGCTAACTCCGTAAAGTTCAGCCAGTTGATGTACGTGTTTTGCACCCGCCACAGCACCGGCAACAGCTGCACGCTGGTTTTCGTTTGAAAGTCCTTTTCCTGCCATAAAGCAAGCGCCTCCGTTTGAAAACTGAATGATTACGGGGGCATTGACCTCTTTCGCGGTTTCCATCACGGCATTGATAGTGTTTGAACTAACAACGTTTACAGCCGGAAGGGCAAATCCTTTTTCTTTGGCGTATTGGAAAATCTCTTGCACTTGTTTCCCAACGGCTACGCCCGGTTTAATGTTATGTGCCATTTATATTATGAAATTAAAATTATACTTCGTTGATAATTAGTAAAATATTTAGGATTAAAAACATAAAATAACAATTTTCTCTTGTTTTGTTACCCAGCCTAAATTTGGTAACAAAGATACTATTTTTTGTTCAGATGACAAAAATAAAGTTTGTTTTTCTGGGGATAAATTTTTTATCCATTAACTATTTGTAATTGAAAATCAGTTTTTTATTTGAAGATACACAAGATAAATTTCGGGTCGTTAGGTGTTAAATTTTCGATAAATATCAGATTATTTACAGCTGTGTTGATTTATTTTTTAACTTTGCCCTTTGTAAAACAAAAATTTATGAAAAACCCTACATTCAGGCTTTATTTTATTGATGTAATGCGGGCTTTTGCCATTTGTATGATGCTGCAGGGGCATTTTGTTGATGGGTTATTGGCAAATGAATATCGTAATACGGATTATTTACCTTTTTCTACATGGTTGTTTTTCAGAGGACTGACAGCTCCTGTGTTTTTTACCGTTTCAGGTTTCATTTTTATGTATTTGTTGGCAAAAGAAAAAACAGAAGGTAAAACGGGATGGAATCACGTTAGAGTTGTCAAAGGAATTCGAAGGGGTATTACATTGATTATCACAGCTTATTTGTTGCGCACTCACTTTTGGAGTCTGTTTGCCGGAAAAATATATCCGAATACGTATATGGTTGATGTACTGCATTGTATAGGACTTTCACTGTTGTTTCTCATCGCCATTTATTTGTTTTCATACCGTAAAAAAACGTACGTAATGCCCGTTATATTACTCGGTTTTACGCTGTTTTTATTTGCGTTTGCGCCTGTTTATTTGCAACAATCGTATGACTTTTTGCCTGTGGCATTGGCGAATTATTTCACGCAAGCTAACGGTTCGGTTTTCACGATTTTCCCTTGGTTTGGCTATGCTTCATTTGGGGCGTTTGTCGGGGTTTTGTTCAGTATTTTCAGAAATCGGGCAGACGTATATCGTTATGCTATTGCTTTTACCACTTTCTTCGGATTGTTGTTATCATTTGGTTCTCAGCCGTTTTTGGGGTGGATTCATCATTTAGTGAATTCGGAGATTACCCTATTGATGGCTCAAAATACCATATTTAATCGTTTGGGAAACGTGATGCTGATTTTTTCGGTGTTTATGTTGCTTCGTGATGTGATTATGTCAAAAACCATACGCACCATTGGGCAAAATACGCTTTCGATTTATATTATTCATTATATTATCCTCTACGGAAGTTTTACGGGTTTTGGGTTGTATCAGTATTTTCACCACCAATTAAGTCCGTATGTGGTAATTCCGGGGGCACTTTTGTTTGTAGTGCTAAATGTCTGGTTGTCATTTAAGTACAACCAATGGAAACCTATTGTTTCAGAAAAATATACCATTGTAAAACAAGAGATTAAAATGTTTCTGATTGAAGTGTATTATCTGATGGGGGTGTTGCTTAACAGATTAAAAAACAAGCTGTTGGAATTTATTTTTGCACTTAAACGAAATTCGTGATTTTTTTCCATTTTGATAAAAAACGGGAATGATTTTTTGAGTCATTCCCGTTTTTGTTTTTATGAATTGCTTTTTTTTCGGCGTTGTTTTTTCTTTTTCGGGTTGGTTGTTTTAACGGGAGGTTCGCCACCTTTATAATGATACAAACACTTTTCAATGTAAAAATCACCTTGATTACGAATCATTCCGGCGATGTTGTCATCATACCAAATTTCAGCCAAATTTGCTTTTAAGTATTTTGAAATTTCGTCTTTATTCCACTTAAAATCAATGTGTATTTTTCGTCCTGATAGGAATTTTGAAAAAGCCGTGAGCATTTGTTTTGAAATACGGTAATTTGCAATAAAATCTGATTTTGTGGGTTTTACATTGTGTTCGGGGTGGTTGTCAAGATATTCAAATAAAAAGTAACTTGTTAATCCTGAGTTGAGTACCTCGTGAATGATGTACGATTCGGGTTTCATATCTGTCGGAAGGTACACATCGGGGTAGATGCCGCCACCGCCGTAAACCGTTTTTCCGTTAGGCGTATAAAATTTCAATGAATCGTGTATTTTGCTGTTATCAATCTGGGAACTTCGTTTATTTTTTAAGTGATATGGTTTTTGAATGGAACGCCCCGTCGGGGTGAAATAACGTGCCGTTGTCAGGCGTACTGCCGAACCATCCGGTAGGGGCATTTCACTCTGTACCAGTCCTTTACCAAAGGTTCTTCGCCCGATAATAACGCCTCTGTCATTGTCTTGTAAAGCACCTGCCACAATTTCACTTGCCGATGCGGTTTGCTCGTTTACCAGCACAAAAATAGCTCTGTCTTCAAAAAGCCCCCCATCGGTGGAGTACGTTTCATCGATTTCTTTACGGTTATTTTTGGTGAAAACAATCATTTTGTCTTTGTCCAAAAATTCATCGGCAATACGTATTCCCATATGCAACAGCCCACCGGTATTGTTTCGTAAGTCTAAAATAAGGCTGTTAATGCCTTGTTTTTCAAGTTCTTTTACTGCATATGTAAATTCTTGATGTGAGGTTTCGGCAAAGCGGCTCAATCGTATGTATCCAAGCGTGTCGTTCACCTTGTAGTAACAATCAATGCTTTTTATGGGGATATAATTTCGTACAATCGGGATAGTAAACAGGCTGTCGTTGGTTTTTCGGTATACGGTTAAATCCACTTTTGAATCAATTTCGCCTTTTAAAAGATTTCTGACCTTTTCAGCCGATAAATTTTTACCGAAGAGCGTGTCTTTTCCTGCTGTTAAAATACGGTCACCCAGTACGATACCTTTTTTTTGTGCATCGCCTCCTTCAATGGGTTTTATAATAGCGATGGAATCGTTGTACATATAAAACGTAACGCCTACACCCACAAATTTTCCGTTCATATTTTCAGTAACATACTGAATGTCAGCTTTTGAAATATAAGTGGAATGTGGGTCTAATTTGTTTAAAATTCCGTTTACAGTTAAATCAACGATGCTGTCGGTGTCTATTCTGTCAACATATTGATTTTCAATATAATCAATGAGTTTTTCCAGTTTTGCTTTACTCTGACTTATTTCCTCGGTAATTGTATCGGCAACAGGAACGGGTAGGGGAGGCGGTAATGATTGTTGGCGCCAATCGGATAACAATTTACCCGTTAATAGCCCAACAGCCAACACACTTCCTAACACGACAGGGATTATGTAGGTTTTTATTTTCATTAAAACTGAAAATTTTTGACTGAATATTACAAAACAAGACGCCTTCCCAGCAAGAAAGGTCGTCTCGTTTTCTTTATAATTTTACTTCTTTTTTATTTGCTGAATGCAGCCACGCCCGTTTTAAGCCAATTATGAAACTCGTCCACGTCGGGAGTGTATCCGATAGGGGCAATCAAATTGCTTTCATCGTGGTTCATAAGCACGTAGAACGGTTGCGAATTGGCTTTATACCGAAGGGTTTGGAATTCGCTCCATTTTTGCCCGATGTATTTAATTTTTTTACCAGGTTTTAGTTGCGACTCAACTACTTGATTTTCAGGTAGTGGACGTTTGTCATCAACATAAAGCGATATCAAAACAACGTCATTTTTCAAAATATCAAGCACGTGTGGTTTTGCCCATACGTTTTGTTCCATTTTTCGGCAATTCACGCACGTCCAGCCGGTGAAATCCAGCAAAATAGGTTTGTTTACTTTTTTGGCGTAATCAATTCCCGTTTGGTAATCGTCAAAAGCCAAAATGTTGTGAGGTTCAAGCAGATGTGCTCCTTCCGGAAGCCGGTCTTCTTGGGAAACGGAAGAGACACTTCCCGTTTTGGTATATCCCACACCATAAGGCGATTCGCTATAATGTTGCGGCGGAGGAAAGGCACTAATTAAGTTTAGAGGTGCGCCCCAAAGCCCCGGAATCATGTAAATGGTGAAGATAAGCGAAACCAAGCCCAAACTCAATCTGCCTACCGAAATGCTTTCAACAGGCGAATCGTGTGGCAAGCGGATTTTTCCGAATAGGTAAAATGCCAAAGCTCCGAAAATGGCAATCCAAATGGCTAAAAACACCTCGCGCTCCAACCAGTGGGCTTGCACCGCCAAATCGGCATTTGACAAGAATTTGAAAGCCAACGCCAACTCCAAAAAACCCAAAACAACTTTCACCGTATTGAGCCAACCACCCGATTTTGGCAGTGAGTTTAACCAACCGGGGAAAGCGGCAAAAATGGCGAAAGGCAACGCTATGGCAAGCGAGAAGCCAAACATACCTACGATGGGGGCGATACCTCCTTTTGAGGCGGCTTCAACAAGTAACGTACCCACGATAGGACCCGTACAAGAGAACGATACCACCGCCAACGCCAGTGCCATAAAAAAGATACCTACCAATCCGCTACGGTCGGCATTGGCGTCAATTTTCGTACTCCACGAACTGGGAAGCGTAAGCTCAAAAGCTCCCAAAAACGATGCGGCAAAAAACACCAAAATAATGAAAAATATGATGTTAAAAGCCACGCTACTTGCCAAGGCGTTCAGGGCGTCGGCACCGAAAATACCCGTTACGACCGAACCTAAAATCACGTAAATCACGATGATGGAAAGCCCGTATAAAACGGCGTTTTTAATCCCTTTGGCTTTTGATTTACTCTGTTTGGTAAAGTAACTTACCGTCATCGGAATCATCGGGAATACACAGGGTGTTAAAAGAGCGGCAAAACCCGATAAAAACGAAATAAAAAAAATTGTCCAAAGTCCTCTGCTTTCAGATTTCTGATTTTCAGTATGTTTAGTGACGGGTTGTTCTTCCTTTGGGGTTGTTACCATTTCTTCTTTTTCGGTTGGGATAGCCATTTGCTCATTTTGAGTTTGAGCAACCACACCGGCAGAAATTGCAGAAGCACTCGAAACGTTTGCACTTGCATTGTCGGCAGTGAAAACAAACTCCAAATCAACCGTATCCGGCGGTAAGCAATTGGCATCATCACAAACCATAAATTCAACCGTACCTTTAACTACTTGCAAAGGTTTGGTTGTTTTTATACGTTGTTTAAAAACGGCTTTTTCGTAAAAGAAACCGATTTCCATATCAAAAACGGCATCGTGTTTTTTGATAGTGCCTACTTCTTCGGTTTTGCCAACCAATTCAAAATCTTTGTTGGTTACAAACTCAAAAGAAGTGGGAACGGGACCCTGTGGCGGAACGTGTTGTGAATAGAGTTTCCAACCTTTCTCAATTAGGGCTGTTGCTGTTAAAACAAACTCATTTTCAGTTATTTTTTCCACTTTGGTCTCCCATTTTACAGGGTCGTGAATCTGTGCATTTAGGGCAGTAAACACCGCCAAAAATACGAGAGTTATTATTTTTTTCATTGTCTAATAAAGATACTTTGTTATGTACAAGACCGCAAATTTAATAAAAAAGAATGAATTTTCAGAATTTTAATGACTATTTTTACATACAAGTTAATTTATTGAGGGTAGAGCTTATCTTTTTCGGAAGAAATCATTATTTTTGCGGAAACAAAAATAATTTTATGAAAAAAATAAATACGGAATTGTATCGTGTTGAAAATCCCATTACTTTGGCGAGTATGTCTACGTATGAAGATTTTTCAAAAACAGCTAAACAACTGAAAAACAAAATGAAACAAATTAGTGAGAAGTTAGCTGATTTTCAAGATATTTTATATGCAAATAACCAATACAGCGTGCTTGTTTGCATTCAAGGAATGGACACTTCGGGCAAAGACAGCCTTATTCGTGATGTTTTTAAAGGATTTAATAGTCAAGGTATTGAGGTTCATAGCTTTAAAACCCCTACAAAAACCGAATTGCAACACGATTTTTTATGGCGACATTATGTGGCCTTACCAAAGCGGGGTAAATTTGGGATTTTTAACCGAACACATTATGAAAATGTGATTGTGACTCGTGTGCATCCTGAATATATTTTAAACGAAAATATTCCGAAAATAAATGATATTAAGGATATTACAAAAGATTTTTGGGAAGAACGTTTTGAGCAAATCCGAAATTTTGAAAAACATCTGGTGCAAAACGGCACGATTCTTTTCAAATTCTTTTTACATCTTTCGAAAGAGGAACAAAAACGCCGACTTTTGCAACGATTAAACACGCCTTCAAAAAATTGGAAATTTTCGCCCGATGATTTGCAAGAACGCAAACTTTGGGATTCATATCAGGTTTGTTACGAAGAAGCAATTAATAAAACATCTTCAAAATTAGCGCCTTGGCACATAATTCCGGCAGATAACAAACCCGCAGCACGTTTGTTGGTAGCCAAAATTTTATGGCAAACGCTCAAGCAATACACCAACATCACTTATCCAAATCTAAACGAAAAAGACCGAACTTTACTCGAAGAATACAAAAAACAGTTGCAAAACGAATGTTAATATTTGTATTTTGTAAAGAAATATACTAAAATTTTATAAAAAATAAGTCCTAAAAATCCGCCTATGATGAAACCCGTAAGCACATCACCGGGGAAGTGAACTCCTAAATAAATTCGGCTGTAACCCACTAAAAATGACCACGAAAGCAACACGGGGAGCAGCCATTTTATTTTCTTACGGAATAAGCCGCCAAAAAAGACAGCCGCCGCCATTGAACTGGCTGCGTGAGCCGAAAAGTAGCCGTATTTACCGCCACAAATCACCAAACGCATTTGTGAAATCAGGCTGTCGTCGTGGCACGGACGCAGGCGTTCAAATCCGTATTTAAAAAGATTTGCCAACTGGTCGGTAGAAACAATCATTAGTACTACACAAAGTAAAATCAGTAGTGTTTTTTTCCATTTGAAGCATTTAAAACAGAAAAAAAGAAGTAATAAATACAAAGGCAAAGCCGACAATTTATGGCTTATAAACAACCAAAAATCGTCCCATTGCTCAGAGCCTAACCCATTGAGGTATAGGAGAAATGCTTTGTCTTTTTCGATAATGTACTCTAACATAGCATATTAAAATACGTTAAAAAATATCCGAAGTATGGATTTTCAGTTCGGGAAAACGAACCGATGTAATGTATTCATCTACAACAGGTTTCAAGATTCTGTATTTGCCGTCTTCCAAAACATTAACCAAGATGTTTTCGTCCGTTGGATTTACAATCCAATATTCTTCCACGCCCGATTCTTGGTACAATTCAAATTTATTTTTCATTTCCTTTTTGGAATTTCCGGGCGAAAGAATTTCGATAATAAGGTCAGGAGCACCAATGCAACCGCGTTCGTCCAATTTGTTTTCATCGCAAATTACACACAAATCGGGCTGAACTACCGTGTGAATTTGGTCGCCTTTTTCGTTCTTTTTGGGCAATCGAACATCAAACGGAGCAGAAAATAATTGACATTTTTTGTTTTTGAAATAAATGTGAAATTCTCCGTGTAGTGCCGAAGAAACTTTTTGATGTTTTACACTCGGTGCAGGCGACATTCTGAAAATTTTTCCTTTGAGAAGCTCCACGCGTTCTTCAAACTTCCAAAGCAAATAATCGGCGTAGGTGTAAATGCCATTTGCTATATCTAACTGATTGATATTGGTGATAGTAGCCATAATAATTCTTTTTTGTGTTAAAAAATATCCGAAGTGTGGATTTTCAGTTCAGGAAAACGAACCGATGTAATGTATTCATCTACAACGGGTTTCAAGATTCTGTATTTGCCGTCTTCCAAAACATTAACCAAGATGTTTTCGTCCGTTGGATTTACAATCCAATATTCTTCCACGCCCGATTCTTGGTACAATTCAAATTTATTTTTCATTTCCTTTTTGGAATTTCCGGGCGAAAGAATTTCGATAATAAGGTCAGGAGCACCAATGCAACCGCGTTCGTCCAATTTGTTTTCATCGCAAATTACACACAAATCGGGCTGAACTACCGTGTGAATTTGGTCGCCTTTTTCGTTCTTTTTGGGCAGTCGAACATCAAATGGAGCAGAAAATAATTGACATTTTTTTCCTTTGAAAAACTGCCATAACAATCCACTCAAATTCATTGATATTTTTTGATGCCTCAAACTCGGTGCAGGCGACATTTTGAAAATTTTTCCTTTGAGAAGTTCCACGCGTTCTTCAAACTTCCAAAGCAAATAATCGGCATAGGTGTAAACGCCGTTTGCCACATCTAACTGATTGATATTCGTGATTGTAGCCATAACTAAAATGTATTACTATTTTATAAAAGGTGTGTTGTCAAAAAAAGTTATCCTTCGTAACGGTCAATCTCCCGTTCGTAAAATTCGTTGGCTTGCTGAATGAGGTTTTCAGCCTCTGTTTCAAGCTCTTTGGTGTCTTCTTCGTCAAATTCTTCCAGCCATTCTACTTCGTCGGTTTCTAAATTCAGTACAAAACGCGGATATTCGGTGTGAATTACGAAAATAGCATCAGGAAAATCGGTGTTGTCTCCCAATAAAAATTTAGGAAAATTGCTCATAATGTTGTATTTGATGATTTTTATTTATTACTTGCAAAAATAGGCGAATTGTGTTTATAAAACAAATTTTTGGGGCTTAATTTTTTATTTTCCATTATTTATCATACCTTTGTTGCTTGTATTTTTATGAACTAAAAACAGATGAGCAAAATAGAATCTTTTAAAGAAACCATTACAAACGGATATGCTTGCAAAGGTGATTACATCACGCTGGGCGGGGCTATGTTTGAAGGGCAACCTGTTGAAAATGTATTGGTTAATCTTCCTTTGAAAACGCTGAATCGTCACGGACTCATAGCGGGAGCCACCGGAACGGGAAAAACCAAAACGTTGCAAGTTATTGCCGAAAATTTGTCAAAAAACGGAGTCCCCGTACTTTTGATGGATTTGAAAGGCGATTTGAGTGGTTTGGCATCGGCAGGTGAGGAAAAATCCTTCATTACCGAACGACATAAAAAAATCGGATTATCATTTGAACCACAGGATTTTCCGGTGGAATTACTGACTATTTCCGAACAGAAAGGAGCCCGAATGCGGGCAACGGTTTCCGAATTTGGTTCGGTGTTACTTTCCCGTATTTTGGATTTGACCGACGTGCAGGAAGGCGTGCTTGCCGTGGTTTTCAAATATTGCGATGACCACGGTTATCCGCTGTTGGATTTAAAGGATTTGAAAAAAATATTGCAATTCGCCACTGAAGAAGGAAAGGCAGATTTTGAGAAAGAATACGGTGCGATTGCCAAAACATCAACAAGTGCCATTCTCAGAAAAATAGTTGAATTAGAGCATCAAGGAGCCGAATTATTTTTTGGAGAAAGAAGTTTCGAACCGCAAGATTTACTACGGAGGGACAAAAACGGAAACGGTTTCGTGAACATTATCCGCTTGACGGACATTCAAGACCGCCCCAAAATGTTCTCCACGTTTATGCTCAGTTTGCTCGCCGAAATTTATTCCACTTTCCCCGAAGAAGGCGACTTACAAAAGCCTAAATTGGTGATTTTCATCGATGAAGCTCACTTAATTTTCAGCGAAGCTTCCAAAACCTTGTTAAATCAGCTTGAAAATATCGTGAAATTAATCCGTTCCAAAGGGGTCGGATTGATTTTCTGTACGCAAAACCCAACCGATGTGCCCGATGCGGTACTTTCGCAATTGGGAATGAAAGTGCAGCACGCACTCAGGGCTTTCACAGCCAAAGACCGAAAAGCCATCAAATTAACAGCTGAAAATTACCCGATTTCGGAATTTTACAATACCACCGAAGTGCTGACCTCATTAGGGACGGGTGAGGCTTTCGTTACTGTTTTGAATGAGAAAGGGATTCCTACACCGTTGGTAGCCACAATGTTACGTGCACCAATGAGCCGAATGGATATTTTGTCGGATGCTGAAATTCAAAATTTGGTAAACAATTCCGAATTGGTGCGAAAATACAATGAGGTTATCGACCGTGAAAGTGCTTATGAGCTGTTAAACAAGAAGATAGCTGAAATAAACAATCAAGCCGAAGCCCAAAAAGAACAACCTTCCAAACAGCGACAAGCAAGCCAAACAACCAAACGCAGTACGGCTCAAAATCCGTTGTTGAAAATGGTAACCAGTGCTACTTTTATACGTGGCGTTTTCGGAGTTTTAAGTAAAGTAATGAAAAAATAACGTTGTAAAATTTAATATGAAGAAATATATTGTACTACTATCAGCCCTTGTAAGTATTGTGGCGTGCAAAAAAACGGATACTAAATTCCTGATAACCAAGGATAGAGTAGGGGTGTTAGAGAAGAATACGCCCGTTGCAAAATTGGATTCTATTTACGCCAAAGATTCGCTTGTGAACACCACTTTTGAAGGGGAACTCCGTTATGCGAGCACCGAACGGATTATCGTTTTTGAAAAAGGCGGAAGCGGATTACTTGAAATAACGCCGGCAACCAACGCCAATAACGAAAAAGTTGCCGAAAGTATTTTGATTTTAGACCCGCGTTTCACCACCGAAGAAGGTATTTCGTTGGTGAGCACTTATAAGGACATTAAAGATAAATACGCTGATTTTCAGATAGAACACACCTTAAAAAGTATTTTAATTACGCCCAACGACAAGAATTATTATTTTACGATTGATAAATCTTTTTTGAAGAATAATAATTTTGGACTTTCGTCGGATATTACGAAAAACGACATTGAAGATGAGGCGAAAATAATGCGAATAACCATCAATTGGGATTTATAAATTCTGATGGAAAACAAGCGTCAAAAATTATCGGTAAGCATCGTTGGGGGTGGTAATGTAGCCTTTCATTTGGCGAATGCTTTTTATAAAAATAATAAAATAGAAGTGAAGCAACTTTGTAACAGAAGTAGCTTCACTTCTCATTTTGAGCAGTTTACAATTGATAAAATTACAAATGTAACAGATTTAAAGCCTGTTGATGTTTGCATAATTGCAGTGAAAGATGCTGCGATTTTTGAAGTGTCTGAAAAACTGCCTTTTTCGGGAAAATTAGTTGTTCATACTTCCGGAAATACAGATGTAAACGTTTTGAGTGATAAAAACAGAAAAGGTGTTTTTTATCCGTTGCAATCCTTTTCAAAAGAATTACCTATTGATTTTCAGTCTGTTCCTTTATGTATAGAAGCTAAAAGTTCATCGGATTTGAAAACATTACGCATTTTAGCAGAAATTTTAACAGAAAAAATTTACGAAATTGATAGTTTTCAACGGAAAATTTTGCATATTTCGGCGGTTTTTTCCAATAATTTTTCCAATCATTTAATACATATTGGTCAGGAAATTTGTGAAAAACATAACATTCCGTTTGAAATTTTACAACCGTTATTGGCTCAAACGTTTGAAAAATTACAAAAAACAACCGCTTTTGAGGCTCAAACAGGGCCAGCCCGACGAGGAGACAAGCAAACCATTGAAAATCACTTGCAGTTGCTTGATTCAAACCAAAAAGAAATTTATAAAATCATAACAAATTCAATATTAAAAACCTATGGAAGCGAAAAGTTATAAAGAATTTTTGAGAAACATCACCACTTTTGTCTTTGATATCGACGGAGTGCTGACAAATGCACAAGTTTTAGTTACCAATGAAGGCGAATTATTGCGAAGTATGAGTGTGAAAGACGGTTTTGCAATGAAATTGGCGTTGGATAAAGGCTATAATATGTGTATTATCACAGGAGGAAACAATCAAGGAGCTAAAAAAAGGCTTGAAGATTTAGGAATTGTTGATATTTTTATGAAAAAACAGCACAAATTGGATTCTTTTTTGGAATATCAGCAGAAAAAAGGCCTAAAAAAGGAAGAAATTTTGTACATGGGAGACGATTTGCCCGATATTTCGCCGATGCAATATTCTGGTTTGGCTACTTGTCCGCAAGATGCAGCTCCTGAGGTAAAAGCCGTTGCGGATTATATTTCGCATTTGAATGGGGGAGAAGGTTGCGTACGAGATGTAATTACACAAGTGTTAAAAGCACGAGGCGATTGGGATTTTTAAAATTTTTATCATAAAAAAAGATTCAAAGTCTATAAGCATATTGAAATTGGTTTGGTTTTTCTTAACTGAAAAACCAAACCAATTTTTATACAAAATACTGGTTATTAATTATTTGTATAAACAAAAGTGAAGTATTACTTTAATTAAACTTTATTTGATGATAACTGAAAAGCAAATAATTATTAAACATCAATATAAAATACTCATTATCAACATTTTCTAAATAGGTTAATCAGAAATTAATTTGATAAATGACAAAGTATCATATATTTCTAAATTGTTAAATAATTTGATGTATTACTTTAAATAAACACATTTAAAATATTAAAAACCAGTTATTTATTTTGTATAAATATATAAAAGTTATTTCTTATATTTTTTGAAAATTTTTTTAATATATAGAAAAACTAAAAAATTACAAGGTAAAAGAATCACGATTTCGTGAAATTTAGTGTGATTTCTTTGACCTTTGCATAAAATGAATTTAATCTAAGCAATATGAATTTTACAATTGTGTATTTTCAAAAATCTCAAAGCTGTTGTCTGTGTAAAAAAATACAATTTTATAGATTTCTTTTTTACGTGTTTTTGTTTCTGAAAGTTTAATAGCGATTTGATTATCAGTGGATACACTTTTAATTTCATTTATTTCTGTTTTTTCCGAACTATTTGAAGCAATAGGTTCATCGTTAAATAAATTTGCCTGAACAAATTGTTCTTTTTTAAGAACAGAATCGTTTTTTGCAGTAATATTCGGGAAAACACCTTTACCTTGTGTTATCCAATAAATGTCAATTTCAGGAAATCGCTCTGTAAGTTTTAAGATAAAATCCAAACTTGGTTTATTTCGTTCAGAGAGTAAATGCGAAATATTTGAGGCTTGAACATTAAGCTTATCAGCTAATGCTGAGGAAGTTAATCCGTAATAATCCATTACTTTTTGCAGCCTCATAACAAAATCAGATGTGTTTACCATTGTAAAATAGAGTTAAAATTAATTAAACTACAAATGTAAAACAAACATTTGAAAAAAACAAATTCTGTCAAACCATAACATTACAAAAGTGAATAATTGTGTTTTTACAAATGTGATATATTTTATTTTTGCAATAAAAATTTATTTTCATATCTTTGACAAAAAATTATGAATCAGCAATATAAATACAATAAAGAAGAGGCTTTGAAAGGGAAATATATCACTTTTTCAATGATTTCTCCTCTTTTAGATAAGCATCATTTTGATGGTATTTTTCCTTTGGGACATTCCGTAAAAGGTGTTCCTATTATGCTTTATCAAAAGGGTGTAGGATCAAAAAAAGTTTTGATGTGGTCACAAATGCACGGTAATGAGTCTACTACAACAAAAGCTTTGTTTGATGTTCTGAATATGATTGGAAAATCATTCATTTTAAAGGATTTAAGCATTTATTTTATTCCGATGCTGAATCCTGACGGAGCTGAACGTTACACAAGGGTAAACGCCAACGAAGTAGATTTAAATAGAGACGCATTTACGCTTTCACAGCCTGAAAGCCAGTGCCTTAGAAAAGCATATAACTTGGTTCAGCCCGACTTTTGTTTTAACTTGCACGACCAACGTACCATTTTTAGTGCCGGAAAAACCAAAAATCCGGCAACGGTTTCATTTTTAGCCCCTTCATTTAATGAAAATCGCGATATAAATGCAGTAAGGCAAAAGGCGATGGAAGTTATTGAGGTAATGAATGAAATGTTACAAATGTATATCCCTAATCAAGTTGGGCGCTTCGATGACAGTTTTAATATTAACTGCACGGGGGATATGTATACTTACTTGGGTACCCCTACAATCCTCTTTGAATCAGGGTTTTACCCAAATGATTACAATCGTGAAGAAACCCGAAAATACATTGCATTATCCATTGTTACAGCCCTAAAATATATTGAAAAAGATAATTTTACAAATGTAAAAAAGGAACAGTATTTTAATATTCCTGAAAACGATACATTATTTTTTGATGTATTGTTACGAGACGATTTAAACGGAAATACAACCGACGTAGGCATTTTATTTCGTGAAAATTTGGTAAGTAATAAAATTATTTTTGAACCTTATATTGCCGAAATAGGGAATTTGAAAAACTACTATGGGCATATGGAAGAAAAATTATCAGCTATTTTTACCAATAAAATCCACAAAAAAGACATTGAAAAGAGCCTAAATTTAAAGAAATATCAACAGAAAAGTGTTTAGTTTTATTTTTTTTTGAAAAAAAACGAAATTTTTTTGAATATATCGAAAAAAAATATTTACTTTGCATTTGGAAATTAAATAGTATAAGATATGCAAGTGGGAAGATTTAAACTTGATGAAATTGATCATCAGATTTTGGATTTGTTGATAGAAAACACACGCACACCGTTCACTGACATTGCTAAGATGTTGAATATTTCGGCAGGGACGGTGCACGTGCGCGTTCGGAAAATGGAAGAATCGGGCATTATCAAAGGCTCAACTTTAACCATTGACTACGAAAAAATGGGCTATACTTTTGTGGCTTATGTGGGCATTTTTCTTGAAAAAAACCATCAAACTCAGTTTGTTCTTGAACGCTTGACCGAAATTCCTTACATAACAGTGGCACACGTTACCACTGGAAAATACAACGTTTTTTGCAAAATTCGCGCACGCGATACAAAGCACGCCAAAGAAATTATTTATATGATTGATGACATTCAAGGGGTGTCACGCACTGAAAGTATGATTTCTTTGGAAGAAACCATCAACGATAAAAAACGATTGATGCATACTGTTTTTAAAGAGCTGTAAATCAATTAATAATATAAAATTAAATCCTCTTGAAATCATTGATTGAAGAGGATTTTTTTTCGTAATAAAAAAGAATTTTAACGATGTTAAGAAAAACCAAATTAGAGCGATTCAATGAAAGTGTTTTGAGTAAATATCAGATTTACAACGGTATTTTGATGACGCTTCCGTATGAGGAAGTGCTAAACACAGGGACGCTGTTACCGCTTTTTAACGAAATGTGCATTAAGGGCTATGATCAAAATTTGTCGCCAGCCGAGATAGTTGATCATTTTTTCGCAAAATATTTAGAAAATCCAACTGAAAAACAAAAAAATGATTTGCTTTTCAGATTTATACAATATATTGAAAGACAGGTAGTTCTATTCGATGCAATTGAAGATGCAAGTTTTACGATTGTTACGAATATGGACGGTATCGGGACCCTACGAAACGTTCGTGAAAAGGCTGAATCACAGGAAAAAACCGAACAATTAAAAGCCTATTTGCGGTATGCCAAAGTCCGTCCGGTGCTTACGGCTCACCCTACGCAATTTTATCCCGGAGCCGTCTTGGGCATTATTACCGATTTGGCTGATGCCATTAAAAAAGATGATTTGATGACCATCAAGAATTTACTGGCGCAACTGGGCAAAACACCTTTTTTCAAAAAAGAAAAACCAACGCCGTATGATGAAGCCGTGAATTTGATTTGGTATCTGGAAAATGTTTTTTATCATTCCATTGCACGAATTTATAAATATATTTACCATAATATATTCAAAGACAGTCAAATAAATAACCAGATTATTGAATTAGGTTTTTGGCCCGGAGGTGATCGTGACGGCAACCCGTTTGTTACAGCCGAAATTACGCGCAAAGTTGCCGAGCGCCTGAGGCGTTCCGTTATACGAAATTACTATAAAGATTTGCGCTTAATCAAAAGACGATTAACTTTCCCCGAAGTAGAACCTTTGATTAATGAGCTGGAAACCAAGCTGTACAATCTTAGTTTTTTACAAAAAGATGATTCTATTTCACGTGCGGAATTTGTGGAGGAACTCAAACAAATACGACAAATTCTCACTGAAAAATATCATTCGCTTTTTGTTGATCAAATAGATGATTTGTTGCATAAAATTACCGTTTTCGGGTTTCATTTCGCAACTTTGGATATTCGCCAAGATTCAAGAGTGCATAATTCTGTAATTCAGGATATTGCAATAACTTTAAAAGGAAAAATACTGCCTGAAAACTATGGAAAACTTTCTCCTTCTGAAAAACTTGAATCGTTAAAAAATGCACACGGAACGCTCAACGCCAATGATTTTACAGACGATTTAACCAAGCAAACCATTGAAAGCATTTACGCGATTAAAGATATTCAAGAACTCAATGGTGAGCGCGGTGCTAATCGCTACATAATCAGCAATAATCAGAGTTCATTAAACGTGCTTGAAATTCTGACGATGATTCGTTTGTGTGATTGGGAAAATCCGTCCGTTGATATTATTCCGCTTTTTGAAACCATAAATGACCTTACTGTAGCAGCCGACGTAATGCAAGAACTTTATGCCAATCCGTTGTACAAAGCTCACTTGGAAAAACGTAATAATATGCAAATCATTATGTTAGGTTTTTCTGACGGAACAAAAGACGGCGGTTATTTAATGGCGAATTGGAGTATTTATCAGGCAAAAGAACAACTCACTGAAATAGCGCGTAAAAACGGAATCAAAGTAATCTTTTTCGACGGAAGGGGAGGACCACCGGCACGTGGCGGCGGAAAATCGCATCAATTTTATGCCTCATTGGGCAAAAACATTGAAGCCGAACAAATCCAGCTAACCATTCAAGGACAGACCATTAGCTCTAATTTCGGAACCTTGGAATCCTCACAATATAACTTGGAACAGCTTCTTAGTGCGGGTATTAACAACAAAGTTTTTGATAATAATGAAAATACGATGCTTTCCGAAAGCGATAAAAAAATAATTTCGGAATTGGCAACCGTTAGTTATCAAAGTTATTCCGATTTTAAAAATCACCCGATGTTTATCCCTTATTTAGAGCGGGTTAGCACATTAAGGTACTACGCCAAGACAAACATCGGCAGTCGCCCGAGTAAACGTTCACAGTCTGACGAGCTGAATTTTAGCGATTTACGAGCCATTCCGTTTGTAGGTAGTTGGAGTTTGCTCAAACAAAACGTACCGGGATTTTACGGCGTGGGAACGGCATTAAAACATCTTGAGGATAAAGGTGAATTTGACAAAGCTTGTCAGTTGTATAAAAACTCATTGTTTTTCAGGACTTTACTTGAAAACAGTATGATGAGCTTAACAAAATCGAATTTTAAATTAACTCAATATATGCGTAATGATGCTGAATTTGGCGCATTTTGGACAATCATTTACAACGAGTTTGAACTAACGCAAAAAATGCTTTTGAAACTCAGCGGTTATACCAATTTGATGGAAAATCATCAAGCGGGAAAAGCCTCAATTGATTTGCGTGAAAAAATGGTTTTACCGCTTTTGACAATTCAGCAATATGCCTTGCTAAAAGTTAAGGAAATAGCTGACAAAGAACTGATTACCATTTATGAAAAAATGATAATGCGTTCAATGTTCGGAGCAATTAACGCTAGCAGAAATTCGGCATAAATAATAACAAAAATCACTCAATAACCGAGTGATTTTTTATCACATCAATTTGTACTATAATTTATATTATGTAAAATAGAAAATTTAAAAAATTAAAAAAACCTTTATATTTATGTATAAAGGTTTTTATGTATTTATCTGAATTTAGGATATTTAACCGGATTGGATTCGTGCATAATGTCATATACCTTTTCAAAAACATCATCAATATTTGGTTTTGAAAAATAATCGCCATCAGTTCCGTACGCCGGACGATGATCTTTTGCCGTGAGCGTTTGTGGAGCGCTGTCCAGATAACGGTATCCGTTTTGTTCTTCTAGAATTTTTTGTAAAATATATGCTGATGCACCGCCTGAAACATCTTCATCAATGACCAATAATCGGTTTGTTTTGATAAGACTTTTGACAATATTGTACTGTAAATCAAAAGGTAAAAGTGACTGAACGTCAATTACTTCCGCGTTAATTCCAAAGCGTTCCAATTCCTCGGCGGCTTGGCTTACAATGCGTAACGTGGAACCATACGAAACTAACGTGATGTCTTCTCCTTCTTTGATAGTTTCAACCACACCGATAGGCGTTTTAAATTCCCCGAGATTACTTGGGAGTTCTTCTTTGAGGCGGTATCCGTTCAAGCACTCAATAACCACGGCGGGCTGATTGCCTTCCAGTAAAGTGTTATAAAATCCGGCAGCTTTGGTCATATTACGTGGTGTTAAAATGTAAACACCTCGTAATGTGTGTAATAAAGTCCCCATTGGTGATCCCGAATGCCAAATTCCTTCCAACCGATGTCCGCGCGTTCGGATAATCATCGGAGCCGTTTGTCGCCCAAAGGTACGATAATGCAATGAAGCCAAATCATCACTGAGGGTTTGCAATCCGTAAAGAATATAATCCAAATATTGAATTTCGGCAATTGGGCGTAATCCCCTCATTGCCATACCAATACCCTGCCCTATGATGGTCGTTTCCCGAATGCCTACATCAGCAACGCGGCTTTCACCGTATTTTTTTTGTAAGCCTTCCAATCCTTGGTTTACATCGCCAATTGCTCCGGTATCTTCTCCAAAAATCAATACGTTAGGATATTTGGCAAACAACGCATCAAAATTTTCACGAAGCACCACACGCCCATCAACTTGTTGCGAATTTTCAGTAAAAACAGGCGGAACCTCTTTTATGAAAACAGGATTTTGTTCATTTTCGGTATAAAGATATTTGCTGTATCTAACCTGTGTTTCAGCCATATAAACGGCAAGCCATTTTTTGAGTGAAACAACGGCAGAATTGTTTTCAGCCCCCACATATCGGAGTATTTTTCGTCCGGCACTTACAATGTCTTTCCGAATGGGATAACTTATGGAAACCAAATTATCTCGTATAGTTTTGATTTCGTGTAAATTATTATTTGCTTGACTGCAAATATCATCAATTATTTTGACAAGGGTATTCCGCTCATTTTTAATCGGAAGCGTATAAGCCTGCCAGGCACGTTTTTTTCCTTCCAACACTTCTTTTTTGACTTGTGCTTCAAGGTCAAGAAGTTCTTGTTCAGTGGCTAATTTACTTTCTAAAATCCATTCACGCATTTTGCGGTTGCAGTCAAATTCCTTCTCCCAAGCCAATCGTTCTTTGCTTTTATAGCGTTCGTGTGAGCCTGAGGTGGAATGTCCTTGAGGTTGTGTGAGTTCCGTTACGTGAATGAGCACCGGAATGTGATTTTCGCGGGCAATTTTTCCGGCTTTTTCAAAAGTTTCAATCAAAGCAGGATAATCCCAACCGTTAACCACGAAAATTTCAAATCCGTCGTGGTTTTTATCACGTTGAAATCCTTTTAAAATTTCCGAAATACTTTCTTTGGTGGTTTGGTACTTGGCAGGAACCGAAATTCCGTAGGCGTCGTCCCAAACGCACATCACCATCGGCACTTGCATTACACCGGCAGCGTTGATGGTTTCAAAAAAATGCCCTTCGCTGGTACTGGCGTTTCCGATGGTGCCCCACGCCACCTCATTTCCGTTGTTTGAAAACAAACTATTTCGTGTTTCGGGTACTTCACGATATATTTTTGAAGCCTGTGCAAGCCCCAGTAAACGAGGCATTTGTCCTGCCGTACACGAAATGTCACTACTGCTGTTTTTTTGTTTTGTGAGGTTATTCCAATTTCCGTTTTCGTCCAAACTATGGGTTGAAAAATGCCCGCCCATTTGGCGTCCGGCACTTGTCGGGTCAGCTTCAATATCGGCGTGTGCATAAAGTCCGGCAAAAAAGTTTTCAACGGAAAACGCTCCGATTGCCATCATAAAGGTTTGGTCACGATAATAGCCACTGCGGAAATCACCGTCTTTAAAAGCCCGTGCCATAGCCAATTGCGGGACTTCTTTTCCGTCTCCGAAAATACCGAATTTGGCTTTTCCGGAGTGAACCTCTGCCCTACCCAAAACACTACACTCCCTGCTGATAAGGGCTATTTTATAATCTTTTAATGTGTTGTTTCTTGATATATTTGTTGTATTTTTTTTTGTCATAATTAAAAACGTAATTAGCTTTCAAAGATAACGTACTTTTATGAAATATCCAAAATTTGATGAAAAATTTAAGCTATTTTGCTATATTTAAAATTTACCGCTTAATTCCTTGTGAATTTATCCATTGATGATACGCCTTACTGTTGATAAGATGCTGATTATAAGTACGTGCGAATTTGTGAAATCCGGGCTTTTCTATGTCAGCCACGAAATAAAAAAAATCGTGATTTTCAGGGTTTAACACCGCTTCAATTGATGAAACATCGGGCATTGTGATGGGAGCCGGCGGCAATCCCGCATATTTATAGGTGTTGTAAGGCGAATCAATTTCCAAATCTCGGTTCAAAACCCTTTTGATGATGGTGTCGTAATTGCCTGTGTGTTCTTTTATAGCGAAAATTACGGTCGGGTCGGCTTGTAGTAACATATTAGATTTTAATCGGTTAAGATACACACCCGCTACCCTACTCCGTTCTGAAGTTTGGGCAGTTTCTTTCTGCACAATCGAAGCCAAAACACCTACCTGCTTCGGATTAAGATTTTGATTTTTAGCCTTTTGCTCTCGCTCCTGATTCCAAAAACGACGATATTCTTTCAGCATTTTACCTCTGAATTGTTCAGCAGATGTATTCCAAAAAAATTCGTACGTATTAGGCAAATACATTGCAATGGCTTCTTTTTGAGTAAAATCATTCTCTTTCAGGAAGTTACTATCCAAAAAAGCATTCAACAATGAAACGCTATCTGCTTCAATTTGTTGGGCAATACGTCCTGCCAGATTTTCCAATCGTTCTTGATTGTTGAAGGTAACTTTAATGGGTGTATTTTTACTTCGTAACGTATTGATAATGTCATTGTTACTACTTCCTTTTTTGATGATGTATTTTCCCGCCTTTACGCCACCGACATATTTTTTTTGCTGTGCCACCCGCACAAAAGTGTTTACGTCAGCCAAAAACGGACTTATTTTATGCGTAACATCATCAAAATCAGAACCCGACGAGATGAAAACTGTGATTTCGTCTTCCTGAAAATTCGTATTCGGACTCAAAACGGCGTTGTACACAAAATACGAAAAAACCCCTAAAATAATCAATCCGATAACGGAAATGGCAAGTACAATTTTTTTCAGATACATTTCTTAAAATTTCAAAAAATTAAAACGAGATGATTTGGAAATTTATAAAAAGGAAGCAAACATAAAATTCGCTCAAAATCTCCAAATCATCTTATAATCAGTTGATTACTGATGTGTTTTTTTCAGCAAATCATTTACGGTTTTCACCGGATTAAAGGTAATTAACGGAACTTCAACAAAAAGGGTAATCCAGTTTGCCATTGAGCCGTTCCAAAGTCCGGGACGTTCGAGGGCTTTCAGCGGTTTTCCCATATAGGTTTTTCCGGTGATGAACGCCTGTTTTGGGTCGGTAAACTGTTGTAAATCAAATTTTTCTCCTTTGAAGTTTTTCGTTCCGCAAACCAAATCAACCGGATTAAAATGCGTGGATTGTGCAAAAATTTCTTTCTGCTCGGGGTTGCTTAAATCCACCTGTGCCGATTCAATGATTTGCAGACTGATGTTTCCGTTGGCGTCTTTCACCCAGAAAGGACCTCCACCCGGTTCGCCCTCATTTTTTACCATTCCGCATACGCGAATTGGGCGATTGAGCTGTTCTGCAATAAACTCCAAAGCGTAACGTCTTCTGAATTTATACAGATAATCAGGTACATAGATATTAATTTCCTTTAAGAAATTCAGTATTTTTTTAACTTCTTTTTTCTTAACTTTATCGTTTTCAATGCGTTTCAGAATGTGAAATACTTCCGATTGCACTTCGCGAAGTTTTCCCGCCAATGCTTCCTTATAGAAAACAGTTTCATCGGTGTATTTTTTAACTACCACGTTATCAATGTTTTTTATAAAAATAACATCGGCGTCAATTTCGTTGAGATTGTCCAGCAAAGCCCCGTGACCCGACGGACGGAAAAGCAATTCGCCGTTTTCATCACGAAAATATTCGTTGTCTTCCGTTACCGAAACCGTGTCCGTGCTGGGTTTTTGATACGAAAAACTCACGTCAAATTTGGTGTTGTAACGCGTTTCGAGTTTGTCTTTAATTTCGTTTAATTCTTTATTGAACGCATCGGTATGTTGCTCAGTAATAGTGAAATGCAAATGAGCAAGGTCTTCACCCGAAGCATACATTACCGACTCGCGGAAATGCTCCTCAAATGCCGTTACCACTTTTTCGGAATGTTTATGGAAAGGCAACAGCCCTTTCGGAAGATTTCCGTAATTCAATCCGTTTTCGCCAAGCAGTATGGAAACAATGCTATGTTTTTGATTATCTTCATTTTGTGTGTGAAAATCAGGGATATTTTTAGCAATGTAATCCATCAAAATGGGATAGAAAGCAAATTTTTCCAATCCGTTGAAAAAAGTTTCGATTTCTTTGTCGCCTTTTCGGTTTACGTACGCCTTAAATGACTCTTTTTCAGGATTAAAATTGTCTTTAAACGCAAAAAGCGATTTAAACATTCGGGTAGCTGCCCCCGAAGCCGGAACGAATTTCAAAATAGAAATTCCTTTCTTCTTTTTTTGGTAGATGGCGGCATATTTGGCGGTCTCTTCTTTTGAAAATGAGATGATTCCGTTGCCGATGGTTGCGGCTGCCTGCAACTCAATGGGCGGAATTCCTTCTTTGAATAAAGCCACTTGCTGCTCTAACATTTCGGTTGTAATTCCTTTTTGGATTAACAACTTTTCATCATTTTGTGTAAGTTTGCTCATATTTTTACTATTTTTTATATCAGTTTTAGTGAAATAATGCTCATTTCAGCTTGTTTTTCTGAAAATCGTTCAATATTTCCGTAACTGTATGAATTCTCTCTGTCAAATTTCCTTTCAGATTGATGTATTTTTTTCCGTGTTTGTCAAGTATTCGCTGAAATTCACTCAACATAAATTCCCTTTCGTTGGGCTTGTCACGTAAATCATCAGCCTGCCACGGAACGTCGATATGGGTTAAAAATAAAATATCATACTGATTTTCAAGTGCATATTTCTCAATTTGAAAAGGCGATTTTCCGTAGTAAATATACGAATAAATCATTAATTCAAGCAAATTTGTATCACAAAAAATAAAATTATTTGCTTTTTTGATGCGTTTGTTCTCATCAGAAATTTGCCCTAACGCGATGGGAATCAGGTCATCCCAAGTGCAAGTTTGCTGTTTTTCGTCCCACTTTTTTTGCAGGTATGTACGCATAAATTCGGGCACCCATTGGGTTTGAAATTGCTTGGCAAGATGTTGGCACAGCGTTGTTTTGCCCGTGCATTCGGGTCCTACGAACGCCACGCGAACGACATTGCTTTCTATTTGTTTAAATATTTCTTCCATTCGAAATAAGCCAAAACGGCTATAATTGTAAAAATAAAATATTGAAACGAACTGAATACGAGTCCTTTATGATAATACAAAGGTACGGAAATGACATCGCCGATAATCCAGCAAATCCAGTTTTCTATTTTTCGTTTTGCCATTAGCCACATTCCGACCAAAAAGACCGAAGTCGTGAAAATATCCGTCCAATCTACCCAAGTAAAATGCTGAAAGCCAACCGAAATTCCTTCAAATGAAAATCCGTTATTGATGTAAGGTTTGAAAAAATACACGCCCGTTACGAATATCCAACTGAATGCCGCCAATGCCAAACTCACCCAGCCGTCACGCCCCGTGATTCGAGAAACGGAAACGTGCAGATGGTCGCCGTCCTTGCTGTTTTTTGCCCAAAGCACCCAACCGTAAACGCTCATAACCGTGTAATAAAAATTGATGAGCATATCCCCGAAAAGGCGACTCACCCAAAGTAAATACACGAAAATAACCGTGCTGATAATCCCCGTCGGATATACCCAAATGTTACGTTTTTTACTGAAATAAACACTTAACAATCCGAAGATTACGCCCACGATTTCCAGCACAACCAAGTACGTATCAACACCTTTGTACTGAGCGAAAAACCAATCAGAAATGAGGTTCATAATCGTGTCGGTCTGATTTTACGATTTTTACATACATCAATCCGCGTTGAACAAGCTCAAAGGCTTCTTTAATTTCAACCAAAAGCAAGTGCATCACCTTGTCATAGTCGCCATAAACTTGCGTACTCAACGGATTTTCAATTACTTTCAAGCCCGAAGCTCGTAACTTTTTAATAAAATGAATGATAGGTGCTTCAAAATCATCTTGTAAAGGACTGAATGTCAGTTCTACTGAAATTTTCATCTGTAATAAAGTTAAAATGGTTATTTTTTTGCGTGCGTATTTTTAATGGTTCGCTCGTACAGTGCCTCGTAAATCGGGATAATTTTGCGTTCATCGAAGCGCTCAGCTGAAATTTTTGCCTGTTTTTTGAATTGTTGCAAGCGCTTTTCGTCTTCCAAAATGTAAACGGCATTTTTGCTCATATCGGCAATATCGCCAATCGGACTCAAAAAGCCCGAGAAACCGTTTTCGTTTACTTCGTGTAAACCGCCTGCATTTGAGGAAATTACGGGAACGCCCGCCGCCATCGCCTCCAAGGCTGAAAGCCCGAAACTTTCCGATTCGGAGAGCAATAAAAACAGGTCGGAAGCACACAAAAGTCGGTCAACATCTAACGTATTTCCCAAGAAAAGAACTTTGTTTTTGATGCCCAACTGCCGGCACTTGTCTTCGGCAAATTCACGTTCCGGCCCGTCGCCCGCCATTACCAGCTTTGACGGAATTTGTTGCTGCACCCGATAAAATACATCGATAATATCCGGAATGCGTTTCACTTTACGGAAGTTACTGATATGCGTGATGATACGCTCTTCCCTGCGCGCCATTACCGAGCGTTTACACGGCATTGACGAGGCATCTTTTTCCATATTAATAAAATTCGGAATGACCTCAATGTCCTTTTGAACATTGAAGAGGCGCAGAGTGTCCTGTTTTAAACTCTCTGAAACGGAAGTAACCACGTCCGATTCGTTGATGCTGAACGTAACGGCTTCCTTGTAGTTCGGGTGATTCCCTACTAGCGTGATGTCGGTTCCGTGAAGGGTTGTAATCATCGGAATGTCAATGCCTTCCTTTTTTAACATTTGCTTTGCCATATATCCGGCATACGCGTGCGGAATGGCATAATGCACGTGCAGTACATCTATTTTATACGCTTTTATGACCGAAACCATCTTGCTGGAAAGTGCCAATTCGTACGGTTGGTAGTGAAAGAGCGGATATTCCTCTACGTGAACCTCGTGGAAATGAATGTTCATTTCCAAGTAATCCAAACGCACCGGATAGCTGTACGTGATGAAATGCACTTGGTGCCCTTTGCGAGCCAGTGCCAGTCCCAGTTCGGTTGCTACTACTCCGCTTCCGCCAAAAGTCGGGTAACATACGATTGCTATGTTCATCTTTTCTATTATATACTGTATGAGTGATTTATCTCGTTTCCTTGAAGAAAACAATTTCCAAAAGTACAAAAAAAACAGAAAACGGATAGCAAAAAATCAAAAAAATACTCAAATAAATTATTTTTCGGCGGTTTATGGCTTAATTTTTAGTAGGATATCCGTTGAAAAATATCCGTCAGAAAATAAATTTTTTGACGTCAGGAAATTTTTACGGAAACGTCAGGAAATTTTAAAACGTACTAAAAAACCTTTGGCAAAGTTCCAAAACTTTGCCAAAGGTTAAACGTGCAAGCATATGCAATACACCCGTCACCATATTATAATATATCCGTTGCCGGAGCAAAAATAGTGGTTGGGTAGTTTTCTTTTTCGGCTTTTCGTAGTATCTTTGCCCCCTATGGGACGAAAAAACAAAAACATAACATTTGAGCATATTGAAGTCATCGATGCCGGTGCCAAAGGTAAAAGCATTGCCAAAGCCCCCGACGGACGCGTTATTTTCCTGACCGATGCCGTGCCGGGCGATATAGTAGATGTGCAAACCACCAAGAAGCGAACCGCTTATTATGAGGGTTTTGTAACGAAAATACACCGTAAATCACAGAAACGCACAACGCCCGTTTGCGAGCATTTCGGCTATTGTGGCGGCTGTAAGTGGCAGAATATGAGCTACGAAAATCAGCTTTTTTATAAACAGCAAGAAGTTGAAAATAATTTAAAACGACTTGGGAAAATTCAACTCCCTGAGATGCAACCGATTTTAGGCTCACAGCAGACTTATTTTTATCGCAATAAGATGGAATTTTCCTTCTCCGACACCCGTTGGCTTACGCCCGAAGAAATCCAACAAGCCGAAAGCATCGACAATCGCAACGGACTGGGATTTCACATTTCCGGAGCTTGGGATAAAATTCTGGATATCAAGCAATGTCATCTGCAAGCCGACCCTTCCAATGCCATACGCTTGGCGGTAAAAAATTTCGCCTTACAGCACGAAATGCCTTTTTACAGCCCCCGAAATCAGTCCGGTTTCCTGCGTTCAATGATGATACGTACAGCTTCCACCGGTGAAATTATGGTGGTCATTCAATTTTTTGAAGAAAACAAACCAAAACGAGAGTTATTGCTTGATTTTCTTGCCGATACCTTCCCGCAAATCACTTCCATTCAATATATTATAAACGGAAAGGCAAACGATTCGATTTACGACCAAGAGATTTTTTGTTACAAAGGCAACGATTGTATTTTTGAAGAAATGGAAGGTTTGCGGTTTAAAATCAATGCCAAATCGTTTTACCAGACCAACTCGGCTCAGGCGTATGAACTCTATAAGGTGGCACGCGATTTTGCAGGGCTTACGGGCAAAGAGCTGGTGTACGACCTCTATACGGGAACGGGAACCATTGCCCAGTTCGTAGCCAAAAAAGCACGTAAAGTGGTTGGTGTAGAGGCTGTTCCGGAAGCCATTGCCGATGCCAAGACCAACGCTCAAATCAACGGAATTGAAAACGTGGTGTTCTATGCCGGTGATATGAAAAACGTTTTCAATGAGGCGTTTATCGCACAAAACGGAACGCCTGACGTTATCATTACCGACCCGCCCCGCGACGGAATGCACAAAGACGTGGTGCAACAAATCCTCAGCATTGCACCCGAAAAAGTGGTGTACGTCAGTTGCAATTCCGCCACGCAAGCCCGCGATTTGGCACTGATGGACGCGATGTACAAAGTAACCAAAGTACAGGCTGTGGATATGTTTCCGCAAACCCATCACGTTGAAAACGTGGTGCTTTTAGAAAAAAGATAGTTTTTTGATTTTTTAATATACGGGTGGCGTTCCTGTTGTAGGGGCGTATGCAATACGCCCGTACGAGTGGTATCCCTGTTGTAGGGGCGTATTGCATACGCCCGTACCCGATTATATTTTCATTATGTAGGCGAAAAATTTTTCACCCGCACGCCAACCTTTGTCAAAGTTTCAAAACTTTGACAAAGGTTTTTCAGTACGTTTTTGGATAAATAATGGACGTATGCAATACGTCCGTACGAGTAGTGTCCCGTTTGTACGGGCGTATTGCATACGCCCGCACCCGATTGCATTTTCATTCCGTACGTACGTTTCAAAATTTCCTGACGTCTCCACGAAAATTTCTTGACGTCAGGAAATTTTTTTCTTGACGTCAAGAAATTTATTTTCTGACGTGCGTTTTTATCAGTATTGACGTTCAGATAGTTACAAAGGTAGTTTTGTATGTGTTGTTGCGTGCTTTTTCCGCCGTATAAATGCACGCCAACCTTTGTCAAAGTTTCAAAACTTTGACAAAGGTTTTTTAGT
>NZ_JAUNKD010000072.1 GCF_030532915.1 Capnocytophaga sp.
TATCGCCCATAAAAACCTGAGCGGGATAGGTGTTATACCACAAAAATCCGATGAGCGCACCGGCAAAAGCGGCTATAAAAATGGTCATTTCGCCCACGCGGGGAATGTACATTATATTCAGATACTGCGAGAAGATGATATTTCCGGACACCCAGGCAAAAATACCGAGCGTGAGCACAATAATGGCGGAACTTCCGGCTGCCAGTCCGTCGATGCCGTCGGTTAAATTGGCTCCGTTGGACACCGCCGTAACGATGAGAATCACCATCGGGATAAAGACCAGCCAAACCCAGTCCTTACTGCCTTCGCCCGCCCACGCGATGAGCTGTGCGTAGTCGAACTCATTGTTTTTCAGAAACGGAATGGTGGTTTTGGTGGATTTGACCTCTTCCATTTGCGTTTGCACTTCGGTTACGGAAGCGGCTTTGATGCTTTCGTTCTTTACGGTTACATTCGGATTGAAATAGAGCATCGCCCCGACGAAGAGCCCGAGCCCGACCTGCCCCAAGACCTTGAACCTGCCTTTGAGTCCGTCTTTATTCTTTCGGAAGACCTTGATGTAATCGTCCGCAAAGCCGATAATTCCCATCCAAACCATCGAAACCACCAGCAAGATGATGTAAACGTTCGCCAAATCGGCAAACAACAACACCGGCACGAGCGTTGCCAAGATGATGATGATGCCGCCCATCGTCGGGGTGCCTGCCTTTTCGTTTTGTCCTTGTAATCCTAAATCGCGGACGGTCTCACCCACCTGCAAGGCGTACAGTTTGCGGATGATTTTCTTTCCGAAAATCGTAGCAATGAGCAGCGACAAAATAGCCGCCATTCCCGCCCGAAACGAGAGGTATTGGAACACGCCCGCCCCGGGGAAATCGGTGTGTTTGTCTAAATAATCGAATAAATAATATAACATTTTTTAGTGTTTTTTTGTTTGATACGTTGTGGGGGCAAAAAAAATCGCCCATTTGTTTGTGTTTCAGTGTAGGGGCGTATTGCATACGCCCATTTGTTGTTTTTGTTTGGGTATAAACAACCGTTTACACCTGTTCGATTTTATATTGGGCGTATGCAATACGCCCCTACCAAGCCCACATATTACAAATAAAAACAATCCTCCTCCCATTTGGCGGGATTGTTTTCGATATATTGATGAATCTTAAAATAGGCTTCCTGATTTCGGATAATGTGTTCGTGGTAATTGCGTTGCCAAACCGAAAAACCGATTTTTTTGGATACGGCTGATTTATATCCACGCACGATTGCCCCCAACGTTTGCGACGGCGATTGTAGGGGCGTATTGCATACGCCCTTTTCCACATTGCCATCATCAATTTTGCCACCATTGGGCGTATGCGGCACAGCCTTTTCATCATTGATTTCACCGTTATTGGGCGTATGCAATACGCCCCTACGCTGTTGAACAATTTCAACAATGGCGTGAAAATGGTTGGGCATCACCACAAACGTATGTAATTTAACATTCGGACGAACCTTTTCGGTGTTTATCCATTCGGTATAAACGATTTGTCCGATTTCATTTAAAATCATTTTTTCGTTTGTGATTTCGCCGAAAAAATATTCTTTGTTTTGGCAACATATCGTAATGAAATAGAGCCCTTCACGGCTGTAATCAAAATCTTTAAGCCGCACCGAACGCCTTTTATGAATTTCAGGATTGTATTTTTCCACTACCGATTTGTTTTCCGCGACAAAAATACATTTTTTCGGGGAATTGTAATTGTTTCTATGGGTGCATTTTTGTTGTTTGGTGGGTTGTAGGGGCAAAATATTTTTTGCCCGAGCATTGCGTTTTTGAACCACATAGGGAACATAGTAAGGGCGACCCGAGCATAGCGAACTGGCGAAGCAATTGCAATTCGCCCTTACATTATTCGGCGTTGTTTGGGTAATCTTTACAACCTTATCATCATCTTTTCACAAAAGTTTTGTCTGTTTTTACCCAATAAGGCGCAACCAATATAGGCGAAAAAATAATATATTTGGTACTTTTATTGGGTATGGTTGCCCATTGTCTGTGCAGGATAAACGTCAGTTTTTCTTCTTTGGTCAAGCCTTCCAAAGTGTAATAATTCTCAAAGAAACGATGTTTTTGGTTAAAAACCTGATGATAATGTATCTTTTTATTAAACTTTTTCTCGTATTCGGCTATGGATTCTTTCAGTGGAATCACCTCGTTTTGAGGCTCTAAAAAATCTCTATCCTGATGGAAAACTTTTATTTTTCCCTTTTCTTGCTGGTGATATTCAAAATCTTCGGTGTAATCTCCTTCCAACGGATTTTCGTAATAATTCATCTTTGGAAATCCGTTTTTTATGACCAAACTATCTATTTTCATTGTCCCTTTCTCTCGTTGAATGTGATACAAAACCGAACTGGCAGAGGGTTCGCCTCGTGACGGACTCATCTTCTTATAAAGTTCGTAATTGGGCGTAATGAGAATTATTTCCGAAAACTCAGGATAAATGTGTTGCAATCGCTTCAACGGAATGTTAGGAACAACAAAAATCACAGGTTTTTTATGCGATGACGGAACGGCAATGTCTATCAACATATTATTATTTTTATTACGCGGATGCCCATTATTCTCCTGCTGAAATAAATAAGGTCTATCTATTCGGATAACGTTCTGAAATACAGTATCCGTAATATTCTGAGCCAAACCGCTTCCGTAAAGTAACGTCATAATTAGCATTAATTTGATTTTCATATTTTATAAATAATTTGCTATGTATTTGTT
>NZ_JAUNKD010000008.1:0-41930 GCF_030532915.1 Capnocytophaga sp.
ACCGATATGGCTATGTGCTGAACAACCCGTTACTATACACCGACCCGAGTGGGGAGTTTATATGGACAGTTGTTGCTGCAGTATGGGAAACCGTAGCAAATATTTTCGACAAGGGGATTAACTTTCACAATTATACCTATAGAAAAACAGAGTTAGCTTGGCAAATTGATAAGGGATTAACAACAGGTTCTGTATTTCAAGTTTTATCTAAATGGACGTGGCAATCCACTCAAACTTTTTTAGGAAATACCATTAATCAAATTATCAATTTAGCAGGAAATGTGAGCGAGGTAACCCATTTAGAAGGAGCAGTTGTTGTGGCTACACGAGATGGAGATATGGGGGCTTTCACTATGGGAAATTATATTACAGGTCCTCGAAATTTTAGAGCTGATTGGCGTGATCATTTATTTGTACACGAGTATGGACATTATATACAAAGCCAATATATGGGACCTCTGTATCTTTCCGCAGTTGCTATACCAAGTGTAATGGACTTTTGGATAGAACCGGACAAACACGATACACGTTGGTATGAAGCTATGGCAAGTAGTTTAGGAGGTAAACACTTTGATAAACATTATGGGTCTGGAGCAAGTGGTTATACTTCCGGTAATGCTAATTTTTTTGATATAAACTCATATAGAAATGAAAATGTACTATCTCCATATAGAAATCCAAGAACAGGTTTGAATAATAGTGGGGCGCATTCCTCCTCTTTCTTACTTCGCCTGTCAGACATATCTTATTTTTCATTCGGTAGAATTTTTTAAATTTAAAATAGTATGAAATTTTTAAAAATTGTATTTTTGGGGTACATATTGTGTTTATTTACAAACTGTGTGCCTGATAGTGATTATTACAAAAAAGATACTTTAAGAATTGTAAATAACAGTAATAAAGATATTTATTTCAGTATGCGAGGTAAAGAACCTATATTTTATGATTATCCTCCAAGTATGGATAATTTAATTTCTGCTAATGGTTTCATAGAAGGTAGAGATACTTTTAGGAGAAGTTTTTTAAAAGGTGCTACGCCTCTTTATCTGTGGATATTTGATCGAGAGGTCATAGAAACTATCCCTTGGGAACAAGTAAAACAAAATAATATGTACCTAAGAAGATATGATCTTACCTTGGAATATCTAGATGCTATAAACTGGAAAATTGTGTATGATGGAAATTAATAATAACTTTTCAAGTACTCACAACTTATGAACGCCATAAAAACCATTGATAGAGTGGACTATTTAGGCGGAGCCACCTTTGTCACCAACGAAAACGCACAAACCAACAGAGGCGTTTCAATAGGAAATTTTATGAATATTGAAATAACCGGACAAATAAACAATAATTTTACAGATTACGTAACACGTACACCTCTGTATATGCACGAATACGGGCATTACATTGACAGCCAAATATTTGGACTGACTTATATTTTCAATATAGGCATACCAAGTCTTATAAGTGCTGGTATATCCTCACAAATAGACGGAGAACCACAAGGAGTTACTCAACACGATTTCAGATGGTATGAAATGAGTGCAAATAAAAATGCAGCCCGCTATTTTGGAAAACATTACGGAGTAAATTGGGACAATAATGAGGTTAGATTTCCAAGAAGAACACGGTAATAAAAAATATAATATATGAAAAATAGTATCTTTTTATTTATAAGTTTATTAATTTTTACTCAATGTGATGGTATATATATGGATGAAAAATATATTATCAATGTGGTAAATAATGAAAAATATTCCATTGGAGGATATTTTGCATTAGGAGGAAAACACGGTACATTCTATCCTGACACAATAATTCCTCTTAGAAAAGATTATGTGACATCAGAAATTAACTCGTACGAAAGCAATATAGAGTGGGGAAAAATATTCAAACAGCTACCCAAGGACACACTATCTATTTTTATTTTCCATACGGATACACTCAACAAATACCCTTGGAAAGAGGTGCGTAACGGTTATAAAATACTAAAACGCTATGATTTGAGTTTGCAAGACATCGAAAAACTAAACTATAAAGTTCCCTATTCGCCAAGTCGTGAAATGGAAGAAATGAAAATGTACCCGAAATATCCGTAGCCTACCGACACGCAAAGCCACCATCACATCATACAAATTAAATTTCTATATTTAAAAACGTAACTATCTGTTTTTGAATTTGTTTACTATTATTTTGAAATGCCTAAGTAATAGCAAACAATTTTAGTTTTTTAATTAACTTATTGAAAATAAAATAATTATTCTTCTTTTTTACCAAAAATACGCTCAAAAAGATTTCGTTTTTTGGGTTGCTCAAAAAATATTCTGTCGGGGTTTTCGGTTTCTAATTCGGTTGTAATATTCTGATTATCAAAATAATTAATACTATCCAACTTGTAAATTCGCAATAAATCACTGCCCGAAACCGTGTCTTTTCTAGGTTTTGAAAATACCCGCTGGAAAAAATTTTCCTGCACCACGGCATTGCATTGCGCCACTTCACTGCGTATTTCATCAGCAATTACAAATGTTCCACGCGTAACCTTATCGTATTTTTTATTTTTATTAAGTTGTTGTAAAAACAATGCCGAAATGGGCAATGCCGAGCTGGCTCCCTGCCCTAAAGAGGTTGTTTTAAAACCGATTTGCCGGTCGTTGCCCACCCAAGTAAGCATCACAAGCTCCGGAAGCATCACGGCAAACCAACCGTCTTTATTTTCTTGCGTGGTTCCGGTTTTTCCGGCAAGGTCATTGGTAATTCCGTATTGCCCGCGCAAACGCCAAGCCGTGCCGTGATTGACCGTGCCACGCATCAGTTCAAGCATCGTATGCGCCGTGTTTTTTGACAAAGCAGGCTTGTTTTCTTTTCGGGTGTGTTTCCACAGCACTTTTCCGTTATTGTCGGTTATTTTATCAATAAAATACGGATTTACGGGCGTTCCGTTATTGGCAAAAGCGGTGTAGGCTTTCGCCAGTTCAATCAGCGGAAGTTCGGCAGTACCCAAAACAATGGAAGGTTCACGCGGAATTTTACTTTCAATGCCCATTTGCTTGGCTTTCTGAACAACGTTATCCAAACCTGCGTAAAAAAGCGTTTGCACGGCTATGGTGTTAATCGACTCGCGCAAAGCCTTTCCCACCGAAAAATAAGTGTGGTCATCAACCTCAATTTTTGAAGCATTGGTGGGCGTCCAGAATTTATAATCGCTGTACGTAAGCACTTTGGGTGAAAAATGCGTACAAATCGGCATTCCCGCTTCAAGCGCCGTGGCATAAACAATGGGCTTAAAAGTAGAACCTACTTGCCGCCGACTTTGCACCACGTGGTCGTATTTTACCCATCGGAAATCAGCCCCGCCAACATACGAGCGCACGGCTCCCGATTTGGGGTCAAGCGCCACAAAGCCCGCATTGAGCAAACGCACATAATGCGATAAACTATCAAGCGTACTATGGTTCAGAATCGTGTCTTTTTGGTAGAATGACAATTCCATCGGCTTTTTTTCACTCAATTTTTTCCGGATTTCTTCTTGTGAAAAACCCGCTTCTTTCAGTTTTTTGTAGGCAGGAAGTTTGGTAACCTGTTGCCAAAACCAATCGTTATGCAAATGCCACGGAGCATTTTTTCCGTAAGAAGTTTCAAAGGCTTTTTGCAATTTTTCGAGGTGTTTTTTGGTAGCATTTTCGGCATAAAGTTGCATTGTTTTGTCAAGCGTGGTGTAAATACGAAGTCCGTCTCGATAAATATTGTAAGGCGTTCCGTCGGGTTTGGTAACGTTTTTCAAAAGCTCCGGAACGCTCAAACGGATTTGCTCACGGAAGTAAGCCGCCACGCCTTCATCGCCCGAAAAATGATTATAAGAAACGGCAACTGAATCGCTTTTCTTTTCGTTAAAATCATCATCTGAAAGCAAGTCATATTTTTTCATTTGTGCAAGAACCACATTGCGGCGCTCACGGCTTTTTTCGGGTGCCGTTCGCGGGTTGTAATGATTCGTGGCTTTGAGCGAACCTATCAAAGTAGCGGCTTCATTCAACGACAATTCACGAACCGATTTTCCGAAAAACCGCTGTGCGGCGCTTTCAATGCCATACGTATTATCACTAAACGGAACGGTGTTCAAATAGAGCGTCAAGATTTCGTCTTTTGAATAGACTTTTTCGATGCGCTTGGCAATGAACATTTCTTTGATTTTATGAATAGGAACGGAGATTTTTCCATAGCGACGTTCACGCCCAAAAATGTTTTTCGCCAATTGCATAGTGATGGTGCTTCCGCCACCCGATGAATCATCTTGCAGTAAAAGTGTTTTAAAAAACACACGCATCAAACTTTGATTATCGATACCGCTATGCGAACGAAAACGCACATCTTCTGTAGCAATCAGAGCGTTTATCAAATAAGGCGGAAAATCGTTATAGGCAACATTGGTACGATCAAAAATATAAAACTTACCGATGAGTTGCTCGTTGGTGTCGTAGAGCAAACTGGCTTCGGCTTGTTTGAGTTCTTTAAGCGAATTTTCAGTAGGAAGTTTGCCAAATGCACCAAAATAAACCAGCAATATCAGCAGACACAAAACCGAAAAGCCCGTTAAAAACAAAATTCCGAGCCATTTTAAATAAAACCTGTACGATTGTTTGCGCAAGAAAACCCAAACCGATTTGATTTTAAAACCCACTTTTGACAGAAAAGGCAAACCGCTTGTATCGGCATTTGATTCTTCGGGCTTCTCCCCTACTCCATCAGCATTTGACGATTTGAGTTTATTGATTTTCCTGCGTAAAAACGCCAAAAAGGAATTGGATTTTTCATTTATCCAATTCAGTAATAATTTTATTTTTTTCATTTTTTGTTTTAATTTCAAGTGCAAAGTAATTCTATTTTTTCAAAAGAACAAACTCCTGTTTTAAATTTTAACAAATGATTAGCGTTGTTTTAAAAATTATCCTTCGCAATTTAAAAGCATTCCACTACCTTTGCACTTTGCGCAACTTACAATGAAAATCATCATCAATCGACACATCGTTCCGAGGGGTTATTCAGGCATTACGCTTTTTCCGTTTATTTTTGCCAAAAACAAGGCTCTTGCAAAAAATCCGGTTTTCATCAATCACGAAAAAATTCATCTGCAACAACAGAAAGAACTTTTGGTGATTTTCTTCTATTTTTGGTACGCCATTGATTTTTTGGTTAAACTTTTCATACATAAAAACTGGAACACAGCCTACCAAAACATCATTTTTGAACGTGAAGCCTACAACAACGACCACAATTTAAACTACCTCAAAACACGAAAACGATTTGCTTTTTTAAAGAACTAAACACAGAATGTTCCACGTGGAACATTTTATGACTTCAAAAACTCATACAACGAACACTAAAAACACAGCAGATTTTTAATAAATCTGTACTTTTACAAATAATAATAATAATATGCCAAGCCAATTAACAGCCAAATACATTCAAACGCCCTTAGGCGAAGTAATCGCCGTGTTTTCAAAAAACGGACTCCAACTTTTGGATTACACCGACAAACCTATGCTCGAAAAAGAACTCAACGCACTCAAAAGCGATTTAATCTTCACGGAAAATTGCCTCACTTCACTTTTAGAAAACGAACTCGACCAATATTTCAACAAGCAATTAACGCAGTTTTCGGTTCCGTTAGATAGTATTGGTACGCCTTTTCAGCAGAAAGTTTGGCAACTTTTGCTGCAAATCCCCTACGGAAAAACCATCAGTTATAAAGAACAATCCGAAAGATATAGCGACCCAAAAGCCATACGTGCCATTGCTTCGGCTAACGGAAAAAACAAAATTTCCATCTTGATTCCGTGTCATCGCGTCATAGGCAACAACGGAAAGCTCACCGGATACGCAGGAGGCATCTGGCGTAAAAAAGCCCTACTTGAATTAGAACAAAGCAACCTACAAAAACAATTAAAACTTTTTTAAAAATCATAAATGTTCCACGTGGAACATTTTTTTGTTTAAAGATTTGAATATTGTGATAATCATGGATGAATAGTGATTGAATAGTGTTTGAATTTTCTTTGAATATTGTTTGAATAAAAAATATTCTTTAAATAATAATTAAAATACAAAATCAATGCAGATAGCTTTATTAAAAATAAAAATCCGTTTAAAAACACCTAAAAATGTTCCACGTGGAACATTTTATTTCAAAATAGCGTTAATAAACTGATTTTCAATCCAAAAAAGGTAAATATTACAAAATAAATGGTATTTCTGCAAAAAATAGTATCTTTGCCTGATAAGCATCTATTTTAGAATGAAAATTAAAGATTACAGCGTTTCACAAGAAGAATTTGAATTGGTGTACGACCCCAATTTGGAACTTTTTCAAACCCGTCCCCTACCCCAAAACTTGGAAAAATACTACGAAAGCGAGGAATATATTTCGCATACCGATAGCAAAAAAACGCTTTTCGATAGGCTCTATCAACTCGTGAAAAGCATCAATTTGAAAAGCAAAATCCGTGTGATTGAGAAATACAAACACGGAAAAGTTAATCTGCTCGACATCGGTGCAGGCACAGGCGACTTTGTAAACAGCTGCAAAATCACAAAAAAATGGACAGCCATCGGCATCGAACCCAACCCAAAAGCACGGAAATTAGCCCAAAATAAAGGCATCGAAATCGTGGAAAATTACGAGCAATTACCGCAAAAATCATTCGACGTTATCACGCTTTGGCACGTGCTGGAACACCTCCCCGACCTCGAAAATCAAATTCGGAAAATCAATTCGCTCCTAACCGAAAACGGAATTTTAATCGTTGCCGTGCCGAATTTCAAATCGTGGGACGCACAGCATTACAAACAATTTTGGGCAGCGTACGACGTGCCTCGACATCTTTGGCATTTTTCAAAAACCAGCATCAAGAAAATTTTCACCGAAAAAGGATTCCAACTTTTAGAAACCAAACCGATGTGGTTTGACGCTTTTTACGTATCGATTCTCTCGGAAAGTTACAAAAGCGGAAAAAAGAATTTCATCAAAGGATTTTTAAGCGGAATGCGTTCCAACCTCTACGGAATACAAAAAAATGAGTTTTCATCACATATTTACGTGCTTAAAAAACTAAAAAACGATTTTTAGCCTCATTTTTCAATCATCACAACGGAAAATGTAACTTTATACGGAAAATTTTTAAAAATCGAAAAATACCCCATTTCTGAAACTCGATTTTTATAAGATTTTTTTATAATTACAACAATTGGAATAGTTTTTATTGATAATTCTATATTTTCACTTCCGTAGTAATATTTTTTAGAAAACTAAAAAAAAAGTAAAAAGGCTCAGAAAATACTGAGCCTCGTTAAAGAACGCAATAATTTGGATTTTCCTTTTCAATCATCTCTCCTCTTACCAAATCATCCGTCCTTTTATTTAACAATGTTTATAACAAAAAGGAAATGCAAAACTTTATAAAATAAAAAAAGCGAGGACTTTCTTAACTCTTACTTATTTTTAGGAAGCCTCTGGTAAGCCATAACATAATAAATAAGAGAAAAAAGCCCACGCATATAGCGTGAGCGTTTTTGCTACTTATTCCACTTGTTATGTTGAATTTACCAGATTCTCCTAAAATAGAATAGTAAGCTAACGCTTTTATGTGCCGTAAATAAAGGTGCATAGGTACGGCTTTTTTGGAAAATACGCAAATTTTTGAAGTAGATTTCACGAAATTTTGACTATTCTTCAAAAAAGATAACTACGTTTCTTCAAAAACATAGCTATGTTTTTCATAAAAGATAGCTATGTTTTTAAAACTCGTTGCCCCTGTTACAAAAGATTTTACAACTTCCTGTTTAAAAATTTTTCGTCATAAGCAACTAACAAAAAGTTTCTTTCAAAAAAATCCGAAAAAAATTCCTGACAAAAGCAAAACTTTATTATTTTTGCGACAAATTAAAAATCAGAAGTTTAAAATGAAGAAAATCATCATCGGAGGTTTCGCAATCATTACGCTCACAGCCTGCCAAGACAAAATCGCATTTGTTGATAACAGCAAATTACTCAATGAATATCAAGAGAAAAAAGACATTGAAAGCAAGCTGAAAGAGCAAATCAGTAAGTACGAAAAAAAACGCGACAGCATCTCGCAAGCCTTTCAGTTAGAGGCGAAAAACTTTGAAGCACAGGCACAAAATTTGGCTCAGAACGTAGCTCAGAAAAAATACAACGAACTGATGCAAAAAAGCCAAATCCTCCAACAACATTTGCAACAAGAAGAACAAAAAATTCAGTTGGAAAGCCAAACGCAAATGGATTCATTGCTTACCAAAGTGAAAAAATCTGTGAAAGAATACGGCAAACAAAAAGGATACACTTTCATCTTAGGAGCCAATGACGGCGGAAGCGTTCTGTACGGAAACGAGAAGAAAGATATTACAAATGAGGTAGTTAAATATCTGAATGATACTTATAAAAAGTAATTTTCACTTTTTTCAAAAATAAAAAATGCTGTCAAAATCTTGAATTTTTGACAGCATTTTTTGTTTCACTCCTCACCCATCACTATTTCACAAATCACTGATTTTCAGTAAATATTTCGTTTAATTTTTCTTTTCCGCCAGGAACGATGCCTTGTGCCAGCAAAAACAATCCAAAAACGAGAAGAATAATACTTATCGTTCGTTTTATTTTATAAATGTGAAAAGCCGTAAGTTTGTTTTTTAACTGTTTGGCTATCAATATTTTTATAATATCAACCAGAAAATAAATCAGCACGATGGCGGCGAAAAACACCAAAATGCGATTCGTATCCATATTGAGTTGCGGTGCGAAAACGATGATAATTCCTATCCAAAAACCAAGCACACCGATGTTTATGAAATTGAGCAAAAATCCTTTCATAAAAAGGGCTAAATAATTTACTCGATTCATATACAACTGGTTATCCGAACCTTCAATTCGGCTTTGCTGATTGAAATCTTTTTTGAGTTTTATGAATGAAATCAGTCCGTAACCAATCATAATCACCCCACCGATGATGAACAGAAGCGGGTCGTCTTTTACTTTTTGAAGCAGCCCACTTGTGGTAAAATACGCCACTAAAATAAAAACCACATCGGCTAAAATCACGCCCACATCAAACACAATTGCTGCCCTAAACCCCTTAGTAATAGCGGTTTCGAGCAATACAAAAAATACCGGACCGATGGTAAAAGCCAATATCACGCCCAAAGGCAAAGCAAGTAATACGTCTGCAAACATTTTATTTTTTTGAAAACTGTTATACTATTGTTCTGAAAATCAGAAATATATTTTTTAGATTAAATCAACTAACAAAAATAAATAAAAATTTAAGAAAACCAAAAAAATAGGAAAAAGTTTTTTGCCTCTACCCTATTCTATTATTTTCGGACTAAAAATCACCCAAAAACTTGCATAAACAGAAAAAACATCGTACTTTTGCAACGTCTAATATTGGCAGGTCTTGTAGCTCAGCTGGTTAGAGCACCTGACTCATAATCAGGGGGTCCTTGGTTCGAGCCCAAGCTGGACCACAAAAAAACGCTTACAAATTTTGTAGGCGTTTTTTTTATATCTAATTATCAAATAATTACGGAGTTGTTAAATCTGATAAAGTTTCAGAGAGGTAAAACGTTTTCACTTCCGAAAATTTCTTCGGGTATAGTTTTCAAATTTTGTATTTAAATAAAAGTCATTTACAAAACAAAAATACTAAAAATTGCGAGATTTTGCGATAATCTCACAATTTTGCTATAACATTTCTCAAAAACAAAAAACCTCGGAGCAAGTCCGAGGTTATGAAAATCTTTTTTTAAAGTGCAGCATTAAAGCAGTATAAACTGAATAATGGGACACTGTGTGAATAGTTAAGTACTTAAATCTAACACTATATCTAATTGATTTTATGAACATTATAATACCAGTCTTTCAAAAGGTCGTGAGTTGAATCTAGCATTTAACAAATCACAATAATTACAATTCACTAAAAATCAACTAATTCTATTTTTAATAAATAGGTTTTCAGAGAAACATCTGGGTTGTTTCTGCAAGCGTATTCCAAAGACCTATCGATAGTATTACCTATAATACAGCCTTTTACAACATTATTAGGAAATTTCTCTTTCAAAAGCCCCATATACATAGAAATTTGACCAAAAGTTGCATATTTAGCTTCGCCTTTTTTAAGTTCTACAACTAATAATTCATCTCCTTTTTCGAGCAAAACATCAATTTCCTTTCCTCCTATTTGATATTTTTCTTCAACTAAATTATATTCAGGAAAAAGAGTATCTATCTGATAAACAAGTGATGATTGCAAATTTTGTTCGCTATCAAAACCACTTTCTTTTTGAAATTTTTTTACCAATTCTGCATAATTTTCAGGATTTGATATAAACTTCAAATAAGCATTAATTGCAGCTCTGTTTGTACCTTTGCTCAAATCTCCAAAATCGGCGTATTTACCTTGCTTATTGTATAATTCTGCAATTGGACGTAATACCTCTGTCGAAGTTATTTTGTAAATATTTACGCTTTTTCCCTCATTTTCTTGATAATGTTTACTGATTCTGTTGATGGAAGTAGCATAACCATAAGCCGTTCTTTCAGATTTTTTTTCTTTGATTTCCAGCCAGTTTTGAAATGTTGATTGCATAATTTAATTATTTAAAATATTGATGATTTTTTTGCACAAAAAAACGTGAACCTATGCTTTTACTTGTAAGTGAGGGAGTCCAAGCCCTGAGAACAAAGTAAAGCAAAAGCTCACGTTATAAAAACGCGAGCGTTATGCTTAAACCTCCCTGTTCTCATTGAAACTTTGGACTTTTCACTTACAGGTTCGTTAGCAAACGCAATATCGTTATGTTAGTTTAAAAATTTATATAATTTCTGCCTTAAATTTTATATGTTTTGAACTGCAAAAGTAATAAAAATTTCTATTCATTTCACTGCACCAACTCAAAATCCAGTTGTTTTTTGATTAAATCGGTGTTTTTTACACGTACAAAAACTTCATCACCAAGCTGATACATATTTTTCGTAACCTCGCCCACCAAGGCGTATAGCTTCTCATCGAAAATATAATAATCGTCTTTAATGTCGCGGGTTCTGACCAAGCCTTCGCATTTGTTTTCAATGATTTCCACGTAAATTCCCCATTCAGTAACACCCGAAATTACGCCCTTAAACACTTGATTCTTATGGTTTTCCATAAATTTTACCTGCATATACTTCACCGAATCGCGTTCCGCCGAAGCCGCCAAGTTTTCCATTTGAGACGAATGCTTGCATTTCACTTCGTAAACTTCCTGTTTTTCAGTGGGTTGATTGTCCAAATACTTCTGCAACAAACGGTGTACCATCACATCGGGATAACGACGAATGGGCGACGTAAAATGCGTGTAAAAATCAAATGCCAATCCGTAATGACCGATGTTATTGGTTGAATATGAGGCTTTTGCCATCGAACGAATGGCGAGCGTATCCACCAAATGTTGTTCCTTCTTGCCTTTAACTTCCTCTAACAGCGCATTTAACGAAGTGGTTATCGTCTTTTTGTCCTTCATATTGATGCCGTAACCGAAACGCGAAATCACGCCGTTGAGCTGCATCAATTTTTCGTCATCAGGCTCATCGTGAACGCGATAGACAAACGTTTTCTGCTGTTTGGCGATAAATTCCGCCACTTTTCGGTTCGCCAACAACATAAATTCCTCAATAAGTTTGTGGGCTTCCTTGCTTTCCTTGAAATACACCTGCGTTGGATTATCGTTTTCGTCCAACTCAAATTTTACTTCAATTTTATCGAACGAAATCGCTCCCAATCGCATTCGTTTGTAACGAAGTTTTTGAGCTAAATTATTGAAAATTAAAATGGTTTCTTGTAGTGAATAGTGATTAGTGGTCAGTGAATAGTGGTCAGTGTTACTAATTGCTAATTGCTCATCACTAACCGCTGCTTCAATAACTTCCTGTGCTTCTTCATACGTCAATCGGTAATCGGATTTAATAACGGTGCGTCCTATCCAGGTGTTGAGGATTTCGGCTTTTTTGTTCATTTCGAAAACAGCTGAAAATGTGTACTTTTCCTCGTTCGGACGAAGCGAACACGCAAAATTCGACAGCACTTCGGGGAGCATCGGCACTACCCTATCCACCAAATAAACGGACGTGGCTCGGTTGTACGCCTCTTCGTCCAAAATCGTTCCCTCCTGAACATAGTGCGACACGTCGGCGATATGCACCCCGATTTCGTAATTTCCGTTTTCGAGAATTTCAAACGAAAGGGCATCGTCAAAATCTTTGGCATCTTTCGGGTCGATGGTGAAAGTCAGCACGTTACGCATATCGCGGCGTTTGGCAATTTCTTCGGAAGTGATGGACGTATCAAGCTCTTTTGCAAATACTTCCACTTCCTCAGGAAAGGCGTACGGCAGTCCGTATTCCGCCAAAATGGAGTGCATTTCGGTGGTTTGCTCGCCGGGTTTTCCGAGTATTTTTTCAATCACCCCGAAAGGCGAATTGGATTTTCCTTCCCATTTTTCAATCCGCACGATGACTTTATCGCCGTGTTCCGCCCCGTTAATGTCGTTTTTCGATACGAAAATATCGGTGTACATTCGGTGGTCGGTGGGCAAAACAAACGCGAAATTTTTCTGCATTTGCACCACGCCCACGAAACGCATTTTTTTGCGTTCGATGATTTTGGTAACCTCGCCTTCCAATTTTTTCCCGTTGCGAAAACGCGGGAAAATATACACTTCCACCAAATCGCCGTGTAGGGCTTTATTGAGCATATTTGAGGGTACAAATACATCAGTATCTAACTCATCTACAATTACATAGGCATTTCCACGGGAAGTGATTTCCACCACACCCGTGTAGTAATTCTGTGACGGAATGGCTTTGTATTTGCCGCGTTCGGGTTCCAAAATTTTCTTTTTTTCTTTGAGTTGTACGAGCCTTTTAATGAGCAGATTACGCCCTGCGGCATCGGTAATGTGGAGTTTTGCGGCTATTTGTTTGTAGTTAAACGTCTCATTCTGATGGGCTTCCAACACCGAGAAAATACCTTTGGTAAGTTCGTATTTTTTAGCCTTCGCGGATTTCTTTTTTTGTTTTGACATAATTTTTGTATCCGTAAACAGCACGGACGGGCTTTTATTTTCACAAATCGTTAAAAAAATAGTGTCATTTGTGAATAATTATCATCTGGAAAATAGTTCTTTTTGGAAAAAATCGACTTACTTTTATCGAAGTGATTTCAATTCCTAAAAATCAAAAGTACGTAAAAAAATAAAAACCGCCAAAATGATTTTTTTTTCGGAAGCTCTGAAAATGGTTTTCAACAATTGAAATTAAAAATAAAAAAATTTTTTTTTAAATAAAAAAGAAGGGTTATTATTATTACATTGTTGAAATGTTGGAAAAAATAAATGCTTAAAATTTGCTTTTTTGATTATCACTTAGTTATTAACAATTTTAAAAAAATTATAAAGTTGATTTTTAATTATTTATATGTAATTGTTAATAATTTGATTCGGCTTTCAACAACTATTTTTTAATAAGTTTTTCATCGGAATATTGTTAATAACATTACTGTAAAATCGGGTATTTTTCATAAAAATAAATTTGCTTTTTTTCACGGCGGATTTGTATGTACGAATTTTTGAAAAGCACAAATTTTTAATTTATTTTTCATCGAAAAGTTATTAACAATTCGTCGTTTTTTTACCGATTTCAGTTTCAGTATTTTGAAAAAAGATATTTACAACGTTGTTAATAGTTTTAAAATTCTGATTTCAGTTTCTAAAAAATAGGGGAAGAAGTGATCCTTCTCCCCCGCTTTTAATAATTTAAATTTTAACTTTTTGATAATTAATGTTTTGCAACAATTCTTGAAGCATATTTTTTCCAAACGTTTGCTTGTTTGTAAGCTGCTACGCTAGTTTTCGGAACATAAAACGTGATGTTTGTATTGTTACTTTCAAAAGTATTATCGGTTATGACAGGAGGTGTGGTTGCTTCAACGGTAAATGAATTGATTTTTTCACAACCAAAAAATGCATAATTTCCAATGCTTTTAATGCCTGTACCAACGGTTACGGAAGTGAGTTCCTTACAGCTATTAAATGCTTGATTTTCAATAACTGCAATAGAATTGGGTATTAAAACGGTTTTTAGTCCGCAAGCCAAAAATGCGTTTACTGAAATTTTGGTTAGTGAATTTGGTATGATAACACTTTCCAAATGTTGGCACGCTTCAAAGGCATTTGCTTCCAATGTTTGTAATCCTTCCGGAAGAATGATACTCTTAATTTTGACGTTGTTAAAAGCTCCTGAACTGATTTTTTTCAATCCCTTTGGCAATACGATTGATTCTAAATTTTGCATACCCGAAAACACACCTACACCAAGGTCAGTAATTTTACTTAATTCTGTATTTGATTGCATATCAATGTGTTTAAGCTCTTTAAGATTCCATCGTTGCAATTCTCCAAAATAGATTTCATAAGGTTTTTGTTTTGAAACATAAATTACGATTCGGATCGTTTTTTTTGATTTTACGTCCGTTACGGTAGTAGAAACGTCTCCTTCGGCAATTCCGGTTATTTGAAAAGCTTTTTTATCCTCAGAAACAATTATTTGAACTCTTTTTTGAGCTTCTGATGATAGATTGGGTACATATTCACCGTTACCTGATGTGATTTCAACAAGAACGGATTTTCCTTTTTCAAGATAAATTTCCGTTTCCTTTAATGAAAATTCATTCAATTCAGCCGGTGGCATTGGTTCGGGTTGGTTGTCTTTTTTGTTACAACTCACTGTTACCGCAAAAGTTAGCAAAGTAACATACATAAAAATTTTTTTCATTTCTGTAAATATTTTTAAATTATCTCCTGCAAAGGTAGTAAGAAAATGTATGTTTTACTAAAATTAAATTCTATTGTTTTGTTAAAAAAATAAATATTTATATCTATTTTATTTTCAGTATTTTAATTAATAAATTTATTTATAAAAAGATTAATTAGAAGTAAATAAAATCAATATTACCCTATTTTGATATAAATTTGGTTCATAATTGTATTTTTTCAAAAAAAATTCTTAATTTTAACCTCTGAAAATAAGAAAATTTTAACTAAAATTTTTCTGAAAAATCAATTTTTACCATTTATAAACCATTCAAAACCAACTGCCTATGCTTCCTATTTTGAAAACCGATTCGTTATTACAACCATTTTCCAACGAAATTCAGGCTCGTTATGCTCATTTTCTGCAAACGGAAAAAATGATGCGGGGCGACTGCGTACGACTCTCCGATAACCTGAATTCGCATTTGTTTTACGGATTGCATTTTACTGATAATCAATGGATTTTAAGAGAATGGACGCCGAATGCCACGAAAATATATCTTCTGTTTGATAAAAACGATTGGCAACCCGATGAAAAATACGCTTTCCGAAAGATAGACAATGAAAATTGGGAAATCCGCTTGCCTGCTTCGGAACTTTCGCACGGCGATTTGTACAAATTATATGTGGAATGGCAGGGCGGAGCGGCAGAACGAATCCCTTCGCACGTGCAACGAGTGGTGCAAGATGAATACACCAAGGTTTTTTCGGCACAAGTCTGGAAGCCAACTCCTTATAAATGGAAAAATGCCCGTCCGAGCCACAACGAACCGCCTTTGATTTACGAAGCCCACATTGGGATGTCGTCCGAACTTCGCAAAGTGGCGACCTTCACCGAGTTTCGGTTTTTTGTCCTGCCACGCATCGCCCGTTTGGGCTACAACACCATTCAACTGATGGCAATTCAGGAGCATCCGTACTACGGTTCGTTTGGTTATCAGGTGGCGAATTTCTTTGCGGTGAGTTCGCGTTTCGGTACGCCCGAAGAACTTAAAGAGTTGATAGACAGCGCTCACGGACTCGGAATACGCGTCATTCTCGACATCGTGCATTCGCATTCGGTGAGCAACGAGTCGGAAGGTTTGGGCTTTTTCGACGGCACGGATTACCTCTATTTCCATTCGGGAGAACGCGGAAAACATCCGCAGTGGGATTCGCGTTTGTTCGACTACGGAAAACCGCAAGTGCTTAATTTTCTGCTTTCTAACTGCAAATATTGGTTGGAAGAATTTCAGTTCGACGGCTTCCGTTTCGATGGCGTTACCAGTATGATTTATTTTGACCACGGATTGGGCAAGGCTTTCACCAATTATTCGTTGTATTACGATGGAAATCAAGATGTTGATGCGATAACGTATCTTACGCTGGCAAATCGGGTCGTTCACGAAATTTATCCGCAGGCCATCACGGTTGCCGAAGAAATGAGCGGGCTTCCGGGCTTGGCGTTTCCCATTGAAGGCGGCGGCATCGGTTTCGACTATAAAATGAGTATGGGCGTGCCTGATTATTGGATAAAATTGTTGGAAGATTACAAGGACGAAGATTGGCACGTGGGCGATATTTTTTACGAGCTGACCAACAAACGAGCCGAAGAACGCACCATCAGTTATGCCGAAAGCCACGACCAAGCTTTGGTGGGTGACAAAACGATTTTTTTCCGATTGGCGGATAAGGAAATTTATACGGGGATGAGCGTTTTTGACCGTAATTTGGTCATTGACAGGGCTATATCGCTTCATAAAATGATTCGTTTGGTAACGATTGCCACGGCGGGAGGCGGATATTTGGCGTTTATGGGCAACGAATGGGGGCATCCCGAATGGATTGATTTTCCGCGTGAAGGCAACAATTGGAGCTACGACCATGCGCGTCGGCTGTGGAGTTTGCTTGATGATGAAAACCTGAAATTCAAATACTTAAATAATTTTGACGGAGCGATGATTCATTTCGTAAAGAAAAATCGATTGCTTGAAAAAGAGCCTTCGGTTTTGGTACGCGACAACGAACGTCAGATTTTGGCTTTTGAGCGGGGCGGATTTTTATTTGTGTTTAATTTCAATCCGTCGGCATCGTTTAGCGATTACGAATTTGAGGTGGAAGCGGGCAAATACACGTACGCCTTATGCTCTGATAATCGGAACTTTGGCGGACAAAATCGCATTGACGAAACCATTGAGCATTTTACGCAATACAAACACAAAAAGAATTTAATTAGTTTGTATCTGCCGTCAAGGTCGGCGATTGTTTTGAAAATGAACAAATAATTGATAATGAATAATTTTTCAATTAACAAATAACAATGAGAGGAATGAACAAATATTCAATGAACAAATAATAATGAGGATTAATTGCGCTATTCCAAAAATTGTTAATTGATAATTGTTCATTGTTAATTACCCTCGTTGTTAATTTTAAAAATGCGTTTTGTGAAGAGAGAAAACATATTGAAAATAAGGACTTTTGATTTTTCTTTACGGATCATCAAACTTACAAAGTTGTTGATGGACGCCCGAAAGGAATACGTTCTGACTAAGCAGTTATTACGCAGCGGAACAGCCATAGGGGCTTTGGTAAGAGAAGCGGAATATGCCGAAAGTAAGAAAGATTTTGTTCATAAATTGCACATCGCTCTTAAAGAAGCAAATGAAACCGAATATTGGATTGAGCTTTTGTACAAATCCGATTATATTAACACAACGGAATTTGATTCCATTGCAACAGATTTAAAAGATATTTTGAAATTATTAATATCAAGCATAAAAACAATGAAAAAGAATGAACAATTCTTCAATTAACAAATAACAATTTGATAATGAATAAATAACAAATTTACAATTAACAATAAGGATTAATTGCTCTATTCCAAAAATTGTTATTTGTTCATTGCTCATTGAATCATTGTTATTTGTTCATTGATAACTGTTAATTAAAATAATAAAATAATATGAGTTATTTAACATTCAAAAAGAAAGAATTAATCAATTTGGAGTATTCTCTTGACAGAGAGTTCCTTGGAACCAATCGAGGGGGCGGATACAGCTCTTCGACCCTCGTTTTTTGCAACACCCGAAAATATCACGGACTTTTGGTGGTTCCGCTTGAAAATTTCAGAGGACAAAACCACGTCTTGCTTTCCTCGCTCGATGAAACCATTATTCAGCACGGACGCGATTTCAACTTCGCTGTGCATCAGTATCCCGAAACGTACGAACCGCGCGGACACAAGTACATCGTTGATGTTTCCTACGAAAAAGCCTTTACGGTCATCTATCAGGTGGGCGGCGTTACGCTCAAAAAAGAAATCTTGATGGTGCATAACGAACCTCAGGTTTTGGTGCGTTACACCCTGCTCGAAGCCCACTCCCCTACCAAATTGAGGCTCAATCCGTTGTTAGCGTTTCGCGATATCCATTCGTTGAGCAAAGCCAATGATTTGGCAAATAAAAACATTGAAAAAATTGATTGCGGAATCAAAACCAAACTCTATCCCGATTTTCCGTATTTGCATTTGCAATTAAGCCAAGATGCTGATTTTGAATACAATCCGAATTGGAACAAAAATATCTTCTATAAGAAAGAAAAAGAACGTGGCTACGATTATACGGAAGATTTGCTCACGCTCGGTTATTTTGAATTGAGCATCAAAAAGGGCGAAAGCGTTGTATTTTCGGCAAGTACGGAGGAAAACAACAGCAAGCAACTCAAACAGAAATTTACCCGATTGATGAACCAACGTAGCGAGCGAAATTCGTTCGAGGAATGCCTGAATTATTCCGCTTCGCAGTTTTTAATCCACAAAGCGGGCGAAATTCGCGTCAAAGAAGGCTATCATTGGTACAACAGCAACACGCGGGATACGTTCATCGCCCTTCCGGGGATTGCCTTGGCGGAAAATACGCAAAAGACGTTTGATGAGGTACTTACGTCGGTTAAAAAATATTTTTCTAACGGACTTTTTGAAAAGACGATAAGCACGCACGTGGCTGAACCTCAATACGATGCCGATACGTCATTGTGGTTTTTCTGGACGATTCAGCAGTATGAAAAATACACCAAAAAAACACCCAAACAGCTTTGGAAAGAATTCGGCGAGATGATGCAAACCATTTTGGAAAGCTACAAAACGGCACGACACAAATCGCTGCGAATGGACGATAACGGACTGATTTGGTCAGAAGATATTAGCCGTCCGCTCACGTGGGTCGATGCCCAATTTGACGGCGGTGCGATTGTCCCCCGAAACGGCTACGTGGTGGAGGTTAATGCACTGTGGTACAATGCTGTATGTTATGCCATTGCCTTGGCGGAAAGTGCAAAAGACAAAGATTTTCTGAAAGAATGGAAGTCGTTGCCCGAGCAAATTGCCAAAAGTTTCGTGGAAACCTTCTGGATTGACGATAAAAAATACTTGGCGGATTACGTGAGTTATGCCCACCAAAACCACGATGTTCGTCCGAATCAGCTGATTGCGTGTGCGTTGGATTATTCGCCGTTGAGTGAACGAAGCAAAAAGAAAGTGTTGGATATTGTCCGACAAGAATTGCTCACACCCAGAGGGTTACGTTCGTTATCGCCGAAAAACAAAAACTACGAAAGTGTGAGTATCGGCAATGTGTTTGACCGCGACCGTGCGACCTTCAACGGTTCGGTACACCCTTGGTTTGTAGGGTTTTACATCGAAGCGAATTTAAAATTATACGGAGCGACCTACACGGCGGAAGCCCAAAACATTTTATCGGATTTTGAACAAGAAATGAGCGACCACGGGGTTTGTGCCATTTCGGCGATTTACGATGGCAATCCGCCGTTTCATTCGCGGGGTTGTATTTCCAAAGCCCGAAACGTTGCCGAGTTGTTACGTGCCAAACAGCTTACGAATGAATTTAAAAGATAAAAATATGAATTACGATAATTTTTTTCTTCCAGCGGAGGATTTTCAAAAAAGTAAACAATTTTTTGCTGAAGTTTTAGGGTTAGAAACCAAATTCGATTTTTCACAAATGGGAATGATAGCATTTAAAGTTGGTAATGAAGAACCTGCAATTATTTTGAAAGATAGAAGTAAATTCCCTAATGTGAAACCAACAATTTGGATTGAAGTAGATGATGTAAAAAAAACTTATGAGGAATTACATAAAAAAGGAGTAGAGTTTTTAACTCCTCCTTTTCCGATAAAAACAGGTTGGGCAGTTGAATTTTTAGACCCATCGGGTAATATGTTGGGTTTTACGGATTATCGTTCAGAACATTGATAATTTAGAAAAGAATTAAGCGGATACGATGTAAGTACCATTTCGGCGATTTACGATGGCAATCCGCCGTTTCATTCGCGGGGTTGTATTTCCAAAGCCCGAAATGTTGCCGAATTGTTACGTGCCAAACAGCTTACCAACGAATTGTAGGGAAGGGATATATCCCTTCCGCTGTCATAAATCAGAACATAAAGTATGAAGAAAAATATCATTTTTTTAGTTTTCGGACTTATTTTGTTGCAGAGCTGTACCACATACCAAATCCCTGTACAAAGTTTTAAGGAGCAATTTCAGAATATTGATTCAGCAAGTTTAAAAACGGTTCAGGTGCGTATGCCGTTGGGTAATGTGGCTGATTTTTTGGTAAATCCGGTGGATAGCATAATATGTATTGATAAGAATAACAGGAAGATAATGTTAGAAAAAACACCTTCGATTGAAATTCGGTTTACGGAAAAAGATGGTAACAAAACGATATTTTATTTCGATGGTATTTATTTACAGAACGGAAACGTTGTGGGAAATCAGTCAAGGTTTATCAACGCTCCAAAAAGTATTTCCTTAGATGAGGTCAAACGGATTGAAATACAAGATGGTCGCAAAAAATTCCGATATGTAAAATAGCATTTTTATTGTTTATATATCCGTCACGTCGTAGGGGCGAAAAATTTTTCGCCCTCATTGGTCGATTGTCAGGGCAAAAAATGTTTTGCCCCTACACAAACCGAACAGATGAATATAAATATTCTTCTTATGTAGAAAACAATTCTTCAAGTGAAGAAGAATATTCTCTATATGTAGAATTAAATTCTTCGTATGAAGAGATAAATTCTACTAATGAAGAACAGCTATCTTCATCAGTAGATAAAAATTCTACGGGTGTAGAATAGAATTCTATATCTGTTTTATTTATGAAATAGTAATTTTATTGAATTTATTAACCTAAAAATCAATTTACGATGAGAAAAAAATCATTCGCCGAGGTTATAGCATCGGCACAGTTATTAGTAAAAGCCTTGACAGAACGAGGCGAGAGCCTGCCCGCAGGCGTTACGGTTCAAATGCGTGATAAGTTGGACGCTGCCCACAAAAAGGCGGTCGAAACCAATGCCGAACAGGAAAAACTCAAAGCCCAGCTCAAAGAAAAAACCGCCGAGTTGGAAAAACACCTTTCCAAGACCGAAGAAACCTATGCGATGTTAAAAAAATACATCAAAATAGGGGAGCCTCAGGAGCGTTGGCGTGAATTCGGTTTTGAGGATAAACGATAACCCGTAAATACGCAATTTATTGCGTATCATCACGTTGCATTAATGAATATCCATCACGTTGTAGGGGCGACCCGAGCGTAAGCGAATAGGCGAAGCAATTGCAATACGCCCTTACACAAAGGGAATGAATACCGCCATTGTAGGGGCGAAAAATCTTTCGCCCTCTGGTCGATTATCAGGGCAAAAAATATTTTGCCCCTACATTCGCAGCAAATCGCATATTAACTGAAAACGACATAAAAACAATGAAACTTTTAACCGACAAAACCTATACGATTGAAAAATTTGAGGGCAAAGGAGGTTGGTCGTTTGTGCAACTTCCTGAAATAAAGCCCGATAAAAATGCTCCTTTCGGGTGGGTACGGGTTTTCGGAACGATTGACGGATATGCCATCGAAAAGTATCACCTCCAATCGATGGGAAACGGAAAATTGTTTCTGCCCCTGAAAGCCGAAATCCGAAAGAAAATAGGAAAACAGACGGGTGATAGCGTGCATATTGTTCTGTATGAGGATAATACGCCTTCGGAAATTGCTCACGAACTTAAAATGTGTCTGCAAGACGAACCGCATTTACTGAAAGCGTTCGAATCGTACTCCGAAGCGAAACAGAAAAAACTCATTGATTGGATATATCAGTCTAAAAATGAAGATGATAAAGCCCAACGGATTGTGGAAATTATTAACAAAATAAGTGATGAATTATGAAAGAAGCAACTGTCATACGCCCGATGCAACCCGCTGAATATCCGCTGTTAGAAGATTTTTTGTATGAGGCTATTTTTCTGCCCGAAGGTACGCAACCGCCTCCGCGTGATATTGTTTTGTTGCCCGAATTGCAACTTTACATCGCCGATTTCGGGACAAAAAAAGCCGATTTTGCGATGGTGGCTGAGGTAAATGGAAAAATCGTCGGGGCGGCGTGGTCTCGTATCGTTAAAGATTACGGACACGTGGATGAGCAAACGCCCTCGCTGTCCGTTTCGTTGTACGCCCCGTATCGCAGGCAAGGTATCGGAACGCGATTATTCAGGCAATTGCTTGATAATCTTTCCGATAAAGGATATGAAAAAGCATCGCTTTCCGTGCAAAAAGCCAATTATGCCGCACAGATGTACTTGAAAATGGGGTTTCACATCGTTAAGGAAAACGAGTACGATTATGTAATGGTAATCCATTTGAAAAACAATAATTTATAATTACCAATGACCGAATTGCAATTACTGATGGCGTTGCTTCCCGTGGTGTTTATGATTCACGATTTTGAGGAAATTGTGATGTTTGAGGCGTGGCTTTCCAAAAACAGGAACAAATTGAAGCAACGTTTCCCGAAGTTCGAAGCCTTTTTAACCCGAAACGGACTTTTCGCATATTCCACAGCGGATTTTGCCGTTGCGGTGGCTCACGAATTCGTACTGCTTTCGGTGGTTTGTTACGGAGCGATGATGACAGAAAATTATGGTTGGTGGTTTGCGGCGTTTATGGCGTTTTTTATCCATTTGTTGGTGTATATCGGGCAATGGGTGGCATACGGAGCTTACATTCCGATGATTATCACCACGTTGCTGTCAATTCCTTATTGCGGATATACGTTTTTCGTCTTTTTAAAAGCTGATTTACTTTCTGTTACGCAAGTATGGTGGTGGACAATCATTGGGTTGGCGTTGATGGTATTGTCTTTTCCGTTGGCATTTTTCTGGGCTTCGAAGTTTCAGAAATTCAGAAAAAGCCGATTTTGATGTGTATCAGGATAGAGTTATTAAAAATTTCTTAAAAAAATTAACAATTAGCTTGTAAAAGAATAAAAAAAGAAGTATCTTTACAGACAAATAAAGGTTCTATTAGGAAAGAATTTAATTCGTTGTATTTCAGTGGTGTATATGCAATGTGTTTTCAGCCGAAAACAGATTGAATGAAGGTTGTTTTTAAGTGCGATTTAAAAAGGTATGTATTGCCCTTGTAGAGACGCAATTTATTGCGTCTGTTGTAAAAGAATTAGAAAAAGCATATGAAAAATATATTTTTATGTTCGTCTTTTAAAGATGTTGCTTCGATTTTTGAAGAGTTTATAGGTTTGGGAAACGATGGCAAGAGGGTTACCTTTATCCCTACGGGGAGCCTTACGGAAAAAGTGACTTTTTATGTGAAAGCAGGGAAAAAAGCTCTTGAAAAAATGGGACTTATTGTTGATGAACTGGAAATTTCCACTGCAACATCTGATGAAATTAAGCAGAAACTGCAAACCAATGATTTTATTTATGTTACGGGTGGAAATACTTTTTTCCTGCTTCAAGAAATGAAAAAATCAGGAGCGGATAAAATCATCACGGAGGAAATTTTAAAAGGAAAAACGTACATCGGTGAGTCGGCGGGGTCAATGATTCTTTCTCCTAATATTGAATATGTTACAAAAATGGATAGCACCAAAGAAGCCCCTGAATTGCAATCGTTTTCAGCCTTGAATGTGATTGATTTTTGTCCCGTCCCGCATTATACTAATTTTCCGTTTGTGAAGGCGGTTGAAAAAATTATAGTAACTTATGGCGATACACTTGATTTATACCCGATTACCAATTCACAGGCAATTTGTATTCGCGGGGAGAAAATTGAAGTTAAATCGAAATAACATCATTAAAGTTATTTTATTTCACGAGTAGAGACGCAATTTATTGCATCTAATATAAAATTTATTAGATTTGAGATGTAATAAATTACATCTCTACGGAGGGAAAGATTTCCTGAATGTTAGGAAAGGTTTCCTAAGTCTTGGGAAAACTTTCCGATGGCTTGGGAAAGGTCGCCCAAAGCTTGGGAAAGATAATTTCTTACAGAAAATAGATTAAAAATAGCTAAAATAAGCAAGAACAATGTATAAAAGACAACGACAAAAATACAGGCAGGTTTAACATTTCACCGGTAGAGACGCAATGTATTGTATCCGGTGTGGATTTTATTATATTTAAGATGTAATTTGTTATATTTGATATGATTTATAACATAGTTTATTACATCTCTACGAAAGATTAACAAAACCAAAAACTAATTAAATCAGACTATTAAATGAGCAAGCAAGATATGAATATAAAAGTACTAATGTTCGGTTGGGAATTTCCGCCCCACATCAGCGGCGGGCTTGGCACGGCTTGTTACGGCATCGCCAAGGGTTTGGCAAAGCACGACGTAAACGTTTTGTTTGTGATGCCAAAAGCGGGCGGTGATGAAGATAGTTCGGTTGCCGACATCATCAACGCAAGCGATGTGGAAATGCTTCAAAATATGGAAAACATTGAAGAATTCTGGAAGAACATTAACTTTATGGAGATTGGCTCGAACTTGGTTCCGTATTTAGACCCCGAAACCTTTGCCCGCGAGCGGGAAGCCTATCTGAAAACGGGCGAAAACAAGGAGAAAATTTCCTTCAAAAACAAATTCCAATTCTCGGGCAAGTACGGCGCAAACCTGATGGAGGAAGTCTATCGATATGCATTGGTTGCCGGAACGGTGGCGAAGAATCACGACTTTGATGTCATTCACGCCCACGATTGGCTCACGTACAGCGCAGGGATTGTCGCCAAGAAATTATCGGGAAAACCGTTGGTCGTTCACGTGCACGCCACCGAATACGATAGGGGAGGGGAACACAACCGCAATACATTGGTGTACGACATCGAAAAACGCGGAATGGAAGCCGCCGACATCGTTGTCACGGTGAGTAACTGGACGCGCAACATCGTGGTGGAGAAGTACGGAATCGATGCCGAGAAAGTCATAACGGTGCACAATGCCGTCGATTTCTCTGCCGAGACTTCCGAAAAGGAAGAACGAGGCATCAAGGATAAAATCGTTACCTTCTTAGGAAGAATCACGCTGCAAAAAGGACCGGAATACTTTGTCGAAGCTGCCGCCAAGGTACTCAAAAAGGTTCCGAACGTTCGCTTTGTGATGGCGGGCAGTGGCGAGAAGATGAATCCGCTTGTCCGTCGTGTGGCACAGTTGGGCATCGGTACGCGGTTTCATTTCACGGGCTTTCTTCGGGGCGGCGAAGTGCAGCGAATGTTCCGTTACAGCGATGTGTACGTGATGCCTTCGGTGTCAGAGCCTTTCGGGATTTCGCCTTTGGAAGCGATGCGTTCGGGTGTGCCTACCATCATCTCGAAACAGTCGGGCGTGGCTGAGGTTTTGGACCACGCCATTAAGGTTGATTATTGGGACATTGATGCGTTAGCCGACGCCATTTACGGCATCATTTCCTACCCCACGCTCGCCGATTATATGTCGCGCGAGGGCTATGACGAAGTAAACCAACTCAAATGGGAAAACGCTTCCTTAAAACTCAAAACCATTTATGAAATGGTTGTGGGGTAGGGAAAAAACAGCCGGATGATTGACACTCAAAACGAATGGAAGATATACGATATTTTGCGTTAAGTTCAACTTTTTTATAAAAATATATATTTTTCCTTATGAAAAGAATTATTTTTATCGTAATTTTATGCCATTATTTTGCTTTGGGGTTTGCCCAAACTGGAAACGTTCAACAATTCAAGTGGGAAGGCGATATTTCTATCGGTTTGGGAATGGCAGATTTGAAAAGTGAACATTTTGGAATTTCAGGAAGTTCGGCAAATGTTAGTATGGCTATAAGTCGTTATTTTTCAGATAGAATACGGTTGCAATTAGGATTAGGAGCGTCACATTTTGCCAGTGGTTCTTTATACGGAAGTGGTTATTCCAATGTGAAAGCCACATTTTTGGAAATTCCGTTAAAAATGCGTTTTTACGTTTGGAAGTCCGAGCAATTTAAAAATAAAATTGCTTTTGGTATAGGCGTTCAAGGAAATAAATCCGTAGCGTATTCTTGGAATAACAATGGTAATACTTTGAAAGACAATAACGGAGCTTGGTTTTTTAATATGCCTTTGGAAGTTGGGGTAGAGCTTCCCATAAGTTTGCAAAATAGTTTAGGGATTTATCTAAACGCTGTTTATGGCAACAGAGCTTCCAAAAATTATGTTTTGAACAACCAAAGTATCTTAAAACTATCGCTCTTGTACCATTTTTGATGATGTAAGTAGTTTTTAAGACAGGATATTAAATTATTTATGGAATATAACACATTTTATTTTTTGGATTTTAATTTACTCACTTTCAACTGTAAAGTGAGTACATAACCAATAAAAACACAGCCAGAGTTTTGCTTTGGCTGTGTTTATATATGAAATTAGATATAAAACATAACCACGCGAAAATCAGATAACTATTATTTAAAAAGATTTATAATGAATAGAAAAACAGACAGCAATATGAAAAAATCAGTTTGCATTTATTTCCAAATTCACCACCCCGAACGCCTCAGAAAATACCAATTTTTTGACATCGGGAAGAAACACAATTATTTTGACAATTACGCCAATCGCTCCGAATTGGAAGACCTTGCCGAAAATTGTTACCTCCCCGCCAATGAACTGTTGCTCAGCTTGATAAAAAAGTACAACGGCAAATTTAAGGTGGCTTTTTCCATTTCGGGTTCGGCAATCGACCAACTCAGTATGCACACACCCGAGGTTATCCGTTCGTTTCAAGAGCTTGCCAAAACCGATGCGGTGGAATTTCTGGCGGAAACATATTCGCACTCATTGGCTTCACTTTCAGAGGATTCCGACGAGTTTGAGCAACAGGTAAAACGCCACATCGCCACGGTGAAAAATCTTTTTGGCAAGAAGCCCGTAACTTTCCGCAACACGTCGTTGATTTATTCGGACAAAATCGGGGAGCGGGTGGCGAAACTCGGCTTCAAAACGATGCTGACCGACGGGGCGAAACACGTTTTGGGTTGGAAAAGTCCGAATTTCGTGTATAAAAATCCGATAAACGAAAACTTGAATTTATTGCTAAAAAACAGTAAGTTAAGTGATGATATTGCGGTTCGGTTTTCTGACGTTCGTTGGGGCGAATATCCGCTAACGTCTGAAAAATATGCCGATTGGGTGAAATACAGTTTGGCAGAAACCGAAGTGTTAAATTTGTTTATGAATTACGACGTGATTGGCTATTACAATCGTAAGGAAAGCGGGATTTTTGACTTTTTGGAATATTTTGTGAAAAATATGATGGAAGATGTTGATTATCAGTTTCTTCTTCCGAAAGAAGTCGTAAAAAAACACCAACCGAAAGACGTGCTGAACGTGCCTTTCCCCATTTCGTGGACGGACGAAGAGCGTGACACCACCTCGTGGCTCGGAAACGAATTACAGCGAGAAGCCTTTGAGCAACTCTTTAAGGTTCAGTCGGTTGTGAAGAAGAAAAAAAGTACTGAGCTTTTAGAGGATTACAGCCGTTTGCAAGCCAGCGAGCATTTTTATCATATGCGTACCAAACTGTTTTCCACCTCGGATTATCATAAATATTTCTCGCCCTACGAATCTCCGTATGAGGCATTTATCAATTATATGAATATTTTGAGTGATTTCATTACACGTTTGGAAGCGAAGTGATTTTAAGAAATAGACTGCTATGGTTCTGAGGTGAACTATGACAGTTTTCATTTTTAAAACACTTTTATTTTATATTGAATTTAATTAAAAGATAATTTTATGAAGGTAAAAATTTTAACACTTTTTCTGTTTGTGTTTGGTTGTTGTACATCGTTGTTAGCACAAACAGTATCAGTAAAAGGAACAGTTACTGATGAAAACAAAGTACCGTTACCGGGAGTAAATGTTTTGGTTAAAAACACAACTCGCGGGGTTAGTACGGATTTTGATGGTAACTATGAAATTAAAGTACAACAAGGTGAGGTACTGACATTTAGTTACATTGGTTTTCTTCCACAAGATAAAAAAGTAGTGGGGGGGGTAAAACGTTAATTATCAATGTTTTACTAAAAGAAGATGCACAGCATCTTGATGAAGTTGTTGTTACGGCACTCGGTATTAAACGCGAAACCAAAAAGTTGGGTTATGCAATGACCGAAGTAAAAGGAGAAGAGCTTGCCAAAACAAATACGGTTAATCCCGTATCGGCTTTGCAGGGCGAGTCGGCCGGAGTGAGTATTGGAGCTTCTGACGGAGGACTTTTTGGGAATGCTAAAATTCAGGTGCGAGGGGTTTCTTCATTAAATTCCAGCAACAATCAGCCTATTTTTGTGGTAGATGGTGTAATTTTAGAAAACAACATTTCAGGAAAAAGTGCTGATTGGGAAACAAGTGCCGATGATTTTGGTAATATTTTAAAAAATTTAAATCCAGATGATTACAAAAGTGTTTCTGTTTTAAAAGGAGCTGCCGCAACGGCACTTTACGGTTCGCGAGGTATCAACGGAGTGGTTTTGATTGAAACCAAAAACGGTGCAGGAGCAAAAGGTTTGGGAGTTTCCGTAAAGCATTCGTTAGGAGTTGATCACGTATATGCTACGCCTGAATTACAAACCGAATACGGACAGGGGATTATGGCAGGATTTATAGGTTATGGAAAAACGAATGCCAATGGGCAATATTTTCGTTTTGACACGGAGCAATTTTATTATGATGCCAACGGAAATCCGACCCGAATAAATCATCCTCGCGGAAGTTTTGGTTATGGTCCCAAATTCAATGAAAATACAATGATTGTGGATTATGACGGTAATTTGGTGCCTTATGTTCCGTATAAAAATAATGTTCTGAAAGTTTATAATTTGGGTGTAAGTAACACTACTTCCGTTTCCTTAACAGGAGGTAATGAAAAAGGAAACTTTTATCTTTCCGATTCGTATAATCAGCGTACAGGCGTGCTTCCCAATAACGGATTTACCCGAAATTCTCTTTTATTTTCAGGAGCTTATAATTTGGCAACTTGGTTAAAAGCTGAGGCTTCAATTTCTTACACTTTTTCTGAGGGAAAAAATCCGAGAAATGATTTGGCGGCTAATTTTTTAGACGGAACTTGGACAAATCAGTATGACGTAGCCAAGTACAAGCAAAATCAGTATTGGCAAGCCAAACACGGAGGGCTCCCGAATGCCAACTACGGAGATGAGTATGCTTATGTTCCCGGTAAAGGCATTTGGTTTACGTATAATCACCACAATCAAGTTCGCAATGAAAATGTGGTTCGCCCTATTGTTAAATTATCTGCTGAAATTCTGAAAAATTTGAATCTTCGTTTGGAAGGAAATGTTAATTATTACACTATAAAACAGGAAGATAAACAATTAGGTAGTGGATATGCCAATGATGGAGGTTATTATTCGATTTATCATTATCGTGATGTGAGCCAAACCGGAAAAATTTCATTGGATTACACCAAAAATATTATTGATGGGCTTTCGGCTTATGCGGTTATCGGAGGAGAAATTTGGACGCAAGAAAAATCAGATACGCGTGTAAGAACTGACGGAGGATTGATTGTTCCGGGACGATTTTACTTAAAAAACTCTAAAAAAACACCCGTAGCCGATACAGGGGGTGTTTTTGGAACCAAACAAATCAATTCGCTTTACTTTTTAACTTCATTTTCATTAAAAGACCAATTATTTTTAGATGTAACGGGTCGTAATGACTGGTCATCGGCATTGGTTTACACTGACGGAACCGGAAATTACTCATATTTTTATCCATCGGTGAGTTCTTCCTGGATTTTTAGTCAAACTCTTGGGCTTCCATCGTGGGTTTCTTTCGGAAAATTGCGAGCTTCGTGGGCTCAGGTAGGTAGTGACACCGACCCTTATTCCATAAACAAGGGATATGCACTTGGTTCTTACGAAATGAGCAACGGAAACAATATCTATTTGAATGAAATTTCAACTACATTGGTTGATAAAAGTATTAAACCTGAACGTAAAAATTCGTATGAAATAGGTCTTGATGCACGTTTTTTCAATAATCGATTAGGTTTTGACATTGCTTATTACGATGAATATATTACCAATCAAATTGGAGATATTCCGCTTCCGAATGCTTCCGGATTCAAAAGTTTGCTTACCAATATTGGTACATTACGGAATTATGGATTTGAATTGAAGGTAGATGCTAAGCCAATTCGGACTGATAATTTCGTGTGGGATATAGCGTTTAATTATTGGCGAAACAGAACACAAGTTACTGATTTACACGAAGATTATGGAGCTTACAAAGTGTTGGGAGGAACGCCAACATATGGTAATTTCCGTATAGCTTCAGTTGCTTTTGAGGGTGGTGAATACGGCGTTTTGATGTCAGATAGTGCTCCGAAAAAATTTCAAGCCAAAGATGCCAATGGAAATAATATCGATGACCCAAGAAACGGAATGCCTATCTTGAAATGGACTAACAACGGAAGGTCAGCTTATTACGAAAGAAGTGGTGAAGTGGAAGAAATCGGTAAAATACAACCTGATTTTGAAGGTTCTTTAAAAAATACATTTACCTATAAAGGGATTTCATTATCCGTAATGTTAGATGCTCGTTTTGGTGGGTATATGGCTTCTTTTTCAAATAGATACGGAACAGCCAACGGATTTTTGAACACATCATTAAAAGGGCGTGATGCTCATCACGGTGGCATTACGTGGACATCACAATATCCTGATAGAAAAGGACAAACATTTTCAGATGGTGTAATTGTTGAAGGCGTTTTTGCTCCCGGTACAAATGTACAAACTCCCGCAGGAGCAACCCAAGATATAAGCGGATTAACCTACAAAGAAGCAATGGATAAAGGTTACATTGAGCCTTCACACGCAAGTACATATAATTATTTTAAAAATTCGTGGGCACAAGGAGTAGTAAATGATGATTGGTTCCACGAGGTAAATTATGTGGCTCTTCGTAACATATCGTTAGGATATACATTACCAAGTGAAGTTAGCAAGAGGTTGAAAATGAGAAATTTGTATTTAGGAGTTAATTTACGTAATCTTGGATATTTATATAACTCATTGCCTAACAAATTGAATCCTGAAAGTTTTAGAGGAACCACCAGCTCCGAATCTTTCTTGGAGAGAAGTTTTGTGCCATACACCGCATCTTATACTTTTAGCGTAGCAATTGATTTTTAAATTTGAAAGAAATGAAAAAGATAATATTATTAATAACAACTGTGTTGGCTATGAGTTGCAGTCGTGAGGATTTCGCCGAAAAAAACACCAATCCTTCCACGCTTTCAACTCCTGATTTGCGTTTTTCAACAGCGAAGGTAATCGAAACAATGTACACTGATGATTATACCATTTGGTTTTACGATAATTTTGATTACATATTTCCGTGGAGCCAATTAACGACATCTGGTTTGGGTAACGGATTAAGAATGAATGAAATGGAAAATACAGGCGGACATAACCTATACGGAGCTTTGTTCCCTAATGCTCGTGACATTCGTGCCCGAATTGATGCAATGCCCGCCGCTGAAAAGGAAAAATACAGAGCTTTACGTGCCATTACTTTTCCGGCTGTTATTCATCCTGCACTAAGTATTACGGATAAGTATGGTTCGTTAGTGTACTCACAAGCTGCTTTGGCTCCGTACACCACGCCACCCTTGCTTACGCCTGAATACGATACTCAGGAACAGCTCTTTAACACGTGGCTTCAAGAACTTGATGAGGCTATTGCAGAGCTTTCTGTAAGTGGGCAATTGCAATTAGGAGTACAAGACGTTGTTTTCAATGGAGATTATAAAAAATGGGCTAAATTTTGTAATTTATTGAAATTGAAGATAGCGGCTCGTTTAATTCATACAGATTTAAACAAAGCTATCAAAATAGCTGAAGAAGTAGCAAGTTCGCCTGTGGGTTATATGAATGAGTTGGCTGATGATTTTATTTACAGACGAAGCATCAAATATTACGGTACAGGCAACGGAACTCAGCCCGGTTCTGCTGCCGAACCTATCGTTGATTTTATGGTAACAAATAAAGACCCTCGCCTTCGGTTTATTTTTACTAAAAATCATTTTAACAGTGAAGTAATTGATGCTTTTGCCCAAGTAGGGAAAGAACTTCCGCCACACGTGAAAAAATACGTAAATTTAACTCCGGATAATAAGTTTCAAAGTTGGAAAGCTCCTGGTGAACCTTGGGTACGTTATGTGGGCGTTCCGATTTCTCCCGATAAAATAAATGATACCGCTTATGACGAATATTTCAAACAAGGAGAGCGTAATAAAATCAGTTTGGGTGGAGTTGAAAAAATCTATGCTTCAACATCTTCCTATTCCGAAAGAAATACACGCACAGGATATAATTATTCCTATCCGACTAAACCCGGAGGACGTGTCATTGAAGTGAAAGATAATTATCCACCGATTAACATCGTTTTAGGTTCGGCTGGCGAAACCAATTTATTTTTGGCAGAATTCAAACTCTTAGGAGCAAATTTGCCTCAATCAGCTCAAGATTATTTCAATCAAGGAGTTCGTTTATCGGTTGAACGTATGGATGCTGTTGCCAAAAACAATCAATTGCCTTATTATGAGGAAGATCCGGTATACACAACCGAAGCAGACAAACAATCAGGAAGTATCAAACTAAAATCAGGGGAAATTGATGCCCTGTTAATGCAACCTGCTTGTAACTTAACTACTGACGGTTTGGAGAAAGTATATATCCAACAGTATATCAATTATGCTACAACAGCTTCGGGTGATATTTGGACTACCGTTCGTCGTTCGGGATATCCCAAAAAGAATAGTGCGTATTTGGCTTGGGGCGAATTAAAGTCTGCCGGAAATGATTTGGTACTTCCGCGCCGTTTTATGGTGCGTACACCAACCGAAGATGATAAAAATTATCAAAACACTAAAAAATCAATTGATGAACAAGGTTTTACCTCAGGAGTAAATGACCCACAGTTGCTCAATAATCAGCGATTGTGGTTCGACAAACAAAATCCGAATTACGGAGAAGGAAAATAGCTTTGTTTGCAATCAAATAGTTAGTGTATAAATACTTGTTAAACAACGGAGTATCTTTAATCAAAAAAAGGATATTCCGTTGTTTTGTACTTTTATGTACTTTTCTGTATTTTTGCCCTTCAAAAAATATCAAAAATGAAAATAGCTATCGGAAATGACCACGCCGGTCCGGATTACAAAAAAGCCATCGTAACGTATTTGGAAAGCCAAAATATTGAAGTGTTAAACGTTGGAACAGACACCTTTGACAGTGTTGATTACCCCGATTTCGGACACAAAGTAGCCCAAGCGGTTACTTCCAAAAAGGCTGATTTGGGCATTGTCATCTGCGGAAGCGGTAACGGAATCGCCATTACTGCCAATAAACATCAGGGCGTGCGTTGTGCCTTGTGCTGGACAAAAGAAATTGCCGCGCTGGCACGCCAACACAACGATGCCAACGTGCTGAGCCTTCCCGCGCGATTTACCGCCATTGAGCAAGCCGTTGAAATCGTTAAAACGTTTTTAAACACTGATTTTGAAGGCGGAAGACACGCCAATCGTGTTAATAAAATAAGTTGTGCATAGGATGAAAGAGAAACAAGGTTTTTTCAAATCAATAAAAATCATTCATTTAGCGTTGTTTTTGGGACAGGCATTTTTTGGTGCCATTGTCTATTTTTTAAATAAAGATAGCTGGAAGTATGAATTTTCTACTTCAAATCATCTTTTACTTGTTCCAGCAATCGCAACGCTTGTGGCGCTTTTCGCTCATAGAATAGTATACAAAAAAGTGCTTTCGCAAGCAAAGTCCAAAGCAACGCTTGCCGAAAAACTGGGTGATTTTCAAGGAGCTTGCATTATACAATTCGCTTTGATTGAAGGAACTTCAATTTTGTGTATTATTTTTGCAATGAAAACTCAAAACATATATTCGCTTTTGTTGGCGGTAGCTTTGTTACTGTATTTCACTACGTTAAAACCCACGAAAGAAAAAGCAATAACCGATTTGGAACTCAACAAAGAAGAACGGGAAGCACTTAACCGAAATTATTAATATGGAAAAAAACTGGCTGGAACGCACCGAACTTCTTATAAAAGAGGAAGGAATCAAAAAACTCAAATCGGCAAACGTGCTGGTGGTAGGATTGGGAGGCGTAGGCTCATTTGCAGCGGAATTTATCGCCCGAAGTGGTGTCGGGAAGATGACAATCGTTGATGGCGATGTGTTTGACCTTACCAACCTGAACCGCCAACTTCCTGCCTTGCAAAGTACCGTAGGAAAACCCAAAGCGGAAGTGCTTGCGTTGCGGTTGAAAGACATTAACCCGAACTTGGAACTCACCGTTTTGACCGAATTCCTTTCCCCCGAGCGGGCTTTTGAGTTGGTTTCGACCGAATTTGATTATGTACTGGACTGCATCGACAGCATTACGCCAAAATTAAATCTTATCATCGCCGCACGCCGAAAAAAAGTCAAACTTATCAGCAGTATGGGCGCGGGAGGCGTGTTAGACCCCTCGAAAGTAAAGGTTTCCGACATTAAAAACACCCGCGACTGCCCGCTGGCACGAAATATCCGCAAGCGACTCAAAAAAGAAGGCATTACTTCGGGGTTTAAAGCCGTATTTTCAACCGAAATCGCCCCGAAAGACACAATGCAACAAACTGACGGCACGAATTACAAGAAATCCTTCTACGGAACCATCAGTTATATGCCTGCCGCCTTCGGGTTGCACGCCGCCGCCACCGTGATTAATCATCTTATCAACATTCCTGAAGCGCAATAAAGCAGGTAATTTTAATTTCTGAGCAAAGAAAAATCAATAGACATCAAGGAAATGGTTTTTTCCATCAAAAAAACGAAAAGGGAATGCACGCACATTCCCTTTTTTGTTTTTCCCGATAGGTTCTCTTACTCTACAATAACGATAAACGACAGTGTATTGTCATTGTATTGAGAGTTTTCGTCGTATGTTTCATCGGCAATCACTACGGAAACCTCGCCGGCTTGCAATCCTGTAATGGTAACTAAAAGCGGATTGGCAGCATCTTTCTTAATTGAAATAATACCCTCATCTCCTTCCACAATCCATCTTACTTTATTGGCGTCTTCTGCTTTTACGTTCGTCAATAAAACAGTTAAGCTATTGTTATTGCTTATTACTTGCTCGCTTGCCAGAATATCCTCACCGTTTAAGGTAATGGCAACGTCTTTTGAGAACTGAAACTTCGGGGTATCTTCCTTAACGGTCACTTTACAGCTTGTTGAATGCTTGCCGTCTTCGGTAGTTGCGGTAATTACGGCTTCGCCTGCTCCCACGGCGGTAATTCTTCCGTTAGTTACGGTTGCTACACTTGTTTTGTTGGAACTCCAAGTTATGTTTTTGTTGGTGGCGTTTTCAGGAACTAAAATTGCCAGTAAATCTTTTGTTCCGCCTTTTTTCAAAACAACTTCTGATTCAGTTAGGATAATTCCTTCTACATTGATTACTTTTTGGTTGACTGTAAGCTCGCATTTTGCTGCTTTGCCATTGCTTGACTGGGCGGTAATGGTTGCGGTTCCTGCTTTGAGCGCCGTTACGATACCGTTTTGCACGGTTGCCACTTCGGTATTGGAGCTTGTCCAAGTTAGGTTTTTGTCGGTGGCATCAGCCGGAAGAATGGTTACCGCTAATTTTTCAAAAGTGCCTTCGGTTAGGGTAAGGGTTGTTTTGGTCAGCGAAATTTCAGAAACTTCAATTACTTTTGGGGTAACGGTAACTTCACATTTGGCTGTTTTCCCGTTTGTTGATTTGGCAGTAATGGTTGTTTTTCCGGCTTTGCGCGCGGTTATTTTTCCGTTTTCAACCTGGGCTACTTCCGTTTGGGAGCTTGTCCAAGCAATACTTTTGTCGGTTGCATTTTCAGGAAGAATACTTACCGCAATGGTTTTTTCACTTCCTGCAACCAGACTCAGTGTCGTTTCACTGAATTTAACTTCGCTTACGGCAACAGTGGTTTGAACATCATCTTTTTTACAACCGACGAGTGTCAAAAATCCCATTACCAGCACTAAACTTAATTTGATTGCATTGCGTAGCCCTTTGGTTTCTTGCCAAGAAGCTACTTCATTTACTTGTTTAATCATTATTGTTAAATTTTTAATTTATATGCAAAAACATAAAGTAATTTCAGTTAGTTGTTTTAATGAATGATTAACAGAACGATGCAATTAAGGAAGAAATTGGGTTGGTTATCCTTGATTGGTCTTACAAAAGTATAAATTATCTGTCAAACCACCAATAAAAAAGCATTTTTTGTTCGGATATTTTTTTGTGGCATTTCTTTTTGCCTATATTTGCACTTGATTTTCCGTTTAGGATGAGAAATAATAACGTTTGATTAACTAAAAATCATTCTTTTTTGATTTAAAATTTAAAAATAGAGCTTATGAACATCAAAAATGCGCAATTAGAAGTAGATAACTGGATAAAACAACACGGAGTCAGGTATTTTAATGAGCTTACCAATATGGCACAACTCACCGAAGAGGTGGGGGAGGTTGCCCGCATCATTGCCCGCCGTTACGGCGAGCAGTCCGAAAAGGAAAGCGATAAGGATAAAGACTTGGGCGAGGAGCTTGCCGATGTTGTCTTCGTGGTTTTGTGTCTTGCCAATCAAACGGGAATCGATTTGCAAGCGGCTTTTGACCGTAAAATGGATAAAAAAACCAAGCGCGACCACGACCGCCATCACAACAACGAGAAATTAAAGTAATCCGTTGTGGTTTTTCTTTTTAGGAAGCTGTAAAATACAATTATATAGCCATAAAAACGATTCAGCAAGGTGTAAAATGACATATTACAGCTTGCTGAATTTGTTTTATAGCTTGTTTATTGTTTTTTCTACCAGTAAAATAAAATTTTCTTGATAGAAAATGTAATTATACTGCTTGATTATTGAATTTTCTATCAGTAAAATAGAATTTTCTTGATAAAAAATATAATTATATTGCTTGATTATTGATTTTTCTATCAGTAAAATAAAGTTTTAGTACTAAAAAATATAATTTTACTGCTGGGTTATTCTGTTTTCTATCTAAAAAAGAATAGTTACTTGCTGTTTTATTACATTTTTAATCAGTAAAAAATAATTTCCTTGCTTGAAAATTTAATTTTACTGCTATTTTATTAAAAAGTTTTCAACGGAAATCTTTTTCGATTGCCGGTTTTGGCAGTAATCCATCTATTTATAAAAATTTATAGGTAATCGAAAGATATGTTCCGGATTGGAAAATTGTTTCTGATGGTAAGATGGAAGAAAAAGAACGTCGGTAGGTGAGGGTAAGCGCTACATTTAAGGCTTCGAGACCACAACCGAGGCTATATCCCCATTCATTAGCTTTAAAATCAGCAGTATTTAAAGAAACACTTGCATCTTTTGCACTGAAATTATGTCGGAAATAAGGTCCGGCAAATAGAAAAAACCGATCGCTTTTGCCCGAAAGGGAAGGGGTTCCCAGTTCAATGTTTAGGGGAAGTGTCAGCGAGTGTCTTTTAAAGGTTCCGTTTGCTGATTTACTTGTTGTATAATCATATAATGCTTCCAAACTCAAATGGGCAGCACGCGAGAGCTTATAATTTAAATGTAAACCGCTTGCATAAGCAAATGAAGTCTTTGCATTGTAGTGTTTTTCTTTATAAAGATGATTGCCAACGCCCAAATCAAGCACAAAACCCATTCGGAAGCGATGGCTGAGCACGTTTTCACGCCGGCGAAGTTTGTTCAGATGCCGTATTGCTTTTATTTCGTGCGGTTGATTGGCAAGTTCGGTCAGTATGTTTGTCATAAACTGATTTATTGTAACCATTCCTTGATAGTCAAGTAAATCTGCCTTGTCAGAATGTTGATGATAGGGTGATTTTGTTCCGGTAAATACGTGTACGGCGGGGATTCCTTTCGCTCCGAAGGGCTGGGTGTCTGTGCGTTGTTCAATTTCGTTGTTAATTTTAAAGAGTTGCAGGTTGCCTGAATGTTTTTCAGCCAGTTGTTTTCCGTTTTCAAGGGTTTGAATTCCTTTTAATTCCAGTCCGTTATTGGCTTGAAGCATCCCGACCATATCAAAACCGAACATTGCCTTTATGCTTTTCAGTTTTTCGTTGCCTAACTGCTTCACAAAATGATTTGACCCCCGTAAACCGCTTTCTTCGGCATCAAAAGCGATGAAAATAAGGCTTCGTTTGGGATTATTTTCAGGTTTTGCAAAATATTTTGCCAGTTCAATAAGCATTGCTACTCCCGAAGCGTTATCGTCAGCACCCGGATAGATATTTTTTTCATCATTTTCAGATAAATTATATCCTAAATGATCATAATGAGCACCCAAAACGATGTATTCATCTTTTAAAATAGGGTCTGTACCTTCCACAAGCCCGATTACGTTGGTGGCATTTACTCTTGCCAGATAAAATTGCAAAGGGAATGCTTGCAGATAGTTTTCAACGAAAGGTTTTAGCCCTGCGAGGGCAAATTGTTCTTTGATGTAGGCGGTGGCTAAGTTTTTTCCGTCAGTGCCTAAACCTCTTCCTTCAAGGGCTTCGGATGTAAGATAATCCACGTGGTTTTTGAAATCATCAGGATTGGAAGTTTGAGCAGTAATAAAACAAAAACCGGCAGTAAAAAACAAAAATAATGCAAGATACGGTTTCATACGATAAAGTTTATTAAAAAATATGGCAAATTTACGTGTAAATTCAGCAAAAAACAATACGGATTTATTAAAATGTTTTTTGTAATTTTGTGGCTTTGTAAAGTATTGAAGGGTTTGTGCTAATTTTTCGTGCTAAAATTTTTAGTTGCCGAAAAAAATACGTACTTTTGAAGCCTGAAAAAAATAGATAACAATTCAAATTCATTAATATTAAGATGAAAACCATTGACAATTTTAATTTTAAGAACAAAAAAGCATTAATCCGTGTGGATTTTAACGTTCCGTTGGACGAAAACTTTAAAGTAACCGACAACACCCGTATCGAAGCTGCCAAGCCCACGATTGACAAGGTGCTTGCCGATGGCGGAACAGCCGTTTTGATGAGCCATTTGGGTCGCCCTAAGGGAGAAAAGAACCAAAAATACTCGCTTAAACACATCGTTGAGCAGGTTTCAAAAGTGTTGGGCAAACCCGTAATCTTTGTAGAGGATTGTGTGGGCGAAGTTGCCGAAAAAGCAGTGGCTGCCGCTCCAAACGGAAGCGTAGTTTTGTTGGAAAACCTTCGTTTTTATGCCGAAGAAGAAAAAGGCAACGAAGAATTCTCTTCAAAATTGGCAAAATTGGGCGATGTGTACGTAAATGATGCCTTCGGAACGGCACATCGGGCACACGCTTCAACAACTATCGTAGCGAAATTCTTCCCTAACGACAAATGTTTTGGATATTTGCTTGCCAAAGAGATTGAAAGTATTGATAAAGTGATGAAATCGGGCGAGAAACCGGTTACCGCTATTTTGGGAGGCTCAAAAGTGTCATCAAAAATCACTATTATTGAAAATATTCTGGATAAAGTAAATCACTTAATCATCGGAGGCGGAATGGCTTACACCTTTGTGAAAGCCCAAGGAGGCAAAATTGGTGATTCTATCTGCGAAGATGATAAATTACAGCTTGCTTTGGACATTTTAGCCCAAGCCAAGAGCAAAGGCGTGGAAGTTCATTTGCCGGTAGACGTGGTTGCTGCCGATGATTTCAGCAACGATGCCAAAATCCAAGTGGTTGATATTAAAAACATTCCTGACGGATGGCAAGGATTGGATGCCGGACCTAAAAGTTTGGCAAATTACAAAGAAGTTATCCTAAAATCGAAAACCATTTTGTGGAACGGGCCTGTAGGCGTGTTTGAAATGCCGACTTTTGCCAAAGGAACCATTGAAGTGGGGAATTTCATTGCCGAAGCTACCCAAAACGGAGCTTTTTCACTCGTAGGAGGAGGCGACTCGGTGGCTGCCGTGAAGCAATTCGGCTTTGAAAATAAAGTAAGTTACGTTTCAACAGGTGGCGGAGCGATGCTCGAAAGCCTTGAAGGAAGAGTCCTTCCCGGAATTCAGGCTATTTATGAGTAAATAAAGCACATAATGTAAATTTTTTAGTTAAACAACGGGAAGTGTCACCCAGCATTGGGTGACATTTTTCGTTTTATTGGGTTTTGGAGCAGTGGCAATTCACCGAGTTCCAGCCTTTCATAAATCGTTCGGCGGCATCAATTGCTTTTACGATGCAGAAAACGTATATCAAAATGATAAAAATGGTTTTAGTGATGGTTTTTTTCTGTTTGCTTCTGTTCATCTTTTCTGAAAATTAATCGGTTGAAATAAAACACGTGTAAAACGTTGGCAAGGTCAGAAAAATTTTTCATAAAAGCAAATTTGCGCTCAATTAAAACGAATATTGTTTTAGGTATTTAAAATAAAAGCTATCTTTGCCAAAAAAATAAAAGCAATGAAAAAAATCGTAATTTTACTGTTTAGTGTGTTTTTGGCGGCGTGTTCAACCACGTCAAAGGTTTCAAAACCCCGTGAAACTACCGTTGCCAATAAAAGTATCAAAGGGGAATGGACTTTAAAGAGCATCAGTTACAATCAATCGGGTAAGTTTGATGTTACTCTTTTGAATGACACCTCAAAAGAATGTTTTGAAGGAAGCGTATGGAAATTTGTTCCGAATAATTTTCGAGGCACATACACCATCACCCAAAACGGATGTGCCACCGGTGAGCGGTATTTCATTTTTGTGGTTCAAGAAATTGACAAACAATCAGGCTATTATGATTTTTTGCTCAAACCCACAGACCAAAAATACAAATCGGAAACCAACAAAGGTGTTCGCCTGAATTTGTCATACCTCTCTGATGACCGTATGGTTTGGAAACAAAGTTTACAAGTGGATGGAGCGCCTTTTGTAATTTCAATGGAATTCACTAAAAATTAATAAGTTAAAAATAAAAAGCAATGAAAAAAATAATTGTTATGCTGCTGATTTCGGTGGCGTTGGTAGGTTGTCAGGCCTATAATAATTCAAACAAATCACAGCGGGGTGCCGTTATTGGGGCAGCCGGCGGGGCGTTATTAGGCGCTATTTTAGGAAATAATTTAGGCGATGGAGGCAATAGTGAACTCGGCGCCGTTTTAGGGGCTGCCGTGGGTGGAGCCGCCGGTGCCATCATTGGGAATGAAATGGACAAACAGGCCAAAAAAATCGAAGAAGAAATTCCGGGTGCCGAAGTAAAACGCGTTGATGAGGGCATTATCGTAACTTTTGACGAAAACAGCGGTGTTTATTTTGATACGAATAAAGCCGATGTGAATGCGGCTTCGCAAGAAACGCTTAACAAATTGGCAAAAATTTTAGCCGAATATCCCGAAACAAACGTTGTTATTGTGGGGCATACCGATAGTTCGGGGAGCAATGCCTACAATATGAAATTATCAGAGCGAAGAGCCAAATCGGTAACTCAGTTTTTTATCGGTCAGGGCTTGGCATCGGGGCGCTTCAATACGCAATGGTTTGGTGAAGAAAAACCCGAATATGACAACGCCACACCTGAGGGGCGCGCCAAAAACCGCCGTGTGAATGTGGTTATCGTTCCGAATGAAACAATGAAAGC
>NZ_JAUNKD010000008.1:42030-98817 GCF_030532915.1 Capnocytophaga sp.
GTGCTGTTTTTGTAGCCGATAAACGGATTGAGAGCCGTTACAATTCCGATGCTGTTTTTAACCATATTCAAACAAACTTCACGATTTGCCGTGATGCCCACGACACATTTTTCACGAAGCGTATCCAAGGCTCTTTCCAAAAACACGATAGATTCGATAATCGATTGACAAAGAACAGGTTCCATTACGTTTAGTTGCAACTGACCGGCTTCGGCAGCGAACGTTACTGTCAAATCGTTTCCATAAACTTTAAAGCAAACTTGGTTTACCACTTCCGGAATTACGGGGTTTACTTTCCCCGGCATAATGGACGAACCGGGTTGCATCGCCGGCAAATTGATTTCGTTCAAACCTGCACGCGGGCCGGACGAAAGCAAACGCAAATCATTACAAATTTTGGAAAGTTTTACAGCCATACGTTTCAAAGCCGACGAATAAATCACGTATGAACCCGTGTCGGGCGTGGCTTCAACCAAATCGGCGGCAGGAATGAAGGCTTCGCCCGTAGCGTTAGCCAGTTTTTCGGCACAAATTTTCGGAAATTCTTTCGGAGCGTTAATGCCCGTTCCGATGGCGGTTCCGCCCATATTGATTTCCAAAAATAAATCGGAAAGGTTGTTCAAACGTGTGATTTCTTCTTCCAAAGTGGCTGCAAAGGCTTCAAATTCTTGTCCGAGCGTCATCGGAACGGCATCTTGTAATTGCGTACGCCCCATTTTGATAACGTCGGCAAATTCTTTTCCTTTATTTCGGAATGCGTCCACGAGGTCTTTCAGGTGTTTTACTAGCGAATCATTCATTCGGATAATCGCCAATTTGATGGTTGTCGGATACGCATCATTGGTTGATTGTGAGAGGTTTACGTGGTCGTTGGGGGAACAATACTGATAATCACCGCGTTGGTGTCCCATAATTTCCAAAGCACGATTGGCAATCACCTCGTTAGCATTCATATTCACGGAAGTTCCCGCCCCGCCTTGAATCATATCCACAGGGAATTGGTCGTGCATTTTGCCTTCAATCAGCTCGTTACAAGCCTGTGAAATGGATTTTAAAAGCTCGTTGGAAAGCAAGCCCAATTGGTGATTGGTTTGTGCAGCCGCCAGTTTTACGTAGGCAATGGCACGGACAAACTCCGGAAATTCACTCATTTTGCTTCCCGTGATGTGAAAATTATCAATGGCGCGTTGGGTTTGCACGCCGTAATAGGCTTGTGCCGGTACTTGCAGGTCGCCCAAAAGGTCGGATTCAATTCTGAATTTTTCCATAATCAATTATTTTTTTGTTTAAAATAGTAATCAAAAAATAAGAAGTTAAGAAAGCACACATCTTTGCGTATGCTTTCAAAACTTCGTGTAAAGGTATGAAATATATTTCAGATAATCGCGTTTTGGGCTGTAATTTTTTTGCTTAACAGCCGGTTTTAGCGTTTTTCGGCAACAATTTTTTTATAATGAAAACCGAATTTATAAACAAAATAAGCAACAAATTTACAGATACGAGTAGAAAAACGGCAATTTTTTTCTATTTTCCGAAAGAAAACCGCAACCCGAAATTTACGTGAAAATTAAATGGTTTGGCTTTGTAAATAGTTTCTATCGGGCTGTTGTTATTGAAATAATAACTCACACCGGGTTCGGCATAAATGCCAATCAAGGGCGAAATGTTGTATTGCACCCCCACTGAGGCATTGCTTGACCATTGCAGTGAATTTACCCGAACATCTTCATAATCGGTTTGTTGCTTTTGACTATCGAAAAAGTAGTTTTTTTCAAGTCTTCCGGAAATATTTTTTTCAAAAAGCGTTCCGGCAGTGGCATAAAAACCAAAAGCATTTCGTGCAAATATTTGATATTTAACCCGAAGCGGAATGCCAAGGTAATGCAGTTTTTGCGTGGTTGTGAAATGGTAGGCTTCGCTTCCTTCGTAGGTGTCGGTAACAAGACGCGTATAGGTCAAACCACTTTCAATGCTGATGCGGTTGCTGATTTGGTAGGCGAACAAGAGTCCGGCTCGGATAGGCACTTGGTGATTGACTTTGGTTTCGACCTCACGGCTTTTGCTCATTGTGAGTACGCCCAGTAAAGGGCTATCTTCCCAAAGTGTTTTTTCAGCTTCGACATTCACGATGGAAACAGGGCTATTTGCTTTGTTATGAAGGGATAAGCCTGCCGTTCCGGAAGTAAAAACACCCATTGCAATTTGGTTGCGGATTGGCTTGGGGGTTTCAATTTCCACGATTTCTTCCAAGAGAATCGCTTCATCAGCATCCGATTTTGCGTAGTCATTTTCAGTGAATGAAGGTCGGACTGCATATTTGTGATGCTGAACGGTTTTTTCGGGTTTCACAGGAATGAATGATTTGCTTTCAACTTCTTTTTTTGTTAGGTGGGCGATGTTTTTTTTAGTCTGTGCTTTGTTTTTTAGATTGTTAAGTTCTTGTTTTTCGTTGTGAATTGTATTTTCTTCAAAAGTATTTGGTGTTTCGGTGTTAAAGGGCGTAACTTCGGTTGGCGGGATTTTAACATCGGCAACACTCGGCAATTCTTCTTTATTAAAATAATGGTTTAGCGTTAGTATACAGGCAATTGCAGCCGCTGCCACTGCAAGGCGTTGCGTCCATAACCAAAGAACCGGTTTGGGTTGTTTTTTTTCATTTTCTGACATTTTTGATTCGATGCGTTGCCACAAATCATCGGGCTGTTCAATCTCATAGTCAGACATTTGTTTGCGTATGTTTTTTAGCCAATCTTCTTTCATAATGAAATGGGATTAAGTGTTTGGAACTCTCGTATTTTCTCAGTTAGTAGCATTTTGGCTCGGTGTAATTGTGATGCCGAAGTGCTTTCTTTTATGTTTAATAATGCCGCAATTTCTTTGTGGCTTTTTTCTTCAATGACGTATAGGTTGAAAATGGTTCGGTAGCCGTCGGGCAACTCGCGAATCATTTGATGGATTACCGCCGGGTCGATGCCTTCGGTATTGGGTTCATCGTCAATGATGTTTCCGTTTTCGTGTTTGAGTTCGGTAAGGGTTAGTTGGCTGTTTTGTTTGATGAATTTTAAGGTTTCATTTACCACAATTTTTGCCATCCATCCTTTTAAGGAACCGCTTCCTCGATATTGAAAGGAATTTACCGATGCAAAAATCTTTAAAAAGCTCTCTTGCAATACGTCTTTAACGTCTTCTTCATCTTGAATGTATCGGGAACATATGGCACCAAGATAACGGATGTAACTTTCGTACATCTTTTTCATCGCCGGTTTGTTGCCTTTTTGCACCAAATGCAGCAACATTTGCTCGTTATCGTTTTGGTTTTGCGTCATTTTATTTTGTCAAAATTCTTCTTTTAAAAGGGAATGAAGTGGACTTTTTTTTGTGAGAAAAAGCCCACTCCATTTTCTTCAAAAAGGGAATATTTCAAATTTTTTATCGGGGTTCGTTTGTCAATGTTTTCCGTTGCAACCTTTGTCAGACATAAACCACTCTGACAAAGGTATTTAACGGATAAGCAAATGATAAAACATTGTTACAGTTTGCAAGTTACAAAAATAATCTGATTCATCACGATATTTTTTAGAGTGAGATGATTATTTGTCTTTGCAATGAAACGATTATTCTTTGTAACTTGTTGTTTAACTGCATTTGTATGAGTAAAAAGTTTTCTTTTTTATCGGCTTTTATGCCGTGAAATTGTACAAAGTTTTTATGTCATAAGCACTGTGTTCTAAAAAAATATTACCGCATATAGATGGATGTAATAACTAAAAGTGTATTTGGATAGTGAAAAATAATTAATTACCAGTGAAAATCGATTTGTATTAGGGAAGTATCCACTTCTATGCGGTAAATATTTTATGTTAGCAGTAAGTAAAGATGTTTATCAAATTAAATTCATTTTTTGTGTAACCAATAAATATTTATTTTCGTGAATGTTAAGTTTATATTTTGAAAATCAATGCATTTTAACTATTGTCGTAACTGTAAATTAAATTCGCGTGATTTGTCGCCACTGAACGATTTCCATTTGAGTTTGAGTTTCACCTTTCCGGTATCGGGTTTGTTGGGCAATTCGTTGAGGTTGAAAGCAATCAGCACATCGCCCATTGTCCCGCCTACGTCGCCTTTGGCATCGTGGCGCAATTCAAATTCATACGGGTCGTTAGGGTTCACGTTGGTAACCAAGTTCAAAGCGTGTCTTACTCTGGTTCGGCTCCATTGGGTGCGCACCCGCAGGGTTAGGTATCCGTCTTCGGCAACGGTGGTCCAATCTTGTACAACTTCAATGGGGTCGTTTCCGTATTTTGCGGTGTTTTCGGCTCCTAAATTCGGAACGGGTTTTTTGGTTCGGATACTGTCAATCCAATTGATGTGAACGTTTCGCACACGCGCCTTTTTGTCGGCTTCTTCGGTTTTGTAACTCACCAGTGCGCGTACCTCTTTTCTGTAAGGCGAGGTTTTTAGGTTGGTGGGTTGTAACTTGGTGCTGTCGTCCAGTTGGAGGAAAAAAGTTCCGTCCGTTTGTGGGCGAACCGTTACCACCGCCGAGGGTAACGGGGTTGGCTCAATATCACTATTTTTAAGGCAGGATTGGAATGCAAAGACCAACAGTCCGACGGTAAGCATTGAAAATTTTGACGTATTCATTGCAATATTCGTTTTGATGTTATCTCACCCTATTAAATCGCGCTTTGCAGAAATCTTGCATTGAAAAATTAATTTTAACAAAATTTTATGATTTCGTACAAAACGAAACAATTGCTTGCAGACTGAAATTCTGTTTGGTTAGCAAAATTTGCGTACCTTTGCCCAATGTTTTTAGAGCAGATACATTCACCCGCCGATTTGCGTGCCTTGCCCGTAAGGCAACTTGCCGTTTTGGCACAAGAAGTGCGTGACCATATCATTGATGTGGTTTCAGCGCAAGGGGGGCATTTGGGGGCAAGTTTGGGGGTTGTAGAGCTCACCATCGCGCTACATTACGTGTTTGACACGCCCCAAGATAAATTGGTGTGGGACGTGGGGCATCAGGCATACGCACATAAAATACTCACCCAAAGACGGGAGGCTTTTAAAACCATTCGTAAGGCGGGAGGCATTAGCGGATTTCCGAAGATGGATGAAAGCCCTTATGATGCTTTCGGGACGGGACATTCCTCCACTTCAATATCGGCGGTGTTGGCAATGGCAATGGCAAGTGCCTTAACGGGAAACACCGAGCGAAACCACATTGCCGTGATTGGTGATGCCTCAATTGTCAGCGGGATGGCTTTCGAGGCGATGAACCACGCCGGAGCCACCGATACCAATCTGCTTATTATCCTCAATGACAATGCCATCGGGATTGACCCCTCGGTAGGGGCATTGAAAAATTATTTTACGCAACTTAAAGAAAATCAAGGAAGTAATGAATCTTTTTTTGGTTGTTTGGGCTTGCGGTACGAGGGCGTTATCGACGGACATAACCTCAATGCGCTGATTGAAAAATTTAAGATTTTAAAAGATAAAAAAGGCGTAAAACTTTTGCACGTAACAACCACCAAGGGCAAAGGGCTTCAAAAGGCGGAAAATAATCAAATTATGTACCATTCGCCCGGGAAGTTTGACAAAATCACCGGCGAACAATTTGCTGAAAATGTGTCTCTTCCGGATAAATATCAAGATGTTTTCGGGCTTACCCTTGATGAGCTTGCCCGTCAAAATTCAAAAATAATTGCCATCACACCGGCAATGCCCAGCGGAAGTTCCTTGACCTATATGCAAGCCTCGTTTCCGAATCGGGTTTTTGACGTGGGCATCGCCGAGCAACACGCCGTTACGTTTGCCGCAGGTTGGGCAGCTTCTGGCTTCACGGCGTTTTGTGTGGTGTACTCCACGTTTTTGCAACGTGCTTACGACCAGATAATTCACGATGTGGCTTTGCAAAATCTGCCTGTTGTGTTTTGCATTGACCGTGCGGGGCTTGTAGGCGAAGACGGTGCCACGCATCACGGGGTGTTTGATATGGCTTTTTTGCGTCCGATACCGAATTTGGTCATCGCTTCACCGCGTAATGCCGTTGAGCTTCGTAACTTGCTGTATACGGCGCAGTTGGGACTTTCTTTTCCGTTTGCAATTCGCTATCCCAGAGGCAGATGCAATTCGTTTGACTGGCAGCAACCGTTTGAAAAAATTGAAATCGGTAAAGGAGAGCAACTTAAAAAAGGAACTAAATACGCCGTTTTAACCATCGGAACCATTGCCGATAATGTGGTGCAAGCCATTTCGTTGTTAAAAAATAGTGAAGATTACGCACATTTTGACGTCCGTTTCTTAAAACCTTTGGACGAATCACTTTTACACATTATTTTTGCAACCTATAAAACGATTTTTACGGTGGAAGAAGCCCCCAAAAAAGGAGGATTGGCAAGTGCCATTGTTGAGTTTGCTGCCGAATATTCGTTTGCTAATAAATTGGTAATGATTGGATTGTCTGATGTGTTTATCACCCACGCAAGCACTGATGAATTGCAAAAAATGGTGGGGCTGGACGTTCAAAGCCTGTGTGAAAAATTAAAAACCGAAATATAAATTGATATATCAAAAAAGAACTTAAATCCGAGAGAATGAAAAAAAACGTATTACTACTATGCAGCGTGTTTTTTGCCGTTTGCGTTTCGGCTCAGATTCGTAAAGCCAAGGCGGTTGAAAAACCGGTTAAAATGGAAGCTATTGAGGTTCAGGAAGATGAAGAAGCGTTAAAATTCATCTTTCATCGCTATCAGCGTATGCAGGAAAAATGGTTTCGATTCAATCAAATTAACCTGAATTTGAGTGAGGTATCTTTTTCAAATTGGAGTGCGGGGGGTGAAAATTCCATTTCGGGTTTGCTCAATGCCAAATTTCGCCGTCGTTTTTCCGAGCGTACTTATTTTTGGGATAACGAACTGGAAATCAATTACGGAATGAATGCCCAAAAGGGAAGAGAGGTACGCAAGACAGATGATAAACTTTCGTTTATTTCCTCGTTGGGTTATCGCGGTAAATCATCTTCATTTTGGTATTATACGGCTCGTTTTCAGTTTCTTACGCAGTTCAGTAACGGCTATTCGTATCCGAATACCGAAAAGCCGATTTCCAAATTTTTTGCGCCGGCTTATGTTTATTTAGGTTTGGGGATTGAGTATGCACCCGCAGGCAATAATTTCAATTTGTTTTTATCGCCTTTAACACAAAAAACAACCTTGGTTTTGGACGAAGTTTTGTCAAATCAGGGAGCTTTTGGGGTTAGACCGGCAGAATATGACGCTTCCAAACGAATGGTTCGCAGAGGCGGATTATCAACCACCGAGCTTGGTTTTTCTATTTCGGGGCGATGGAACAAAAAAATGGCGAAAAATATGCGGCTTGAAAACGTGTTCAATTTTTATGGTGATTATCTGAAAAATTTCGGAAATATTGACATCGACTGGGAAGCAAACCTAAATCTTAAAGTGAATGATTACGTGCAAGCCCGCATCGGATTACACATAAAATACGATGACGACGTGAAGTTTTATTCCTATACCGATACCAACGGACAAACGCACAAATACGGTGCGAGAACGCAATTGAAACAACTCTTGGGAATCGGGCTTTCATATACGTTTTAACCAAAAAAATCCTAAAAAAGGAATGTTTTTAGAAAATACAACCAATCATACCGAAAAATTTGGCTGGATAGAAGTCATCTGCGGTTCAATGTTTTCGGGCAAAACCGAAGAACTTATCCGCAGGTTGCGACGTGCCCAATTTGCCAAACAAAAGGTAGAGATTTTCAAGCCGGCTTTTGACACCCGCTACCACGACGATAAAGTGGTTTCACACAACGCCACCGAAATACAATCAACCGCCGTGCCGGCTGCCGCCAACATTTTGCTTCTTGCTGACGGTTGCGACGTGATTGGCATTGATGAAGCCCAATTTTTTGACGACGAAATCGTAAATGTTTGTAACGATTTGGCAAACCGAGGAATGCGCGTTATTGTTGCCGGATTGGATATGGATTACAAAGGAAAACCCTTCGGACCGATGCCCGCGTTGATGGCAACTGCCGAATATGTTACCAAAGTACACGCCGTTTGTACCCGCACCGGAAATTTGGCAAATTTCAGTTTCAGAAAAGGATTTTCAGAAAATTTGTATATGCTGGGCGAGCAAGACACCTATGAACCGCTGAGCCGAGCCGCTTTTTTCAAGGCAATGAAACACCGAAATCAAGAAATAAAATCAGAAAATTAAAACCATTAATTCGATATTTGTATGGAATTTTTATTCACAGCCGATGCCGTTGTGGCGTTGCTTACATTGACTTTTTTGGAAATCGTTTTGGGGATTGACAACGTCATCTTCATTTCCATCGTAACCGGAAAACTCCCTGAACATCAGCGTAAGAAAGCCACACAGCTTGGGCTTTTCTTGGCAATGTTTATGCGTATTGCACTGCTTTTCAGTATTTCGTTATTGGTTCAGCTTAAAGAACCTTGGCTTAGTTTTGACTGGGGCTGGTTCAAAGCGGCGTTTAACGGACAGGCACTTATTTTGCTGGTCGGTGGTATTTTCCTGTTGTACAAATCCACAAAGGAAATCCATTCAAAAGTAAATCATATTGACCACGTTACCGACTCAAAAGAAGCCGAAAAATCAAGAAGTGTATCGTTTTCAAACGTAATTGCCCAAATTTTGATTATCGATTTGATTTTCTCGGTAGATAGTATTTTAACCGCCGTGGGAATGACCAACGGGCTGGAAGGAGCGTTGTACATTATGATTATCGCCGTGGTGGTTTCGGTAGGAATTATGATTTTGTTTGCCAATCCGGTGGGCAGTTTCGTAAACCGAAATCCGTCGATTCAAATTTTGGCACTTGCCTTTTTGATTTTGATTGGTTTTATGCTCATTACCGAAAGTATGCACCTTTCGCACGCGGTTCTTGCGGGGCAGGAAGTTGGTGCCGTTCCGAAAGGCTACTTGTACTTTGCCATTGCGTTTTCACTGGGCGTGGAGTTTTTAAATATGCGTATGCGTAAAAAATCAAACTAAACAAAGTTTAAAATAACTGGAGGCTCGGAAAAAAGCTAATTTTTCCGAGCTTTTTTAGTGCTTTTGAAAAATAAAATATACCTAACAAAAATCCTACAAAAAGGTGTTTTGAAAGTCTAAATGGTGCATTTACAGATTGAAAAATACATAAGTTTTATATACGTTTTCACCTATTTATTTTCATTTATGTGCAGCTGGCTATAGTGATAAAATTATGATGTTTGCTTATCATATGAAAACGGTAAGTTTCTTTTTGGTAGAGAAGTGAAAAATTAATGACATACGAATGTGAAAAAATTGTCTTCTGAAAATTAAATGTTAAAAAATTTTGCAATTTATTTTTGTTTTTTTATTTTTGTCAAACGAAAATGTGTTATAAATAGCAAATTATAGCTGTTTTTGAATAGATTTTTTAAAATAGAACTAATTACTTTACATTGTCCCCGTATTAAATACTACTGAATCTACCAAAACAAGGAATAATTAAAAACAACCAAAATATGTTTAAGCGATTGACAATAACCTTTGTGCTGATGCTTTTGGCATTGCCGTTATCGGCACAAGTGAAAGTAACCGGAAAGGTTACCGATGAGAGCAATGTTCCGCTACCCGGTGCCAACATCGTGGTTAAAGGAACTGCACACGGAGTGGTTTCCGACTTTGACGGGAATTACGAGATTCAAGCCAAACAAGGCGATGTACTTGAAGTGAGTTTTATCGGTTTTCAAACCCAAACTAAAAAAATAGCGGGAAGGGGTAAATCACTAATTATCAACTTCTTACTAAAAGAAGACGCACAAGAGCTGGGCGATGTAATTGTGGTGGGATATGGTACTTCTACTAAAAAAGCACTCGTTTCGGCAGTATCTTCTGTAAAAACAGAAGATTTAAAAGAAGTGCCTGTAACGAATGTCACACAAGGGCTTGCTGGGCGCTCTCCCGGATTAATTGTGAAAGGAAGTGCCGGACTTGATAACCGCAGTAGCATTACCATACGCGGTGGCGGTACGCCTTTGGTGGTAATTGATGGTGTGATTCGTGATTATAATGATTTTGTAAACATTCTTCCGGAGGATATTGCTTCTATCTCTATTTTGAAAGATGCTTCGGCAACAGCTGTTTATGGAGCACGTGCAGCGAACGGTATTTTGCAGGTAACGACCCTAAAAGGACAAGAGGGGCAAACTACCATTCAGTATACGCATTCAGTTTCCATTTTGCAACCTTCAATGTCTCCGGCAAGATTGGACGCATACGCTTGGGCAACACAAAATAATATTGCTAACCAAAATGATGGCAAGCCTATCGTCTATACCGATGACAAACTTCAAAAAATACTTGATGGCAGTGATTTGTTAAATTATCCGAATGTGGATTGGAAAAAATTGGTTTTAAAAGATTTTGCCGAACAATATCGTCATAATTTAAATATTTCGGGAGGGAAAGAAGAAAACAAATACTTAGTATCTTTGGGATACACCACCAAAGGTTCCTATTATCGAAGTGGTAGGCATAAGTTGGATTTGATAAACTTTCGTTTGAATCAAGATTTCACAATTGGTAAAAATTCCGGATTAAAAGGTTTTGCTTCGGTAGATGGATATTTCAAAGAAAATGAACATCCTTATACCTCAACAGCAGGGGCTTATTATCAAGTGTTTAGCCATACATTAGCTAATCATAATCCATTAACTCCTGCGCTGAATAAATACGGGCTTCCGTATGCCAATACGAATGACAATCCGGTGGCTGAGACTTCTGCCTCAGCCGGATATTCCATTCAAAAATACAAACAAGTTAATGGAATGGTGGGGCTTGAATGGGCTTTCCCTTGGGTAAAAGGCTTAAAAGCTCGTACGAATTTCAATTATCGTTATTTTGTTACAGATGACAAAAGGTGGAAAAAAGATGGTGATGTATATGACTGGGACTCTACTACGCCAGCAAGTGTGGCAAAACCCGAATTGTACCAACAGATGGCACACGATTACTTATACACAACTCAAAATTTTTTAGAATATGCGTCTAATTTTAATGCACATTCGTTGAATTTGTTGGCTGGATATGAGGCTTCTTATACATTTTTCAGAAATACATCTCACAAGCGAATTAATTATAATTTCCCGATTGACCAATTTGGAGCCGGTCCAAAAGATGATTTAGACGGAGGAGGAAGTGACTGGGAATCAGGTAGAGCAGGTTTTGTAGGGCAATTGAAATACAACTATGCCAATCGTTATTTTTTGGAAGGAAGTGTACGTCACGACGCTTCGGATTTATTTCCGAAAGATAAGCGCTGGGGAACGTTTTTTTCAGGTTCTGCCGGTTGGATAGTTTCTGATGAGTTTTTTATGAAATCACTCAAAGAAAAACATATCTTTGACTTATTGAAGTTTAGAGCCTCCTATGGTGAAGTAGGGTTGGATTCCGGAGTTAATAGATTTTCGTATTTACCTTCATATGTGTTAGATGATTCGGCTTATGTAATTGACGGAAAGTTGTTACAGGGATTTTCAGAAGGGAATATTCCGTCACCGGATATTACTTGGTACACTACTAAACAATTGGACTTTGGCTTTGATTTTGAATCACTCAACAATCGTTTGTTTGGTTCATTTGACTATTTCTTTTATAAAACAACAGGATATTTAACTGCTCCTGACCCTAATATTGTTGGGTATACGGCTCCACTGGGTAAATCGTTGCCGAAAATTGCATCTAACAAAGAACACAGGCGGGAAGGTTTTGAAGCCCAATTAGGATGGAAAGGTTCGATAGGAGATGAATTTAAATATCACATTTCAGCAAATGCCACTTTCTTTGAGTCATTGTTTGCTACTAATCCTGATGAAGCATTAGAGAATCGCAAAAATCCATATTTGCGAACAACCCAACAAATTGGTTATTACGGAATAGGCCTTCGTACAGATGGGTTCTTCACTGATGCACAAGATGTTTATTCAAGCCCTAAACACATCGGTTCACATCATTTAACAGCTGGGGATATTAAATATCAAGATTTTAATGGTGACGGTAAAATTGACAATGCCGATAGGGCGCGTATAGGTAAAAACAACTTCCCGCGTGCCAACTATGGGTTAAACTTAGGTTTTTCATACAAATCATTGTCATTCAATATGTTATTTCAAGGAGCTACCCGATTTGATATGTACGTAGGAGATGCCATAAGGGGAGGCAACCCCAATGCAGGCACAACACCTATTTATGAATTTCAGTTAGATTATTGGAAACCCGATAACACTTCGGCTCGCTTTCCTCGTTTGCTTTCAAGTCATTCAGTTAACGGAAATAACAATACCCACGGGAGTGACTTTTACTTAATAAATGGGGCTTACTTGCGGTTGAAAGATTTTTCGATTGCATACGATTTAAAGAAAAACATACTAAAAGACTACAAATGGTTGAGTGCTATGAAATTGACATTTAGTGGTCAAAATATACTTACTATTTCAGAAGCTACTCAATATGGTATGGACCCTGAAACAACAGACACTCAGTTTTTTGGATATCCCAACGAACGTATGTTTTCTTTGGGAGTAAATGTTGGATTTTAAATAATAGAAAATCATGAATAAATATGTAAAATATAGTTTAATGGGTTTGTTAGGCATAACATTATTTGGTTGTAATGAGCTTGACACACAACCTTTTGAAAGTTATGATGACCAGGCCGTATGGGGAACCAAAGAAGGTACAGAAGCTTTTATAATCAAAGCTTATAACGGTACAATCACTAATTTCAATGGATATGCTTGGTTAGAATCAAATACCCCCAATGGGATACACAGCAATTTAAATCATTTAGCTACTTTTCCTATTGATACGCGTTTAACCAATAACACAAGTTCTGCACAAGGGTTAGGGGATTTTTTTGCCAACTTACGAGAATGTAATTTGATAATTGAAAAAGCTCAACAACCTGAACTTAAAGCAGAAGGGCACTTTTTAAGAGGTGTTTTGTTCTTTTATCAAACGCTTTGGCAAGGACGTTTCGTTCCCATTACAAAAGTATTAACACCTGAAAGTAAAGATGAATTTCGTACACCATATACTCAAAATCCGGCAGAAAGTTACAAATATGTATTAGATGATTTGACAAAGGCAGTTAATGGAATGACTGAAACATCTCTTCCGGGTAGGGCTAATAAATATGCAGCCCACGCTTTTCGTTGTCGTGCAGCATTGCAGGCGTATGCTTACACCAAAGATACAAATTATTTAACCATAGCAAAAGAGTCTGGTGAAGCCATTATTAATTCAAATAAATATCAATTGGTTGATAATTATGGCTCTATGTTTTTGGAAGAAGGAAAAACGGCTCCTGAAATTATTTTAGCGCATTACCGATTGAGTAAAAACACAACCGTAGGAGGAATCACAGAAATGCAAATTGTAGTTCCAAATGTTAACAACAATGAAGTAAATGCAGTAGGAGGCACGCCCTTTGCTGATGCCAAAGGGCGCACATTTGAATGTTGGGCACAATATTTCCCAACACAAGACCTTATTGACCAATACTTAGTAAAAGATGAACGTGATGGAATGGCTAAAAATTGGTATGAAACCTCACAATTTAACGATAATATTGAAGTTGGTGATATTACTACTTTAACAGAAGGAAGCCTCAATACCGTTCGCCATAAAGTACCCGAAAAAGCTGATTTGGGGTCAAATGCAAAAGGACAGGTAATTACTCATTATTACAAAGTAAAGGCAAATGCTACAGAAAAAAATATCAGCAATTTAATATATAAAAATCGGGATGCACGATTCTATGCCACAATAGTTCATGACCAAAGTTCCTGGCTGAAAGAAAACATAGAAACCAACATTTGTGGAAATTTATGGGCAGGGGTCCGTGAGGGGCAATCTGACTCTTGGTACACAACCGCTTCGGGATATTATTGGCGTAAATGTGTCAGAGAAGTAGAACCACGTGTGTATGTAAGTAATCCGACAAATTTTCATTATGTACTGGCTCGTTTAGGAGAGGTTTATATGAACTTGGCAGAAGTGTATCTTTTGGAAAACAATCCGGTAAAAGCTGTTGAAATGCTTAATAAAACACGCGTTAAACACGGCAAGTTACCTGCTTCAACCGCAACCTCACTTCCTGATGCTTGGGTAGATTATATTCGTGAACGTCGTGTTGAAATGGCTTATGAAGGTGATTTGTATTGGAGTTATCTTCGTTGGGGCAAGTATGGAGGAGATGCCAATGAAGGACAAGCGGCAGGAAGTGTAATTCAAGCATTAAACAAACCCGTTCATAAAATCCAAATCACCAAAGACAGAACCCAAATTATGATTGCTCAAATTACCCGAAATGGTGCTTGGGAACGGACGTTTTCAACAAAACGTTATCTGATGCCCATCCCGCAGTCAACACTTGATTCAAGGGCTGCTCACGGAATCAAAGATGAACAAAATCCAGGTTGGTAGTTTAAAAATAAAATAAGAAGATGAAAAAATACGTATACATATTATTGGCTTTAATGGCTCTAAGTACAGCATCGTGCCTTAAAAAAGGATTAGAAGATTTGCCTGAATTTGAAGATAATGACATTACTGGAGTTTCTCGTGTTGAGTATCGTTTTATAAGTGATGAAGTCTCTAATGCAAGTGGGCAAAACATAGTAAAATTTGTAAATTTACCTGTCAAAGGTACACCAAAAATCAATAATTTGGAAAAAACAGTATCTTTTGAAGTAAATGTACCCAATGCAAATACTTCTTTTACAGTAGCTGAAAGAGATAAAGTTTCTTTAAATAATTTAACTGTTATCGTAAATCTTTCTACCGCGGCACGCATATTTCCTATTAATGATGCACCAAAATTGGGTATCCCTGGTGATTGGTCTAAACCCAATAAATACCGAGTAGAGGCAGCTAACGGCAATAATGCCGAGTGGACTATCCAAATAACAGCTTTGAATAAATAGTAGATAGATTTATGCATATTTTGTAAAGGGGTTGGTTTAATTAAACTAATCCCTTTTTATCTGGAAAATCTTTTGAGTATTAGATGCGTAACTTTTTGATTGTTAAACTTTTAATTCCTAAACAGAGTTTGTAGCTAACTTCCTAAAAATTGATTCCTTTTTTGCAAACAATCAAAAAGATTTTCCGTGTCCCAGAAAAGTAAAAAAATACCAATTTGTCATTTATTTTTGTGTAAATGATGTATTTTTTCGATGTTTTCTTTGTTTATTACCTTAAAATTCATATCTTTGGGCATTCGTTTCGATGTTTGGGGTAATGACATTCTTTTTCAGAAGAAAGATTTTTTGAAGTGATTGGGCAAGAAACGATGTTAAAAAACGCTAAATCTCATTTTCCTTTTTTGTAGAAATATGAAAATTCTATTTACACAACAGTTGCGGCAAGCCTACCAGCAAACCATAAAAAAACAACGGATTACCCGCCGTAAACTGATGGAACGCGCTGCCAAACAAGTTTTTTTATGGTTGCAAAAAAATACCGCTGCCGATAAAAAAATCGTTATCTATGCCGGTGTGGGAAACAACGGGGGAGACGGACTGGCAGTGGCGCGTATGCTCGTAAAAGCCAAGCGTGAGGTGGAGGTCAATATCGTGAATTTTAACGAAAACCCCACAGATGATTTCTTGAAAAGTTTAGGAGCGTTGGTACGCACCAAAAAAGTGAAAATCACCGATTTATATTCCTGCTCGGAAATACCTGAGATTCAAAGCGATCAGGTGGTTGTTGATGCCGTTTTTGGTATGGGTTTTAACCGCTACGTTCCCGAATGGATTCAGTGTATTTTTGAAAAAATAAACCACTCAAAAGCCTATGTGGTGAGTATCGACATTCCGTCGGGGTTTTACGCCGATAAAGTGCCGCTCTCTGATGAGGTTTTTGTAAAACCCGATGTGGTGCTTACGTTTCAATCGCCCAAACTGATTTTTTTGTTGCCACAAACGGGCAAATACATTCCGCATTGGGAAGTGCTTGATGTTGAGCTTGATGTTTCGGTTCTTAAAGGCATTTCAACCGATTATAATTTCGTTACCAAAGAGCAAATTCAAAAAATTTACAAACCCAGAGGGCGCTTTTCACACAAGGGGTCGTTTGGTCACGCACTGTTGGTTGGCGGTAGCTACGGAAAGGTGGGAGCGATGGTGCTTGGTGGTACGGCGGTGTTGCGTGCCGGTGCCGGACTTTTAACGATGCTTGCCCCCAAATGTGCTTACGATATTTTGCAAACCGCTGTGCCTGAGGCTATGGTGATTACCTCAAAACACCAACGTTACATCACTTCGGTTGAGGTTACGTTTGAACCTTCGGCAATTGGTGTGGGCGTGGGAATGGAAACCCACAATCAAACGGCGCAAGCCTTGTTTGAACTGCTTGAAAAATATGCTCACATTCCGTTTGTTATTGATGCCGATGCACTTAACATATTGGCTCAAAACCCCGATAAATTATCGCAATTACCTGAAAACACGATTCTTACGCCACATATCAAAGAGCTTGAACGCCTGATTGGCACTTGGAAAGACGATTTTGAAAAATTAGCCAAAGCCAAGAAGTTTGCCAAAAAACACAAAGTGGTTTTGATTATCAAAGAAGCCTATACCATAACTACCAACGGCACTCATTTTTGGGTTAATTCAACAGGCAATGCCGGATTGGCAACTGCCGGCAGTGGTGATGTGCTGACGGGGATTTTAACGGGTTTGTTATCACAGGGTTATACGCCGTTGCAGGCAAGTATTTTAGGGGTTTACCTACACGGAAAGTCAGGCGACAGGCTCGCGCAACTTCAAGGGCAGGAAAGCCTCACGGCAAGTGATTTGTGCAAGGCAATTTCGCTGTACGACTTCCGAAAAGAATCATCGGTTTGATGCCCGACTCGTATTTTTTCCGCAAATTAATTTGTATTTAAAATTGTAGCTTTTGTTGAAAATTGCTATCTTTGCGAGGTAATTTTTCTTATATGAAAGAACTCAGTTTTTTACATAGTTTAGAGGCAGCTTCAGCTTGGATTTTTTTGTTGTCATTTTTGGTTGCTTACTTGGTTTTGCCCGGAATTATTTATGTGGTAATCCGAAGAAACCTGATGGACAATCCTAATGAGAGGAGTTCGCACTCGCAAAAAACCCCCACGATGGGCGGTATTTCGTTCTATGTAAGTCTGGCTTTTACAATCTTTTTTATACGTGATTATGATGTTGATTATATGGGGATTAACGTAATTTCTGCCGTTAGTATTATGTTCTTTTTAGGGCTTAAAGACGACCTTCTGGGCGTGAACCCCAGCACCAAAATTATCGGGCAAATTTTAGCTACACTGATTCTTTTCTTCGGAACGAAACTCACAATCAATTCATTAGATGGATTTTTACTGATAAATGAAATTCCGTTTTGGACTTCGGTGCTTTTCGGCTGTTTTGTGATGATGTCCATCGTGAATTCCTTTAATTTGATTGACGGGATTAACGGTTCGGCAGCGATGGTCGGGATAGTTATTTTCAGCTGTTTTGCCTACGTGTTTTATATGTCCGACAACGGCTATTATTTTTTGCTTTCGCTGTTGTGTATTGGTTTTTTACTGGCTTTTTTACGATATAATTTATCTTCCAAGAAGAAAATTTTTATGGGCGATACGGGCTCAATGGTAGTGGGTTTCATCATTGGGTTTTTGGCGATTAAATTCCTGTCACTCAGCCCTTCGGAACTGGAACAGGCTTTCATCAGTCCGTCCAACAAAATGTGGGTGTTGCTCGCCATTGTGTTCATTCCGTTTTTTGACACAACCCGTGTGTTCATTGCCCGAACCATTAGTCACGGCAAGCCTTTCAAAGCCGACCGCAATCACATTCACCACGTGATGATTGATTATATGGGGCTTTCACACGGAAAAGCCAGTTTTCTTTTGGCGGTGATTAACTTGTTGATTTTCTTGGTGGTATTGTGTCTCAACACGCTTTTTTCGCAAGTTTATCTCGTTCTTTCTTTATTGTTGATTTTTGTGGGAATGGTGCTGAAACTCTTCTATTTTAACAGAAGTTACTTAACCCGAAAAAGCAAACAAAAAATACGAAAAATATTACAATCTTCATTACATAAAAACCGAAAATAGTGGCAAAAAATACAACGAAGGAAACCCCTTTAATGAGGCAATACAATCAGATTAAGGCAAAATATCCGGATGCGTTATTGCTTTTCAGGGTCGGTGATTTTTACGAAACCTTTGGCGAAGACGCCGTAAAAACAGCCCAAGTGCTTGATATTGTGCTTACCAACCGCAACAACGGAAGCGAGCGCACCGAGCTTGCCGGCTTTCCGCACCATTCCATCAACAATTATTTGCCCAAACTGGTAAAAGCAGGCTATCGCGTGGCGATTTGCGACCAATTGGAAGACCCCAAAACCGTCAAAGGAATCGTAAAACGCGGTGTTACTGAGTTGGTTACGCCCGGAGTTGCCCTCAATGACGATATTCTGCATTCCAAATCAAACAATTTTTTGGCTTCGGTGTGGTTGGGAAAAACCACTAACGGAATCAGTTTTTTGGATATTTCCACCGGAGAATTTCTCGTGGCACAAGGTGATAAAGCCAACATTGACAAGCTCTTACAGAATTTCAAACCCAGTGAAGTGCTGGTTGCCAAAAAACAGAAAAAAGAATTTACCGATGCTTTCGGCGAGGATTTTCATCTTTTCTTTTTGGAAGATTGGGTGTATAAGGAAGATTATGCCCGCCAAACGCTTACGCAGCATTTTCAGACCAATTCGCTTAAAGGTTTCGGTGTTGATGAACTTCACGAAGCCTTGTTGGCGGCGGGTTCGGTTTTGTATTATTTATCTGAAACACAACATAATAAACTGCAACACATCACTTCAGTGCAACGCATTTCGGAAAACGCCTATGTGTGGCTCGACAAATTCACCATTCGCAATTTGGAGCTTTACGCGGGAACGTCGAGCCAGTCGGTAACCTTGCTTGATGTTATTGACAAAACCATTTCCGCAATGGGAAGCCGCACCCTCAAACGCTGGCTGGCACTTCCGTTGAAGGACATTGCCAAAATTAACCAACGTCACGAGGTGGTTTCCTACTTCATCACGCATATCGATGTGTTACAGCAAATTAAGGAATATATTTCAAAAATAAGTGATATTGAGCGACTTATATCAAAAGTAGCGACCGCAAAAATCACGCCCCGCGAGGTAGTGCAACTCAAAAATTCGCTTGAATTGATTCCGCCCATAAAGGAAATTTGCCAAAAGGCGGAAAATCCGGATTTGAAAACTTTGGGCGAAAAACTGCATTCCGCCGAAGCTGTTTGTGAACGTATTCGCCTTACAATCAATGAGGAAGCTCCGGTGAATATTCTGAAAGGAAATACGGTTGCTGGCGGATTTTCTGCCGAATTGGACGAACTCCGAGGGCTTTCCGTTTCCGGAAAAACGTATCTGGACGAAATGCTCAAACGCGAAACCGAACGCACGGGAATTTCTTCCTTAAAAATCGATTACAACAACGTGCACGGTTACTACATCGAGGTTCGTAACACGCACAAAGACAAGGTTCCGGAGGATTGGATTCGCAAGCAAACGCTGGTCAGTGCCGAGCGATACATCACCGAAGAGTTGAAAACTTACGAGGCGAAAATTTTGGGAGCGGAAGAAAAAATTTCGCAACTGGAACAAGCCATTTTTGCCGAGCTAATTACGTGGCTTTCCGATTATATCACGCCAATTCAGCAGAATGCAATGTTGGTGGGGCAGCTTGATTGTCTCTGCGGATTTGCTTCGCTTGCCCTTGAAAATAATTACAATCGCCCTGAAATGGACGAATCTTTTGGTTTGGACATCAAAAACGGTCGTCATCCCGTGATTGAAAAACAATTGCCCGTGGGCGTGCCGTACATTGCCAACGATGTGTTTCTTGACCGTGATTCTCAGCAGATTATAATGATTACGGGACCCAATATGTCGGGTAAGTCCGCGATTTTACGGCAAACGGCTCTCATCGTGTTGCTTGCCCAAATCGGGAGTTTTGTTCCGGCAGATTCGGCACGTATCGGCATCGTGGATAAGATTTTTACCCGCGTGGGAGCCAGCGATAACATTTCGATGGGCGAATCGACTTTTATGGTGGAAATGAACGAAGCGGCACTGATTTTGAACAACATATCCGAGCGAAGTTTGGTGCTTTTGGACGAAATCGGGCGGGGGACAAGCACCTACGACGGGATTTCCATCGCGTGGGCGATTGCCGAGTATTTGCACGAACATCCGTCGCGGGCAAAAACCTTATTTGCAACGCATTACCACGAACTCAACGAAATGACCGAAAGTTTCGATCGGATTAAAAATTTCAATGTTTCGGTTAAAGAAACGAAAGATAACGTGTTGTTTATCCGTAAGTTAGTTTCGGGTGGTTCGGCACACAGCTTCGGGATTCACGTGGCGAAAATGGCGGGAATGCCCCAGTTTGTGATTCAGAAAGCCAACAAAATGCTCAAAAAACTGGAAGCCTCGCACGCTTCGCAAAACACTGCCGAAACGCTGAAATCGGCTCAAAAAGACGTGCAACTGAGTTTTTTCAATATGGACGACCCGCTTTTGGAAGAAATCAAATCGGAAATTTTACAGCTGGATATCAACACCTTAACACCCGTTGAAGCCCTGATGAAACTCAATGAACTCAAACGAATGATTCAGAAGTAATTATTTCTAACATAAACCGATGTAAATCAATGAGATACCTTGCTTTGATTATATCATTTTTGTCTCACCCGATATGGTTTCCGATATACGGAGCTATTTTGTATTTGGTTGCCGCACCGCTTCACGTGCCGGTGGAGGAGATGAAGTACACGTGGGGGTTGCTAGTAACGGCTTCGGTGGTGGTGCCTACGTTGGTTTACATTGTGCTGTATTTGCTTAACTGGTTAAATTCGCCTTTTTTGGTGGCTGTTGAGAAGCAAAAATGGTTGCTTTATGGTTATATTGGCGTGTTATTGGTCATTGCTTTTACAATTGTGACCATTGAACGTTATCCGATTTTGTATTTTTATATGATGAACTTGGCAGTGGGCTGTTTTTTGGTTGCTTTTATGCACTTTTTTAGGTTTGCGGGGAGCTTATCGGTGATGTTAATGGGCGGAATTACAGGTTTTTCGGTATTTTTGAGTCTGTTTTACCATATTGATTTGGCGTATGTAACCATTTTTTGCGTTTTTATGAGCGGTTGGGTGGCTTCTGCGAGTGTTTATTTGGCACAACGGGCGCTTTGGGTACTGCTTTTAAGCTGGGTTGCGGGTTTTTTGCCACAGTTGGTTTTGTTAAGAATGATTTAAAAAACGTTTTTTATCATATATTTTTTGTATTTTTGCGCGAAATTTTGCACAAAATGGTTGATGTAGTTATACCTATATATAAGAAAAATCCTGAAGCGGACGATATTATCGCACTTAGGCAAGGTTTTCGTGTGTTTAAAAATTATCCTATTACGTTTGTGCATCCCACCAGTTTGGATATTACTCCGTACAAACAATTTGGTAAGGCAGATTTTTTAGCTTTTGATGATATTTTTTTTAAAGATATTTACGGGTATAACCAACTGATGCTCAGTGTTGATTTTTACAAAAGTTTTTCTAAAAAATACATACTTATTTATCAGACAGATGCATACGTTTTTAAAGACGAACTGCAATATTGGTGTGGAAGAGATTACGATTATATTGGTGCTCCGTGGTTGGGTAGTAAGGAGAGTATTCCATTGGAGAAAAGTATTTGGGATACAGTGGCTTATCTATCAAAAAAACTTATTAACTATAAAAAGAATAACAAAGCGCAAAAGAATAAATCATTGTTATACAATGAGGTAGGTAACGGGGGGTTTTCGCTTCGCAAAAGGGAAAAATTTATTGAGGTGTTGGAAAAACTTGCCGAACAGCTAAAAATATATACAAAACCTGAAAATTTTAGTCCGTTTTATGCCGAAGATGTTTTCTTTAGTATTGAACCTGAGCGAAATGACATCACCTTTTCAAAACCCGATTACAAAGAAGCCTGTAAATTTGCCATTGAAAACAAAGTAGAAAAAGCATTCTTGTATAATAAAAACGAGCTTCCGTTTGGTTGCCATCGTTGGAATAAAGAAAACAGAGCATTTTGGAAAGATTATATAAGATAAATAGAACTATTTTTCAGGGGAAATCAATTCTTCTTGCAGTACCTTCTGATTTTCAGTTAGATACTCGTTTTGAAGAAAATTTGAAGTACTTGGGATTTGTTGTTCACAAAATGCCGGAGCGCGCGAGCAGAGTGAGAGTTCCATTTAGAGATGTGCTTATCCACGCAACGCGCAAATTTTTATATAAAGACAAAACCCATAAACCGAAAATTAAAGGTAAATTGCGTGAAAGCAATGATATTGAATTTATAAAAAAAATAGGCAGAGTAGATTATGCCTTGTTTATCCGTGCTGACCAATTCAGTTATCAAACGGTAACGATAGCCAAGAGTATGGCTGAAAAAATGGTTGCCTATCAATGGGACGGCATAGAACGCTTCCCCTTGATTAAACAATACGTTAATTTGTTTGATAAATTTTATGTTTTTGATAAGAATGACGTAAAAATGAATGCGGTATTTATACCTACTACGAATTTTTATTTTGATGATTTGCTACCTGATCCCAAAAACATTAAAGAACGAAGTGTTTTTTTCGTAGGGACTTTTATGAAAGACCGAATAAAATGGCTTGAATCTATTGGCGATTTTTTACTTAAACATAATTTAATCCCTGATTTCTATCTTTTTAAAAGAAAGAAACGAGGAATACTCAATCAGTGTATGCAAATAATACCGAAACCTTTTACGTTTAAGCAAAACATTTTGAAAGTGCAACAATCTGAGTATGTACTTGATTTACATAATCCGATACATAATGGGCTTTCTTTCAGAACCTTTGAAAGTATCGGGTATGCTAAAAAACTGATAACCAATAATGTTTTAGTGAAAGAATATGATTTTTATCATCCTGCGAATATTTTTGTGTTAGGTGATGATGACCCTTCAACATTTGGGGCGTTTTTATCAATGCCATATCAAAAGCTTGATGAAGCAATCGTTGAACAATATGGTTTTACGGCGTGGATAAGTCGTTTGTTGGCTTAACATCGTTCTTTGCCCAAAGCACCATAAAACTGATAAGCACAAAAATGGAAGCAAATTGTCCGGTAATAAACATATCAAACATTGATTGAAAAACACTGATTATTAGTAATAAAAGACAAAATGTTTTACGAGATGTGTCTGCTATAAAATAAGGGCTCAAATAGATAGCCAAGAGTAGCGTAAATCCCACAATTCCAAACTCTAAATAACTTTGAACGAATTGGTTATGGGTGTCCACAAAATCGGAGGGACGCCAAAAAGTTTGTACAAAACCTGTAGTGTCAAACCAAATTTGGTTTGTGAACTGATGCTGTGCGTCATTGGCTCCCCAACCTATGATAGGTTTTTCTTTAATTAATGAAAAAGCATTTTCCCACAAAAATAAACGAGGTTCTTGGCTTACTTTTTCACTGGATATACGAGGATGATATGTGAGCCTAAAAATAATAAAAATTGCAAACAAGCCAGTTAGTCCCAGAGTCCAAATTTTACTACGTTTGTATATTTCCAAAAAAAGAATGCCTCCGGTAATGAACAAAGACATTAGTAAACCACTTCTTCCTTCTGAAATAAGTAAAATAAAGAATATCAAGGCGTAACTGACAATATATCCCATTTTTTGTACGGTGGAAAGAGTTTTGTATCGGTTGGAAAGTAAATACCAAATGGCTACCAAAGTTACGTTCAAATAGAGATTGAACATCATATGCGAATTTATAAATTCAATACGTGCCGTGGTAAAAAGAAGCGTTCTGTTTTCTGAGGATATAAAATTCCAAAAACCAATTTTTCCAAAAATCAAAAAACCGATTGCTACCAATGAAGTTACTAATAGTGTATGCAAATAATAACTGAGTTTGTGATGTTTGTTTAAGCCTAAAAAGCCTACGACTCCCAAACCCAACAAAGGAAGGCGATTTCTCAACAGTATTTCTCGATATTCAACAGTATTTTCAAAGGGAATATAAACAAAAAAGAGAGTAAAAAATAACAAAATTATTATGTAATAAAGCCTTTTGATATTCCAAACAAAACCTGTCCAGCGCTTGTTATATATATATTCTATCAAAAAAGTGACAGGAACAGCATACCACAAATCGCGAAACTTATTAATGTACACGATGCAGGATGTAATCAAAAGTAGGCAACTTGCAACGGGTAAATAGTTTATGATAGGGCTATTTTTTTTGTTTAATATATTTTCCATCGTAAAATAAAGAGTTAGTTAAAATACTTCTCTAAAACCAACAAACTGCACAAATCTTCAATGTTTTTATTGAAAAATTGCCAACAGTGTTGGTGAGCATTTTTGATGATTTCTTCACATTTTTCGGGATGATTGATGTAAAAAGACAGCACTTCTTCCAAGTCTGAGTAATCGGGTTTTATTTCGATATAATGCTTCCCGCCGATGAGTGTCCCTTCCATAAACCACGTTTCAATGGTGGGTTTGGGCATCACGGCAATAGAATTTGACGATAGTATCCACTTTAAGTTGGTAGCAACATCGTTGCCTTGCAGACTTAAAATGAACTTACAATCCAAATGCTCTTTGATAGAAATTTTGGGTTTAATCCACTCGGGTCGGGTAAGCCCCACGTTGCCCACAGCCCCTAAATCACAAAGCGGATGCCCGAAATATTTTTCGTAAAAATCATATCGGTGTTGCTGATAAATCGCACCCCTGCCGATAAGCAGATTTTTCTTTTCAGAAAAAGGCTTGTCATTTTTCACCCATATGAAGTGTCGAGCCTTGTCCAGATTGAGTAAAACGCTGTTTTGATTGTTTGCTGAAATCGGGCGACTTTTAACAATGCTGGGCGTGTTGGGGACGTGTGTAACATCGCCAAAAACAAAGTCAATAGCCTGATTTTCGTCAAAAAAACGGGCGTACTCGTAGGTGTCAAAAAAATACGCTTTGGGTGTTTTGGGCGCTCGTAAATCGGCAATGGTTTTTTGTTTTGACAACAAGTTTGATGCATCCTGCATTTTGCAGTAGTACGCAACACGTTTTTCTATGTTGGCTTTGTCTTTTTCGGTTAAATGCTGTTGTAAATGAGCAATTTTTGCTTTATAGCCGCCACTTCGGTTGCCAAAAAAGCGCAAAGTGTAATTTCGCACATAATACCAAAATTTAACCTGTTTGTTAAGTTTCATAATCCTATCAAAAAAAGACTTTCGTGCAAATGTACAGAAATTAATTGATAAATACCTATTTTCTTTTTTGTTTTCTTAAAAAATATCCCTACATTTGCACGAACAATTTTACTTCTCAATATTTTAGCAAACCATACGTTGGGTTTCCTGTCGAATAAGGAAAATTCCCAAGCAGTTTTTTGTGGATACAGGTTTGTAATTTTCTTTACATTTGTAAGTTTTACTAAAACGTTGATTAAAAGCAATTATTTTTCACTTTTCAATAAAAATAATAATATGGAAAAACGAAAGTTAAGTTTTTGGGAAATATGGAATATGAGTTTTGGCTTTCTCGGTATCCAATTCGGGTTTGCCTTGCAGAATGCCAATACCTCACGCATATTTGAAACGCTCGGAGCCAAAGTTGAAGACATTCCCATTCTGTGGATTGCCGCTCCCGTTACGGGGCTGATTGTGCAACCCATTATCGGATACATCAGCGACCGAACGTGGACGCGCCTTGGGCGACGACGACCGTACTTTTTAATCGGTGCGATTTTGTCTTCCATCGCATTGTGCATTATGCCCAATTCTCCGTCACTTTGGATTGCCGCCGGAACCCTTTGGATGATGGACGCTTCCATCAACATCTCAATGGAACCTTTCCGAGCTTTCGTGGGTGATAATCTTCCTGATAGTCAGCGAACAACAGGATTTGCAATGCAGAGTTTCTTCATCGGTGTGGGAGCGGTGGTCGGCTCGGCATTGCCCTATATTTACACGAACTATCTGGGAATAAGCAACACAGCTCCCGAAGGCGTTATTCCCGATTCGGTAAAATGGTCGTTCTATGCCGGTGCGATTGTGTTTTTGGTGGCGGTCTGCTGGACGGTCTTTTCCACTAAGGAATATTCGCCCGATGAGCTGAAAGCCTTTGAGGCGGAAAAACACGAAGAAAAATACACCGAAGCCGTTACACCCCAAGCGAAAAGCCGAAAACTTACCAACGTCGGGAGTATTGCTTTAATTCTCGGGATTATTTTAGTTGCGGTGTTATATCAGATAAAAATTGAAAAAGAACTATTTATACTTGCTTTCGGGCTTGTAGGTTTGGGCGCTTCCTTTTTGGTGGCGGCTTTTGCACACCGTAAAGGATTTTCCGAAAATGGGTTCGTTACCATCACTACCGATATGCTTTATATGCCGCAAACGATGAAGCAACTCGCTTCGGTTCAGTTCTTTTCGTGGTTTGCCCTTTTTTCAATGTGGATTTACACCACGGCTGCCGTAACGGGGCATATTTATGGCGTTTCGGCAAAAGACACTACCTCAGAGCTTTACAACGAAGGAGCAGACTGGGTGGCGGTTTTGTTTGCCGTTTACAACGGCGTGGCGGCATTGGTGGCGTTTTTGCTTCCCGTAATGGCAAGGGCAACAAACCGAAAAGTAACACATCTTATCTGTTTGATTTTCGGAGGATTAGGATTAATTTCCATTTATTTTATTTCCGACCCGAATATGCTTTTGCTTTCAATGGTGGGTGTGGGCATTGCTTGGGCGAGTATCCTCTCAATGCCTTATGCAATTCTTTCGGGAGCGTTGCCGTCCAACAAGATGGGATACTATATGGGTGTATTTAACTTTTTTATCGTACTTCCGCAGATTGTTGCCGCTACGATTTTAGGCTCGTTGGTAAGTAAGTTTTTTAACAACGAACCCGTCTATGCCTTAATCATCGGCGGTTGTGCTATGATTCTGGCAGGGTTTTTAACGCTTCGAGTGAAGGATTCTATCAGCAAATAGGAATTAGTGGTTAGTGATTGGCAGTCGGGCAATGATTTTCAAACAATCTCAAACCCTTTAAACAATTACATTTTAAACAACTTTAATAATGAAAGGATATATTTTTGATTTAGATGGCGTGATTGTGGACACGGCAAAATTCCACTTCTTGGCGTGGCAAAAAATCGGAAAGGAATTCGGTTTTGAGCTTACGCACGAGCTGAACGAACAACTCAAAGGCGTAAGTCGGGTGGATTCGCTTACGAAAATTCTCGGTTGGGCAGGTGTTTCGGTTTCTGCTGAAAAATTTGACGAACTCGCCACCCGAAAAAACACCGATTATCTCACCTATGTCGAAAAAATGACTGAAAATGATATTCTGCCGGGCGTAAAAACCTTTTTGGAGAAGGCAAAAACGCAAAATATCAAAATCGCATTGGGTTCGGCAAGCAAAAATGCCCGTCCGATACTCGAAAAACTCGGAATTATTTCGTATTTCGATGCCATTGTGGACGGAAATGACGTTTCCAAAGCCAAGCCCGACCCCGAAGTTTTCCTGATTGCCGCTCAAAAATTAGGGCTTGCCCCTTCCGATTGTGTGGTTTTTGAAGATGCCGAAGCCGGAATTGAAGCCGCCCGCCGTGCCCAAATGAAAACCATCGGGATTGGTTCGCCCCAAATTCTAACGGAAGCCGATGAGGTTTTTTCAGGGTTTGAAGCAATTTTAAAAACGTGGTAGGGAAGCGATATATCGCTTCCGCTACATTCGTTGCGTGTCATTGTAGGGGCAAAATATTTTTTGCCCAACAGGTTTTCTGTCGTATAACTTTTGTTAACATCATAGGTTAAAAATATGCTAAAAAATATGTTTTATTGTAAAAAAGCGTGTTTTCTTCGTACCTTTGCCCCGCATAATAAATACATAATAGTATATGAAAACAAAAAAAATAATTGCCGGATTACTAATCGCAACTTCTTTTTTCACGCTTTCTTGTAGTAAAGACGAAACGTCGTCGCTCCAACCTGACCAACAAGGAAACGAAAAACCACAAGAAAAACCGGAGGATACCTCCGGTGAAACACCTAACGGAAACCCTAACGAAAAACTTTTTGTTTACAAAGCCTATGTGGAGGACATCACGGGCACGTGGTGCGGACATTGCCCCAATGTGTCTCGCGTTCTTGACCATATCAAGAAGAATTTACCTGCCATTAAAGCGCAAATTGTGCCGGTTGCCGTTCACACAGGTGGCGATTCAAATTATGACTTGATGCAAATAGAACAGAGAAAACCCATTGTTCAATATTACAGGGCTAAGAGAAACACCGACTTACACTTAACGGGTTATCCCTATTTTGCAATGAACCGTAACAAGCGCCTGTATGCGTCTAATGCTATTGAAAATTTGGATAATTTCCTGAAAACGAAGAAAACATCACCCATCGGAATAAAAATAGAATCAAAATTGACTGAAACTGGTGGAACGATTTCCGTTGCATTTGATTTCAAAGAAAAGTTTGAAAACTTGAAATACAGTGTTTTTGTTGTTGAAGATAAGTGCATAGATGGACAAACTAACTACACCGACCATTATGGAGGCAGTAGGTATATTTCTAATTTTGAACACAATGATGTGTTTCGTGCCGCTTACGGAAATCCATTGGGCAATGAGTTGGGTTCGGTAGTCAAAAACACGGAGGTTAAAAAAGAAAACCTGCAAGTTGCGTACAGGCTTTTAAATGCCGGGAAATTAAAAAATACGCGCGTGGTGGTTTTTGTTAGTGATGCTAACGACAATGTGCTTAATGTGCAAGAAGCCAAAGCCAACGAAACCCAAGACTATCAGTACGCCAATTAGTTTCACTCCAAAAGAAATTTAATTCCCCAAAGCAATGATTTTGTGATGACGTTCCGCTTTATGTAAAATCATTGTTTTGGGGAAATTACCATTTTTAATATCCAGAGTTCTCAACGAATGAAAAAATTTATTGTTTTTTCACTTTTTATATTCCTTTCGGTTGCTGTTTTTGCGCAACGCACCATCACTTCTGTGCCGGCAAAGTCCGTAGTTACGCTTTTTACTACTTCAAAAGGGGCTGTTGCGTGGCAAATCCCTGTGGCGGAAGGCAAATCTTTAAGCTTAGTGTGGCACGAGCAATCCTCCTCATTTGTGGCAAGCGAGGGTATACGCACCTTTGTAGGGTATCAAAACGACAGATTAACAGCCGTGATTTCCGTTTGGGGGAATTCTGTTAGTGGGAATGTATTCTCCGAGCAGGGCGAATTACGTCTTACAACCTCCGACGAAGGCTTTTTATGCTTTGAAGCCGATTCCCAACCTTTCAGTTGTGGACTTTGTTGCTCCGAAACCCCCGATGACCACAGTTTGCACACACGTCCGAGGGCGGTGAGCACCATTGTGGCACGTAATTCTTCCGCTAAGGAAACCAAAATATTCCCTGATGACAATGTGTTGCGTGTCTTTCGGCTGGCGTTGCCTGTGGATTATAGTATCTTTCAAAGGGAATTCCTGTCGGATGTGGCACGTGTAAAAGCGTTCTGGGCAACTGCACAGGCTACGCTCAATGAATTGTATTTGCGAGATGTAGGCATTCGTTTTGAGGTAATTAATGATGACCGCCTCATTTGCAACCTTCCTGAAAAGGAAGTCTTCCGGCAAGTATCTTCCAATTATGTTATTAACAATTCAACTTACGAAATTAACAAGCTGATAGGCAGCGAAAACTATGATATGGGGCTGTTCATTACCCATAGCACAGGCAGTCACGGACTGGCATACAAATCTTCAGGGTATTTTACCAAGCATAAGGCGTCGGCAACTACCATCAGCACGCAACTATACACCATTGTCCACGAGTTGGGACACCTTTTGGGAGCTTCGCACGTACACGAACAATCAGGAAGCAGCTCAAACTTCTCACACAAGACTGAAACCGGATTGGGGCAGTCGGTGATGGGCTATGGTTCGCCTCAAAATTTCTTCTCGTTGGTTAGTGTCAATGATATACGAACTGAATTGCTGGGGCTTCCACACTATGTTGATAAAGAACGAACGAAGCTTTCGGGTGTCAAAAGTGTCGCTCCGAACTATGACAACTTCCCTTTTGGGGTCAAAAGTTCCGTTCGGGAACCCAAGATTGATACTTTGACTGCCCGAAGCCGTTATCTTTTGCCTCCCAACACCTTTTTCGGGTTTCGGTTAAAAGCAATGGGAACTTATTCGGATAACTTATTGTATATGGTGCAACCTGCCGACAAAGCCATACAGCGTGTTTCACGTGCGAAATTCTATACGTATGCGCCGTCTGTTAACTCCGAGTTTCTTTTTGAAGAAGAGTATGATAACGGAGGCTGGCTAAAAACCCCATTTGTTACTTCCGTAGGAAACAAACATCTGTTCTGGGTGGGTGTAAGTACCGGAAAAGACATCCATAAGCGAGTTGATGAAGTGGTTCGCTACGATACCAAGGCGGTAGAGGTGCAAATTGTTGATGCCAAGCCCTTCCGCATTGATGCGTCTTCCTTAAAAATACTCTATGAGGCTGGTGAACGCTTTACGTTGCGGTGGCAAGCCGACCCGAAGGTCTTCCAAAATACGCGCGTGCGGATACTTCTGTCAGATGATTTCGGGAAAACGTACAAACATACATTAGCTGAAAGCACTGAAAACGACGGGGAATGTGAACTTGTGATGCCTCAGACGTCCTTCGGCTCGGTTCCTTACAAGCAGAATACGCGTCGCGTGCGTGCGGGGGTCATTAAAGTGGAGGTGATTGACCATATCGCTTATGCGGTGTCGGTGATTAATCCGCTGAATGAGCGCGGGCAGTTCGCTGGAGGCTTTGAGTTGGACGCTGCATCGTCGCTTCGGTTTACACAAACGCCCGAACAGCGCTTGGTATTGCCGCACGGAAGTGAAATACCTCCGAGAATAGACCCTAAGGCAGTAACTACCTGTCGCCGAGGATTAAAACAAGAGATTACTTACGAGGAAACAACCCTTGAAAATACATCGGAATACGAACGCATCTTGACCCGCAAGTGGCTGGTGCAGGATAATTGTGGGAAGGAAATAGGCTTTACGCAGTTTATTTGTATCGAAAAGCCCGTGCAGAAGATAGACGAAACGGAAGAAAATACTGATGAGAATGACGGGAATGAGCATTCAGGAGAGGGAAATAACAACGCAACAAACCCAAAGGGAGATTCGGACAATCAAAATAATGACACAGATAACGGGAATGGAGCTTCGGAAGGCGAAAGTAATGACCCTAATAGTCCGAAGGGAGATTCAGATGCCCAAAATAATAATCCGAATAATGAAAATGGGGCTTCAGGAAATGAAAGTAATGAAGCTAATAGCTCGGAGGGTATTTCAGGGGGGCAGAATGCAGGTTCGGGAACTCAGGAAGGGGACTTTGATTTGCCAAAGTTGTCTTCCGAAGCCTTACAAATGGTTATTTATAACGGTGTAGCTACGGAAATAGATTCTAAAAACTACTTTCAGATAACGTCAGGCAATGTTGCGTATAAGCAGTTTGAGCTTTCGGTGTTTAATGAATTAGGAACGATGGTTTTTAAGAAGACATTTCATAGCCCGCAAGAGGTTGTTTTTAAAGGATATGCCAATGTTAGTGGGGTAGTGGGCAAGGGAAAACGTTTGCCAACGGGGACTTACTTCTATGTATTGACCTGTACGGATAATGCCGGCGGTCTGTTCCGAAAGGCAGGGTACTTGTATGTTCGTTAAGAGATGCTTTTTCGGCATATAAAAGCCTTATGACTAATAATATTAATAAGGACTAAAAATAGCAAAAATATAAATAATAACAATACATATAATTAATTACGATGAAAAAGCTGTGGCTATTATGGGTGGTAATGGTTTCCTTTTGGGGAGTAGCTGCCCAAGAAACTTTTAAGACGAATGTTAAGTCGGAAGAAGTTATCCGAACTTTCTCAACAGGGGGGACTAAAACGTGGGGATTGCCGCTTCCTGACGGAAAAACATTGTCCCTTACGTGGTATGAGCGTAGTTCTGCCTTCACCCAAGCCAATAACGTGCGTACGTTTGTGGGGTACCAAGGTAGTGATTTTGTGGCTACGTTGGCTCTTGCTCAATCAAGTGTAAGCGGGAATGTTACTTATGGGAGCAAAAGCTATTTGATAGAAACTTCGGAAGATGGCTTTTTGCTCATTAAGCATCCTGACCATAAAGCAGAAGACCATAAATGCGGGCTTTGTGCCGACGGAAAATGCCATACGCAGGCGGGTAAAACTGCCCGACCCTCAGCAGGAGCACCTTCGAGCCCTAACTCAAAAGCTCCGTCGCAACTCATTGTTACTGATGGAGTACTTCGTGTGTATCGGTTGGCGGTGGTGGTTAGTAGTGACACGTATCATAACGACTTAAAAGATAACATGACTGCTACTAAAGCCTTTTTAGCGCAGTTAGAAAGCTATCTTAATGAATTGTATATGCGTGACCTTGGAATTAAATTTGAAATGGTGCAAGATGACAAACTTATTATTACTGATTACAGCAAAGATGACTATAGTTATAAATCGGCTAATTATTTAAGTTCTTCAGCGACCACTTATTCCATAAACAGCTTGATAGGAAAGGAAAATTATGATGTAGGAATTGTTATCACAAAAGCTAGAGGCAATGTTTCCGGTCAGGCAGTTGTAGGGGGTGCTTACTATGACAATTTAAAGGGATCGGGGTTTGCGATTTATAATTTTAAAACAATTTCTCATGAAATGGGGCATCTGTTTGGTTCACAGCATACCTTTACACACGGAGGTGTCATTACGTATTTTACTGAACCTGAAAAAGGACAATCAGTAATGAGTTATGGGTTTAATTTCCCACGTGACTTTTTTTCATTAGTAAGTACCCACTTTATACGTAATTATTGGTTAACGAAAAATGCTTATTATATCAATACCGAGCGTACGCAGTTCAACCGTAAAGACGGTGACTACACTAACCACAGCTACGGATATCGGACAAACAACACACCACCCGTTATCAACCGAGCCAAAGTCAAAGCAAAGTACGTGCTTCCGCAGGATACGTATTTTCAGTTCCGTATTGATGCTACGGATAAGGAGCAATCACAGCTTTGGTATGCTGCTCATCAAGCCGATTTAAAACAACAAGGTAAAGCTAAGTTTATAGCTAAAAAACCGACTAACAATCCGCTGATTACGTTTCAAAAAGAATATCACCCTACTGCATATTATGACATTCCTTATTCAGATTTTACAAAAAACCACCCACAAGGGGAATTTACCTTTTGGTTGGGCGTAAATGATTACAACCCTGCTGACCAAAACCACGCCACGCATTACGATGCCGTGGAAACCAAAGTAGAAATCAAAAACGGAACGCCGTTTAAAATCACGAGTGCTATTAACAAGCAGTATCAAGCCGGACAAAAAGTTACCTTGCAATGGGGCGTGGATAGTGCTATATTTGGCAATGACAGCAAAGTACGCATTTTGCTTTCTGATGATTTGGGACTAACCTACAAACACGTGCTGGTAGCCGAAGCCCCTAACAACGGCAGTTGTGAGGTAACGCTTCCCAATATTGAAATCGGGAAAAAGCAACTTTATTTTGAAGGAGGAACAAAAGGACCTAACATCGAACAGGGAGCTTTTAAAATCGAAGTGCTTGACCATATTGCCTTTGCTATTACCGAAGATGACCCGTTTAGGGGTGGTTTTGAGGTAACGCGTTCTGCCATTAAATTTGTTGATACACCTTCGGTGTTGTACGTAAAAACCAAGTCGGAAGCTGAAAGCACGCCCAAAGCAGATGTGAAAGCCGAATCAACTTGCACCACGGGTAACGTTTCGATAGCCTACGCACAAGATGCAACCAAAAACCCGATTACCCGAACGTGGACAGCCACCGATGGTTGCAACAATATGGCGGCTTACACGCAATATATTTATTATGAAACCGATAGAACATCACAGCCTTTGCAACTTGCGGGCGTTCCTGCCGATGTGGTGCTTGGTTGTAAAGACCCTATCCCAACGCCGGCAAATGTAACCGTCAGTGGTGGGTGCAATCCGCAACTGATCTATACGGAAAATCCGTTGGGTGAAAATGCCTGTGGCAGACAAATTGTACGTAAATGGATAGCCACTGATGATTGCCAACCTGCCATTTCGCATACGCAGTATATCACCATTGCCGATACCGAACCACCCGTATTTCAGGAAACGCTTCCGCAAAACATAACGATTTATGAAGGAGAAACCGTTCCTCAACAAGCATTTCTTACAGTAAAAGATAACTGCCGAACAAGGGAAATGTATGTAGATAGAAATGAGAAGGAAGAAAAAGAAGGAGACGTTGTAAAGAAAATATACACGTGGCAAGCCCAAGATGATTGTTTTAATATAGTGACACACACCCAGACGATTACTATCTTGCCGAGAAACGCAACACGTATGGAGCTGACAAAAACACCTGAAAACGTATCGGTTAGTTGTGATAACATCCCCAATGCGGATACTTCGTCGGTGCAAGTGAGCGGGTGTGATAAGCCTACCATAACGCATTCAGATGTTCGTAAAAACGGAAATTGCTTGAATAATTACACGATTGAACGTACGTACACCGTTACGGGCTGCGGACAAAGTTTGTCGCACACGCAAATCATCACAGTTTCGGATACGCAAGCTCCTGTTTTTGTGGGTAATTTGCCTGTTGACATTACTGTTGAGGAAGGAAACATACCTTCGCAGGCGGAATTAACGGCACAAGACAATTGCACCAACACTGTTCAAATGCAAAAACGTACCGAAGAAACGCAAGAAAACGGCAATCGCGTGCTGATTTACAAATGGATTATTTCCGACCCTTGCGGCAACACCGCCGAGCATCACCAGAAAGTAACCGTACTTTCAAAGAAAACCGAAACACCCGGTGGCGGCACGCCTAACCCTGATAATCTTGCCGATGCGCAACTGATTGTGTATAATGCAGTTTCCACCGAAACGGGCTCTGAAAATTACTTTAAAATGGAACCCTTGGAGCATTTTACGCAACTTTCCGTTGAAATTTTTAATGAACTCGGTCAGAAAGTATATCAAGCCAAAGATTACCAGCGTAAAGGCGGGGTTTTCAGAGGCTATACGAACCTAAACGGTGTAGTGGGCAAAGGCAAACGCCTACCCACCGGAACGTATTTCTATATTTTGAAATACCAAGACCCGAAAAAGCAAAAACACATCAAGCAAGGCTATTTGTTTGTGCGGTAATTCGGCAGAGGCTCTGCCGGCGGAGCCTCTTCTTTTTTTAGATAATTATAATAGGTTAAAAATATGAAATATTTAACAACATTTGTATGCTGTTTTGTGGTTTTTCTACAAACGATTTATGCGCAAGAAACCATTAAAACGCAGGTTAAGGCAATTGATGTGATTGCTTTATTTTCAAAAGGTAACGATGTTTTATGGGAAGTTCCCGTATCGCAAAGTGAAAAACTTTTGTTGCGGTGGAACGAGCAAGAAACGTCTTTTACCAAAAAGGAGGGTATTCGCACTTTTGTCAGTTTTCAAGAGGGCGAACTCGTGGGGATTCTTTCCATCAACAAAACCACGGTTTCGGGTGAAGTTACATACAAACACGAACGCATTCAGCTTGTTACTAATTCCGAAGGGTTTTTAGAGATTGCCTCCGAACACAAACACGAATGCGGAACTTGCAAAAACGGGACTTGTATGCCTTCAAAAACCGGCAGACCGGCGGCTCGTTCGGGCAAAACTGCTGCGAGTGAAAACAAAGTTGCCAATCGCGATGTGCTTTTTACATATCGTTTGGCATTACCTGTTTCATATATATCATTCTCTGATTATTCTCGTGTATTTAAGGGCAGTGTTGAAAACGTGAAAAGCTTTTGGGCAAATGCCGAAGTGCAACTCAATGCTTTTTTTATGCGTGAGTTAGGTATCCGTTTTGAAGTGATTAACGATGAAAAATTAATTATAACAGACTCTAATACAGATTTTTTTAAAGCAAATACAGCCGAAGGAATGATTGGCAGAGCTACACTTGACCTTGATAAACTCATCGGAAATGAAAATTATGATTTGGGAATGGTAATGACCACCAATATGAAAATAGGTGGGAATAGGGTAGGGTCAGCAGGTGGACTTGCCTATTTTGATGGGGCATATAACGTTTTAAAGGGGGGGTCAATGGCTGTTCCGGTTTTGGATGTAATTGCTCACGAAATGGGACATATGTTTGGGTCATCACATACTTTTACCACAGGTGGTGACTACACTTATTTTACCGAAACAAACCGTGGGCAGTCTGTAATGAGTTACGGTGATGAGTCAGGTGATTTCTTTTCATTAGTTAGTCTTCATTTTATACGTCAAAAAATGGCAAAATTACACTATTATGAGGATAGAGAACGTACAAAACTGGTTAAAGATTCTGTGTTTAATAATTACGTTAATTTTCCATTTGGGGAAAAAATTCCCAATCAACCGCCAGTGATTGACCGTAGTAAACTCAAAAAAAGCTATGATTTGCCTAAATATACGTATTTTCAGTTTCAAATTAATGCTACCGACCCTGATGACGCCAAACTGACCTATATGGCACATCAGGCAGATATTCACAAAAAAAATCAAGCAAAATTTATCACTTTGAAAGGAACCGAGCACAACGTTATTTCTTTTCAACCTCTTTATGTTGATACCGGAGCTTTTAACCCCGACGCCAAGCCCGTTAAAGACGGAACTTACACGTTTTGGTTGGGTGTAAGTGATGGAAATTCACAGAAAAAACGCCCCGTGATGTACGATGTATTTGAAACACAAGTCAATTTAAAAGAAGGAAAAACTTTCGAGATTACCTCTTCCACCAAAGATGTGTACCAAGTGGGCGAAAGCGTAACGCTCAAATGGGCGGTTGATAATAATTTTTTTGACAGAAACAGCAAGGTGCGCATCTTGCTTTCAGATGATTTGGGGAAAACCTACAAGCACGTGATTGCAGAACAAACCGAAAACGATGGCGAACATACCTTTACCATTCCTAATGTGTTGGTGGGCGTTACCACTTTCGGCAAAGGGAAAAAAGTAAACCTACCGGCGGGTGTTTTTAAGGTGGAAGTGCTTGACCATATTGCCTATGCGATTACTAATGTAACCCCGTATAAAATAACAAACAATGCGAGGATTCCTTACGGTGGATTTAAAATCATTCCGGCAGACGGTAATTCGTTGTTGCCGTTGCAGTTTGTTGGCGTATTGCCTCAAAATGAAACGGTTACCTGTGCGAAGGCTATTCCTGAAAAGCAAACATTGAGTGTTGAGGGCGGTTGTAATCCTTCCGTAAAGGTTACCGAAACGATTAAAAATCAGACCTGTGCGAATAATTACGTACTTGAACGCACTTATACCGCTTCTGACAACTGCGGAAGCACTCCCATTACGCACGTACAGCTCATCACGGTTTCCGATGATGAAAAACCCAAATTTGTAGGTGAGTTGCCCGCGAATATGACTGTCAAAAAAGGCGAAGCACTTCCGCAACAAAAAGAATTGACCGCTACCGACAATTGTACGGAAAATCTTACTGTTGTAAAATCACAGCACACTTTACAAGAAAATGGAAATGAAGTGGTTATTTACAAATGGGAAGTTACAGACGCTTGTGGTAACAAAACTGAACATACACAAAAAATAATTGTAACTACCTCACATTTAGCTTTTACAGAAAAATTACCTCAAAACGCAGGTGTTTCTTGTGAAGGTGAAATTCCACCGGCGCCTAAAAACCTTTCTGTTTCAGGAGACTGTAACCCGAAAGTATCGTTCAAAGAAACAAAAAGCAACGAGAGCTGTTTTTACACCATTACCCGTGTTTGGACGGCGTCTGATGATTGTGGCAACAGCATTTCACACACGCAACTCATCACGGTTTCCGACACTGAAAAACCCGAATTTACGGGCGAATTACCGAAAGATATTTCCGTTGAGGAAGGAAAAATTCCGGCTCAAACCGACCTTTTGGCAACCGATAACTGCACCAAATCGCTTCGAATTGTTAAAGATAGCGATGAAATTACCGAAAACGGACAAAAAGTTATCGTTTATAAATGGACAGCCACTGATGCTTGCGGAAATGCCTCGGAGTACATACAAAAAATCACCGTTTTGCAAAAGAAACCCGATTTGAGCCTTCCGCCAACCGACACCGAACCGCAATTACAAAAAGAGATGGTGATTTATAACGGCGTTTCCACCGAAAACGGCTCGGAAAATTATTTGAAAATCGAACCGATTGAGGCTTACAAAAACTTGCATATTGAAATTTTTAATGAACTCGGTCAGAAGGTCTTTCAAGCAAAAGATTACCAACGTAAAGGCGGAATTTTCAGAGGTTATGCCAACGTTAACGGTGTGGTTGGCAAAGGGAAACGCCTCCCAACCGGAACGTATTTCTATATTTTGAAATATCAGGACCAACACGGAAATCATTTCACCAAGCAAGGCTATGTGTTTGTACGATAAAATTTGTGATTGAGCGTTGTTTGAACCTTCAAACAACCTCAAAACCATTTCAAACTATCTTCAAAACAATCTTTAAACATTTAATCTTTGGCAAAGTTTGCAAACTTTGCCAAAGATTACAATTGTTAACAATTCTCAAACCATTTCAAACTTTCTCAAACAATTCTCAAACAAACTTTTAAGCTATTTTCAAATAAAGTTTAAAAAACGTAAATATTTTTTTGCTTATTTTGATGATGGTAAGATATATTTTATATCTTTGTCCCGATACATAAAAAAATAATTAATTTTTACTATGCAAAATCACGGGAAAAGTTATTTGAAATGGAAACTATCAGCATTATTTTTTACTTTGCTGATGGGTGTTTCTTTTGCGCAAACGCGAGAGGTTAAAGGGCGTGTTACTGATGACAACAATCATCCCATTCCGGGGGTAAACGTCATTATCAAGGGTATAAATCTTGGAGTGATGACCAATATGGAAGGGGAGTATATTATTAAAGCAGACACCGGTGACGTGTTGCGCTTTTCGTTTATTGGTTTTAAAACCGAAGAGAAAAGAGTAGGTGAAAGCACAAAAATGATTAACATCGTTATGAAAGAAGATGTTACCGAACTTGATGATGTGGTGGTTGTCGGCTACGGAACTGCTAAAAACGTCAGCACGGTAGTGGGTTCGGTGGTGAAGGTGGATAGTGAAAAAATCTCGAACAAACCTTCGGCGAGTTTGCTTGATGCCTTGCAAGGAAAAGTGGCGGGTCTTTCGATTTCATCAAGTTCGGGAGAGCCTAGCTCTGCCGGAACGATTCGCTTGCACGGAATAGGTTCCGTTAATGGTGGGGGAGAACCTTTGTATGTTCTTGATGGGTCGCCGGTGTCAAGAAGTGTGGTTATTTTTATGAATCCAAATGATTTTGAGAGTGTTACGGTTTTGAAAGATGCTTCGGCAACTTCTATCTACGGAACAAGAGCCGCCAACGGGGTTATTTACATCACCACTAAAAAAGGAAAGGGTAGTGATTCGGCTACTTTTTCAGTAAGTTCACAATATGGATTGTCATTTTTAGCCAGTCGTGCCTTTTTTGATGACTTTATGAACTTAGAAGAATATAGCCAATATATGGTTGAAAAAGAAAAAATGGGGTTTGGATACAACGGAGAATTTACCGAAGAGTGGCGAAATAATCTTTTAAGTCAGGAAAACCCACCCAATACACGTTGGGACAGAGTGTATTTTAGAGATTATCGCCCCAGTCAGCAAATTACCGTTTCGGCATCAGGGGGGAACACCAAAACACGTTACTATATTTCGGGAGGATATTTCAGCCAAGAAGGGATGATGTATAAATCTAACTTTGAGCGTTTTACAGCACGACTTAACTTAAATGCTACACTTAACAATTGGCTTAAAACTAATATAAGTATTTCAACGGGGTATAGTGAATATATGCAGAATCCTAACACGGGATCAAATGCCGATTACGGAAGTTTGGGAATCTTGTATCCGCCACATTACAGAGATGTTGATGAGAAAGGGAAACGTTATGATGTAATTCCGGATTTGTTATTGCCTCACCCACATTATATTGCCGAGAACACTCCGTCAGTAACTAAAAATATTAGTTTGATTCCGCAATTGAGTTTAACAGCTACACCAATTAAAAATTTGACCATTAAATCACAACTCGGAATAGAATATCGGGATAGTAGAGCGCATTCGTATGAAAAACCTTCTTACCGAGAAGAAAGCAACTTACGTAATTATAGAGAAGACCTTCCATTTACCTCTCGTTCAAGTACCCCTATTCTTAAACAAACATTGACCAACACGGCTGAATACAAACTTGATTTTGCACCCAAGAGAGAACTAACCTTTTTGTTGGGGCAAGAAAGTATAAAAGATGAATATTCTACGCTGGGAGGTAGGTCAGAGGGACAAACTTCTGACGAGGCAACGATGATTATTCACGGAAACAAGAATATAAAGGTGTATGACGGGCACCAGGTTACTACGTTTAACTCGTTTTTCTTGCGTTTGGATTATATCCACGACAATAAGTATTTCTTTGATGTATCAGTTCGTAGAGACGGGTCATCTCGTTTCGGGAAAAACAATCAATATACCAACTTTTGGGCGGTGGGAGCGCTTTGGAAAGCGGGTGAGGAAAACTTCCTGAAAAAAGCCTCGTGGCTTGACCGATTGGATTTAAAATACAGCGTGGGAACCAGCGGAAATGCTGATGCCATAAACGATTACCTGCATCTGTCGTTAGCCAGTAACACACAGTTTTATAAAGACAGACCTTCATACGTGTTGTCATCACCCGGAAATCCTGATTTGCAATGGCAAAAGCAAATCAAACAGACTTTGGGGCTTAACGTAGGCTTGTTCAAACGCGTGTATTTGAATACGGAATTGTACTATCGTCTCATTTCTGATATGCTCACCGGTATCGCTCGTCCCACCTTCTCAGGAAATGCGGGAATTTCAGAAAACGGAGGTGAATTGCGCCATCGGGGTATTGACGTATCGTTATCGGTTGATGTGCTTAAAGGAAAAGACTTTTTCATAGCTCCTTTTCTATCATTTAACTACAATCAAGAGAAAGTGTTATCGCTTCATGAAGGTAAAAAATCGGTTGTAGTTGATGTGACATCAGAGGCATACATCGTAGGTGAGCCTATACGTTATTACTACCCGATGTTTTATCGGATAAACCCCGATGACGGAAGAGCGCAATGGTTTTTACCGGGTGATGACCCTACGGTAATGAATAATAACACAGCGCAGGTAACAACTGATTTTAACTCGGAAAAATTAAAACAAAACACAGGAGTCAGTCGTTATGCACCGATTAATGGAGGATTTGGTTTGGAAGCCGGATATAAAAACTTCCGATTTAATATGGCATTTGCCTATACTTTTGGGAAATATAGCGTCAATATAGACCGATACCGTACCGAAAATCCTATTGCAACCATCGGTTGGCCGAATTCAAATCAAAGCCGAAGAGTGTTGGAAAATGTTTGGAAACAACCTGGTGATATTGCCACCTTCCCGAGCTATCAACATAACCAACCTTTCACGGAGAAAGACGACCGTTTGATTGAAAATGCGTCGTATATACGTATGAAAGATATTACATTGAGTTATTCCTTATCGGAAGATATATTACGACAAATAGGTTTCTTTAAAGAATTGCGATTCTATACCACGGGTCGTAACTTGTTGACTTTCACAAATTACAGAGGCATAGACCCTGAGTTTGATGTATCCCTTTCACCATCAGCAGGGGGCGGTAACCCGAATACCAAGCAATATACTTTCGGGATAGATATTAAATTTTAAAACAGACAAACAATGAAAATAGTTAATAAATACATAATAGCGATTGCAGGAGCTTTAACGCTGGGTAGTTGTGTTGATTTGGATCAGTCTCCGTACGAAAGCATCGCAGTGGGCAGAACTTTTAAAAACATACGTGATATAGAGTTGTGGCGCAACGGTATGTACGTTAAACTTCGTAACCAAGTGTACGGAGAGTATATGCTCTATAATGACATACAAGGTGATTTAATCAATGCGCTGCGGAGCCATTACGCTGAAGGATATGGTCCTATACATCGTTGGGAAACGCTAAACTCATCTCACTCCGGATTCAACAGCATATGGTCAGGGGCATATAGTCTTATTTCCAATGCCAATGTCGCTTTGGAGGGGCAGGCAAACATCACACCTAAAAATGATGCTGAGCGTTTACAACTCAATCTTTATATTGGTGAGATACATTTAGCACGGGCGTATATGTACACCCGTTTGGTAACTTCTTTCTGTAAAATCTATGACCCTGCTACAGCATCATCTGATTTAGGCGTTCCGTTAGAAAAGGTTTACAACGTAAAAACCCAAAACAAAAGAGCTACCGTGCAAGAGGTTTATGATTTTATTCTTGAAGACATTGCAAAGGCTGAAAAACTATTGAATTTGAAAGATGCAAATGGAGCTATGATTCAATTGCCTTGGGAAATGCCCCAACCTCAACCACAGCCTCGACCCGGTGCTGAAGTCTTTACCATTGATGCGGCAAAAGCTCTTAAAGCTCGTGTGTTGCTCTTTATGGGAAGATGGAAAGAGGCTCAAGAAGTTGCCGAAAGTTTATTGGCAAATTATCCGTTAGCACAAAATGCTTCCACTCTTCAAGACATTTGGTATAAAGATAACGGACAAGAAAGTATTACACAATTGTTCGTATCTATCCAAGACCAATTGCCATCAGAAAATAGCATTTATGCAGCGTTAACGGAAGGAAATTACAGCCCTCAATTTATCCCAAGTCAATGGGTGGTTGATTTGTACGAAGACACCGATTACAGAAAAGCTGTTTATTTCAAGAAAACAGATGTAAGAATTGGTTTTGGAAGTACAAAAGTGCCTAATATTCAGATTATTAACAAGTTTCCTGGAAATCCCACTTTACAGTCGGGCAGTGAACCTAGATATGCTCACGCACCAAAAGTTTTTCGTATTGCCGAAATGTATTTGATAGCCAGTGAAGCCGCTTTCAAGAAGGGTGACGAAACAAAAGCTCGTGAACACCTAAACACGTTAAGACAGGCACGCGGGCTTTCAGCGGTTACCGCCTCTGGAAATGCTCTTTGGGAAGAAATCAAAAACGAGCGCTTGCGTGAATTAGCGTTTGAAGGCTTCCGATTACTCGACTTAAAACGTTGGAAAGAGCCCGTAATACGCAAAGAACCCCAACAACAAGCGATGAGTATATTGTCAAAAACTCCTGTAAATCAGTTTTATGAGCTGAATCGCTCGGCTGATGATTTCAAGTTTGTGTGGCCTATTCCCGCTTGGGATAAAAAACACGGAGAATTACAACAAAATCCGGGATGGTAATAAATTAGTGTTTCATACATTTGCCGGGCTTGCGCATTGCGCAAGTTCGGTTTTTTTATGGTTTAAAGTGGTTTGAGTATTTTGAGAGTGGTTGAAAATCAACGTTTATTGTATATAAATTTGAGTTTTTGTGGGGTGTAGTTTTCAAAAGCCTTATCAGAGCTTACCAGTGCTATTTTCTCAGTAATGGCCTGTGAGATAATAAAACGGTCAATGAGGTCGGTTTTTTCTTCGATTATGTTTAGTGTTGCATAAGTTTGGGTGTGTTCGTTTTTGGTGTGGAGAATTTTAAAATCCAACTCATTTGTGATAAAGTCAAATATTTGTTGGGTGGTTTTGAATTTTGTTTTTAGCTTACCCTTCTCAAATAAGTATTTAATTTCCATTAGGCTTAATGAACTAACGTATAAGACATTGTGATAATCTTCTAAAATACTTTTTGTGTCTTTTGAAATGTCGTCATTCTTTTCAGTGAATGATGAAGATAACGATATTGGTATCCAATAAACATCTCATACGGATTATTTTAAAACGGCTTTCATATCCAAAATTTTAATATATCCTCCTTCGGCTTTAATTTTTCTCATAAAATATCCGGCTTTGGAAATTCTTTTGCCGTTTTCGTCGTAAAAAATAGTCTTTTTTTTCTGTAGTTTTTTCAGGTTTATCCAAAACGGACTTCTTTTCTGATTTTTTAGTTGTTGCGTTCATAACTTTATATTTTTTGCAAAGGTACGAAAAAAATCATTCCGACAGCAAAAGCGTTTTTAGCGGGGAATGTATTTATAAATAAAGCAGTAACAGTGAGTTATAAAATCAACGTTTGTTGTATATAAATTTGAGTTTTTGTGGGGTGTAGCACTCAAATTTTTTATCCGAAGAGATTAAAATAAGTTTATCGCTAATGGCGTGTGATATGATGGAATGGTCAAACGGGTCATTATGTCCCGAAACGATTTCCAATTTTGACAGCGTTTTTGCCTGTTCTGCTCCGAAAGGCAAAATGGTAAAGTAAAAATCATTCACAATGGCTTTAATCATAGCTTCTGCCGTTTTGTATTTCGGTCGAATTTTTCCGATACGAAACAGTTGTACCAGCTCCATTGCCGTAACAGAGCTCACGTATATTTGGTTTGTATAATCATCAATGATATCTTGCACGTTTTCGTTTAAATTGGCTTTGTCCGTAATCAGAAAAGCCATTATATTCGTGTCTATCAAATACCTACCCATAAAGCTATTATTTTAAAACGGCTTTCATATCTAAAATTTTGCCGGTACCTGACAGTAACCGCATCATATATCCGGCTCTGGAAATTCTTTTACCGTTTTCGTCGTAAAAAATGGTTTCTTTTTTTTCTGTAGTTTTTTCAGGTTTATCCAAAACGGACTTCTTTTCTGATTTTTTAGTTGTTGCGTTCATAACTTTATATTTTTTGCAAAGGTACGAAAAAATAAAACAGGTTGTGATTTGAGTTTTTTTGAAAATCGTATTGTTCCGTATCTCAATCGTTTTTGGTGTTACCGGTCATTCCACCGCTTAGGGCAAATTCCATTGCTTTGTGAGCCGAAAGCCCTTCGGCAGGTTTTATGTTTTCGGCTGCGGTAACAATAACCCAACCCGAAATGGCATACGAGTGCGGCAAATACACGCTCACCATCGCTTGCATATTGGCAAAGCTCATATCTTCCTGTGTAAGAAAACCAATGCGCCAAACCTCGGGCTGGTTCTGCACTTTTACCCATACCGGATTGTTAAACTTCCGATTATCACCAACAAACGAAGTCAGTACGTCTTTGATAGATGAATAAATAAATTTGATGCCGGGGGTGTGTTCAAGCAGGTAATCCAGCCAGCCCACAAGCAGCCTGCCCAGAAAAAATTTGCTCCCAATAAAACCGATGAGCGTCGTGCTTAAAAACAACAGTACAAAAACCGCACCGGGATATTCCTTTGAAATGCCGGGGATAAGGTTATCCACGCTTGAAAATATCGCCCAGATAATCCAAATGGTAGCGCTTAAAGGACCTATAATTAAAATACCTTGCAGAAAGTAGCGCAGAAACACACTGAAAAAGCCGTTAATTTTCATCGTTTTTCGGCAAAGGTAAAAGAAAAAAAGCAATGTACAATCATTTTGGCAATCACAGCTGATTTTTTTTCACAAGTCTATACTTACGCCGAAAAAACGAACCAAAAATTTGGACAACACAAAAAAAGTAGTACATTTGCCCTGATAATTTTTAAAATTCAAACGCAATATGAAAAAGATTTTATTCGTTTTATCAGTGATGGTCAGTGCTTTAACGTATGCACAAACCGAAAAAGGAAGTTTCTTTGTAGGGTCTGATTTTGGACTTTCTTACACATCAGAAAGCACCGTTATCCGAAGAGATGGTAACAAATCAGCCGATGTTACAACTTCAACATTTAAAATCGCTCCGAATGCCAATTATTTTATTATTAATAACTTGGCGGTAGGTTTGGGCTTGGAGTACCAATACTCAAAAGTGAAAGGAGCCAGTTCGTCAACCAATGCATTTGCCATTGCCCCTAACGCACACTATTTCTTCCCGTTAGGTGGTGATATTGTTCCGTTTGTAGGAGCCAAAGTTGGCTACGGTACATTATCAAGAGGCGATAGCGACGCTCAAAAATACAGAGGTTTGATTGCCGGAGCAAAAGCCGGTGTGGCTTACTTCTTAAATGAAGGTTTTGCCCTAACAGGCTTTTTGGGGTATGATTACAAAAGCTATACAAATGTGCAAGACAGAAAGGTAGAACTCAATAGTGGTACGTTTGGCGTAGGTATTGGTGTGGCTTTGTTCTATTAATATCAAATAAAGTTGAAAACCGTATTAAAAGAGTTGTCCTTCGGCAGCTCTTTTTGTTTATTACAAAAAAAGCGCTATCTTTCGGCGCAAAATCAAATAAAGGATTATAAAATAACATATCAAAACGAATTATGAACAAGATGCAGAAAAAAATGGTTCCGCTGGGATGTTTGTTGCTGGCAGTGGCTTGCAATCAGCCTGAAAAACAGCCTTCAACTGAAAAAATCACCTATCCGCAAACCAAAAAAGTGGACACGACCGATGTTTATTTCGGTGCGGAAGTGAAAGACCCCTATCGCTGGCTTGAAGACGATCGTAGTGAAGAAACCGCCCAGTGGGTAAAAGCCCAAAATGAAGTTACCTTCGGTTATCTGAAAAAAATTCCGTATCGGGAAGTCATTCAGAAAAAACTTGAAAAAATCTGGAATTACGAAAAAATCGGTGCACCCTTCAAAGAAGGCGATTACACCTATTATTATAAAAACGACGGATTGCAAAACCAAAGCGTGTTGTACCGCAAAGACAAAGACGGCAAGGAAGAAGTTTTCTTGAATCCGAATGAATTTTCAAAAGACGGAACAACCTCGCTCGGCGGATTGAGTTTCTCTAAGGACGGCTCGCTCTTGGCATATCTCATCTCCGAAGGCGGAAGCGATTGGCGAAAACTCATCGTTATCAAAACCCAAACCAAAGAAGTGGTGGGCGATACGCTGGTTGATATTAAGTTCAGCGGTGCTTCGTGGAACGGCAACGACGGGTTTTATTATTCCAGCTACGACAAACCCAAAGGAAGCGAGCTCTCGGCAAAAACCGATACGCACAAGTTGTACTATCATAAATTAGGAACGGCGCAAAAAGACGATAAACTCATTTTTGGCGGAACGCCCGAGCAAAAATACCGCTACGTTTCGGGTGAAATTTCGGATGACGGGAAGTTTTTGTTCATTTCGGGGGCAAATTCAACTTCGGGTAACAAATTGTTTGTTAAGGATTTATCCAAACCGAATTCCGATTTCGTGAGCATCACCGAAACCTTTGACAACGACACGCAGGTGATTGATAGTAAAGGAGGCAAGTTGTTTTTAATTACTAATTTAAATGCACCTAACAAGCGTTTGGTAAGCGTTGATGCTTCCAACCCCAAACCCGCAAACTGGAAAGACATTATTGCCGAAACCGAAAATGTATTATCTGTTTCATTGGCAGGCGATTACTTTTTTGCTAAATACATCGTTGATGCCGTTTCAAAAGTGAAACAATATGATTATGAAGGGAAATTAATCCGCGAGGTGGCGCTTCCGGGCGTGGGTTCTGCCGGTGGTTTTTCTGCCAAAAAAGAAGATACCGATGCTTATTTTTCATTCACGAATTACAATACGCCGTCTAAAATCTATAAAATCGACTTAAAATCAGGAAACTATGATTTATATTGGGAGCCTAAAATTGATTTTAATTCCGATAATTACGAATCAAAACAAGTGTTTTACACCTCAAAAGACGGTACAAAAGTTCCGATGATTATCACCTATAAAAAAGGAACGCCCCTAAACGGAAAAAATCCTACCATATTATATGGTTACGGCGGGTTTAACATCAGCCTGACGCCTTCGTTTAGCGTTTCCAACGCCGTATGGCTTGACAATGGCGGTGTGTATGCGGTTGCCAATCTTCGCGGAGGCGGTGAATACGGCAAAAAATGGCACGATGCCGGCACTAAAATGCAAAAACAAAACGTGTTTGATGATTTTATCGCAGCCGCGGAATATTTAATTGCCCAGAAATACACCTCTTCCGAGCATTTGGCTATTCACGGAGGTTCAAACGGCGGGCTGCTCGTAGGGGCAACAATGACCCAACGCCCCGATTTGATGAAAGTGGCGCTTCCTGCCGTGGGCGTGTTGGATATGCTTCGTTATCATACCTTTACAGCCGGAGCCGGTTGGGCGTATGACTATGGTAAAGCCGACGACAGCAAAGAAATGTTTGAATATTTGAAAGCCTATTCACCCGTTCATAACGTAAAAGAAGGCATTCAATATCCCGCCACGATGGTAACCACCGGCGACCACGATGACCGCGTAGTGCCGGCGCATAGTTACAAATTCGCAGCCGAATTGCAAAGCAAACAAAGCGGTAACAACCCCGTGTTAATCCGCATTGAAACCAACGCCGGACACGGAGCAGGCACGCCCGTGAGCAAAATAATTGAGCAGGCAGCCGATATGCAGGCCTTCATTTTATGGAATGTGGGCGTGACAGAATTGAAATAATTCCGTAAAAAAGGAAGAAAAATCAGCTTCCAAATTACACTCAATTGCAAAAAAGCTGTTTTCATCATTCCAAAAAACGGCTTTTTTGCCTTTTTTGGGTTGTTGATAAAAATAATGTTTTGTTAAAAAATTGATTTTGTCATCACTTTTTTATTTGGTTTTTTTTAGATATTTGGGCATTTCCTATTAAAGAATTGTAAAATTAGTGTTAAACTTAATTGGTCGAGGATAAATTTCAAGGAAACTGTGTTGCAGATGTGAAAATAATTATCTACGTTTGCAACCTGAAATAATGTGAATTTAAACAATGTTTATGGCAAGAAAAATATTTGTAATGCTACTGATGCTTGTTGTAGTTTACGCTTGCGGTCGAGGTGGAGATAACAAAGGAGAGCTTGTTGGGGTAAAAGGCAAGAGTTGGAAACAACCCAAACCTTACGGTATGACGCTGATTCCCAGTGGGTCTTTCATTATGGGAAGCTCCGATGATGACAGGGCAGGAAGTATGAATGCCCCTGTGAAGACGGTTAGTGTCGGCTCATTCTATATGGATGAAACCGAAATCACTAATAGTGAGTACCGTCAGTTTGTGAATTGGGTACGTGACTCAATCATCCGTACTAACCTGGCTGAGTTGGCTGAACAAACCGGTCAATCCAGTGGAGGCGTGGGTGATTACGCTTACCAAAATGCAAATTCTGAGAAATTAACGCCTTATGAGCAATATTTGCAAAACACTTACGGTGATGAGCGCAGTCGTCGTCTCAACCGAAAAGTAAACCTTATTTGGGATACTAAAAAGTTCCCTGATGAGTATTACTCAGAGGTAATGGATCAGATGTATTTGCCCGAAGAACAATCGTATAACGGAAAGCGCATTATGGATGTTGAAAAGTTCGTTTTCAAATACCAGTGGTTAGATATGGAGAAAGCCGCTCGTGCCAAAGGAAACCGAAAAGACTTTATCAAAGAAGAGTTGGTAAAGGTATATCCTGACACAACGGTTTGGATTCGTGACTTCAACTACTCATATAATGAGCCGATGCACAACGATTATTTTTGGCACGAAGCCTACGGAGAGTATCCGGTGGTGGGTGTGAGCTGGATTCAGGCAAAGGCATTTTGTGAGTGGCGAACCTTAAACAAAAACTCATACCAAAAAGCAAAGGGGAATGACCAAGTAAATGCATTCCGTTTGCCGATTGAGTCAGAGTGGGAATATGCCGCACGCGGAGGGCTTGAAGGAGCTACCTATCCGTGGGGAGGACCCTACACAACTGACGACAGAGGTTGCTTCTTGGCAAACTTTAAACCTTTGCGCGGTGACTATGCTTCTGATAATGCTTTGTACACCGTTGAAGCAAAATCGTATGAACCAAACGGATACAACCTGTACAATATGGCAGGAAACGTTTCGGAGTGGACAAACACTTCATACGACCCCAACTCATACGAGTATATGTCAACAATGAACCCCAGTGTGATTGACGAGAAAAACAAACGAAAAGTAATTCGTGGTGGTTCGTGGAAAGACGTGGCGTATATGCTTCGTGTAAACACACGTGATTTTGAATATCAAGATTCAGCACGTAGTTACATCGGGTTCAGAACCGTACAAGACTTTATGGGGGTGAGCGAATCACAACAAGCCAAGAGCGCAAGAGGTTTTAGATAATCTCAAAACAAAATCAAGAAATTAAATTAAGTAAACAAATATATTAAAAACAACATTTAAATACTTTATCTTATGGCAAAAGGGAATACAGGAAGAAAAAAAATCTTCAACGCAGTTTACAGCATCGGGGCGTCAGTCGTTATCTTGGGTGCATTGTTCAAATTAACTCACTGGAGCTTTGGTCCGCTTAACGGAACCGTTCTATTGGCAGTGGGGCTAATTACAGAGGCTATAATCTTTTTTATCGCAGCATTTGAGCCTGTTGAAGAAGAATATGACTGGTCATTGGTGTATCCGGAATTGGCAGGAGGCGCTGCACGTCAAAACTTTGCAAAAGCAGCTCCTGTTCAAGAGAAAGAAGACAAAATTTTGAAAGAGTCGCTTTCACAAAAACTTGACGGAATTTTAGCCGAAGCAAAATTAGACGCTAACCTAATGCGTTCATTAGGACGTTCAATTGAAAACTTTGCCGGTGCAGCTAAAGAAATTGCTCCGGTGGCAGACTCAATGGCAGCAACTCACAAATACGGTGAAGAGCTTTCATTGGCAGCAACTCACTTAGAATCATTAAACAGTCTTTACAAATTACAATTAGAAAGAACCGAAAATCAAGTTACTGCACAAGCAGGCGTGGTTGATAACTTAAACTCATTGAACGAGCAAATGTTGTCATTCAAAAACAACTTGAAATCGCTAAATACAGTTTACGGAGGAATGTTATCTGCTATGGGTAAATAATTTAGTTTTTTTAGTAACAATTTAAAAAAATAATACTATGGCAGGAGGAAAATTAAGTCCCAGACAGAGGATGATTAACCTTATGTATTTGGTCTTTATCGCAATGCTTGCATTGAATATGGGTAAAGAGGTGCTAAATGCATTCGGGTTAGTCAATGAAAAATTTGAAGCATCAAACCGAAAAGCAAACGAAGATAACAACGCCGCAATGCAAACTTTGAAAGAAAAGTTAGATGAAAACAAAGCGTTATGGCAAGATAACTACGATAAAGCAAAACTCGTTAAAAGTGCTTCGGATGTGTTTTATGACCATATTCAAGGAATCAAAGGCGGGTTAAACACCACCATTGAAGAGGCAAAAGATGCCGCTACCGGTAAAATTGATTACCAAAAATTGGATAAATCAGAATATACCGACGGAATCTTCTTTAAAGGAGAAGGGTATGCCGAAAAAGGTCAGCAGTTCGTAGATGCTATTGAAACCTACAAAAAATCAATAAAAGAAATTTTGGGCGACGACCCGAGATACAAACCCGTTATTGACAAAATCAACAGAGAGTTTAGCACCGCTGATGAAAAGAAAACGGACGGAACCACACAAAAATGGTTGAATTACAACTTTGAAGGCTTCCCATACGTTGCATCACTTGCCAAACTTTCAATGATGCAGTCAGATATCCGTACCATTGAGCAAGATTTTTATAGCGCCGCTTTGGAAGGAGCTTTAAAACAACAAGTTTCAATGACCAACTATACCACTTTGCTTGAACAATCAAAAGGTGCGTACTATCAAGGTGAGAAGTTTGACGGGGCTATCGTTTTAGGTAGAAAAGATGCCACTACACGTCCTAACTCAGTTGAGTTGAAGTTAGACGGGCGTCCGCTTACACCTTCTGATTACACCATTGAAGACGGTCGTGTTAAGTTGAACGTAGGTGCAGGTAATGCAGGTGAGCACAAAATTGAAGGAAATTTATATTTTGATCAAGATGGTGAGCGTATTGCAGTAGCTGTAAGTCAATCGTTTTCAACTATCCCGAAACCGAATGCTGCCGTAATTTCAGCCGATAAAATGAATGTGGTGTACCGCGGTGTTGATAACCCGATTACCATTTCAATGCCGGGCGTTCCTGATAACAAAATTTCGGCAAGTGCTGCCGGTTTGTCAAAAAAATCAGGTACAAATTACGTAATGCGACCCGGTCAAGGGCGTGAGGTTACCATTAACGTAACAGGTGAAATTGACGGGAAAAAATTCTCATCTTCACGTCAGTTCCGAATTAAAAATTTACCGCGCCCTGTTGCAAAAATTGCGGGCGAAATCGGTAATGTTAAATTACCAAAAGCAAACTTGGCAGTCGTTCCTATTGAGGCTGCAATGGAAGATTTTGATTTTGACTTGAAAGTGCGTGTGAAATCATTCAAAGTTTCTGTTCCGGGACAACCAAGTGTTCAGGTTAATGGAGGTAGAATGAACGACCAAGCAAAATCTGTTTTAAATAGAGCAAAACGCGGTGATGTGATTCAAATCTTTGACATTTCAGCCGAAATTGTAGGTAATTCAAGTTATCACTTGCCTAAAGTTGCTCCTATTTCAGTAGAGATAACAAACTAAAAATATGATTATGTTTAATTGGAAAAGTATCGGTTTATGTATTGTTGCCCTTTTTGCTTTTCAGCAATCTTCGGCTCAGTTTAACCTCTTGAACGCAAGAGAAGTAAATGAAATTGGAGAAAAAAGTGAAGCTCAAATTGAGGCTGACAACGACAAACCACTGCCTTATGGATATGTGGATGACAGAGACATTCTTTGGTCTGTTGAAGTATGGGAAATAATTGATTTGAACGAAAGAATGAACTTCCCGTTGCTTTTCCCGACAGACACCCTTGATGTGGATTCGTATCGTCGTTCGCTTTACGATGTGTTGTTGAAAAACATCAAAAACGGAAAATTAAAGGATGTTTACGTTGATTCGTACTTCACGGAAAAAAGAACATTCAATGATTTGAGTGCAGCCCTGTCAAAAGTGGACACACTTTCAGCAGGTTACGACCAACTCAATGCCGGAGAATCGCTTTCTCCGGAGTACGTAACACGCCGAAATTTAGAAGCGGCTGACATCGCTCAGTATCGCATCAGAGGGCTTTGGTACTTTGATAAGCGTCAAGGCGAATTAAAGTATCGTTTGTTGGCAATTGCGCCCGTAGCTCCCGATGTGAACTTCATTGATGCTGATGACGCAACGGGTTCTGCCTTAGTGGAATTGTTCTGGGTGTTCTACCCGCAAGCGCGCGAGGTATTGCACGAGGCAAAAACCTTTAACCGTAAGAATAATGCCAAACCAATGTCATTTGACCATTTGCTCAACGCGCGATTGTTCAGTGCCGTTATCTATAAGGAAGCCAACGTTTACGGCGACAGACCGATTAAGGACTATCTGCCAGACAACTCACTTTTCCAACTTTTGGAATCGGATAAAATCAAAGAATCAATCCGAAGTAAAGAACAAGATATGTGGGCTAATTAATTTAAATTCACAGAAATATCTTTATAAAACTGTTTTAAGAACAACTCTGTTTTTAAAACAGTTTTTTTATTGCGAGATATAAATTACTTTTGCGCGAAAATTAATCTGATTTTTATGTTTGATTTTATCGTTGTAGGCGCGGGTTTGGCGGGGGTTACTTTTTGTAACTTACTGGAAAAGAATCGTAAATCGTTTTGCATTATCAGTAACAACTCGCAAATTGCAAGTTTGGTTGCCGGAGGGGTTTACAATCCCGTTGTTTTAAAGCGTTTTACGCCTGTTTGGAAAGCCGATGAGCAAATGCAACTTTTAACGCATTTTTACGCCGAAATTGAGCAAAAAATCAACGCAAAAATCAATATTCCCATTCCGGTTTTACGAAAATTCACTTCGGTGGAAGAGCAAAACAACTGGTTTTGTGCTTCTGATAAAAACACACTTGCGGCTTATCTGAATCCGAATGTTATTTCAGTAGATAAAAACCACCTTCCGGCACCATTTGGTTTTGGACAGGTGTGGCAAACGGGCAGGCTGGACGTAAAAACCTATCTCAATGCGTGCCTTACTCGCTGGAAAAACGAGGGCGTATTCCATCAAAAAACCTTTGATTACAGTGAGTTACAAATTACTGATACAGCGATTCACTACAAATCCGTACCGGCTAAAAACATTGTTTTTTGTGAAGGTTACGGAATTGTGAAAAATCCTTTTTTCAATTACCTGCCAATGAAACCCTGCAAAGGTGAAACATTAACGATTTATGTGCCTGATTTGCAATTAAAAGAAATCGTTAAAAGCGATGGCGTAATGCTCCCGATGGGTAATGATTTTTACAAAATTGGGGCTACTTACCGGTGGGATGATTTAAGTGATACCATTACCGATGAAGCGCGCAGCGAATTAATCGAAAAACTCAACAAATTGATAACCTGCCGATACGAAATTGTGGAGCAGGAAGCCGCCATTCGCCCGACCGTTTCAGACCGTCGCCCATTGGTGGGGAAGCATCCTAATTACAACAACGTTTGGATTATCAACGGATTAGGTACGCGTGGCGTGATGAATGCTCCATTTACGGCAACAGCGCTTTACAACAAGGTTTTTAACGATACGGAAATTGATAACGAGATGAATATCAGCCGATATCAACATTATAATAAATAGTTTAAAAGAACAAGAATGAAAATACTTCATTTAGACACAAATCATCCGTTACTAATTGAGCAACTTGCACAAAACGGATTTGAAAATCACGAAGATTACACCGGCACCAAGGCGGAAGTGGAGCGCAAAATCCATTTGTATGACGGCATTGTGTTGCGCAGTCGTTTTTCTATTGATAAATCGTTCATCGAAAAAGCCACAAACCTCAAATTTATAGCGCGTGTGGGGGCGGGATTGGAAAATATTGATTGTGAGTTTGCTCAGAGCAAAGGTATTGAGCTGATTGCTTCCCCCGAAGGAAACCGAAATGCGGTGGGCGAGCATACGTTGGGAATGTTGCTGGCGTTGCTCAACAAATTCAAAAAAGCCGATACCGAAATCAGGCAAGGAGTGTGGTTGCGTGAAGAAAATCGCGGTTGGGAGCTCGACTATAAAACCGTGGGCATTATTGGTTACGGAAATATGGGAAAAGCCTTTGCTAAGAAATTGCAAGGGTTTGATTGTCAAGTGATTTGTTACGACATCAAACCTGATGTGGGCGATAAAAACGCACGGCAGGTGTCGCTTGACGAATTTTTCCAAAAAGCGGAAATCGTCAGTTTGCACACGCCACAAACTCCGCTTACACTGAAAATGGTAAACGCCGATTTTATCAATCGCTTTGCCAATCCGTTTTGGTTGCTCAATACGGCTCGGGGTAAAAGTGTGGTTACCAGTGATTTAGTTCAAGCACTACAATCCGGAAAAATATTAGGTGCAGGGCTTGATGTGTTGGAATACGAAAAATCGTCGTTTGAAGATTTCTTTTCTGATGACAACCTTCCCAACGATTTTAAATATTTGTTGCAAGCCGATAACGTGATGCTCACGCCACATATTGCCGGATGGACTATCGAAAGCAAAACAAAATTAGCGCAAGTAATTGTAGATAAGATTGTTACAAGATTTTCGTAATGGTAGGCATCAAACTAAATTGCTTGAAATGGTTTAATGTAACTTGAACCATTTCAGGCAATTGACTTATTTTCAGAATCTGTAACCGATGCGTGCATCAAAGTTTAGATTAATCCCGAGATGGTTTCCTTCTTGGGTAAGATACTGCGGAAGGAGGATAGTGCCTTCCGTTGTTGCGGGTGCATCCGTCCGGATTACTTCCGAGAACGCAACGTTGCGCATTCGCAAGCCGATTCCTGATTTTATCAGCTATGATTGATTATTTTTTTCTGTGTTGTTTGATTTTTAAATCTGGAAAATGACTTATTTTACTTTTGAGGAAATTTTTAGGTACGATGTAACTTAAAAATAGAGTAACCAACACGACTGACACCAAGTTACAAAACAAGTTCAGTTCTGAATAGATAGCCTTCATTAAAAGAACTCCCCAAGCCAAGGTAATGACAAATGAAAAGAATATTGCAATTTTTGAAGTAGATATGTTAGCTCCTGTATGAGGTTTTAGATAATTATTTTGAATTTTTTTGTTCGCAAATACAAAATAAACCCTATCTTCGTTGTCTAAATTTAGAGTGTTTTCTTCACAATCATTAATAAGCATAATGAAGTTGATATTCCAAAAATAATATCCTTTACTTGACCAATATAAAAAAAGAGAAGTTGTGTATCCTAGCACAAGAACGATGGTTTTTTCGGTATCCATTTCTTTGTGGGGTAAGATAGTGTAATATCCCACAAACAAAGCCCCGATGGCTATATAAAAATAAGAAATCCATTTATTAAAATTTTCGTAATGAAAATTTCTTGCTTTGATAAGATAATCATACCTCTCTTTTGATTCCAATCCTCTTTTAATCATAAGTTTATGTAAATTAAAGATAAAAGGGCGAAAAATCTTTCGCCCCTACATTTTTCAAATTAATTGCCGGTCGGTGCTACCGACCCCATAACAAACCTTAATTCGCCGCCGTTTTTAAGCTCTT
>NZ_JAUNKD010000030.1:0-3702 GCF_030532915.1 Capnocytophaga sp.
TGATTTCCATTGGAGAGGAAATTTTTCAGCAGTCCGATTTACGAATGGACATCAACGGCTCGGGCTACGGCATTTCCAAAGGTGACCCGCTGGTCAAACAAACCACTTTTTGGAAGAAAATCAACCAAAAAGGCTATAAAAACCTACTGGGAATCAGTGCGTCAGACAAAGACGAAACCTATCAATCTCAATTTAATTTATGGACACCCAAAGACGATTTTTGGTGCTTGGACATTGAATTTTTTTGGCAAAACGCAAGCGATTTTGACCACGAAAAAGCCCAAAAAATCATCGAAACTTGGTTGCCCATCGCTCGGATTGACTACGCCTACGGCTATCGTGCCGATAAAAAACTCACTTGGAACGAGTGGATAACCAAAAAGAGTTTTTGGAGTTCGACTTCCTATATTCCTAAAGATGAGGAAGTTTGGTCGGAAAAAATCAGCGAAATCCCCAACGGAAATATCAAAAAAATATATAATTTTAATGTGCTGAACACGGCTCAAATGGCAAATGTATCGATTGATAATAAGCAAGTTAGCCCACTTTCCGAAAGTTTGACGATTGTGATGTAAAACGAGCTTCAAAAGGGATTTAAAAACAAGCGGTTTTTGGCAGAATTACCAATTTTTGGTAACTTTGCAAAAAGTTTAGCATTATGAAAAATACATCGGTTTCTTTGGGAAGTTATTTCGACCAATTTGTTAGTAATCAGGTGGCTACGGGGCGATACAAAAATGTAAGCGAGGTGGTTCGTGCGGGGCTTCGGCTTTTGGAAAATGAAGAAAATAAGGCAATTGCCCTCAAAAAAGCAATTCAAGAAGGCTTGGAAAGTCCGTCCGTTGAGGACTTTGATTTTGACCATAATCTCAAAAAATTAAAGGCTAAAAAACAGAATTCGTGAATAACTGCAAAACTCGTATTTAATAAAAATTAACTTAAAGAAAATGAACAAATACCACGAAGTCGAAAACCGCCGAGATGCCATATGCTTACTCCTTGCCAATCAGGCGAGTGAAGAGGAAATTTTGGCACAAATGCAACAGTTGGTCGATTTTATCCTGACCCATTTTAGCGAAGCTGAAACAGGCAACAACGCCTTGTATTTTTCGCAAAAATTTGAGCTGGAATTGAGTAAATTCGCTCAGTTTTTTCTGTTGATTTTTGATCCATATTGGAATCCGTCTCGGCGTAAATATTTGAAAATCAAAAAATATGTTGTCAGTCTTGCCACGGACGAAAAGTACAAAAACGCTCGTGTGCAGTTCGTGCGTGAGGTCGGCATACTTTGGGCTGATGAGCTGGTGCGACTGGCGTTGAACGAATCGCTTTGGCAAAATGATATGTTTAAAACGGAGTTTATGGAGCTGTTAAACCGTAAGAAAATCGGCGGTTTTGAAGCCCAAGCCAAGCAAATCATCACCCAAACCCATCCCAAAGACGAACTTGCCAAACTCGCCCAACGCTATCTAAAAAACAGCCCAAAATTCAAGCATTACACTGAAAAATTTGATAATTTAACTTAAAATCATATATGGTTTACAAAAATATGAAAACACACAAGGAACGAAAATTTTTCCGCTCCTTGTATGTTTGATTTTGCTGACAAAATTATTTTTGCAATTCCTTTAAAATCGCTTCTCCGACCCCTTTGGCAGATTGCGGATTTTGTCCTGTAATAACACGCTGGTCAACAGTGATATGCGGTTGCCACATTGCCGATTTTTCAAAAATAGCTCCTCGTTCTTTCAGCTTGTCTTCCAGCAAGAAAGGAACTACTTTTTCAAGTTTCACGGCTGTTTCTTCTTCATTGGTAAAGGCATTAATTTTTTTGCCATCTACCAAATATTTTCCGTTAGAGAGTCGGATATTTACCAAACCTGCCGGTCCGTGGCAAACGCCCGAAACTACGCCTCCTTGTTCGTAAATGTCACGAGCAATTTTCTGTAATTCAGTATTTTCGGCAAAATCCCACATTGTTCCGTGTCCGCCTGCATAAAAAATAGCCACATAATTTTTAGGATTCACTTGCGAAGGTTTCAGCGTGTTTTTCACCTTCGTGTTGTAAATTTTATCTTCCCAAAAAGTTTTGTTCACAGGGTCGTCCAATTTGAAGCCGTCAACGGGTGGATTTCCTCCTTTAGGACTCACAAAATCAATCTCATAACCTGCCTTATGAAGCACTTCCCAAGGATGCGAAACTTCCGAAAGATAATAGCCCGTAGCCTCGCCTGTGTTTCCTTTTTGGGCGTGGCTCGTCAATACGAATAACACTTTTTTCATTTTACCTGATTTTTTAGTTTTTTGTGCTGAAACTTGGGTTGTGGCAAAGCCGAAAATGCAGCACAATACCATTGCCCACTTTGCCCAGAATGCTTTTCTTTTCATCGTTATTTTGTTTAAAAATTCAGGTGCAAAATTCACAAAAAAGACAAAAAGAGAAAAGGACAAAAATCACTATTTTGGTGTGATTGAAATCACAAATTTGTTTTTTTACTGATTAAGTCGACTTAAAGTTTCGCGAGAAACCCCTAAATATGAGGCGATTAAAGTTTTCGGAATCCGCTGTAAGAGAGTGGGATAAAGCGTTAAAAACTGCGTGTAGCGTTCTTTGGGGTTATCGTTAAGAAGTGATAAAATTCGTTTTTGCAATGCCACATAACCTGCATTGGCTTTCTTTCGGAAAAAAGTGTCTATTTTTTGAAAATTGGAGCATATTTTTTCACGATTTTCAAGCGAAAGGCAAAGCACCTGCGTATCTTCCAAGCAATTGACATTGAGCTGAGCCGATGTTTTCCCGAAATACGCCTGATAATCAGTAATCCACCAATCTTCCATTGCAAATTGCAAGATATGTTCCTTTCCGTTAGGAGCCAGGTAATAGGCTTTTAATAAGCCACTTACCACCCAAAAATCATTCTGAACGGCTTCGCCTTGCTGCACCAAAAACTGATGTTTCCGCAAAGTTTTGAAGCTGAAATAAGAAGCCACTGCCTCAAATTCGTCATCGGTCAGCGTAACGATTTTTTCAAAATGGGAGCGTAATTTCGGGTACATTTTTAAGATTTTTTGGGCAAAAATACAAAGATTTGGCGTTTTTGGTGCGGAAACCATAAAAAGGGAACGGAAATTTTTCTACACCTTAAAAAGTAATCTATTGATTTTTAAGTTTTTACACACAAAACTCATCTTCAAGCTGTTGGTGGTCAGGAAACAACCCCAAACAAGTCCGTATTTATTTGTATTTTTGCATTTAAACAAACCCCTAAAACAAAAAACTTGTTTTACAAAAGAACACAAGCGTTAGACTTAAAAATTTCAAAAAATGCAACAATCGTATTATTTTTATCTGTTTTTAGCAAAAATTACCGAAAATGATGCCGAAAAATTTAGGCAGTATGCGTTGGGAGACGGAAAAGATAATCCGTTGTTTTTTAGCGAATTACAAATTACGGATTTTTCGCTGCAAAATTACGGAATTGAAGTGTTAAGTCCTGATTTTCAGTATGATTTTCTTTTGTCGGAATTGCTAAAATTCACCCTTTTGCAAAAAGAAGATTTGCCCTTGGTAGAAAAAATTTGTACCGAAAAAGGCATTTCGCCCAATGTGTATATCATTTTGTATAAAAAAGATTTGCAATTGCCTGAAAACGTGCTACTTTCGTATCCTGATTTGCATTATGTCGGCAAATATGAAATGGA
>NZ_JAUNKD010000030.1:3802-22782 GCF_030532915.1 Capnocytophaga sp.
AAAACGTGCTACTTTCGTATCCTGATTTGCATTATGTCGGCAAATATGAAATGGATGCTAATGCAATGATTAGCAAACAATTACTGTATCCGCAGTTGTTTTAATGGCACACAGCAAACAATCCCAAACAAGTCCGTAATTTATTTGTATTTTTGCATTAAAATAAATCCCTTAGAATCAAAACGCTATGTGTTATGTATTGACCCTCAGCACCGATTTGCCCGAAGATTTGGCGAAATTTGACACCGAAACGCTATTTTTTGAGAAAATTGACCCCAAAAATGGCGAAAACAGACGAAAAATCTTAAAATATCCGCATCAATACGAAATTGCAACAATGGCAAAGAATAATTGTAGTTGCCACTTGCGGATTTTTGAGCAGGATTTGGCTTTGGAGGTGGGTTTTTGTCCGTTGCAAGACTGGCTCGAAGAGGAGGAAGACGACGACACGCTCCGCACACGTGAATTTTTCGGCATCGTCAAGCAAATTCTGGCAAAAGGCTATCACATAGATAGTTATGTTTCGTGGAACGGTGATGAATCGGCAGTAAATCAACAGCTTATCGTTAAAACAAACGACATTTCAGAGGCACATTTTGCCCTTTTTTCCGATTTTTATTTTGAGTACGAATAGAAAAATATGTTTTATGAAAACACTCGCACAACAGATTGAAAATTATGGATTTGCGGTAAGAATGATTCCTGCCGAAGCCGATTATCCTGCCTTTGCCTACACCATCGGGCTTTGGGAGCGGTATCAGCACCCTGAAATCATCATTTTGGGGCTTCCGATTGAGACGATGCACCACATTCTGAACAATGTGGGTGAAGCGGTGCAAAGCGGAACGCAGTTTTCGGTCGGAAATCGTTACCAAGACATTGTAAATCAGTATCCTGTGGCTTTTGTAGAGGTTGAAAAACGATACTTTTCGGAATATTTCGGACAGGCAATCCACTATTACGGTACAGAAAATTTTACCGCCCTGCAATTGCTGTGGACGGACAAAAACGGTAAATTTCCCTTTGAAAAAGATTTCGATGAAAAACTGAAAAAATTGCAATCGTTGGGGTAATAACTTTGGCAAAGTTCCAAAACTTTGGCAAAGTTTTAGAACACTGTAAGGGTTTATTGCAATTGCTTACGCCAGTTCGCTACGCTCGGGTTACCCCTACAACGACCAAAATATTAAAATAATTGCTTATGAATTCAAAAATTACATTATGGGGTTGGGAGAAGAAGCCCCGCACGATGCTCCGCTACATCAAGGCGGGTGATATTGTCTGCTTTGAGATTGATAAGACCGGGACACGATTTGGCTACGGTCAGCTTATTGCTCATTTAAGCACTGGTGGTTTTGTGTTTAAAGCGATGAATGTTACACATTCCAATCCAAATGACATTACCATTGATGAGATAATCCATTCGGATACATTTGGAAAACCTTGTGTTTTAGATGTTTATTCGACATTAGACAGAAAAAAGTACATACAGAACGGCGAATGGAGAATTATAGGAACGGAACATAATTTCAATATCAAAACGGAAGATTTGCAGACGATTTTTTTTGTATATGGCATTAAAGGTTTTCACAAAAAAATAAATTTGCTAAATGAAGAAACTGCAATCTCCGATGAAGAGGCGGAAAAGTATCTTGACGCAGGATTAAACACAGGAGACCAAGTGAAAATGTGGTTTGTTAAATATACCGACTAATGGTTTGTAGAAACTTTTTATCAATACCAACCATTCAGGCACACCGCAACCAACTTTGGCAAAGTTCCAAAACTTTGCCAAAGTTTTAGAACACTGTAAGGGCGAATTGCAATTGCAAGTTACTGTTAACCCTGCTACTGGTAAAATACTTAGGTGAATAATATGAGCAAACGCAAAAAATATCAAAAAGAATTGGGCTTGGAGTTAGCCAATCAGCTTCAATCCTATGGCTGGGAAATTGCACAAATAGATGAAACTTTCTTTTTAAAAAAGAAATATCTTGATTTTGAATGGTATTTTGGGTTTCATTTTCGCAATCAAAAAATATATAAACTATTGACTTTTGAAAATATTTCTTTCCTAAATTTAACTGAAATTGTGAAAGAAAAATTTAGTGGTATTTTAGACGATAGATATTTGGTTGTCGGTTTTAGAACAATTAGTGAACATATTGAAGCTAGCGATATTACCATTGACCCGTCCGCCCCGTCAATGATTTACGCTCAAATTTTATCACAAAGGGTGTTAGATTTTGAAAAAATTTATTTAAAATATTCTGATGAGTCATTGGTATTAAAGCACAATCTTAGCCCACGCCATTGGGAATGGCTAATGCCGCCATTTTTATCCTATGCTTTATTTATGATAGCCTATGCCGAAAAATACAATCAACCTGAATTGATTGACAAGACATATATTAAGATTACTGAGTTAAAAACTTCTTGTAGAGAAAATTTTAATGGCGAATGGGAAAAAGTTGGTGATTTATTTCAAGTTTTAGGCTACCCACACTGATGAGGTAGGCAACCACAGTCATTATGAGTACGACCAAGACAGCTTTGAACCTGTGGCAAGGGCGGTGCAAAGTTATGATAAGGATTGTGAAAAATTTAAAATTTATCATTATCTTTGCAATCATTTAGGCACACCGCAAGAGCTTACCAACAATAAAACGCATAGCCATACAAGCTGTTTGTTTTTGCAAAAAGTTAATATCTTTGCAAAGATAATTTTACTTTCCGTAAGATTTTTTCCCATTTTTTACTATCTTCGTGCTTTGATAATCGGGGCAATGCAGTGTAATTGTGATTAGCATTCAACAAAAATACTGCATTTTTACCTGATTGTCAACTTTTTATAGCATCATACTTTTTACAACACTACCAATATGAAATATGAAGAAAAACCTTGGTTGATTTTGAAAAATAGTAATTATAATGTTGATTATGAATTATCAGGAACAGTAATTACGATAATTTGCCTAGCCAAAGATTATTTTATAAAAATCACTAATAATAAATATAGCTTAGATAATTATGAAATAGAGATACAGCTATTAAGTGAAAATTTTTTATCTATTAGTTTTATACCGAATGTTGATAATTATATAGATGGAATACCATTCGAGATAGCCGTCAATGGACAATATAAGAATGGGCAAGGATATACATTTATTTATGATTTACAGACAAAAAACATATTAGACGTCATAGGTATGAGATAATCTGCCACCACCTACCACTACGATGCCTTTGGCAGACGCATTGCCAAACGCTCAAACATTGAAAAGTTACACAAACTCAAAACCAGATTGTTAAATAACGGACAGTTAAAAATGAGATTCTTTTGGAAAGAAAATGCGGTAATTTCGCTCAAATTGGCGGAAAATATTTATACACTCTGCCAAATGTCGGAAAGAAAGCACACAATGGCATTTTTCAATATTTTTAGAGATACAGATAATTGGCTAGATGTAGATTTAAGCCAAGAAAAAATCATAATGATTGTTCATACAATGGGAACTATTCAGGATTTTGGAGAGCGAAAAATTACACCTAAAGAAGTCAAGCCTTTAGAAGAAATCATTATTCCTGATAAATATTGGGTTGCTCATTTGAATGAAATTGAGAATTTCCATAAAGGCGAATTCTATCTAAAAGGTGGTTGTTTGTTTCAAGAGATTGAAAATCAAGAAAGTATAAGATTAAATAACGACCTTGATTGTATAAAAGACAGGGAAGATATTTTGCAATATGAAATGGAGACCGTATATTCTCCACAGCATATCCAAACACGGCTTTTATTCAACCACAAATACCAAAAAGATTTTGATTATTTCAAACATAAAATTTTCCCGAATTTGTATGAAGAAGAAATGTTTCAGCAATTCTTAAAAATGGAAAAAGAATTTGACATTAAACTTTCTTCAGAGGCTTATCAAAGCGACTAAAACCCTAGGTAAGCAAGTGGATGTTAGCAAAGGAAAATTCATTACCTACACCTACGACACCCATGGCAATATCAAAACCAAAACTGAAGTACCCATAAACCCCAAAACCAATCAGCCCATCCACCAATCAGACAACAGCTTGATTGGTTATCGTAAGTCTATTAAATTTATCTATAACCCCAACAACGAACTACAAAAGACCATCACCATCACCGACATAGGACGACAAGTTCAAAGAACAACAACCTGCTACCACTACGATGCCTTTGGCAGACGCATTGCCAAACACGCAAAAACTGAAAAGTTACACAAACTCAATCAACAAGGCAAGTTAGTTCGTTATCCAACCACTTTACTACATCTAAGAAAGACAGATAAAACCGAACACAGCACAATGCTGATGCTCTGGGAGGGTAATAAACAGATACAGGAATATACCAAAGACTTTGTATTCACAACAGTGTATGATGATGAGAGCTTTGAACCTGTGGCAAGGGCGGTGCAAAGTTATGATAAGGATTGTGAAAAATTTAAAATTTATCATTATCTTTGCAATCATTTAGGCACACCGCAAGAGCTTACCAACAATAAAACGCATAGCCATACAAGCTGTTTGTTTTTTGCAAAAGTTAATATCTTTGCAAAGATTTATTTGACAAATCAAATTTTGTTTTAAACCCTCTTTTTCCTACGCTCAAATGTGAAATAATCCATTTTTTTATTGTATCTTTGCTCAAAATTCCGTGATTTTTAAGTTGTTATGCAAAACAAAAATACTAAAATTTCTTGGAACTTTTACTTCTTTAAAGAAAGTTTAAACAGGCTTTAAATAAAAATCATAAGAAATTATCAGATTTACAGTTTGCACTTGGAATAAAAGAAATATTTGATAATGAAGTTGATATAATTTATAAGTCTTCGGAAGCAGATGATTGGTCTGCTGGAAGAAAAAGAAAAAAGCGTAAATCAAAATCTAATTGTTGAAGGATTTTAAAATGAAATTTCAATCTAAAAATTCGGTTTATTACATAGAAGATGATATATTGACAATTGCTTTTGCTGATAGCAAAAAACCAAACCCCAAAAAATATCTAATCTTGCAAAGAGAAATTGACCATTCAGACTTATATTATTATGAATTTTGCTCACAAGAATATGCTAATGATGGTGGATTTAAAAAGGTAACGATTAAAAATAATTTGATAGAAATTGTTTTGAATGAAAGTGAAAATATTTATAAACAGGGAGTAAAAATTATAGAAATTTCCTTTGAAGAAAATAAAGAAATTAAAGAAATTAAACATAAATTAATATCGCTATTTGAAAATAGTGATGTTGAATTGTGTGTTTTTGAGTAACCAGTTAATAGCTATTATCAAGGCATTAATAGCACGGTTATTGCTAAAAAAGCATTACAACCCATCTGCTTTCAAGGTCAATACTTTGATGTAAGAACTTCACTATAATAGATTTACTCAAATGGCGGTGTATTAAAAATTCAAATTGTATATAGGAAATTATTATGTTTTATTGTTTTCAAAAGCTATCAGAATTTGAAGTCTTAAATTTGGAAAAAAAATTGGATTTTAAATTTTCATATAGCTATAAAAGTTTTTTATTAAATTACGGTGGCATATATATAGACCATCAAAATTATGCAACTTTCTCAGTAGAATTTCTTGACGATAGTCTGGTTGAAATTCTAAAAATTTTTAAACCGGAAGAATTAATAGAAATAAATAATGAATATTTGCCAGAAATTAAAGATTTTCTCGACTGTATAATTATAGCGGAAGACCCGGGCGGCAATTTTTTTCTATTAGATAATTTTGGAAAAATATATTATTGGGATAGAACACTAATTCACGTTCATATTTCTGATTTCAATCGCAAAATTCCGGTTATTTTAAATGGCGATGATTCTTGTGAAGAAGTTGCGATATATTTTCTATTTCCCGAATTTGATGATTTTTTTGCAATATTGGAAAAGGCATCTATGGAGCAAAAATCCCCATTCACATTTAAGGGGATTTAATTTTATAGCAAATGCAGGTTGGACTTCACCATAATAGATTTCACCATTACGATAGTGATGTGGAGATGTTTATCAGTCGTCAGGCAATAGAATCATATCACCAAAAATAACATTAAATGCAGACAAAAAAATACCTAAGTGCCGAAGTTGAATGTTTAAAAGGTTTGGCTTTAACTTATAGTGAGTTTATCAATAATGTATGCACAAGACAAATAAATAGTATTAATGATAACTATTATGCTTCATCAAATCTACAAGATTGGAATGAAGATATTGGATATTTGCTGTATGATGGGACTCTTGAAGATTTAGATTTGAGTGAAACTAAATATATAACAAAAGATGATTTTGAATCGATGTGGAAAAAATCAATTGACGGGGTAAATCTTACTGAATTTATTAAATATGAACAAGGAGATGCAACAAATCCACTATCAGAAAGAACTTTAATTTTACATATTGTTAATAATGTTGGCAAATGGGGAAAAGGATTTGTTTTATCCTTATCAAAAAAATATCCGAAAGCTAAGGAAAATTATGTCAATTGGTTTAATAAAGGAACTGATTTTGAATTGGGTAATGTGAACTTTTTTAGCGCAGATGAAAATGTTGTTATTGCTAATATGTTGGCTCAAAACGGCGTAAAAAGAAATGCAAATGACTTATCACAAAAATTAGATTACAAAGCTTTGGAAAACTGTTTAAATCAAGTAGCTGATTATGCCTTATTGCATCGTCTAAATATACAGGCTCCAAAATTTGGCGCTGGTTTGGGCGGAGGCGATTGGGATGCTATTGTGAAAATCATTGAAAAAACATTATCATATAAAAAAATAAAATGCACTATTCTAACAATTTGAATTTTAAGCATATAGCCCATAGATTGGATTTTGCAAGGCTCAACCCAAACTTACCCAAGCCTTCTGCTTATTTTAAAGGAGAGAATGGTGTAGTAAATATTGGATTGGGTAATGGAAAAGCACTAAAATCTTTTAGTAAAAATATTTCTTCATTTAAAATAGTAAATAAAGTATTGCCGTGAAAAATTTTGATTGTATTGATAATGTTTTTGATGACTACATTAGTGAAGTTATCTCGGATAATGATTTGATTAATATTGTAAATTCAGAAAATAAAAAACAATATATAAATTTTAATGATTTAATTGCTGATTATATAAGATTTTCTTGTGAAATAAAAAATTCCCGTTATTTAGAAAATGCTATAACTATGATAAATCCAAATGAACTTAATCAGGAGTTATTGGAATTATGTCATTTATTATTGTTAGAAGATTGGCATCCTTGGCAGGAAGACATAGTATATGTATTAGAAAAAAATAACAGCTTATCTTCTTTGGCATTTCTGTACAAAGCTTTTGAAATTAAATATCAAAAACACAAATTCAACGCTTATTATTCTTTGCACAAAAAAATTATGTGGACTATATATAAAATAGAAGGCGCTAAATGCAAACCTAAGTTATTAAAAATGGAAAAATTTATTTCTAAAGATTTAACAAAAGAATTTAAACAATTCTTAGGAAATATAAAATAGGCTCGGTAGGTTGGGTCAAGCGATGTTTAGTGAAGATTTGTTTGATGAATTAAAAGCAACATTCAAAGCCCCAAGATTATACACCGCAACCAACTTTGCCAAAGTTCCAAAACTTTGGCAAAGTTTTAGAACACTGTAAGGGCGAATTGCAATTCGCCCCTACAACGACCAAAAACAACAAAAAATATGACAGAAAAAGACCAAAAAATGCTATCGATGATGTATCGATTTATTGATGAAAATCAACAATTTACGGAGGAAAGTTTGGTGGCTCACCTTTTTGAGTCGGTTCATTTTGCTTTCGACAATTTCCAAGAGCCGTTTCGTGTGGCGGACTCGTGGGCAAAAATCGCCTATGAGTACGAACTCGCCACCATCGCCCTGCGTATCGGCAGCGGACTCAAACGCCAGTATCCGAAGTTGGCAAAATCCGAAAAAGTGCAAAACGCCATTTTGCAGGTTTTTTATGATGAGAAATATTCCGTAGCAGCGAGATTCGGTTTTTTAGACACGATGTGCGACGCCAAAATGGATAAGCAAATTGCTGATTATGTGCGTTCTATCGATGAAATCCCCACCGATTGGGGCTATACGGTAACGCGGGTTTTGTGTACGCGTAAAATCGGCGGTTTTTCCGAAAAAGTCCGAGCCTTGTACCAAAAAATCGAGCATACACGAGGCGAAGCCGACACGCGAAAATATTGCCTTCGCTACCTTGAAAACGACTCCAAATACAAGAAATTTTAAAAATGGGGGACAATTACTCGCAATTTCGACAAACCGACAAGGAAAAATCACGAATTTTAGCTCAAAATTTAGCAATTCCGACTGCGGAAACGCAAAAAATCGATTCGTTTTTTGATGAAATCCTATCGCAACACCAAAAAATCAACGATTACACAAAGGAAACGCACCACGAAAGACTCAAACAAGAGGAAATTTTCGATAAAAAGGGCAATGAATTGGTAAAATCTTTGCAAAATGAGTCCGTTTTTGTCTATTTGATGGCAAAATCAATGAATTTTTTAAATGTTTTTGACGGCACCTGTCTTACAGAGGTGCAGATAGGCGGAATTTTCAGAGTGCTTTTGCAAAAATTATTTCGGAATGCCAACGAAAATGAAGCGGTTTCGTCCGCCCAGTTGGTCACCATTGCCAATTATGTAAAATCTCCTTTGGAAGTAACTCCGAATGGCGATTTGCTGGAAAATTTATTTCGGATTGTAGCAAAAAACAAAATCGAAAAATCTTGGAAAACCGTTGAAAGACAGGCATTTTTGAGCGTCGTGCTGTTGCTTATTTCCGATAAGGGATTTCATCACGACATTAAGTTTTTTAAAAAAGTAATCAAGCTCATCAAAGCCGAGGACCACGAGCTGATGGTTTGGGTAACGAATTTTGAGGTGAAAAACGAGCAAGGTTGTTATCTTGTTGTGAAGCAATTGTTTAGCAATTCATTTTCGGAAGATAATTGGACGGATTTCGCACGAAAAAACGAGCTATTGCAACTCTTTGACACGGCATCGGGCAGTCAGCCCAAAGCGGCTTGGCTGAAAAAATACCGTCATTTGGCAACTGAAATCGGTTCGGAAAGCCTTGAAAATGTGGCTCGGCAAGTGAAATCATTGGAGCGACACCGCAAATACGACCATCTGGGCTGGACGGACGATGTGGTCGTACGATTTTTAAAAGCCTCTGATTTTATTTTTGGGGTGGGGTAAATACTTAACAATAAGTGCTTTCTGTCAGTGTTTTAGAATTTCTTCCACTAATTTATAAATGGTGGTAGAAGAATTGGATTGAGCAGGTGTGCGTCCATCATTGATATGCCTTTGATGGTTTCTACTGGCTCTATCAATAGCAAACTTTACTCTTTCTTTTAACAGATTAAAAAACGCTTCTGAAACCTTTTTATCTCCATCTCCATCATAAACAGCTCCTAATGGGTTGATGTATCCATTAATCTTTCTATTGTAGTGTTTTCTACTCATAGCACCTCCTTGATGGTCTTCAAAGTGCAAAATAAACCAATATTCGAACGATTCATTGGAGTACGCCACTTTAAAATTTTTTGTTTCTGCATTGACAATTGCTTGGTTAAAGTTATTGTCAAGAAAATCATCTTTGTCAAAAACACACCAAACTTCATCATAACTTTCTTGTTTTGAATATTTTTCAGCTTCTTTTACTAAGGAAATGGTGTTACAGCCCGTCCCTTGGGTTTTTATGGTAATGGTGGGTTTTCTAAAATGGTTAAAATAATTAGGCTCTGTATTCTTCCCTTCACAAACAATCAGAAAAGTTTTCCCTACAATTTTTGTTGCTCGTGGTCTTTTTAATGATGGGGATTTGCTATTTTTCCTTTTCATCAGACTTTAAATAATCTTTAAAATTTTCAAATAAATTCAAAAAAGGTACAGCTCCATATTTTCCTCTAATATAATTACTTTCAAAAGCATCTGTTTTTCTGACTTTATCGGTTTTAAAATCTGCCAAAGAGTAAAGAGAAGCCTCTCCATATTCGTTTTTTTCAGTGAACCAAATTTGGTCTCTTCTAAACAATCTTGGCGTTAATAGATTGGTGTTGTGAGTGTTAAAAATCAGTTGAGCGTTTTTGATATTAATTTCTTTTGAATTGAATAGCTGTACAATCTCCTCAACTAAATTAGGATGAAGTTTGGAGTCCAACTCATCAACGACCAAAGTATATCCATTTTTCAAAACATCTAAAATAGGACCTGACAAAGCTAAATACTTTTTAGTACCTGCAGATTCCTCTTCTAAGGAAAAGAATGTGTTGCCAATTTGTTTTTGGTGTTTATCGAATTTTTTATGAAAAGTAAATACGCTAGAATCTGAATAAATTTTTAGATTTCCTGTGAGGAATATTTTTTTCAATTCATCAGGCATATCTTTTGGTAAATTCTCTTTATCTATGGTTTCTACTTTTAAATCTTCTATGCCTATATCGGCTGCTTTTAGCATTTTTAAAATTTCATTCTTTCCTTTGTCGGAATCTATTTTCTCGATAGTAAACCCTTCAAATCCCTCTTCTTGTATTCCTGAAATTATTTTTATTTCATTTGAAAAATATTGTACTACCTTATTGGCTATATCATCATTAAATTGAGCAGCCACTGAAAGAAGCAGGGCATTGTCTCTGACCATACTTTTATTCCATATAAACGCTCCGTTTGAAAACAAAGTATTGTGAAATTCTGCCTTATTTTCTTCTCTATAAAAAATCTCTACTTCTTTTACCTTTTCTTTTCGATAAAGCCATTCCGAAATCACTTTTTCTTTGGTAACTTCAAATCCATATCGGTATTGAACATTTTCACTTATAAAAATAATCTCAAATTCAGAGGGTTTATTTTCAGTTTCTTGGTTCAATAAAAAGGATTCCACTGGAATAATTTGCCCTTTCTGGCTATCACTAGCACTGCCATAGACAATTTTTTTCATAAAAGCTAAAGCCTCTATTAATTTGCTTTTCCCACTGGCATTTGCTCCATAAACAACGACACTTCTTAAAAGGCGGATGTTTTTTTCTTGAAAAACATTGTCTTCCTCGTGCGTTTTTTTATCATACCCTGATGCTACAAGACTTAATACGGCTTGTTCTCTAAAAGTTTTGTAGTTCTTTACGGTAAACTGAACTAACATTTTTTTATTTTTTTGAAAGTTTTCTGCAAAAATACAATTAATTTTAATATGTTTCCAATTTTAATGATGAAAAATGAAACAATTAATCAATTACCCGTTTTTTTAATACAACAAAGTATAAAAGAATAATCACCTATCCAAACCCTCAACAAAATAAATATGTATCTTTGCTAAAAAAATAATCGCCTGTCGAGGCTATATACTCGAGGCTCTCGACCCTTGCCTTACGATAAATAATTAAGCATTAACAAATTTTAAATATAGATATTTATGAATCAATCACAAAAACAATTAATTGAGCAATTGGCAGCGGCGGAAATCCGTCAATCTTTTGCCTTTATCAAAAATCAAACGGACGAAGCCCAAAAGGACATCGCCGCCTATTATTTTTATCTGGTGGACGACTTTTTTGCGGTGGGAAATGCCGCCATCACCCATCAGGATTTTGAAAACTGGCAAAAATCAGAAACTGACCCCGATTACAACGGCATTTTGAACGCAATTTGGTCGGGCGAGTGCGAAATTTACGAGGGCGATTTTGTGCCTATCAGCCAAACGCCTGAAAACTGGCTCGACGGACAAACACCACTCTACAAAGAGGCGTATCTGCTTGTGGAGGGCTTGGACGATTATGACCGCTACAACCAAATTCGCTCCGATTTTGAGCAATGCCTTATCAACGCCCTAAAAAAGTGCGATGCGGAAGGCGTTTTTGGCAACCGAACCGAAAATAAAATGCTCGTTTTTGCCTTTTATATTGATGATTACGACGAAAATGGCGAAAATTCCGTGTTGTACCGCTCGGCAAAAGCCCTAAACGACGAAGCAGGACAAAAACAGTTGATTTCCTTGTAGGGAACGGATATATCCGTTCCACCGTAAATACGCAATTGATTGTGTTCAAACCGCTACCAACTTTGCCAAAGTTTAAATAATTGCCTGTCAAGGCTCTCGACCTTTGGCAAAGTGCAAAAAGATGTATCTTTGTAAAAAATAACTGCCTGTCGAGGCTCTCGACTCGAGGTTTTCGACTTTTAAAACCAAATAAAATAATGAAAAAATACACATTATCAGACTTTGTTAAAAGCACCGACCCTGATTACGATGATTTATATGAAGGAAAAATCGCGTTTGGCGAGGGCGAAATTTCGGTGCGAATACAACTGGACGGCTGTGAAGTGTCAGATGTTGAGGCGTTTATGAATGCTTTTTTTGCGGATACAGAGAAGTTTGTTCAAAAAGCCAAAGACCGTATTACGCAAAAATATTTATCCGCTTACAACAACAATTGGCGTTTTGGTGATGATGATGAGGACGACCCAACCAAGCCGGAACTAACCGCCGAAGCATTTTCTAAAAACCTGACTGCCAATTGCATATCCTTTTTAGGAAACGCCGATGTGGAAGTCTTTTTTGATGATAACGATATGTTTTTGGGACATAGCTTAATGGCAAGCGATTTTGACGGCGAGGCGTTTCATTATGCAGAAATGTTTGGGTAAATACGCCACAACTTTGCCAAAGTTTCAAAACTTTGGCAAAGTTTAAATAATTGCCTGTCGAGGCTCTCGACCAAAAAGATGTATCTTTGTAAAAAATAACCGCGTGTCGAGGCTCTCGACTTGAGGCTCTCGACAAAAATCAAATCATAAAATGAACATTCCTTTTGAAAAAATCGCACCGTTTTGTACCACCAAACGACAGCAAAAATACTTGGAAAAGCTGCAAAAGAAATTCGCTTTGACCAATGCGGCGAGTCGCGAAACCTTGTCCGACCTGCTCGACAGCCTCCTGCTCGACCAAAAATACGAACCACTTTTGGCGTTGTTGCCCGAGCTGTTGGGCGTTGCGTTTGCCGAAAATTTTGATATTTGGGGCGATGTGGAAAGCTATCTTTCCGTTTGTGCCACCATTCCAAGCCTTGATAATCAGCATCGTACCGCCATTTTCGAGCGACTAAAAAGCGTAACCCAGTACAAAAGCACCAAAAAAGCCCAAGAAGCTCTGGATTATTACCTGCATCGGATTTTGACGATGGACAGGCTCACCGACTACGAAAACCAAATCCGTGAAGCCCTTGACGATGAGGATGTTGCCTACGAATACGCAATGCGACTGGGGCGACTAAAAAAAGCGGTTTTGATGAATTTGGTCAGCTTTTTCGTTGATTTTAAATCACTTAACTATCCTTCTTGGTTGGAAATACCTGATTTTGAAACGACTGCGGATTTGCAAAATTACCTCGCTGCCGTCATCACCCACGAGCAAAACGCCCTAAACGAAAAACGATTGTTAAAATATCGATAAATATGACTTACCAAGAAAAATTTCAAGCCATAAAATCCGTTTACGAAGAGTCGTTTGATATGGATTTTTACGCCGATTCTCTCACCGATTTGATACAAGAAATCAGGGCGGACAAAGCCTCAAACCAAACGATAATTGAGCGTATTTTACTCGATTGGGCTGGTGAAGTGGGCTGTGCCGATGACGGAGAAATTTGCGAAAAATCGCTCAATAAACTGCATCAAGGCGGATTTCTAACCGAAAAAGAATTGAAATTATTTTGGGAAAATACCCATTTCCGTCAAGGCTAAATGACGAAAAATGACAACCTTAATAAAGATAAGTGTATGATAACCAATTTTTTAGAAAAACCCATTCCTGCGGATTATTTGCAATTTATTGAAAATTACCAGTCGCAAGATTTTTGGCTGACGATGCACCCCGACACCGAAAATCAGTTTAGTGAGGAGATTTTTATTTGGACAGAAAGCGAACTTTTGGCGCATTCGTACGATAGCCAATTTGCTAATTATCAGTATTTAGCAAAAAGCGGATTGGATTTTTCACAGCTTGATTTTAATGCGGAAAACGGGCAAATCACGGCGGAGGAAGTGCAAAACGGCTTTGTCATCGGCAGTCTCAACGGCGGATTTATTTTCCTGAATTTGAGCGATGCTTCGGTCTGGATTTGGTACGCCGATATGTTTTGCCAAAAACAGGCGGATAGTTTCGGCGAGTTTCAAAAACTACTGACTTCCGAGCCGATTGACGATGATTTTGAAGACGAGGATTGGTAAAATATCTCACTAATAAACAATAAGTTACAAGTTAAAACAAACAATATGAACATCAACGAAATAGAAGTAAACACGCGTGCGGATTTTGCTCGTTTTATCGAAGCCCTAAAAACCGACCTTGAAAATCGTCCGCAAGATTGGGAAAACGCCACTTTGTCCGATTTTTTGGAAGCGTTAAGCCGTTATACAACTGATATTCAGCAATATTACGACAATACCGAGCAAAACATCAACGCCGATACAGCCACTTGGCGACTTTTTGCCGATATTTGCAAAGGAGCCAGAATTTATGAATAAATAATTAACAATGAACAGTTTACAATTAACAATGAATAATTTAGAAGTCCAACCAACTTTGGCAAAGTGCAAAAAAAAAATCGCGTGTCGAGGCTCTCGACTCGAGACTCTCGCCTCGAGGTTCTTGATTAATTTTTTATGTATTTTTGAGCCAAAAATGAATTAAAAGCGATAAAAATTTGATTAAAAAAACATTGCTTATAAGAAGAGTTTTATAACAATAACTTATTATATATCAATTGAATAATGAAAAACAATCTTAAAAAAAGTATTAAAAATTGGCTAACGCAAATTTCGGAAGAGGAATCTATTCCTTCCGATATTGTGGCATTGAATTTCAATTTAGCCGAGCCCTATTCTTTGTCTTTGGTGGGGGCTTGTTGGTATGATGAAGAGGATTCGGATTGGGCTTGTGAAGAAGATTTTACGCCTGAACATTTTGAATGCCCCGATTTTAAAATTCCCGATAGCATTTTTTGGGAGGAAGTTTTGACTTTGGTTGCTGAAATTTTAAAAGAATTGTTAGTGGAAAATCCTGAATTACAAGTTTTTACTGTGAAACACATTGCAGTAGGTTTTGTTGATGGCGATTTGATAAAAATTAAATAAAACAGATTAACATTACAAAAAAATCTCTTAATGAAACAAATAGTAACATTTCTTTTTTTGGTGATAAGTTTATCCGTTTTTGGTCAAAATACGGATTTAATAGTCAATTACAACGATTCGCGTTCGGTTTTTGACAAATTATCATCAGGAAAATTCTTGGGGACGGCAAACGGCGTTCTTTTCCTTAAAAACGCTCAAAATCAGGAGTTTATTTTAGATTTTCAGGGCAGTAAAACCACGCTTTTCATCGAACCTGAGCCAGATGAAGTCTATGATGTGAGCTACAAACGCTACCAAACAACGACCACCAGCGGAAAAACAAGCCTTGAATACACCTTTTACAACTCGGCAAACGCCCTGAGCATTCGTTTGAATAGTGAAACCTTTGAAATTGGCGGTATTGACGGAGCTTGTGATATGATTATCAATCATTTGGACTATCTTTACAAAGCCGAAAATCAAACGGAATATTTGGTGTTACAGGCACGAAAAGAAATCCGCCTAAAAAGCAAAAAAGGCAATATTTTGACCTTACAACCCCAATCGGTTTTGGTTTTTGCCATCAAACGGAAGTAATTTTTTTAATAATATCAAATGACAAAAAAGGAAGAAAACGCACGACTGAAAATAGAGATTAACACACTGATTAACAAGTCTATTGCTACGGTTTGGGCGGCGTACACCGAGCCGAAACACATCACTCACTGGAATTTCGCCACACCCGAATGGCATTGCCCAAAGGCGGAAAACGACCTGCGTGTCGGTGGGGCATATTTTGCTCGAATGGAAGCCAGAGATGGTAGTTTCGGCTTTGATTTTAAGGCAATTTACAAGGAAGTTTCGCCTGAAAAATCCTTTGTTTATACGCTCGAAGACGGCAGGGAAGTGCAGGTCATTTTTGAAAATCAAGACGGAAAGACCCAAATGTACATCACTTTTGATGCTGAAAATCAACACTCTGCGGAAATGCAACAGGCAGGTTGGCAAAGCATTTTGAATAATTTTAAGGCGTATACCGAAAATTTGACAGATTAATAACAAACTAAAAATAAGCAACTTATGAGAAATTTATTTATTGAAAAATTAAACCAACTTGATGAGGACGAAAAATACGACTTCATCAGAGAAGTGGAATACGAAGAAACAGATGAAAAATGGGATTTTTTTAACATCATTATCGCCGATGAATCAGAATATGATTTAGCGAGAATTGAGGCTTTGAAAATCCTTGGACTTTACGATATTCCAAGCGATAAAAAAGCAAAAACAGCTCAAATTTTGGAAAAAATCATCGCTGAGGAAAGTGATTATTTGGTGCGAAATTACGCCGTGATGGCTTTGCGAAATTTTACGGAATTTGAGCCTTTGGTGGGTATCGCAACCCGACTTGTGAGCGACCCCAACGAGGACATAAACATACGCCACAACGCCCTCGACACCATTGAAAAACTGCCCGTTGAACGCCAAAAACCAATCCTCATCGCCCTGCTCAAAGACAAATATATGAAGCCTTACGCCAAACGAATTTTGGACGAAATCTAAGGTTTTTAAGAAGAAGTTTAACATCATAAGCAACAGAAAAACAATATTTTACAACGATAAAAAACTAAATTATGCACATTCAGCAAATCAAAAAACTCTACGCCCTTGATGCCACCAAAAATTACGGCTTCACCGAAAGAGGCATTCGCACCGCCGAAAACAGGCTGGGCATTCGCTTTCCGAAGGAGTTGCACCGCTATTACGCTGAACTGGGTAAGGCTAAAAAAGTTAATGCCTCGCACAATCGGCTTTTGCCTTTTAACGAATTGATTTTCAAGGACGATTACCTGATTATTTACGAGGAAAATCAAGAAGTTTGTTTTTGGGGCATTCACAAAACCGATTTGGACAAGGAGAGTCCGCCTGTGTGGGTGGGTAACAGTCTGGAAGACGGAGTGTTAGAGTGGCACACCTCGCATCAAAATCTGGCGGATTTTTTCTTGGATATGGCGTTTTATAACGGCACGATGGGCGGACTGCGGTACTTTGCCAATGTGCTGGATTATGAAAAAGTAAGCCCACAAGCCGTTGATTTTATTCAGAAAAACAGAACGAAAATCCTCACTTTTGACGATATTTATCAATATTCCTACACCGATGATTTTCAGGAAGTTGTAATAATTTGCCATTGGAAAACGGGCGAAGCTGTAGCGGTGTTTGTCGGTACGCAAAACCAAACGCGATTCGATGCCCTTTTGGAGCTTTTTGGCGATGAAAATTGGTCGTACACCTCTTATGACGACTAAAAATATATATTTGCAGTTAATTGATTGAAAAATAGATATTTATGATAACGACATTTTTAGGAAATCCCATTCCTGCGGATTATTTGCAATTTATTGAAAATCAGCCAAGTGCTGAAAATCGGCAATTGTGGTTTTTCAATAATGAAAATCACAGCAACCAAGAAATACAACTTTACACCAAAAGCGGTTTATTGTCAAATAGTTACGATAAAAAATCCTATTGGTACGAATGGATTAGCAAGGGCGATTATGATTTGAGCAAAATCAAGCCAACCGACCCCAATAGCGGCATTACGGCAGAAGAAGTGAAAAAAGGTTTTGTGATTGCCGACACTTATGACGGACTGATTTTCATTAACTTACGCGATGGTTCGGTTTGGTCGTTTTATGAAGATGATGAAGACTGGGAAAATGGTAATGTTTATTGGCTCTGCGAAAAATACGCCGATAGCTTTTCCGAATTTCAAGGGCGATTAAGCCCAAAACCGCTGTAAGTTTTTGGGGCAAAAATTTTTATAAAAAACTAAATATCAGTAAATTATGGAATACAAAAATTTCTTTGTCAGCGAGGCGGATTTTCAAAAATACAAATTGCGATTAGACAAAAAAGTGCAGACTTTTGCCCACGCATTTATGAGCAATGCCAAGTGGCAGAAGTTTTTTATGAAAGTTTGTCAAAATCAAGGAGTTATCAAACAATGCGAGATTTACAACTTTTTTGAAAACTGCGTTAATGAGCTGGTATTTAGTAACATAACAGATGATTTAACAACTTACATTCGCCCTGATTACATTTCCAACGCCATCACCACCGCCGAGGCTCCCACACTGTACAAGGAAATCTGGTATGTGGAATTTCGGAAAATAAGCCGTAAAACACACATTGGCAATCTGATAGCCCCCACAGAAGAAACGCAAGACCTCGCCCAAATCAAACGCTATTTGGCAAGTTTTGGCGAATTTCAATTCGAGGAAACCACCGATTATCTGCGTGTGTTTGGCTATGGTAATTGATTTGTTTTGAGGTGGATAAAAAATTCGTGTCGCCGTAGGGAAGCGATACATCGCTTCCGCCAAAAATAAACGAACAATTGTTTTTTGTTTTACGAGAACGAACCGCAACCAACTTTGGCAAAGGTCGAGAGCCTCGACTGGCAATTATTTTTTGTTTTTACGAGAACGAACCGCAACCAACTTTGGCAAAGTTTTGAACTTTGCCAAAGTGCATCAAAAACGCAAGAAATGAAAACGGCAAAAACACGAACGGCAAAGATATATCTTTGCCCTACAATCAACCACAACAAAAAAAACAAAAATGCGAGTCGAGGCTCTCGACAAAAATCATTAATTTTGTAAAATTTTTAATTAAACGCCCTGCAACTCCCCCTCTCTTTCGGAGAGGAAGTCTGCGAGAGCAGAGTATGTGCAGGGGGAGAGGATAGAGGAGAACTATGAAAATAATCAGTCAATTTAAAGATTTTTACGATTGGAAGGTCGCCGA
>NZ_JAUNKD010000031.1 GCF_030532915.1 Capnocytophaga sp.
CAATTAAAAAAAACAATTAATAAATTATTGATACTATGGGAATTAGCAACTTAAACAATGTGCATTTTTTGATGATAAATACTACCTTTTTTACCATTAAAAGTATCTAAAAGATAGTTTAAATGGTGTTTTAGGTGGTAAAAAGTACCTCTGAGGTGGTTGTTACTATCTTTTTCATAATTAAAAGTACCTAAAAGATAGTTTAAATGGTGTTTTAGGTGGTAAAAAGTACCTCTGAGGTGGTTGTTACTATCTTTTTCATAATTAAAAGTACCTAAAAGATAGTTTAAATGGTGTTTTAGGTGGTAAAAAGTACCTCTGAGGTGGTTGTTACTATCTTTTTCATAATTAAAAGTATCTAAAAGGTAATTTAAATGGTGTTTTAGGTAGTAAAAAGTACCTCAGAGATGGTTGTTACTATCTTTTTCATAATTAAAAGTACCTAAAAGATAGTTTAAATGGTGTTTTAGATAGAAAAAAGTACCTCTAATGGACAAATAACAATTTTTCAATGAACAATGAACAAGAAACGTAATTATTAATTGTTATTTGTTCATTGAAAAACTATTCATTGAAAAAAGGCGAAACCCGAAAAGCCTGTAACAGAGTAGGGATTTTACTAATTTAATTTTACAGAAAAATGAGAAAAATTGCAATGTACGCCATAGCACTGCTATTGGCAATGGGCACAGTGAGTTGTACCAAAGAAGGTCCTGCGGGAAAAGATGGTATTGACGGCAAGGACGGACGTGACGGAAAAGACGGGAAAAATGGTAATGTCATCATCACGGGTAACGGAGCTCCTGATGCCGGACTGGGAAATGTGGGCGACTATTATTTTGACCGAACCACTTCCAATTTATACGGAGCAAAAACTGCCCAAGGTTGGGGAACGCCTGTTTCTTTAAAAGGATTACAAGGTGAAAAGGGTGATACAGGAAATACGGGAGCTGACGGAAACAAAATTCTTTACGGAACAACCGCCCCCTCCGCCAATTTGGGGAATATAGGCGATTGGTATATCGACACACAAAACGGAAGATTATACGGAGCTAAAACCGCCCAAGGTTGGGGAAATGGTGTTTCGTTGAACAATGGTGGCGGACAAGTAGCTCCAAAATTTGATTTTATCATCAGCCGAGACGGCACTATGCTGACTCATTGGTTTAATCAGGGAGTAACTTCAATAAATATGAATGATTATCCCGAGTTGAAAGATGTAACCCAAATTGGAACTAATGTTTTTTCTGATTTCCATAAACTATCACAGGTTGTTCTAACAGATAAAATCACGCATATCGAAAAAGGAGCTTTTTATAGCTGCATAAAATTAACACAAATCAATATTCCACAAGGGATTACATATATTGGAAAAAGTGCTTTCGAAAACACAGGCTTGGCATCTGTCGTATTACCTAATGGGATTACTCGTATAGAAAAATCTACTTTCGCAGGATGTAGTTCTTTGAATGCTGTGCATATACCCAATAGTGTAACCTACACTGGAGATTATGCTTTTATTCACTCAGGATTAACATCTATTGTAATTCCTAATAGCGTAACTGAATTAGGAGGGGGAGCTTTTTATGGTTGTGAAAAATTAACCTCGGTAACGCTTTCTAATCAAATGACCATTATTAAAGGAGGAGATTACAGCGGTACATTCTCTAACTGTCCAATGCTTACAACTCTTACAATTCCAGCAAGTATAACCACCATTGAAAAAGGAGCTTTTCAGAATAGTGGTTTAACTACCGTTACGTTAGAGGCAACCACGCCCCCACAAATGGAAAATTATAGAGGGCTTTTCTTTAATCAATATGTTGATACTCATAATAATACTCTCACTGGGGTAAAAATCGTTTACGTACCGGCAAGTAGTTTAAATGCTTACCAAGCCGCAGCAGGTTGGAGTGAATTGCAAACTAAGGGCATTTCTTTACAAGCCAAGCCTTAAATAAAAAGTCTGCAACTGGTTATTCAGATAATTTATAGGGTATCATAGTCAAAACCATATAACAATATAGAACTTATCCTATGTTGCTATGTGGTTTTAATTTATGACAAAATCCCTGTATCAATTTTATTTATACTAATATAGAAAATATCATCACTAAAATCCTTTTTTAACTCATTTTTTGCCTACCTTTGCCCCATAAAATTCTAAAAAGAAACATAATGAACCATAACAAACTAACAAACGCCAACGGAGCGCCCGTTGCCAACAATCAAGACACAATGACCGCAGGTAAAAGAGGTCCGGCTCTTTTGCAAGACGTGTGGTTTTTAGAGAAATTAGCTCACTTTGACCGTCAAGTGATTCCGGAGCGTGTGATGCACGCCAAAGGTTCGGGAGCTTACGGAACTTTCAAAGTAACACACGACATTACCAAATATACAAAAGCGTCTATCTTTGCCGAAATCGGGAAAGAAACGCCGATGTTCGTTCGTTTTTCAACCGTTGCCGGAGAGCGTGGAGCGGCTGATGCGGAGCGTGATATCCGCGGTTTTGCAATGAAATTCTACACCGATGAAGGAAACTGGGATTTGGTAGGAAACAACACGCCTGTGTTCTTCCTTCGCGACCCGCTTAAATTCCCTGATTTGAACCACGCCGTAAAACGCGACCCGCGAACCAATATGCGTTCTGCTGACAATAACTGGGATTTCTGGACGTTGCTTCCTGAGGCGCTTCACCAAGTAACTATCGTGATGAGCGACCGCGGAATTCCGAAATCGTACCGCACAATGCACGGATTTGGTAGCCACACTTTCTCGTTTATCAATGCGGAAGGCGTTCGCCACTGGGTGAAATTCCACCTCGTTTCGCAACAAGGCATCGAAAACCTAACCGATGAAGAAGCTGCAAAATTGGTGGGAATGGACAGAGAATCGCACCAAAAAGATTTGTACGAAGCCATCGAAAACGGAAACTTCCCAAAATGGAAAATGTTCGTACAGATTATGACCGAAGAACAAGCTAACAAATTGGAATACAATCCATTTGATTTAACCAAAGTTTGGTATAAAAAAGATTTTCCGCTAATCCCTGTGGGAGAATTTGAATTGAACAGAAACCCTGAAAACTACTTTGCGGAAGTGGAGCAATCGGCTTTCAGTCCTGCCAATGTAGTTCCCGGAATCGGATTTTCACCTGACAGAATGTTGCAAGGTCGTTTGTTCTCATACGGCGATACGCACCGCTACCGTTTAGGCGTAAACCACAATCAAATTCCTGTGAACGCTCCAAAATGTCCTGTTTCAGGTTATCACCGCGACGGAGCAATGCGTGTGGACGGCAACTATGGTTCTACAAAACACTATGAACCCAATAGTTTCGGAGTTTGGCAAGAGCAAAAACAGTTCCAAGAGCCGCCATTGGCACTCAACGGAGATGCGTACAATTACGACTTCCGTGAGGACGATGACGACTACTTCACACAGCCGCGTAAATTGTTCCAATTAATGAACGACGAGCAGAAAAAAGCCTTGTTTGAGAATACGGCGAGAGCCATTGGCGGAGCTCAGAAATTCATTCAAGTGCGACATATCCGCAACTGTTACCACGCCGACCCGGCTTATGCAAAAGGTGTGGCTGATGCTCTCGGACTTACAATGGAAGAGGTCTTGAAATACGACCACCCTGCATTGAACTTAGGTCCCGTAGCTCACAAAAAAATGGAATGTCCTTTTGGTCATAAATAAAATAGTTTTTAAGTAAAAAAATCCTCGAATTGCTTCGAGGATTTTTTATTTTAAAACTTTGATAAACTGGTTAGTATCTTTTGTAAAAAGCACTGATAATTTCAGTGTTTCCGTTGTCGTCATCGGTAATAAAAACAACCTTAACAGTATCGGTTTCAGCTGACGGACATAATGCAACTGATTCCACTTTTAAAGGTTTGTCAGCAGAAGGAATTATACCGTAACGTTTCACCGTACTATATTTAAAATCAGAAATATCCAATTCACCAACCCAACTTCCGATAATTTCACCGTCATTATAGGCGTCATCAGAAGCCTCTGCCGAAGCCGTAAAAAGTATCGTTTTTACATCAATGGCAGTAGCCCCCGAAAAACCGATTTGTACATTTTTTTCTTGTGGAAGTTCAATGCGTTTGACTTCTACCTCAGGGATTTTTCCGTTTGTGAGATAGGCAGTAAACGCGTCATAATTAAATCGCATAATCAGGTTGTTAGCACGATTGAAGAGGTACAAAAAACCATCGGCAAAAGCGGTAGCTTCGATGTTTAATTCGGCATTTTCAAGTTCGGGCAGTTGTTTTAAATGGTTGTAAAATTCGGTCAGGTTGTAATAGTGTATTTTGGCTGTTTCGTCCAAAAAAACACGAATGAATATATCACGCTGAGGCGATTTTGACCCCGAGCCAAATATTGCTAATTCGTTTTTTGAAATAAATTCAAGCGTTTCAAAATCAGGTTTTTGTTTTTTCTTGATTCTGTTTTTTTTGAACTCAAAATCATTCGGATTTACCAAATCAATTTTTTCCGTCAGCTGAAAATTTGAATCAAAAACATACAAAAACGGACTGTCATCACCAATGGCATAATATTTTCTGGCTTGTTGCCCTATGCCCGAACCACTAGGAAAATCGGCGATATGCTTCATTTCGGTAATTTTGATTTTCATATTTTTGGGTGTAAAATGATTACAATTACAAAAAATTAATGCAAGAAGAGCATAAAAATAATATTTCTTCATATTTAATGATAAAAAAAATGTATTAATCAGTAAAAATACGACTTCTTTTTTTAGAAATAGCATATAAAAACAAGAAAAACGCCAAAAAATAAGCGATTCTGGCTAAACAATCTCCTGTTTGCACATAAAAAGTATGTTTTTCATTCAAATTAACTGTTCCTCGGAGGCTTCCTTGAGTGTCATATGCCAATGTTTTTTCAATGTCGCCTCGTTGGTTGATAAAAGCCGAAATTCCGGTGTTGGCACTTCGGGCAATACTTCGGCGGGTTTCAATGGCGCGCAGGCGGGCGTAACTGAGCAATTGTTTGTGTCCTTGCGTGTTTTTCCACCACGCATCGTTGGTGAGTATCGCCAAAAAATTGGCATTACCTTCGGTAACGTAATCGGTAACAAATTCGCCGTAAATCGATTCGTAACAAATGACGGGGGCTGCTTTTCCGGCGGTGTTTTCACCGGCAAAAACCGAGCGATGCGGTTGTGTGGTTTTCAGTGCAACCGTGCCTCCTAAATCAATTAACGTTTCGCCCAGAATGGGTTTTAAAACGCTCTGATACGGAAAATTTTCCACCCCGACAACCAATTTTGATTTATGATAGAGCGAAATTTCGGGCTTTCGAGTAAGCAAAAAAGCGGAATTATAATCATTGTACCAAATATTGTGTCGCTCCCAGTAATTACTTTGCTCGGTGATTTTTTTGGGGTCGGAAATAAAATCAATCATAGCAACTCCGCCAACGATGTTCAGATTGGGAAAATCGGTTTGCAAGCGGCGTAATTCCGATATTTCGGGCGAAACAGATAAGCCGTTTAACTTTACATTGCTTGAAAAAACGGTTTCGGGGGTGATGAGAAAACGAACGTTTTCATTGAGTTTTTTACGCGCCAAATTGGCCAACAAACGCGCCGTTTCGGTATTTGAAATTTCATATTTTTCGTGATACGGGTCGATATTCGGCTGTAAAACAACCACTTCAATCGGATTTTTTGTTTCTTCGTAATTGTGGTACATAAAATATGAAATCACCAAAGGAACAGCCACCGCAAGCAACCCGATTCCCACTCCGTTTGCCAATAGTTTTCGGTTTTTGGTTTGAAAATATATATTGGCTTGCACAAACAGAATGATATTTACCAACCAAACCCAGAGGCTTCCGCCAAATGCTCCCGTAAATTCATACCATTGCACCCACGTCGGCGATTCAGAAAAAACATTCCCCAGATTGAGCCAAGGCCACGAAACATCCCACGTCAGGTGAAATTTTTCAAACGAAAGCCATATCACCACCAAAAAAACAAATGCTATTTTCTGCGGAAGGCGCTTTGCCACAATGTGATACAACAAGAAAGTAGTAGTCATTAAAAACGTATTCGCTAAAATGGCAAATACGGCACCGCCTTTGGTAGAATGCCATATCCACCACGTGGTAATTACGTTCCAAATCAAAAATGAGGCATAAGCAACCGCAAAAACTTTTCGTTTGGTATGTTTATAATTGGTGCGTATGTGTTTTTCGGCAAATAACAACGGAACAAATGCCACAAAAATCACCAGCGCAAAGCCATAAGTAGGCCAAGCTGTGGCTAATAAAAGTCCTGAAAATAGGGCGAGTACGCTATTTTGTTTCATTAAAAACTTGATTGTTAATTAATTTTTACGTTGGGCAAAGATACTAAATTATTACGGATTAACAGAATTTGCTTTTCTGTTGGGCAATGCCTTCGTTTTGACAATGATATAGAAAAAAGCACCGGCGGAAACCAAAAATAATCCGCTTGCTGCTGCCAACCATTTAAAATACGACCCGAAGAAGGGTAAATTAAACCAAATTGCCAATCCCTTGTAGCCGATAAGGGCCTCGGTTATCAAAAAAGCTAAAAAATAGCTGAAAAGTACCCATTTTGGGAAGTAAATTCCGAAAAATGTTTTTAAAACGAAGCAAATTCCGACAAACATCACGCCTAAAAAAGTAAAATGCAAATATGCAATAACTAAATCCATATTGAAAAACAGTTGTTTTGCCAATGAAGGAATCGCCGATAGCCCTAAGAAAAGCGTTTTTATGAAGAATAAAATCAAAAAAACACTCAAAAAGGTGTCTTTTTTCTCTTTTATGGTGAAATAAATCCGCATTAATTCCCCCCAAAGGTATAAAAGCAATAACACAGAACCGCCTCCGATGAGGTATAAAACAATATTTCCGTTAAAAAGTTCCGTCCACGAGAGGCAAACACTTCCTAAAATCGCTAAAAAATAAGCAAATGTGAGAATTTTTCGGCTATTTTCAAGAAACAGGGATTTTTTTTCGATATATTTCAGAAAAAAAGCAGCCAAAACCGATAAAATAAAGCCGTTATATTGAAAATGTAAGAAAAAATAGATAGCAGCATTGTATTGCGCACTATTTTTTCCGTATAAAGCAATGGATACGGGCAAAAGCCAAATACCGATACCGGAAAAAACTAAAAAAAATAGACTGATTTTTAGAAAATCGTAGGAAATTTCTTTTTTTGCTTCCGTTTTCGTGTTTTTCAGCACAAAAAAACAGTAAATATATGTAGATAATAGAAAAAATGATGAAAAAGTAATTGACATCCAACCGTATCCCTGAAAAGGAAAACTACATAACATTCCAATGATGGTCAGTTGCGTGAAAACACCTAAAATTTTGTACTTTTTAAGTAAAATATCTTCTTTTATAAACGAATGATTTATAAATGCCGTCAAAATCGTGTAGCCCCAGCCCAGCATTGCTATGTGTGAGTGCGTATGGGTCAGGTGTCGATATTCAAAAAAAGACGGATACACCAGCGCCAATCGCAACAAAAAACCCGCCAAAACCGTTATCAAAAAATAAGCAAATGCCCATCGAAGTAACTGTAATGAATTCATAACAAACGAATATGATCAAAAAGAACAGCAAATATACTGATTTTAATTTGAAAATCTGAAAAAAAAGTATAAAAAAGAAAACATTCAGAATAGTCAAAATAAAAAAACCTTTACCAAAATGATTTTCTAAATTTGATAAAGGTTTATTGCTGAGCATAAATTGGGTGTAATTACTTCCGTTTTAAAACTTTATGTGTGGCTTTTACGATGGCATCTTTGTTCAATCCATACTTTTTCATCAGATCGGAAGGTGTTCCCGATTCGCCAAAAGTGTCATTTACGGCAACAAACTCCTGTGGCGTAGGGTGGTTTTGCGTCAGCACGCGGGCAACGCTCTCGCCCAAGCCTCCGTAATAGTTATGCTCCTCACAAGTGATGATTGCCTCCGTTTTGCGAACCGACTTTAAGATGATTTCCTCGTCTAACGGCTTGATAGTGTGTATGTTTATCACTTCGGCGGAAATTCCTGCGGATTGCAATTCGTCAGCTGCCAAAAGAGCCTCCCAAACCAAATGCCCCGTGGCTACAATCGTTACGTCAGAGCCCTCATTAAGGAGTATCCCTTTCCCAATCTCGAATTTTTGGTTCTCGGGTGTGAAATTCGCCACCGCAGGACGACCAAAACGCAAGTAAACCGGTCCCTGATAATCCGCAATGGCTAAGGTTGCCGCCTTGGTTTGGTTATAGTCACACGGATTTATCACCACCATACCGGGTAACATCTTCATCAAGCCAATGTCTTCCAGAATTTGGTGCGTTGCTCCGTCCTCGCCGAGTGTCAGTCCGGCGTGTGAGGCACAAATCTTTACGTTTTTACCTGAATAGGCGATAGATTGGCGGATTTGGTCATAGACGCGTCCTGTTGAGAAGGCAGCAAACGTTCCGGTGAAGGGAATCTTTCCGCCGATGGTCAGTCCGGCAGCGATGCCCATCATATTGGCTTCCGCAATTCCGATTTGGAAGAACCGCTCGGGGTTTTCTTCGATGAATTTCTCCATTTTGAGCGAACCTATCAGGTCGGCACAAAGCGCTACAACATTCGGATTGATTCTGCCAAGCTCAGCCAATCCTGCTCCAAAACCGCTACGGGTATCTTTCTTTCCTGTGTCTGTGTATTTCATTTTTTCTGTCTATTCGTTAATTATTACTATTTCTACTTCTTCCTTTTATAAATTATTGTATGATTGTTTTATTACGATTTACTAAAAAGTTTTAAAATTGTTGGTTTGCACATTAGCAAATTAAAATCCGACTTCATTACTAATAAAAAGTATATCATAAAGCTATTTTTTAACCTGCTTTGGCATAAATAAGTTGTTTTGTTTTATTGATTTCTTCTATAAAATAAGGGTTTTTCAATGATTTTTCCGTAACTAAATCCACTTTTCTGTTAAAAATACCTTGTAATACAAATAATAAGTCAAAATAATTATTGGCATAATCAAGCAAATCAATCGGCTGAAATTCCACCAATAAATCAATATCGCTCGACTGCAGAGAAAAATCATCACCCACCACCGAACCAAATGCATACAACGTACTCACCTTGTGTTTTTTACAAACCGCTATAATACTATCGTGATATTTTTGTATTTCTTTCATATTATTGTTTAATGATTTGTCAATTTTTAATTATATTTAGTTGTTCAAGTTTTACTACTCTTAAAAAATCCTTTCAAATGATAAGAATATGTTTTACAATCTTTAAAAAACAACCTCAAATGGTGATTTATAGTTTTACAATACGCTAAAAATAGTTTCAAATAAAATATTGTAACTTTACAATCTACAAAAACTTTTTCTGATTATGAATTTGAAAAACTATTATTTCGCAAAAAATAGATTCAATCGGGAGATTATCTTTTTACAAACTCCCGATTGATTATTTTATTTTAAGTCTGACAATGCTTTTTCCAATCTCGGAAGCACATCTTTAATATCTTGCAACGAACACCCACCCGCAGAAGCTCTGAACCAAGGTATCTGACGTGAATTGCCGAAAGCGGAGAACGGAACCAGTGCCATTCCGGCTTCTTTTATCAGATAGAACACCAAATCGGTGGAATCGATAAGGAGGTCGCCGGTCGGAGTGGTTTTCCCGATGTAGTCAATCTTAATAGTCAGATACAGAGCCCCCATCGGACGGATGCTATCCACCGAATAACCTTTTTGTTTCAACGCCTGAATGCCGCTGTGTAACGTTTCCAAACTGTGTTGTATTTTTCCTTTAAAGTCATTTACAAACGCATCAACCTCCGTTGTTTGCGTTAAGAAGTGAGCCATCGCCTGCTGTTCTGGCTTTGGAGCCCAAGCCCCCACGTGTGTCAGCAAGGCAGCCATTTTGGCAATCACTTCCGATACGCCAAACGCCCAACCTACACGAACGCCCGTCGCCGCAAAACACTTTGACGACCCGTCAATAAATATGGTGTAATCCTTCATCGCAGGGACTAAACTCACCGGATTGAAGTGTTTTTCACCGAAAGTAAGCATTGCGTAAATCTGGTCGTACATCAAATAGAGGGGTTTCCTGTCTGAACCTCGTCGCTGATTTTCCGCCACGATAAGCTCACAAATGTCTTTCAGCTGCTGCTCGGAAAACATCGTGCCGGTAGGGTTCAAAGGCGAACAGAGTGCCAACAACACGGCATCTTTCAAGTGCGGTTCCAACTCGGAAGCCGTAGGCAGGAAGTTGTTCTCGGGTTTTACTTCAATTTCTATCTTTTGTGCCGAGTTTAAATACGCATAATGGTTGTTGTTCCACGAAGGCACGGGATAGATAACCTTATCGCCCTCATCAACAATGGTTTTGAACGTGGCGTAAATTAACGGACGCGACCCTCCTGAAACAAGTATGTCTTTGGCGGTATACTGCAAACCGTAACGTTGTTCAATGTCTTTACTGATGTTTTCCCGCAGGGGAAGAATACCGCTTGCCGGCGGGTAGTTAGTCAGATTATCGGCGTAAGCCTGTCGGATTCCGTCTTTTAACAACTGCGGAATCGGATAAATGTTGGAATCCAAATCGCCGATGGTTAAGTTGGTGATTTTTTCACCTTTGGCTTTCAGGTCGTTTACCTCATTGCCAATCTTCACGATTTCAGAACCTATCAGGTGCTGTGCTAATTTTGATACTTTCATTTTTTATATCGATATGTTTTTTATCAAATTATAAGTTCCTCACCCTATCCCTCTCCCAAGGAGAGGGGACACTCGGTTGGGTTTGTATATGTACCTTTGTCAAAGTTTGGAACTTTGACAAAGGTTTTTGGTGTTAATCTGTATGTTTACAGTTCTCCCTAAATCCCCCTTTGAAGGGGGTAGGGGGATGTTAACCCCTAAATTCCGCTCCCAATCTCGTTCCGAAGGAGTACGGACACTCGGTTGCGTTTACGTATGTACCTTTGTCAAAGTTCAAAACTTTGACAAAGGTTTTTGGTGTAGGGCTGCTGTTTTACAAATAAAACATTTCTTTGCAATTATTTACAATACGGAACAGTGAATTTGCCGTTGGCTTTCTCACCTGTAACTGTGCTTGCTTCAACCCAAATGGTAACCTCCTTGTCGTTGTATTGATGTTTTACTTTGCTTCTAAAAGCATTCATTAATTTATTTTTATTTTTAAACACAACATTATAATTATCCGAAATGCCATCTACGGGTATGTCTACCGACAAATAGTTTTGCAATTCATAAACTTTTGAAGCACAATCACTCGGTTGAGGTGTTATATATACAGCAATTGTATTGTCTCTTTTAAATGCATAGCCACCTTTTGCGGAAAAATGTTCTCCTTCCATTTCCCAGCTAAGCAATTGTGTGTCATCTGTTTTACTGTCCTCTTTTTTTGAACAAGAAAGACTCATCGTAATAATGCTAATTACTGCTAATTGTACTAATTTTTTCATTTCTTTATTATTTACTGTTATTAATTTTTCTTTATATTATTTTAAATAAGTGAAAACACTTGGTTGGGTTTGTGTATGTACCTTTGTCAAAGTTTGGAACTTTGACAAAGGTTTTTAGTGTTAATCTGTATGTTTACAATTCACTACAAATCCTCCTTTGAAGGGAATAGGGAAATGTCAATTTTAATTTTGGCTCTCAAATAATATTTCCATAAAAGTAAACTACCCAATTTCGGTACTCATCTTGGGCTGACAAACACGTATCCCGTAAATATTCCTTAATGGTAGGAAATTCCTGTAATCCTCTGTAATAAAACTGCTTATGATTATGGTCTATAATAAACGGAACTATGCCATTTCGTAAACATTCTCTGAATAGTATTAATCTGCCTACACGTCCGTTACCGTCTTGAAAGGGATGTATCTTTTCAAATCGGTGATGGTAGGTAATGATGTCGTCAAAGGAAACTTCCGATAATGCATTATACCATTTATGCAATAGGTTGATTTCTTTTGAAATCTCATCGGGAGGTGTTGTTGGTTGTCCGCCTACTTCATTGGCATATTTTTTCCAATCACCTATGGTAAACCAATCTTTAAAACTATCAGAGGTACCTGCTTTCAGAATGCTGTGAAACTTCTTTATCAGCACATCAGATAATTTTTCGTCAATGCTATCCATCAGATAATCAAACGCAACAAAGTGATTGGAGGTTTCAATAATGTCATCTACCGGAATGGCTTCTTCATCTTTAAAACCAATGGTGCGAGTCTCAAAAATATAACGTGTTTGAGCCTCTGATAACTTACTGCCCTCAATCCGATTTGAATTGTAAGCCAAATGAATTTGCGTTTTGTGGTATAATCCGCCTTTTTGTTTGGCTTGCTTTTCTTCTTTCAAGCGTTGTAATAAAATAGTAGTCATTTCAAAATTGGTCTTTCTTGTTATCCTTTCTCTATTTCACTTCGAAATAGTAGAAACACTTAGCTGAGTTTACGTATGTACCTTTGTCAAAGTTTGGAACTTTGACAAAGGTTTTTGGTGTTACTTTGTATATTTACAATTCCTACTTATTCACTCTTAAAAGTAGGTTGCATTATATCTTTTTTTGTTTTTTTACCCGCACGAATGGCAAGCACATCTGCATAGTACTTGCGACTGTTGTTGATAACCTCTAGTACTTCTTTATAGAATGAATCTTGCTTAATATCAGCCAGCGTAACAATATAATTACACAGTTTTCGATAATTATCCGTGAGTTGCTTACGTATATCCTTAGCGTTTAGGTTTCCTTTTTTAAGGATTTGGTGCGACCGATGTGAAAAAAGAGCATCAAATTCCTTATTGGAAGTATCTAGTTCATCAATAAACTCCCGTATTTTTAATAGATTAATATACGGCGTGTATTTTTCAGTTCGCAAGGTTGAAACCAATACATTAATCTTCTTGGTTTCTTCTTCATAAACCTCACGGCTTACGTTCTTGTACTGGTCTAACACAATTTTCAGTGCATTGTAAGCTTCCTTCCGAGCTTCTATCTTTGAATTTCGATAAGGTTTGATACAGTCACGCACTGCTTGCATATCAGCTGCACGCACTTTATCTAACCGAGCTATTTTATTAGACTCTTCCTGAACATCGATTTGTTCCAATGCCTTACTATACACAGGGATTTGAGTCTGCAAGGCTTCAAATAACACTTTGAAGTCCGCATCAGTTTCTATATCTAAGTCGGTTCGCTCAAAATCTTCTAAGAATCGACTTATAAATTGCCCAAATTCAGCTTTGTGAAGCTGATAGACATCTAACTTTGTTAATTTTGATTTTGCCATTTCTTGTTGTTTTAAATTAAATATTTTATTTTGAATTTAATCTGTCAGACGATTAAAAGCAGTTTTACAACTTGCTTTCTGAACTTCTGACAGTATGTTTTTGTTTTGCGAATTAACTTTTTGTTACTTTGTTTCTGAATTGAATAGTTTTGATTCATTGTTTGCAATTCAATTATTATGTTGTAATATTACTATTTGTTAATTTGGTATTCAAATGATGAATTGCAAAGATACTATTTTTTATTTTGATAACGAATTATCGATTTGAAAATTTTACAATTTATAATATGAATCCTTTTTGTTGATTTGTGAAAATTCAAATCGTTTGCATTTACTCTTTTTGCTAATCCAAACTTTGTAAAAACACTGCTAATTGCTCCGTGTCTTGTTTTGAAAGTGTAGGGCGTAGTTTTTCAATCTCCAACCAGCTTTTGCGAAGACTATCAACTGTGCTTCGTACGTCAACCAAGTAAATGTGAGTTGATAGATACAAATCGCATAACTGCCCTACGTAATCTCTCATATACAATGTTAATTTCGGGTTCTCAAATGCCGGAATTTTATCTTCATACTTGGTACACATACTCGGAATTCGGCTTAGTGTTGTTTCATCTCCTTGATAATCATTCAAAAGAAGCGGCGGATGTTCTTCAATCTCCATATTTTTATACATAGAGACGTATTTCAAGGTTTCAGATAGTTGTTTTATTGCATCATCGGTAGGCTCTGCTATATCATTGATGTATTGAGGCGGGTCTTTATGAGGCGGAATGTTTGCAGGGTCAAATTTTTCAGCCTTGTCAATGAGTTGTTTAAATAGTTTGTCTAATTCTTTGCCTTCGTTTTTGGTAATCATTTTAGCTTTTACCAAATTTTTAACCGAACTTTTGTATTGTGATTTTAAAAATACAATTAATTGCTTTCGGTCAAGCTCTTTCCCTCCGTAATCCTTCAAATTGTAAATCTTGTCATTAGCTATACTATGAATACCCTCAGCGTAATATGATATATTATAAGGAAGGTCTTTGTCTACTACTCTAAAATCAGGATAATAAAGCGGGTCTTGTGTATGAGCCTCGTTGTGGTATGGCATATCAATGGTTTGTGGAGGGTCAACCTCAATGCTGTCACCGGGTTGGTAACCATAGCGTTCTTCTAGCTGTTTGTCATATGCCTGTTTTTGAGTTTTAATGGCTTCTACGTCATACAAAAAGGTTTTGTTGATGGATTCCTCTTTTACGAGCGTCCAGTTATAATCCACTCCGATGAGTTGTATTTCTTTTATCAAGCCTTTGACGTTGTGCGGAGCAATTATCGAAGTATTGTCCTTCTTGTTTTGGGTATCGACACAGATTTGACAAATATCTATTAGGTCATCTTCCTGATTTGTTTCAAATAGTTGTAATTTATACCACGTACATTGGTTCTTGGTAGAAATTTGCCCTGCTTGGGTTGTTAGTTTGAATCCCAACAAGCCGGGTTCAAAACCGCTTTGTGGCAAAAAGTGAACTTGATTGTCAAATGCTCCCAATACAACCGAAGACAGGTTTCCGTCTTTAAACAAAAAAGTTGCATTATTGGTTTCCAGAATCATTGATTTGTCGGCAACATATAGTGTAAGCAGCTTTGCAATCACTGTTCCGGGGATTTCTTTTTGTTCTTGCCCTAATTCGTAAGTCAATTTGTGAGTAAAGGTTAAGTTTTCGGGCTTCTGCTGAGCCGAAAGCAAGGTAGTAAAACCGATACCTATAATAAAGAGTAACTTCTTCATAGTTGAAAATGTGTTAAGATTAGTAATCACCCAATGTTTCGGGGTTTTGAGCCAGTGCTTTGGCAAGTTGCTCGTCGTTCGGGGCTTTGCCGTGCCACGCGTGCGTTCCCATCATAAAATCTACGCCGTTGCCCATTTCGGTATGCAGCAATACGCATACGGGTTTTCCTTTGCCGGTAAGCGATTTGGCGGTTTGCATACCTTTTAATATATCGGCAATGTTGTTTCCGTTTTTAATTTCCAAAACTTCCCAACCGAAGGCTTTGAATTTGGCATTTAGGTCGCCCAACGGCAGTACGTTATCGGTGCTTCCGTCGATTTGTTTTTTGTTGTAGTCAATGGTAGCTATCAGATTATCAACTGCTTTTCCGCCGGCGTACATCGCTGCTTCCCAGATTTGTCCTTCTTGCAATTCGCCGTCTCCGTGAAGTGTATAGACCAAATGCGGGTCGTTATTGAGCTTTTTGGTAAGTGCCGCCCCGATAGCGACCGACAGCCCCTGCCCGAGAGAACCCGAAGCGATACGTACGCCCTCCAATCCTTCGTGCGGAGTGGGGTGCCCTTGCAATCGGGAGTTCAACAACCGGAACGTATTCAGCTCACTTACGGGGAAGTAGCCACGCCGTGCCAATACGCTGTAAAACACGGGGGAAATATGTCCGTTCGAGAGGAAGAAAAGGTCTTCATTGGTGCCGTCCATCACAAATTCAGGGTTGTTGTTCATCAGTTCGTTGTAAAGGCATACTAAGAACTCGGCACAACCGAGCGACCCGCCGGGGTGCCCTGAATTTACTTTGTGAACCATTCGCAAGATATCTCTGCGTACTTGTATTGTTAAATCGGTAAGTTGTTGAATGTTTGTCATTTTAATTTTTGTTTATTAATCCTCGCAAATGTATGACTTTTTATTGTTGTGTGCAAACGAAGAAAAATAAATTCTTTTCAAATGAAAAAAAGTTTTTAAAAAGTTCGTTTTTCAAAAAAAATGTTTATCTTTGCACCCTCAAAAATCGGGGTGTGGCGCAGTTGGTAGCGTACACGTATGGGGTGCGTGTGGTCGCTGGTTCGAGTCCAGTCACCCCGACTTTTTTGATAAATTTCTTCTGTAATACAAAAACATATCCACTTATTTTATTTTCAGTAAACTACATTTACTTTTTGGTTATTTTTAGTTGATTTAGGTTGTGTTTATTTCAGCTATGTATCTGATTTATAAGTATTCATTATTTAAAATTAAAATAAATCGTTGATTTGCTTGACAATGCCTATGTCAATGCCGTATATTTGCACCCTTTTACAGAATATTTATATTAAAGATGATGAAATTATCCAACTTCAATTTCGAACTTCCGAAAGAATTATTAGCCGAATATCCAAGCGAAAACCGCGATGAAGCTCGTTTGATGGTTTTGCACCGAAAAACAGGGCAAATTGAGCATCGATTATTCAAAGATGTAATTGATTATTTTGATGATGGTGATGTGTTTGTGTTAAACAACACCAAAGTGTTTCCGGCTCGTTTACACGGAAATAAAGAAAAAACCAAAGCCAAAATTGAGGTTTTTTTGCTTCGTGAACTCAGTGCCGAACAACGCCTTTGGGACGTGTTGGTTGATCCTGCCCGAAAGATACGCATCGGTAATAAATTGTATTTCGGCAAAGATGATAGTTTGGTTGCCGAAGTTATAGACAACACCACTTCACGCGGCAGAACTTTGCGCTTTTTGTATGACGGTTCGTACGAAGAATTTCGTGATAAATTAACCGAATTGGGGCAAACACCGCTTCCGAAGTATATTTCACGCGCCGTAGAACCCGAAGACGAAGAGCGTTACCAAACCATTTATGCCAAACACGAAGGAGCGGTTGCAGCGCCTACTGCCGGATTGCATTTTTCAAAACATTTGATGAAACGCCTTGAAATTAAAGGAATTAATTTTGCAGAAATAACCTTGCACGTCGGGCTGGGAACTTTTAGTCCGGTGGAAGTGGAAGACCTGTCAAAACACAAAATGGACAGTGAGGAAATCATCATTCCGGAAGACCAAGCCGAAATTATCAATAAAGCGAAATTGGGTAAAAATAAAGTCTGCGCCATAGGAACTACCGTAATGCGCGCTATGGAAAGTTCGGTTTCATCGGAAAATACCGTAAATCCGTTTGCGGGTTGGACTAATAAATTTATTTTCCCGCCCTATGATTTTAGCGTTGCCAATGCTATGATTACAAATTTCCATACCCCGAAATCTACCTTACTGATGATGGTGTCAGCTTTTGGTGGACACGATTTAGTGATGCGTGCCTACAAGGAAGCAGTTGCTGAAAAATATAAATTTTATTCCTACGGAGACGCAATGTTAATTTTGTAAAAAAGTTTACTTTTAAATTTAATTTTATCTTTGTGCCCTAAATTTTAAATACATTTTATGACAGCTATCAAAAATATAGCCATTATTGCCCACGTTGACCACGGAAAAACCACGTTGGTGGACAAAATTTTGCACCATTGTGCGTTGTTTAGAGAAAATCAAGAATCAGGAGAACTGATTTTGGATAATAACGACATTGAGCGTGAACGGGGCATTACTATTCTTTCCAAAAACGTTTCCGTAAATTATAAAGGAACGAAAATCAATATTATAGACACGCCCGGGCACGCCGATTTTGGTGGTGAGGTGGAACGTGTACTCAATATGGCGGACGGGGTTTTGCTTTTGGTCGATGCCTTTGAAGGACCGATGCCACAAACCCGTTTCGTATTGCAAAAAGCCATCGAAATGAAACTCAAACCCATTGTGGTGGTGAATAAGGTGGATAAAGAAAACTGCACGCCCGACGAGGTGCACGAAGCGGTTTTTGACTTGATGTTTGAACTCGGTGCCGAAGAATGGCAGTTGGATTTCCCGACCGTGTATGGTTCTGCCAAAAACAACTGGATGTCAACTGATTGGAAACAACCAACGGACTCTATTGCGCCACTTTTGGATATGGTTATCGAGCATATTCCGTCACCGAAAATTGTGGAAGGAAACACGCAAATGCTCATCACTTCATTGGATTATTCTTCTTTTACGGGACGGATTGCCATCGGGCGTTTGCAACGTGGCATACTGAAAAGCGGAATGAACGTTTCATTGGTAAAACGAGACGGAACTATTTCAAAATCAAAGATTAAGGAGCTTCATACCTTTGACGGATTAGGACGCAAAAAAATCGATGAAGTGCAAGCGGGCGACATCTGTGCCATTGCCGGATTGGAAGGTTTTGACATCGGGGATACCATTGCCGATTTTGAAAATCCTGAGGCTTTGCCAACCATCGCCATTGATGAACCAACGATGAGTATGTTGTTCACTATCAACGATTCCCCTTTCTTCGGAAAAGACGGAAAATTTGTTACGTCACGCCACATTAAAGAGCGTTTGGAGAAGGAATTGGAGAAAAATCTTGCGCTTCGGGTGGAGCCGACCGACAGTGCCGACAAATTTATGGTTTTCGGGCGCGGGGTGCTTCACTTATCGGTGCTTATCGAAACGATGCGTCGGGAAGGATACGAATTGCAAATCGGTCAGCCACAGGTGATTATAAAAGAAGTTGACGGCGTAAAATGCGAACCCATTGAGGAATTGACCATTGACCTTCCGGAGAATGTCAGCGGAAAAGCCGTTGAAATGGTAACCGTGCGCAAGGGCGAAATGCTCAGTATGGAACCCAAAGGCGAGCGAATGATTATCAAGTTTACGATTCCTTCACGAGGCATTATAGGTCTTCGAAATCAGCTGCTTACAGCCACAGCCGGAGAAGCCATTATGAATCACCGCTTTTTGGAATATCAGCCATTTAAGGGTGAAATTGCCGGACGCATCAGTGGTTCGTTAATTTCAATGGAAAAGGGAACTGCTATTCCGTATTCACTTGATAAACTGCAAGATAGAGGAAAGTTTTTCATCAATCCGGGTGAGGAAATTTACACGGGGCAGGTTATCGGTGAAAATACCCGCAGCGACGATATGGTGGTAAACGTGACAAAAACCAAGAAACTCACCAACATACGTTCAGCCGGAGCGGACGATAAAATGCGTATTGCACCCGCCATTAAATTTTCATTGGAAGAAGCCTTGGAATATATCCAAAAAGATGAATACGTGGAAGTTACACCTAAAAACTTACGCCTTCGTAAAATTTACCTCGATGAAAATGAGCGTAAACGACACGAAAAAGAGTTTAAGTAATTCTAATAAAAAAATCCCGAGTTTTTGTCTCGGGATTTTTTTTGTGGGTGAAATATTTATCTTGTGGTAAAGAAAATATTCTTAAAAAAATAATAAATATCATTTTTATTGTTTGGTATTCTTCCAACTTACAGATTGTGAAGTGTTACCATACTTCATGATTATCCGTAATAGTAAAATATCCCTCTCCTTCACTTATGTATTCTCTATTTATACTATTATTTTTAGTGATTTTATGTGTATAAACACATTTAGCTAAATAAAGATTACGATACATCTCATTATAGCCTCCGTATGAATCATATTTCATTCTATACCAGATGACATTGACATCTGTGGCTTTAAATTTAAAAGTATATTTAATTCCTTTTTTAACAGCAATGAAAATATTATCACTAACATCTATTTTAGACCCATTTAATCTAAATTCCGAATAGAAATCTGCATCCACTTGCAAAACAAACTCTCTTCCTGATTTTTTAACCTCATCAATAGTTTTGTATATTACAAAATTTTCTCCTGAATTTTCTTCGTCTTTTTTACAGCCTGTTAATAATACCATTCCAATTATGTAGAATAATAATAATGTTATTTTCTTCATCATTTTAAAAATTAAAATTTTTCCCTACTCTTTTTAGGCTTTTCGGGTTATGCCTGTTTAATTAAAATCTAACAACCACTCCTATACTATTTTTCCCAATGATAGGATTAATTGTTACTTTCTTATCTTGATTGCTGTTGTATTTTTCGATAGCTTGTGCTTTTTGTTTATTTGCCAATCCTCTAAATATAAATGATGGCACAAGAAAACCTACCGCGGCAGCATCGGCATACAACCAAGTATTCGATTGAGGATCTGCAATAACTGCAACAAGCCCCACAGTAGCAAAAAGACAACCTACTACACCACATACTATCTCACCGGTGCGAAACCCCTGTGACTTTTTATAGATAGCCCTCGCTTCTTGATCCTGATACAAAATGCTTTTCATTTCACTTCCTGAAATGCGTTTGCCGTTTAAAAAGTGGGTTTTATCTATGATTGTAATTCTATTTTTAGGAGTATTGTCTCCATTACCTGCCTTATTTTCCGTTATGGGAGTTTCGTTATTAAAAATATCTTTTGAACCATTTTCATAGCGGATAAGTAACACGTCTGATTTCAACAATGTATAAACCGGACTATTAGGATTGTCAAATTTTTTGTATTTGATTTCGTTTAATGTAATTTCAAGTACTTTGGCTTGAATATCTTCACCTTTTTTAGTGGTGATTACATCTTGTGAATAGGCTGAAAAACCTATAAGACTCATTAAAAAAACAACTATATATTTCATATTCATTATGCTTATTTTTTTTGAAAAATGATAACTAAACAATTGATATCAAGGTGTCTTTTTTGTGTACAATTGTTTAGTTATCTTGATTAATAATTTTAAAATTTATATCCTACACCTATTTGAATAACACGATTTTTGATTATTTTTCCTTCACTCTGTGCCAAATTGGTTAATCCGAAATTAAAATTGGCATCAAAGAATAGCCCCATAGGCAGGTTGTATTCTGCTCCGATACCCAAACCAAAATCGAATTTTTTGTTGACATCTTCTGAATATGTTTCCCCATCTATTTTTGATTTGGCAAATGTCAAGTATCCAAAATTCATTCCTATTTTGGGGCGAAAACCTTCAATGTCGTATTTTACCCAAACAGGTAAATTGATAAGCCCAAACGTTAAGTGCGAATCATTATCAAAGGTTCTGTTTATTATCCGAGTGGTCGTCCCTCTGGAATTTTTTACTTCTCCTTTAACTGATTTCAACGTGGCGCCTTGTTGTGAATATGCCAAACCTGCTTCAATAAAAAAACGGTCAGAAAGCCCAAATTCAGCAAAAGCTCCTATATGAAATCCTGTTTTAAATCCTGTTTCAACTTCTGCATTGAGTGAACTATATTCATCATATGCTGATTCTTTGTCTGAGACTGTTGAAAAGTTTACTCCTGCTCTTGCGCCAAATTTAATTTCTTGCGCCTGTGCTGTGAAAATACTTGCAACGATAACCGTCGCCATTGTTAAAAATTTCTTCATTACTGTTAAATTTAAAAGTTAAAAAATATTTTAAAGACACCTATTGTTTTTCCATTATAGTGAATCCGTTAAGGATAACGTTTATATTTTCGGGAGTATCCAAATTATATTGTTGCAAAATTTGTTTCCCTCGCTGGTAAACCGAACGTATTTCCTTTTTCATTTCTTCGGAATACGAAACCTTCAAGGTTTTTCCCGAAAGGCTTTCAATGTGAAAAAGTGTTATTTCGCCCGAACTTCCGTCATTACCCTTGCCATACATAATTATTTTATTGTTTTGCACCTTGTATTTTATGCTTCCTTCACTAGCCAAATCATTTAAATCAAGGGCTTTGTTACAACGTTTGTATGTAAATTTATATCCGCCATTGGTGTATTCAAGTTCCATTTGCGGTATATAAAACTCACCTCTAAAATCACCGTTGGCTAAAAATTTGAACGTTGAACGCCCTGCACAATCTCTGGCTTGTTGGTCTTCATAAGTTAAATTAGGGTTTTGCGAGGTGCGCTTTCCGTTTACTTCGCCATCAACAATTCTCCAAGTGCCTACCAGTTCGGCATTGGTTTGTGAGTTGTCATCTTTACTGCAACCGATAAAACCGATTATCAAGGTTGCCATTACTAAAATTTTCTTCATTTTTCTATAAAATTAAATTGGTAAAATCCCTACTCTGTTACAGGCTTTTCGGGTTTCGCCTTTTTCAATGAACAGTTTTTCAATGAATAAATAACAATTAATAATTACGTTTCTTGTTCATTGTT
>NZ_JAUNKD010000032.1 GCF_030532915.1 Capnocytophaga sp.
AAAATTCGTTCCGTACATTGTCATTTTGTTATCGTAGGGGCGACCCAAGCGAAGCAAACTGGCGAAGCAATTGCAATTCGCCCTTACAACGCCCCAATATGGGGGTTAAAATGTAATGTACAAAAACACACAAACCAAAAAAGCCCGAAAAAGTATTAAAAATAAGGGAGTTACAACAAAAAAAGCCCGAAAAACCCTGAAAACGGAATGTGCCGATAATTACTATTAACTACTATTTAATTATCATTTTAAAAGCCCGAAACTACCATATAATTTGCCGAAACTACTATTATGAGGCAAAAGGTACTAAAAACTACCAAAACCCCAATAAAACAAGCCCTTTTGGGCTTTTTTTTATGCCCCGACCCCGCACTTTTGGACCCGCCGATAGACCATTTGCGTGAACCCACGAAAATGATACCAACACACCCAAAAATGCCCATTTTTTAAAGTTGCGTACGCAAATGTGTATATTTTTAAGCACGAGTTAAGGCATACAAATACACAAAAACAAGGGAAATGATATAATTTTGCTTTGAGTTTGATGTATTTTGTATAGGGCTAATCTTTTTTTATTATTGATTATCAATATTTTACAAACAAAAACCCAAAAAAGATATATGTTTTTTGGGTTTATCTTTATGCTTCATATATTTTAGAGTCATTATACCCGCAAGCAGGACACATATTAACGTTGAACAAATGGTTGTGTTTGGCTTGGTTGGTTAAATTGATTGACCGCTACGCTTTGAGTTGATTTTAACTCTTCAATATCAGCTTTTAAACGCTCATTTTCTGCCAATAACAAGGCTTTGTTTTCCTCTAAAATAGCTACATTTTTCTCTAATAAGACTTTATTTTCCTCTAACATAGCCACATATTTATCATTTACGGGTCCTGCCGATGACTGATTTTGCTCACTTTTGAGCATTGGTTCTTTACCAATTAATAACCATTCTGGATTTAATTCAGGACATTTTGTATACAAAAGTTCTACATCATAGGACCTCACCGCTGTATTGCGACCAAGAGGACGACCCTATCGAAATTTTCAAAGGGGAAAAAGGCGAAAAAACCATCGAAGTGGACACCTTCGATTACAACCCCGAAACGCTGAAAAAACTCAAAGGCGGGACGGTAGCGCAAATAGAAGAAGACAGCCAGCAACTGAAAGTTTGGAGCGAGTCCACCACGGGCGAAGATATTTACCAAGCCGTTGAAATTGAAACCCGTACGGGAGTAAAATTCCGCTTTCCGAAATGCCTCGTATTGGCGAAACTCGATTCGGAATTTAAACGTGAGGAAATTCTCTTACTCCGCTTAAAACTCAAACCCGTGTCGCCGGGAGCCGGCAAACCAGCCGTGTTAATCGCTTCAAAAGCTGAATAATGGAGGGGCAAAACACTGAATTTCAGTCGGCAAATCTGCTACTTAAAAAGGGGGTGAGGATACAACTCCTTGCCCCTTTTCTTTGGATTTTCAAACGGAAAAAGTCGCTTGTTTTGACCGCTCCGACTTTGGAAACGCTCCTAAAAGTGGCACGGCTGTATTTGACCATTCCGCCCGTCGGCAAGGAGGTCGGCACAACCGAAGCAATGGGCGTAATGGCGTTGCACGGCAAGACGGTAAGCCTCATTTTGGCGGTAACGCTCCGAAATGGCAAAGAGGGCTGGCTAACCCGACTGCTCGCCCGTTCCTTACGGAAAAGTCTTTCAGCGGAAGAAATTTTTTATCTGTTTCAACTGGTTGTCATTCACGGCGGTGTGCAGGATTTTATAGCTACTATCAGATACATCGGGGAGCGGAGGATAACCGCCCCGATACTGAGCCAAAACGAGGAAACGAGTTAAAGAGCGAGAGCTTTCATAGCGTTTTCGGGCTGATTTTTCACATAGCCAAAGAAACAGGGTGGAGCAAAAAAGATATAATGCAAATGCCCTTTACCGAGCTAAATCTGATGCTTGCCGATGCCCCCCGACTCGTGGAGCAAGGCAAAACCGCCACAGAAAAAGAATTTGAATCCGATGAGGAACTTATTGAATATATGATGAAGTAATAGGCTGTATGTGCTTCGCACGCTTTTGGCTTTCAGCGCCAAAGGCTTTCAGCGGGCGAAGCCTTAAAAGCCTACTAATCCCTAAACTATGTTTTTAGAAGTAACCGAACTCAAAACGCACGCCTACGATTACGAGTTACAGGCGATTATCCAAGGCGATGAAACCATTGCGTTGGCTTCGATTGATACGGCAATTGAATACGCCAAAAGCAAGCTGATGAAAGCCTACGATGTGGAGGCTATTTTTAGCACGACGGGAAGCGACCGCAATCCGCTACTCCTTAAAATCGTGAAAGATATAGCTGTGTGGGAGCTTATCGGCTTGGCAAATCCAAGTATTGATTATACCGACAAAAAATATAGGTATGAACAAGCAGTGGACTGGCTCACCGCCGTTTACAAAGGAATGCCCGCCAATCTGCCCGTAAAGGTAGAAGCCGATACAAGTAACTCAAAATCATTTAGTTTACACAGCAACCCCAAGCGGGCGAATTATTTTTAGGACTTTGTCCGCTGTAAGCTATACGGCTTCGCCTGCTTTTGGCTTTCAGCGCCAAAGGCGTATAGCGTGCGAAGCATAGACTGCCTAAAACAAACGTAATGAATAAATCAAAACAAATACACAGCATATTAACCTATCGCCCACCGGTGCGAACCCCGCAGGATATTAGCAAGTGGCGAAATGCCATTCGTTCAGCGGATTACGGACGGGTGTGGCAACTTGTCGAACTCTTTGACGATTTGCTACTTGACCCCGTGTTGAGCAATGCCGTTGAAAAGCGAATAATGGCAATTACCAACGCCGAAATTGTATTCTCAAAAGGAAATAAAAACGTTCCGCAGATAGACGATCTTATTGATACGCCCGAGTTTGAAGAACTATTGCGGGAAATCTTATTGTCGAAATTCTATCCAAAAACCGTGTTGGAGTTTGATTTTTCCGACGGCTTTAAAGTGGTTTCGATAGACCGCCGACATTTCAACATCAAAGACAAAATTATTTTAAAATCCTTGTCGGACACGGACGGAATCCCTTACGAGGGCAACGACTTTTTGCTTCCATTGGGGAAAGAGCGGGAATTGGGCTTGTTTGTCAAAACCGCTCCGTATGCCATATTTAAACGCAACGGAATGAGCGACTTTGCCCAATATTGCGAATTGTTTGGGATTGATACGTTGGTTGGCTTGTATGACCCCGACGACGAAAATGGACGTGCCGAAATGGAAAATGCCTTTAAAAATCGGGGTGGTTCGGGAAGTATGACGATGAGCAAAAACAGCGACGTGAAAACCATTGGAACGCAAAGCACGGGAACAGTGGATATACACGAGCGTTTTGCCAACAAATGTGATGAGCAGATTTTAATTGCCGTGTTGGGGCAAACGATGACGACAAAGGACGGCAGTAGCTATTCGCAAGGCAAAGTTCACGCCCAAACCGAAGACGACATTAACAAAGCCGACCGCCGTTTTGTGCAACGAATTTTGAATACGGAAGTATTGCCACGCCTCGCAAAACGAGGCTACGACGTGGCGGGCGGGTGGTTTCATTTTGCTGAACAACCCGACGATTTAAGTAAAAAAATACAGTTGGAAATCGCCGAGCGGGTAAATAACATTGTGCCGATAGACGAAAATTATTGGTACGAGACTTTTGGTGTGCCGAAGGCATCCGCCCAGCAATCCTCCCCCCAACCCCCTCCCAAGGAGGGGGAGCAGGAGGCAGAACCTGAAAAAGACAATGAAAAAGGTAGGGGCAAAACATCTTTTGCCCAAAAAGTAACCGCCAAAAAGCTATCGTATTGGGAGCGTTTTTTGGATTTTTTCGGCGGGGCTCCTCGGTAGAGGTTACTTTATTTGAGGAGCTAAATTGGGAGGAACTTGAAAGGGAGTATCAAAGCTGTTGCGAGGTTCACTCGGCACATTTAAGTGCGGGCGACGGCTCGTGGGCTGACGAATTGGCAAGGCTGTGGATTAGTATGTTAGAGTACATTTACAAAACCAAAAAAGTGCCCGACGAGCTAATCAACCGTGATATTGTAGCCTTACAGGCACATACGCTAATGAGACCCATTGAGCGGATTTTTCAAGGAGTGGAATTTGATTCGCCCGATTACGTGCTTCGGGAAATCCTTAAACAAAATATGTGGGATTTTTCCGTAGCAAAGAATTACAATGATGTGGTGGCTATCAATAATTTGCTGTTGAAAGAAAACGGCAGTTTCAGACCTTGGCACGACTTCAAACACGAAGCTCAAAAAGTGGTGGGGCGTTCCATTCGTTACTTGAAAACGGAGCATAACACCGTAGTTGCAGGGGCGCAAATGAGTGGCAAATGGCAGGAAATTCAGCGGGATAAACATTTGTTTCCGTTCGTGCAATTCAAGGTAATAGTGGACGGGCATACGTCGGATGTTTGCAAACCTTTGCACGATGTAATCGTGTCGGTTGATGACCCGATGTTGATGTACTACTTTCCGCCGAACCATTTTAATTGCCGTACTACGGTGATGCGCTTGCGTAGAGCCACGCCAACAGCAAAATATGATTTGCCGAAAATACCCGAAGCATTCAAAAACAACCCTGCCATTAGCGGGAAAATTTTTACCGATAAGCACAAGTATTTTTTGAATACACCGCAGGAGGTAATGAAATTTGCCGATGTGTTGCAAAAAGCCGATTTACTTTCAAAACCCCGTTCGGAACAGTTTAAAAAACTCTTTGAAACGGAAAACGGCGGACAGGTATTAGAACATTTATTGTTGCGAAAAGGCAAAGATTATGAAAGCATTTTAGCTTCTGCCAAAGAGTTTGCCAAACAGGGCAAAATAGCTGAAATACTGCCCGAACTCAACCAAAAAGAATTGAAAAAGTTCCGTGATGTGGTATTTCCGAATTACGACTTAAATAAAAACCCTGACTTGCGTGTTAATGGTATTTATCACGATGTTAAGGAAGTGGAGCAACTTTATAACTTTATAAAAAATGCAAATAGAGCAGCTAAACAAGGGGCAATACCAATTATACGGTTTGATGGAATCAGTGATTTTAATTTGATTCAGAAACAAGTAGTGTCAATTTTTAATGATAAAAATTATCCTTATAATGTTGTTTATCTGCTACATAAAGGGAAGTTATATAGATACAATAAAGGCTAATTGGTTTTGCCAATTAGCCCTTAAAGATACCCGTCAGTATGACTGGTAATGCAAAGGTACGAACAATTTTTAAATAAACAAGTAAAAAACAAAAAAAAATGGCAACTTTTTCGGGAAATATGGAGCTTATTCGTCAGCGGTTGGCTCAAAAACTGCAAGAACTACCCGTTATTTTGGGCGAAGAAGTGGTTAATTTTTCGCTTGAAAATTTTGACAAGCAGGCTTGGCAGGGCGAAACCGAAAAACCTTGGGCAAAGCGTAAAAACCCCACCAAATGGGGCAAAAGAGACGAAGAAAAACGGGCTATTTTGGTCAAAACGGGAGCCGGTAGGCGTAGTATTCGGGTGGTTCGCACCGAGCAATACAAAGTGTTTATCGGTGCGGGCGGTGAGGTAGCTCCGTATATGAGACTGCATAATTACGGGTTTCAAGGAAATGTAAATCAAAACGTTAGACCTTTTCAGCGAAAACTCAAAAACGGCAAAGTGTCCAACGTAAGCGGTTTTTCACGCACTATTAATCAAAATATCCCGAAACGCCAGTTTATCGGAGGTGAAAACGAAGCCCCGAGACTCAAAGAACGATTGCAAAAAGTTGTAAGGGAAGAACTTAACCAAATTTTTAAATAACATTTAATTGATATAACAATGAAAAAAAATCAAACTACATTGGAAATTATCAGCCGTCGGGAAAACATCACCGCACGGGCTATCGTGAAAGGCAACACGGTAACATTTGCCTACGAACGTGCAGACAATCAAGTGAATGCTGTTGCATTTTCGGTACAACGAGGCACGCAAGGAAGCCCCGAATTTACAGGCGTAGAAGCGTTCAGAGGTTCGCTCTACGGCGAAGCCTTTAACGTGGAAAACAACGCCTATCACATTGGAGACTCGGCAATTTACGATGAAATTTTTGTCGTTTGCCAGCAAATCCTCAAACCCGAAGCGAGCGATGATACGAGTGTGTAAATGGTTGGTTCCAAGAGGGTACAACGCCATAACGTTGTATCCTTTTATCCTCGTTCGGGAAAGGGCGAATTGCAATTCGCCCCTACTAATTAATCACGAGCGTATCCATTTGAGACAGCAAAAAGAGTTGTTGGTAATTGGTTTTTATTTGTGGTATTTACTTGATTTTCTGTGGAAATACATTAAATACCGCAACTGGGACAAAGCCTATTACAACATCATTTTTGAACGTGAGGCGTACGACAATGAAAGTGATTTGGAGTATTTGAAAACACGTAAAAAATTTGCGTATTTAAGGAGTCGTAAAGTAGAATTTAAAAAGTATTTAAACGAGGTTTAAAACGAAGTCTTACAGGAGGGCGGGACTTAAAAAATGTCCTCCGTTTTTTTAAATAGTTCCCCAACTAATTAAAACATAAAGCACAAAGGCTACGGAGGACAAAAGTCTTCTGTTCCTTTGTGCTTTTATGTTATTAATTGGGGATTGCAAAAATATAAATAATAGTTGAAATATGAAAGAAACAAAAGTAAAGATGTGCGCTTCGCACCACTGGCAGAGAACGCCAATTAGTTATTACGGAGGCAAACAAACGATGTTGCCACATATTATTCCGCTCATTCCCGAGCATCAAATATATGTAGAACCTTTTTTCGGAGGTGGTGCGGTATTTTGGGCGAAAGAGCCCGCCAAAAGTGAAATTATCAATGATTTTAACGCTAACGTTGTGAACTTCTACAATGTTTTAAAGTCGGATTTTGAAGCACTTAAAGCGTTGGTTAATAAGACAATTGTCAGCCGTGAGGCGTATAAATCGGCTTTGGTGATGTATCATTCACCCTTTTTGTTTTCACCGGTGCAACGTGCTTGGGCGTTTTGGTACGCCACCAATGCGGGTTTTTCAAATCAGATTATAAACTGCCGTTTTGACCGCACAGGTAAGAACGCAAGAGGCTTGATTAACAAAGTGTTGCGATTTTCGGAAGACTATACCGAACGCTTGAAGCACGTGCAAATTGAAAATAATGATGCTTGTGCTGTAATAGCTTCGCACGATAGCGAAAACTCGTTTATCTATTGCGACCCGCCCTATGTAGGAGCACGACAAGGGCATTACGGAGGCTACACGCAAGAGCATTTTAACGAGCTACTTAACGCATTATCAAAGGTTAAAGGTAAGTTTTTGTTAAGTTCGTACCAAAATGACGAGTTATTGCGGTGCGTTAAAGAGTTTGGCTGGTATCAAAAGGAAATTGCCTTGCATTTAGGTACGAGCAAAACCGCTGGCAAAAAGCGTATTGAGGTGCTTACGGCTAATTATGAGTTGTAACGAAAAAACACGGTTAAATATATATGTTGGCGACATTAATGTCGCCAACATCAAAAAAAACCACGGTTAAATTGCCGTGGTTTTTCTGTTATACTCTATCTTTTGAAAGAAATACGACTTGTTAAATTCAAATTGAAAATAACTTGTTTTTTGAAACTCTCTATAATAATAGGAGTAGCTCCTCGCTGTTGCTATTTCCTTTGGCAACCTGCTGAAAAAGTCCTTTAAGTTGCTTTCACAAACCAATACTTCATTGTCTTTTATCAGAAAAAAAAGCGTTTTTACGTAATTAATCATTGTCTTTATATTTTTTTTGCAAATATAGTAAAATTATTTTTCAAAAAAAGTTTATTTTTAACTCATTGTTTTTTAGTTAATTAAAAACATTAAAGAAAAATAAATATAAAATATTTTCAAAAAAAAACTTGCATATGAAAATAAACTGAATTATATTTGCACCAGAAAATTAAAACAAATACTAACATTTTAAATTAAAGTAATATGAGTAGTTATCAATTTTTTTGGATAGTTCTTGAACCGGTTAGCGGTAAAGTAACAAAAAGAGACGTAAAAGCATTTAATAAAGCTGACAATTTGAACAGATTTACACCTATGTTTAATGATAGATATATTATGGCTTGGGTAGGCTCTAAAAGCAAAGCGTTGCACCTTGTAAGTAAATTAAAAGGTTTGGCGTTTAAAGATTACAAAGCAACTTTGCTGACAGATAAGCAGTTAGGTATGATTAAGCAAAATCACTCCGATAATAGCGTGTACATACCATTCACGCAAAAACAACTAAATGAAAGTGTAAATGTTTAAACTTAAAGAAGATATGAAAAGAGAAGTCACAGAAAAAAAACTTGCTTTTTTGGTAAAATCACCTTGTTATAAGGCTAATGGCTACGATGGTGCTTATTATTCCGTTTCATTTACCAATGAAAAAGGCGATGTAATAAAAGGTTTTGGCGACCATATTTCGGAAGCATCCTACGGCATTAGAAATGTTTTTGAAGCCGAAGGTACCTCGTTTTCAGATGAGGACAGGTTTATCTCCATTCAAAAAATTGAAATTAACGAGAAAAAATTTGACGCTTTTGTGAAAAAGTATCAAAAGAACTGCGCCTTATCGGATAAAATAATTTCTGAACGGTTAAAAAGGTTTGGAGATTCGCCTTATAACTACGTTTATAAAAAAAAAGAGGGGCAAGCTGAAAGATTGAAGGAATATGAAGAATGGAAAAAGGCTAACCCGCACCCAAAAGACATTTATTACGACTTTTTGGAGCTGATAAAATAGCAAAAAGCCCTCAAAATGAGGGCTTTTTTAGAAAATTAAAACGATTCTAATAATTAAAATCACGACAAAGATATGATTTTTTTTAATAAGAAATATCACTTTCTCAAAGAATTTCAATCGTTGATTAAGCAGATGGAAAATAAAGAAGTTGTAACTCCAACAGGTGATTTTTATTGTGAAAGCACGATAACTAATTATAAACAAATGATTTGTGTTTATAAAGCGTATGAAAATCATTTAAGAAAAAACATTTTTCTGCAAGATATAGATTATCAGTGGTGCGAAAAATTTCGCTTGTGGTTGCTTGACAAAGGCTATTCAAAAAACACGATAGCCGTAAAAATGAGTAATTTAAAGGCTTTTTTAAGACGAATGTAGAAAGCGGGCAAAGCCTCTTATGACGGCTCGGGTGTACGCACACCTACCGAAATAACTACGGCTGTTTTTACTTCTATTGCTGAACTTAAAGCCTTGTTACAGATGGAGTTACCTTCGGGAGTTTCCAAGGTGCGAGATGTATATGTTTGTCAATGTTTTATGGGCTTGCGGGTTGCTGATGCCGTTAAACTATTGTGTAATTTGCCATTGCATATAAAGGAAGTGGCGGGAAAACGTTTTTTAGAGATAAAAACCGCCAAAACGGGCGAAGTTGTTGTTATTCCGATGGCTACCGTAGTGGTTCAAATCGCTGAAAAACGAAATTACGACTTTGGTAAACCTTTTTCGCAACAGCATTACCATAAAACATTAAGAAAGATTATCGCATCATCAAACTTTGATAGAGAAGTGATTTTCAACCGTACAGAGGGCGGTGTAATGCAAGAGCGGACAATGCTATATTCCGAACTGATAGGCACGCATACAGCACGCAGAACCTTTGCAACAAATGCCTATTTAGCAGGGTTAAATCCTGTTGATATTATGAAAATTACGGGACATCGCTCATTTAGTTCGTTTATCAGGTATATACGTTGTGAAAACACAGCAGTTGCTTTAAAAATTTCAAATCACGAGTTTTTTACGATGCCTTTAAATGAGGTTTAAACATTATTTCATTTAGTTTTAAAGCAAAAAAACACGGCAATTCAGCCGTGTTTTTACGTTTTTGTATATCTTTGCCTGTGATGATGAAATTCCGAAAAAATGTACATTTCATTTTGAATTTTGGTACATTTCATTTTGCGGAATATACCAATCGTGTGAGGGAAATATCAAACGAAAAAAATAAGCAAAAAAATAGCATTCCGAAGCTGATTTATTTAAGAAAAAAAATCGTAAAAACCTAATTTTTAAAGACTTATATCTAACCTAAAAGAAAACTATGGGACATTATTTAAACACCGAAAATTATTTAGACATTTATCCGTATGAGGTTCTTGATGAGCAAGTTAAGCATCATTTGGAAAATTTGGACATTTTGGACAGGGTGCAGTTTTCAGGCACTTTTTATAAAAAATCGCAATTGCCACAGCTCAAAAAAGCCCTGCAAAAAACCTATAACGAGCTGATTTTAAGGAACAAATCGGTTCAGTTGCGTTTTTATGGCTTTACGGACACGCCTTTTGATATGGATTGGATTGCCGATTTGACTGAAATTGAATGCCTTGAAATCGAATCGTGGAGCGAAATCCTACATATTGAAAAACTCGCCGATTTTAAAAATCTAAAAAAATTACATCTGAGTTTCGGTTTAAAAATGAAAGGCGATTTGTCTTTTTTAACAAAAATAAATCCTAATTTGGAAGTTTTATACATTCGCACCGAAGAGAAAAAACCGAAAGTGGATTTGATGCCCGTCACGCATTTTAAAAATCTTAAAGAGCTGTGGGTGATGTATTTAGAAAATAATTTGGAAAACGCCCTCGCCGAATTGCCCCATTTACAAAAGCTGCGTTTGCGTAGCATTTCCAAACCCCAAACCTTGGATTTTATCAAGCATTTGACTGATTTACAGCATTTAAACTTGGAATTGTGCAGTTTTAGCGATGTGTCTGCCATTGGCGAATTAAAAAATTTACGCAGCCTAAATCTGTTTCGGTTGTTAAAAGTGGAAGATTTGTCTTTTTTATCTGATTTACAACAGCTTACATTTATAGAATTGGATTCGATGAGCAATCTTCACACGTTGCCGAGATTTACGAAATTGAAAAATAATTGTGAAATTAAGATAAATTCGTGCAAAAAAATCACCGATTTTACCGCCCTTGCCGATAGCACGATGATAAAAGCGATTTCCATCACAACCGCTCCAAATTTGAGTACCGAGCAGTATATACTGATATTGCAAAACCCACATATTGAGTATGTTAGTATCTATACCGAAAGTGCCAAACGCAACACCGAACTCAATGATTTAGCTCAAAAATTCGGCAAAAAACCGTATCGTGAGAGGTATCAGCATTAAAAAATAGCATTCCGAATATATCGTATTTAATTGATTAACAATTATTTATACAAAAACTCAACGCCATAACTTTGGTAAAGTTTAAAAATAACTGCGTGTCGAGACTCTCGACCTTTGTCAAAGTACTGAAAAAAAATCGCGTATTGAGGCTCTCGATTAAAAAATAACTTATCTTTGCAAAAAATATAACAAGTGTTATATAATATCCGTTATAATATAAATTTATGCCGAAACAGACGACAATTACCAAAGAAATTATTGTGGAAACCGCTTTCGAGATAGTGCGAAAAGAAGGTTTTGCGGTGCTTTCTGCCTGAAACATTGCCAAAAAAATGGGTTGTTCAACTCAACCCATTTATTGGACATACAAAAATATGGATGACCTCAAAGCCGAAGTCTGCCAAAAAGCCCTTGAATTACTGCGAAATACGGTGTTCGGCTACCAAAAAACGGGCAATGCTTTTTTGGATTTGGGCTTGGGCTATGTGCGTATGGCTCACACCGAACCCGCCTTGTTCAAAGCCTTTTATATGGACAACATTATGAAGATTGAATGGGCGGATATTTGCGATAACAATCAGGAAGTTATAGAAATAATGAAAAACAGCGAAGAGTACCGACAACTCTCCGAAAAAGGCATAAAAAACATCGTTGCCAAGTCGTGGATGTTGGCTCACGGTATCGCCTCGCTCGTGGCGGTGGGAATGTTCATTTATGACGAAGAAAAGATAATAGAAATTTTGAAATAACATCATTTTTATAAGTTTAATCTAAGAAATAAAAAAATATGGCTGAAGTTTTATTCAAAAATTTACCTTATCTGCTTAATGATATGAAGAAAAAAAAGTGGATAATCGATTCATTCTTTTTTAGTTATAATAATGTTGAAACTATAGTTGTTTTAAGAACTTTTCAAGATGGGGAAAAGAAACCCAATGACTATGCTAAAGCATCAGTAGAATTTATAAGGGCAAATGACATTGGAGTTTCCATAGGAGCATATATTGATTTTTTTAGGGTTTATTTTGATACCCCGGAAGATTTCTTTACTTTTTTTAATATTAACAGAAATGGTTCGTACAAAGATTTATTTTTTGCCTTTGCAAAATGTTTCGCAAATTTTATCCCTCAAGAAAAGGTAATTGATAAAAAGACGCCCACAGAAAAAACTTTACTTGGAAGTCGTTGTGAAAAGAACAATCGAAATGCAATATATTGTTATGATATTCGAAGAAATGGAGTTAGAGAAGATGGAACAAATAATAAACGTAGTATTGAGAATAGTAATAAAGCTCAAATATTACGTCCAATATTATATGAAAAGTTTTCAGTAGATTTAAATCTAAGTTTTTTCTTCTCTGAAAATAAAGAAGATGAATTAACTGATGAAGCTATTGCTATGAAAATAGCCAATAGGAGATACTGATTCTTATCAAAGAACCTTATAGTAATTATGAACACAAAATCAAAAACATTCAGAAATATACTGATATTCAGCTTTGTGGCTGTCGCTTGCGGTTGGGTGGGCGTTGGTGTGGATAAATTGCTCAGTCAACCCTCGAATTTGGAATCGCTCGGAGCATTGATTTTTATCGCCACGCCGCTTTTGTGTATGCTTTTGCTTCGCTTTTTCGGTGGCGACGGCTGGAAAGACCTTCCCCTGAAACCTAATTTCAGGCAAAATCTCCGCTGGTATTTGTTTGCTTTTGCTGTCTATCCTGTGGTTATCGGCATAACGCTGTTTATCGGAAAATTGCTGGGTTGGGTAGATATGAGCCGATTTAGTTTTGTGGCGTATCTGTCAGTTCTTGCAGCCGCTTTTTTGCCTGCGTTTATCAAAAACATTTTTGAAGAATCCGTTTGGCGAGGCTATCTGACCGTAAAAATTGAGCAACTCACTCAAAACGAATGGTTGATTTATTTGGTGGTGGCATTAGTTTGGCAGACTTGGCACGCCCCTTATTATTTGGTGTTTTTGGAAGAGGGCTATTTGGCTCAATTTTTCCCTTACGGCGGAGTGTGGCTTTTCGCCTACGGCTTTGTGGTGGTGGGCGTTTGGACGATAATGTACACCGAGCTGTTTTTCCTGTCGCGTTCGCTGTGGGTTTTCGTTTTGATGCACACGATAAAAGACGCTCTAAATCCGATAATTTCCGAGGGATTTGCAACAATTCCACCTGACAAAACGCTACTCATTTCGCCAACATTTGGAGCAGTTCCACTATTGATTTATTTGGTAATAGGCTTGTATTTAAGGAAAATACGAAAAGCGAAAGAACAATAAACATTCCAGCAAAATCATTTTTAAAACGAATTCTATTTAGTAAGTATACTTATTATATAAATATTTATTATTATCTTTGTCCCAAATTTTTAAATAGATAAAATATGTGGACAAAATCGTATTCGGTTGTTACCCAAGAAATTACAAAAGAGCAAATTTGGAAACTTTTCACAGATATTGACAATTGGAATCGCTGGAAAACTTCCATAGAATATGCAAAATTATTGGGCGAATTGAAAGAGGGGAGTTTCTTCATCTTAAAACCTAAAAAAGCTCCCAAAGTGAAAATGGAAATCGTTGAATTAGAACCTTTTAGAAAATTCACGGATTTAACTCGATTTCCGTTGGCAAAAATGTACGGCGAACATTTGTACGAAGAAACGCCCAACGGACTGAAAATCACCGTAACAATGAGTGTAAAAGGTTTATTATCAAAACTTTGGATAAAACTCGTTGCCAAAGACATCGTAGAAAATCTTCCGAAAGATATTGAAAATCAAATCAAACACACTAAAAATTGATGACGCGATATTGGATTATTGTTGCCAGTAAAGACCACGCCCAAAAAGGCGTAGCGGAAGGTTTTGCCCAAGCCTGTCACGGAAAGGCAACTCCCTTAAAACGAATGAAAAAGGGCGATTTTGTGATTTATTATTCGTCAAAATTGACCTTTGGCAAATCCGAGCCTTGTCAGAAATTTACCGCTATTGGTAAAGTTGCTGATAATGAGGTGTATCCGTTTCAGATGACGGAAACTTTTTGTCCGTATCGGAGAAATATCAAGTTTTTTAAAAGTAAAGAGGTTTCTATTTTTCAACTCATTGATTTACTGGATTTTATACCCAATAAAAAGAGTTGGGGTTATCCTTTTCGATACGGATTTTTGGAAATTAACGAAAATGATTTTAATTTAATCGCTTCAAAAATGCTTGAAAATGAATAATATATTCCAATTAACAACCGAAAACAGTTCCGGACTTTTGCTTTTGCAGGTAACGAATTTGTGGCAACGCGAAATCAAAAAAATACTGCAACCTTTCGATTTAACGCATCCGCAATTTATGATTTTGGCAAGTATTTACTGGTTTTCTTTAAAAAAAGAAGAAATTACGCAGGTTTTATTGTCAAATTTCACACAAATTGACCCAATGACCACTTCGCAAATCGTCAGAAATTTAGAAAAGAAAACGTTCATAATACGGAAGGAACACCAAACGGACACACGAGCTAAAATCGTGAAAATGACAGACAAAGGCGAAGATTCTATCAAAAAAGCAATTTTTGAAGTGGAGGAATTTGACAAGCGTTTTTTTGCGAAACTCAATGAAAAACAATCCGATTTTAATCAAATTTTGCAACAGCTACTGATTTGAAAATAAAAACGCATATATTCAAAACTCTCGACCAAAAAATCCGTATCTTTGCGACTTGACAAACCTCTAAAAATCAAGATAAAACAATGAAAATTACGAGCAGTGAATTACAACGCAACGATTTTGCGTCGATGGCGTTTTACAGAATGGCGAATTACGCTGTGAAAAGCATTCGCGTGGACATTGAACATTACAAAACTTTGGACAAAATCAACACGGCGATTTTTGGCGAAATCCGTGCGTTAAGCCTTCTGTGTGAGCATTTTGACGGTGGCGACAACCCCATAATGACCGAAGAAGCCAACGATTGGAAAACCGTTTTGCTGGACTATTGTGAGCGGAACAAACGCAAAATTCCCAAGGATTTGCGAGACGATTTTTTGAAAAATTTAACCGCCGATTTGGATAAAATCATCGCCCACAGCAACAACATTCCCGATTTTTTATGGAAAGACGATGCCCAAAAACGCGATATTGTCGTATCGGTGCAAAACCAAGAATTAAAAGACAAATACAATCAACTGGCTGAAAATAAGTACAGTAAGCTGGGTGGAGCTTTGCAAAATTACCTGCTGGAATGTTTGGAAAAATTAGATGAAAACGCACCCCAAACCGAGCAAGAGCCTTCTTTGCCGGATGAAACGGCTTTTCGTCCGCAGCTGTTCGCTTCACAGGGCGAATTTACTTTGTTAGTTACTGATTTTCAAGTATTTTTAAGCGAAAAAGAACAAAAAAACGATACCGAAATCAACGCTTACGACCTTGAAAAACGCATCAAAAAACACCTAAAAGAAACGGACAAATCGCTACTCAAAACACTGGATTTTGACTGTGAAAGTTCGCTTTTTTCGGTCAGAAGTAAACAATTGGAAAATGTCTTGTCGGTTCATAACACGCTGATGCAATGGGCGTTGTGCGATAACAAATCGTAAATCGGTTCGCAGTAAATACGCAATTTATCGTGTATCTTTTCGCTACAACTTTGCCAAAGTTTTAAAAAAACGAGTGTCGAGGCTCTCGACCTTTGGCAAAGTTAATAAAGTGCTAAAAAAAGTGTGTCGAGGCTTTCGACTTTTCGCCTTAAAATAAAAATTAAAACCAAAAACCAATGAGTATATTCGACAAAAACGGCATAATGCAAACCGATGATTATCTGATGTTTAACGCCGAAGAACTGGACAAAGCGATGGCGTATACTCGGCAAAAATTCCCCAATCACGCCAAAATCGGTATTAGCAGTGAGGATTACCGGCAGAAATATGACATTGATTTTGAGGAACTTACGGCTAATTTCCCCAAGATGACTCATTTGTGGGTTTCGTGTCAGTTGAGCGATGCCACGCAGGTCAATCCGCTTTACGGACTGCAAAAATTGGTGTTTTTGCAATGGTGGACAAAAACGCCGTTTCACCTTGCTCATTTTCCGCATTTAGAGGGCTTGGCGTGTGCCTTTCCTGATGAAATAACCCTTGAAAGTCAAGCACTTAAAGAGCTTATCATATCGGATTGCAAAAACCTATCCTTTGTGGAAAAATTGCCCAATTTACAGCGGTTGGAGCTTCGCACTTACAAAGGTGCTGATTTGCAAGGACTTGAAATAGCAAAAGAACTTACACACCTGAAAATCAACGGAGCGAGGAAACTCGCCCAATGGTCGTCTTTAAAAGCGTGTAAATCCTTAAAAGTCATTGAGTTGGAATCGGTTTCAGAGGTGGATACATCGGCGTTTGCTGGGACGAACATCAGCGAGTTGTATTTGCATCTCTCCATTTCCGATTGCGGATTTGTTCGGCAGATGAAACACTTGACCACTTTTCTTTGTAAAGAAGTAAAAGACAACGACTTATCGCCCTTATTTACCTCCGAAACCCTAAAAAATGCTTATTTTTACAAACACAAAAAATCGTACAATTATTCGCAAAGTGCTTTTGAGGAACGCTTTTCGTGGTAAAATTTTTAGGCGAAATAAAACATTATTAAATCATTTATTTTCAAACAATTAACATAAAAATAGAACAATGAAAAATTTAATTTTACATTACAAAAATCAGTTGGAGGCTTTGGAAGACGGCATTTTGATTGGCGAAATTCCTGATGGGGCGACTCGTTTTAGTGCCGAAGCGGACAAATTGCTCACTGAAGAACATAAAAATTTCCTAAAAATCTGTGATGGAGGCTGTTTCGGCGATGTTGTTTTGTGGAGCAGCACCGAAATTTTGGACAGCCAAGAGCGAGTTCCTTATAATACCAAAATGTATGAAATCGGACAGATTCTTTACGAGCCTGTTTTTATGGACAAAAGTACTGGAAATGTGCATTTTAACGCTGAAAAATACCGCGATATGCAGGATATTGATGTCAGTTTTATGCAATTTGTGCAGGAATATATTTTTGGTGATAAATACCGAACACATATTATTGGTTTTCAAGAAGATGACGATGCTTGGTCGGCATTTTTGAAAGCACATTTTAAATCGTTTTGAAAAGAAGCTGTGAATAAAAACCAACTCACGATGCAGGACACTTTTAGTCTGCGTGTGTTACATTTGTTAAAATAATTTAAAAATGAATAAAATAACGCCAAAAAATCTGTACGAACTTTTGCAAATGATGCAATTGCGATTGGGAATGTACATCAGTCCGCCGACTTTGCCAAGTTTGTGGAATTTTGTATTAGGCTATAAATCAGCATTTTGGATATTGGGCAAGAAAGACGATTCGCTTGACGGTTTTGATGATTTTGTAGCCAAAAAATTGGGGTTTTATGAATCCACCGCAGGATTTGTAAATATGATTTTGGCTCATACACAGGGTTTTGAGTCGAAAAATATCCTTTGGGACGATTTTTTAAAAAGCGAAATTTCATCGGAAACCCACCAAAAAGCCATTACGCTGTTTTTTAGCCTATTAGAAGCATTTTATCACGAGAAAAAGAAAAAAATATGACCGAGACAGAAAAAATTTTAGAGCAAATTGATTTTGAAATGTCCAAAATGTTGGGCAAAAGCAAAAACAAAATGACCAATGCCGAATTTCGTGCGTTCGTTAGTGAAAAATGGGAGCAAATGGACGAAAGCAAATACCAAATCCACGATGCCTACATCCTCATTGGGCGAATGATGAACGAGGCGATTTGGGCAAAAGACCCCGCCGACCTTCTTAAATGGGTGAAAAAAAGCAAAAAACATCAAAGCGGACAAAAAAATCCCCTAAATGTAAGGTATAATTATTACAAAAATAAATTTCTGGAATGCGGAGCTTTTGCCGAAGGATTGGCGTTTTTCAAAAGTGAAGCAACCGCAGAATCCGCTGAATATGAGGCGTTTTTCCAAAATATTTTGGACAATCCGGAGTTGATGCAGCAGTACCTTGAGGCGGAGGACGATGATTTGGATATGTTTGATTTTAAGTCGGTTGAATTGCCACAATGGCAGGTGTTTTTTGACGAAGAAGATACCGAAATTGGTTACGAAGTGTTACGAAAAGACGGCGAAACCACCGACCGCGAAACCCAAAAACACAAAAACGGATTGGCGTATCTCAAAGAAAATCAGATGCCTATGCTGAATGCCATTTTGGGCGAGTTGTTAAAGCAATATCCCTCAATACAAGACACTTACAAGGATTTTTATTCCAAAGAACAGAAAGCGGAATTTTTGCCCGACATCAGCGACATTCAAGGTTTTGCCACGCTTTTAAGTCCGACTTCGATTTTCGTTTTCTCTGAATATCAGGACGATATACCGTATTTGGGCATCAGTTTTCATTGTATGTGGGACAGCGAACACGGTTTGGGCGTTTTGATTTGCAAAGACAGGGTGGTGGCAATCGGTTCGGCGGAAATGGCTTTTGATACTTTTGCCGTGAAAAAAGATGTTAAAGAACGGAAAAAATAGTTAATTCTCCCAAAGTTTTGCGATATAATCATATATTTGTAAATCAGTTTGTTAGCAAAATAATTATGAGCAAGGCAAAAATATATTCCAAAACCCAAGAAATTTGAATGATGAAAATAGAGAAATCGGATAAACATACCGCCTACGATGATATAAAATTATTGCTCAATCAAGCGAGGAATAATGTTGTGGTTCAGGTAAATAGCATTTTACTGAAAACCTATTGGCAGATTGGCAAAATCATCGTTACGGACGAACAAAACAACGCCGACCGAGCCGAATACGGCACAAACCTTCTGAAAAACTTGTCCAAACAACTCACAAAAGAGTTTGGCAAGGGTTTTTCAAGGTCTAACTTGCAAAATATGAGGAACTTATATCTATTATACCCAAAATGCCAGACACTGTCTGGCAAATTGAACTGGTCTCATTACGGCGAATTGTTATCCATTAGCGACGACCACAAAAGGGGCGAAAGCCAAATATAGGTGTTAAAAAATCAATTTTAAAATTCTATGTATATACCATTAGAAAGAAATTTAAAAAAATCATATTTTAAAGAATTATTGGAGATAGCCATAGAACTAACTCAAAAAAAAATTGAGGCAACCCCTTCTTTATCGGTATGTCAATCCATTCTAAATCAACTCAATGATATAAAACAGAATGTTGTAGAAAAAAATATAGTATTTTCAGAAGAAGAAGCCCGCAAAGATATAGTTTGGGGCAAATAGCTATCCGATATTTTGATGATTATGAGGGATTTGAATATGCTGATATACTGATAGATATTGCTTATGGAATTCATCTGTATCCCAATATGTTAGAATAATATTATGGATTGTATTTTTCTAAAAACCAAAAAGTGTATAACTTTGACATTGCGGAGGGCTTTTTATGGAAGCCTATCAAAATCAAGAGAAATTAGATTAAATATTATGTAGATAAGATTTAAAAAGCTAAAAAATAATATCAAAAACGACCATTAAAGCAAATAAATGAAAAATAAATTGTACCATTTCGTAATGTTGGCTTTCCCTGTGTTAGTAACACTTTTTTTCGTTTTTCAAATAGCGAAAATGGATTCCAATTTAAAGCCGGTAAGTGAAATCGCAGTTAGCGAAAATATTGAAAATAAAAAAGTAATCATTGACAAACACGCCGGTAAAAGAAGGGTTTATTTCTTTGTTGAAAAACAAAATCAGCAAATCAAATTTGAAAGAAAATACAGTGGCTTGGTTAGCAATTGGATAAAGGCAGCAGAATACAGAAAATATGAAAATAATGAGGTTCAGCATTTCTTTATAGAAAAAGATAAACCTTTTAATACAACAGAAACCATTCCTTTTTTTGGACTTAATCAATCTGAAAAAAATTGGGCGTATTATTTTGATATTTTTCTTTTCCTTAGGGAAAAATACTTTTTTGCCTTGCTATTATTATTTGTTGGAGTTATGTTGGGTGGTGGTTATTTGGTTGATACCGTAGGCGGAATTTCTTCAAACAAATCATTGAGCAGCATATTTTTCTTAAATATGGTTTATTTGTTATTTCTAATTGCCGGGTAATTTAATGCGGATTTGTTGTATATTATAGCATATTTTCAATTTTTAAATAAAATAGGAGAGAAAATAAAACTAATTTTATATTTTTTAGCAGACAATTTTTATGTCGTAAATTTAGGAAGCCATAAAAAACAACTTAGCAATAAAATCAAATAATTATGAGCAAGGCAAAAATATATTCCAAAACCCAAGAAATAGGCGAAGCGGTGCTTTCGGTTGGTGATTTTACGATGGGCGGCATTGTGGGGAAATTTTATCCTAACGAATATTATATCGCTGAAATACAACCGCTTGTATGGAAATACTGGGACAATTACGAGCAAGACCAACAATCGTTTTTTTCGGACAAATTACAGCTGGAAGTGCAGTTGGAAAATGGTTTGTTTTTGCTGCCTTTGGGCGGAATTTTTCTGGAAGATTTTTTGGACGAAGAACCCAGCAAACGACTGGAAATAAGCGGTGTAGATACTTTTCTGATTGAAAAATACATCTTTGAAAATGAGCCGCCTACACTCAAAAGTCATTGGCAAAGCATTTCCATAAGCGAGAAAAAATCGTTGGAACAGCTTTTCCGCAAAGCCCACTTTAAAAATGGTTTTGACAGCAAAAATTTTTCGGCTATTTTTAAAAATCAAAGCGGAGAAATCGCCTTTGAAATTCAGCATTCGCAATTACAAAAACGCTTTTGCATTGTTTCGGAGGAAAATATGACAAACTTACAAGAAGTTGATTTTAAAGAATTTATAAAATAAATACAAACTTATGAATTTTGAACAATTAATCCCATTTGCTGAAACCAAAAAACAGCAAAATACTGTTAAAAAATTTGCCGAAAAAGGCTTTAAACCCACCAAAGGAGCGGACTGGCACACCCTTGCCGAACTGGTAGGCGATTTTTTGGTTGCCGAAAAAAAGGAGGCGGTTGCCCTGTGCGTGGATTATGTGTTGTCGCTTGGTTATCCGTATCCTGATAAACAACACAAAATCAATCATTTAAACTGGAATTTGATGTGGCGTTTTTATTATCTGAAATATTATTTTTCCGATGAAAAAATGCAAGAACAGCTTCATAATCAGTTAGTAAACCTTGTTTGGGAGCAAACATTAGAAAATCATTTTGAACACGATGCAGGTAAGCATTCCGATGAGTATGTAAAAGACTGGGCAAAAGCCAATTACGATAAATGGCTGACCAATATTCGTGATTATCAGAAAATTACAACAATTCGCAACCGTTATACGGCAAAAGACAACACCCCAAAAGAGCGGTACGAACAAGGTATTTCGCTGATTTACGCATATTTAGGTGTACTGTTTTTCCGCTCACAAACTACTAACAATCAGCAAGAACTATTGACGGAATTGCAAAATCACCTTACCGAAATGAAAAGTTTGTACAAGCAAATCAATAAATTAAAATGAAAAAACCATTAAAATTCACGATTGTAGAACAAATCACTGACCTTCAAGAGATTCCGGGTAATCATCCGAATCAAAATCCCGAGCGTGGCTTTTTGTATTTGGAGTGCGACAAAGCCTATTTCGAGGCGCATTTTGACGATTTGTTTGAGTTTGAAAGTGAGGGGCAATACGACCATTGTTTTTTGGCGGAAAATTGCGAACTGACCCTTGCCGACCG
>NZ_JAUNKD010000033.1 GCF_030532915.1 Capnocytophaga sp.
GTAATCTCCTAAATAGTTAAAAAAACTTTCCAAAATTTGTAACATTCTTCGTTTTGCTACATCTTTACATAAAACGAACACTTTGACCGACATCGAAAACGACATAATCGAAGCCTGTAAACGGGGCAACACCAAAGCGCAAACCACTGTTTACGAGCAGTATGCCAAAGCAATGTACAACACGGCTTTGCGGATGTTGCAGCGTGCCGACCAAGCCGAAGATGCCACCCAAGAGGCGTTCATCAAAGCCTTTTCGATGCTCAATTCGTTTCGTAATGAAAGTAGTTTCGGGGCGTGGCTCAAACGCATCGTTATCAATGAAACCCTGATGATTATGCGGAAAGAAAAAAAGTATTTGCCAACAGAATATTTTATTGACAATCAAGAAGATGACAACCTGCAAGAAACGTGGGATTTCCAAGAAGAAGAAATAAAAATACTGCTTTACGCCTTAGGAAAACTACCCGAAAAACAGCGCGTTATTTTGAACCTATCGCTCATTGAAGGGTTTGATAATCAAGAAATTTCCCAAATATTGAACCTCACCGACGCCAATTGCCGAACCTCTATTTCACGAGCCAAAACCGCTCTAAAACAAACGATTAAAACGATTAAAAATGAACAAAACAATTTTTGACATATATGAACTTCCCGATGGACATCAACAGCGATTCTCGCAAAAACTGCGTCGTGCCAAAAACAAAAAACGCAACAAGCGAATTTTTTATCTGGTAACTGCCGTTGCCGCTTCGTTGGCGTTGCTGCTGACAATCAGTTCGTTTAACGGTGATTCTCTCGAAAAAGCGTCGCCCACGGCTTATCAGTCCGAACAGTATTATTTGCCCTTAATACAGCAAAACATTCAGGCTATCAGAGATTTAGAAAATCAAGACATTGCCCAAGATGCACTAACGCAGCTCGAAAAAATGAACCAAAATTATCAAGAACTTCGGCGGGAAATTATCAAAAACGGACAAAATCAACACCTGCTTGCCGCAATGATTGTTAATTTTGATACGCAAATTAAATTCTCAAATGATGTGATTACCGCATCGTTATAAATTAATCGTAAACAGAACGTTATGAATGTATTACAATCTATTTTCCGACAACAAAAACATTTTCTTTGGGTTCTATTTTGGTTAATAGCCACAAATGTTTTGGCAAATACGCCTTTTGTTCAACACAAATACACCGAAACCAAAAAAGAAAACAAAACATTCAATGTCAGTGATTTGCCATCTCTTTTTGTATCAAACAAATACGGAACAATAACCCTTGTGGCTGATGACAATCTGAAAACCATCAAAATAGACGTGACTGTCAAAACCAGCAGTGATGACGCCGACCGTGCCAAAGAACGCCTAAAAGATATTTCAATTGATTTTTCGCAAAAGGGAAGTGCAGTTTCGGCTAAAACCTTGATTCAGAGCAGCTCTTCTTCTTTTGTAAAAAAGTTCTGGAAATCAAATACTTCCGTAAGCATTCGAATTGATTACACCATTTCGTTACCCACAAAAACCAAAATTTCGCTCGAAAGTCAATATGGTGATATTTTTCTGAACAAAACCGATAGTGAGCTGAAAATCAATGCGTCATACGGCTCGGTAAATCTTGAAAAAATTAATGCCGAGGCTCGTTTGCAACTGAATTACAGCCCCAATACGCAAATAACCGAGATTCAGAAATTATATCTCGACGGCGATTATTCGACTATTTCGGTGGAAAAAGCACAATTTATCAAATTATCAATGGATTATACAACATTGAAAATCAGTGAAGTATCTCAAATTGATGCCCATTGTAAGTACGGTAATCTCACGGTAGAAAAAGCGGCATCGCTTTCAGCGCATAGTGCATATACAAATCTGAAAATAAATGCGTTAAGCAAGCAAGCAACGATTTCATCAAAATATGGAAACTTGTCGGTCAGAGGGATTGCTCCAAGTGTAAATTCACTGACAATTGATGGAGCATATACTTCTATTTCAATTGGTTATCATAAAGATTGGGAATTTTCATATGAATTTTCCAACTCATTTTCCAAGCCACAGCTTCCTGCCAATTTGCCTTATGACAAAAAGAATATCGGCAACATAAGCAGCTTCATCAGCGGAACCAAAGGAAAGGGAGGTAATACACTGAAAATCAATTCTTCTTTTGGAGGGGTAAAGGTAAACGAATTTTAAAAACAATCATACAATGAAAAAAATAGCTATTATTTTATTGCTCACTTTTTCAGTGAGTTACGCACAAAAATCGATAAAAACCGTTAAAGATAACGGCAACATCATCAGTAAAGAACGAAGTGTAGGGGCTTATAATCAAGTGATTAACAAAAGTCCGTTTACGCTTATTTTATCCGAAGGTGAGGTTGGAAAAATTCGCATCGAAACTTCTGATAATCTGGAACCTTACATCTTGACATCGGTGCAAAACGATGCACTTATTGTGGAGATTAAAAGCGGTGTTAATTATGTGACTAAACATAAAGTAAAAATATATGCTGCTGTAAATCAAAGTCTAAATAAAATTTCGCTGATAGGCTCGGGCGAAGTTTATTTGAAAAACAAACTAACTGTTGATACTTTTGATTGTTACCTGAACGGTTCGGGTGATATGCAGGTAAATTTGTCAGCCAATAATTTGAATTTAGAATTGATGGGCAGTGGCGACCTCAACGTGATGGGAACCGCACACCATCTGAAAGCCGGACTTTCCGGCTCGGGTGATATTGATGCTGAAAAACTGAAAGCCAAAATAGCTGATATTCAATTAGATGGTTCGGGTGATATTTCGGTATATGCACAAGAAGCAGTAAAAGCCCGTATGACCGGAAGTGGCGATATTTCGATATACGGAAAGCCTAAAAAACAAGACTCCCAAGTGGTTGGAAGTGGCGACATCAACTTCAAATAATATATCTGACTGATTATTATAGGTTTATGTGTGTGAAATATTTTCTGCCTTAAAAAGCACAATACAATGAAGGTGTTTTTATTGTTTTGTACGTTACCTGAATTATCCGTAATTTAGCACAACTTTTGTCTTTTCAATTAAAATTAGTATCTTTGTAGGGTTAAATTCAAAAACATAGCACAATGGCAGAAATAGAAAAAATTAAATGCCTGATAATTGGTTCAGGTCCCGCAGGATACACCGCCGCCATCTATGCATCGCGTGCCAATATGAATCCCGTTTTGTATCAGGGCGAGCAACCCGGAGGGCAACTCACAACCACCAATGAGGTTGAAAACTTCCCCGGATATCCCAACGGAATCACCGGAACGGCAATGATGATGGAACTTCAACAACAAGCCGAACGTTTCGGGGCAGAAATCCGAAATGGCTGGGTAACCAAAGTAGATTTTTCGCAAACGCCTCACAAAGTGTGGATTAATGGCGAAAAAGAAATCCACGCACAAACCGTAATCATCGCCACGGGGGCATCTGCCAAGTATTTGGGCTTGCCTTCCGAGCAACATTATTTGCAAACCGGAGGTGGCGTTTCGGCTTGTGCCGTTTGCGACGGATTTTTCTACCGAAAACAAAAAGTTGCCATCGTAGGGGCGGGCGATTCCGCTTGTGAAGAGGCTCTTTATTTGTCGAATATCTGTGAGAAGGTAACAATGTTGGTGCGCCGTGATGAGTTCCGTGCTTCCCGAATTATGAAAGAACGCGTGCTTAAAACGCCTAATATTGAGGTGCTTCTAAACACTGAAACCGAAGAAATTTTGGGTGACGGACAGGTAGTAACCGCTTTAAAAGCCCGAAATAATAAAACAAATGAGGTGTTTGAAATCCCGATTACCGGCTTTTTCGTAGCCATCGGACACAAACCAAACACTGATGTTTTCAAAGATTTTATTACCCTTGATGAAGTGGGCTACATTAAAAACGTTCCGGGAACTTCCCTGACCAACGTCAAAGGTGTTTTCGTAGCCGGAGATGCCGCCGATAGTCGTTACCGTCAGGCAATTACCGCCGCAGGCTCGGGTTGTATGGCTGCTTTGGATGCCGAAAAATATTTAATGACACTTGAATAAAATTAGTGTCGTGCCAATAAAAAAACTGCCCTCGAAAGAGGGCAGTTTTTTATTGATTAAATTTATATTATGAATGAAATTTTACATCATTCCGGGCATTCCGCCACCCATCGGAGGCATCGCGGCACCTTTTTCTTCTTTAATATCTACCAAAGCACATTCTGTTGTCAGAATCATTCCCGCCACAGAAGCTGCGTTTTCCAAAGCTACACGCGTAACTTTCTTAGGGTCAATGATTCCTGCTTTGAACATATCGGCGTATTGGTCTGTTTTAGCGTTGTATCCGTACGTATCACGCGATGCTTCGCTTACTTTGGCTACAACTACCGAACCTTCAACGCCGGCATTTTCCACAATCGTTCTCAATGGAGCTTCCAAAGATTTCGCTACAATTTGGATTCCCGTAGCTTCGTCGGCGTTTACGGGTTTAATTTTCGCTAATACGGCTTTGGCACGAAGCAATGCAATTCCTCCACCGGCAACGATTCCTTCTTCAACGGCGGCACGCGTGGCGTGAAGAGCATCATCAACACGGTCTTTTTTCTCTTTCATTTCCACTTCCGAAGCAGCTCCTACGTAAAGAACCGCCACACCGCCTGACAATTTCGCCAAACGCTCTTGCAATTTCTCACGGTCATAATCCGAAGTAGTTACCTCGATTTGAGCCTTAATTTGGTTTACGCGAGCTTGGATTTGCTCAGCCTCACCTGCTCCGTTTACAATCGTGGTGTTATCTTTGTCGATAGAAACTTTTTCAGCCGTTCCTAACATTTCGATAGTGGCATTTTCAAGGGTAAATCCGCGTTCTTCGGCGATTACGGTTCCGCCTGTCAAAATGGCGATGTCTTCCAACATTGCTTTTCTGCGGTCACCAAACCCGGGGGCTTTTACGGCAGCGATGCGTAAAGTTCCTCTCAATTTATTTACTACCAAAGTTGCCAATGCTTCTCCGTCGATGTCTTCTGCAATGATTAAGAGTGGTTTACCTGACTGAGCAACAGGCTCTAACACAGGCAATAAATCTTTCATTGTAGAGATTTTTTTGTCGTACAACAAGATGTAAGGTCTGTCCAACTCGGCAACCATTTTCTCTGAATCGGTTACGAAATACGGAGAAAGATATCCTCTGTCGAACTGCATTCCTTCCACCACATCTACGTAAGTATCAGTTCCTTTGGCTTCTTCCACAGTGATTACGCCCTCTTTTCCTACTTTTTCAAAAGCGGTAGCGATTAAATCACCGATGGTGTCGTCGTTATTTGCCGAAATGGAAGCTACTTGACGGATTTTCTCGGAAGAAGACCCAACTTCTTTGGCTTGTTTTGCCAAATTTTCAACGATTTTTGAAACCGCCTTGTCAATTCCGCGTTTTAAATCCATCGGATTCGCTCCGGCGGCAACGTTTTTCAATCCTTCTTTTACGATGGCTTGTGCCAAAACGGTTGCGGTGGTTGTTCCGTCACCTGCCAAATCATTGGTTTTTGAAGCGACTTCCTTTACCATTTGAGCTCCCATATTTTCAAGAGCGTCTTCCAGTTCCACCTCTTTCGCTACGGTAACTCCGTCTTTGGTAATGTGAGGCGAACCAAATGATTTACTGATGATTACGTTACGTCCTTTGGGACCCAAAGTTACTTTCACCGCGTTTGCCAACGCATCAACGCCACGCTTTAAACCTTCGCGGGCTTCTATATCAAATTTAATTTCTTTTGCCATTTTGTTTTTGTTTTTACAAGCTATCTGAGTTCTACTCGCCATTAGCTTTTTGGACTTCGTCCGTTTTAGCTATGTTGGTGCGTATTGCCTTTCTGAGCTTGTGAATTTTAATTTTTATATTTTTTACTTGTTTTTCTAATTTTGAAAATGATTCTAAATTAATGAGATTCAAATCTTTTGATACTAAAAGAAGATACTCGCACTCACTGGCTGAACCCAAAGAAATGTTTAAAAAATAATTAAATTCTTTATCTGATTCTCTTCCACAGCCTTCTGCAATATTGGTCGGTACAGAAACGGAAGCTCTCCTAATCTGACTCGTAATACCAAAAAGTTCTTCCTTTGGAAATGATTTTGTAAATATCCAAAGCAAATTGATGACTCAGATGCCAAACATCATATTTTTTGAAATCTCTCATTGTAATTCATTATAGGATAGGCAACTTAGCTTCATTTGCTTAAAGCAGGCGGCCGTATAGCCCAATAGCCTACCGCTACTAAATCACCGCCAAAACGTCGCTTTCACGCATAATAAGATAATCTTTTCCGTCGTGTTTAAGTTCAGTTCCTGCGTATTTTCCGTAAAGGACTACATCGCCCGCTTTTAGGGTAACGGGATTGTCTTTAGTTCCGGCTCCAACGGCTACGACTGTGCCTTTTTGCGGTTTTTCTTTTGCCGTGTCAGGAATGATAATGCCCGATGCCGTAGTGGTTTCCGCTACCGCAGGCTCAATTAATACTCTGTCAGCCAAAGGCTTAATGTTTACTTTTGCCATAAATTATTGTATTTATTATTTAGTTGTTTCTTTATTTTAAACGTCTGTTCTACACTCGTTAAAAACTATGCCAAAACCTTAAAACTGACTTTTTGGCAGGTATTTGATAGAAAATTATTCCTCCTCGGGGAGTGTGGCGTCGATAAATTCAACGAAAAGTTCGCAAATTGCTCCTTGGCTATCAAAGCCGAAATATGCGGGATATGTGCCGTCACCGAATCCACTCTGAATCATCGGTACACTTAATTCCGTATCAGGAATTTGAAATAAAATCCAATCGCCGTATTCACGCTGAAATTTTGGATTATTACGAGCGTTTTTCGCAAAAAGGGCTGCAAAAAAATCATCGTAGATATTACTGGCTTCACTGTTTTCACGATGCCATTTTTCTTCAAAATCGCAAAAAGCATCGCGAGTCTTTACATCTACAAACGTTGCCAAGCCTGCATCTACATTAAATCCGAAGAACTCACCCATTTCCATTGAGGCTAAATCTTCATCGCCTTTGAGAGCCAGCTTGTAAGATATAGCTTCTTTGTCAGAAAATTTCACTCGAAAGCCCACATACCGATGATGATTTTCTTCAACTTCAACTACCACAATCGTCAATGGAAACTTCCCGATAGGTGTTTTTAAAAAGTAGGGCTTTTGGTCGCGGGTTAAAAACGTTAACGGGTCACACACGAAAACTTCGCCCGTAGGTACGTTCACTTCGCCGATTTCCAACAGGGAAACTGCCCGTCCATTGATTTCCTTTTCTTTAAAATAGATGTTGAAATCATAGGGTTCGGACAAATATTCGGTTTTATCTTGATATGTTTTTAGCCAATCACTCATTGTTGTAACATTAGTTTGTAGTTCCGGTAGCTGTTGGTGCAGGTTGTCCGTTGGTGTTAGCCGGTGTGTTTAGAACATCGGTAGGGGCAGGTGCTGCTCCTTCCAATAGTTTGGAATCGCTATTTGCGCCTGAACTGGGCAATAACAACGAGTTGGCAACGATGATAAGCACTGCCAAAAGCGTTGCGAACGTCCAAGTGCTGCGCTCCAAAAAGTCGCCCGTTTTCTTAACGCCTCCCACCACTTGGGTGTTTCCGCCGAAGGAAGACGAAAGCCCGCCACCTTTCGGGTTTTGAACCATAATTACCAAAGCAAGTAGCAGACAAACTACTACGATAAGAATCATAAAAATGTTAAATGCTGTCATTTCTTATAAATTATTTTGCTGTAAATTTTTAATATTTTGTATTTGGGTTGCAAAGTAAGCACTTTTTTCCGGATTTTTCAAAATTAATATTTCATAAGCCTGAATTGCCTGCTTATATTTGCGTTGTTTTACGTACACTTGCGCCAGCGTTTCGGTCATTAATTGATGCGGGTCGGTTTTGACTTCATTGGCTAAATTAACGCTCGGAACATTGTCGCGTGCGGGTTCAATTTTGGGGTTGGCTTCCAAAAATTTGTCGATTAATTTGAATTTTTCGGCTACCTTACTGTTTTTATAATCAGCCGATTGGCTTCCTTCATCAGTTGAAATGTTAGTCAGCCATTCCGAGATGGACTCAACCTTGTTGCCCAGTACAATGTCGTGGCGTTCACCTGATTTTTCACGTGGTGTTTCGGGCATTATTTCTTCCTTGTACACCATAATGGACTCAATGTCGCCCTGCTTGATAAATTTTTCCGAAAAAATATCTTCTTCAAAAATAGGTTTCGGAATTTGCGGCGCAGAAAAAGTGGGCGGCATCACATAATTGGTATTCGGAATCGAAAAACTTTCCTTTTTGATTTCTTGCCGTTGCACCGCTTTTTTAATTTCATTGAGTTCTTGCTGCAAAACCGAAACATCGCGCACCACCGCCTTTGAGTGTATGAAATCGTACAGCACCGAGCGGTCTAAAACGTGAACCGCAGCCAGTTTTAAGGCTTTGTTATACCGATAGTTGCCTTCGGAATGAAGCACTTTGAGTTGCAGTACCCGTGCCGCCTGAAAATAAGGGTATTCCTGCACGATATTGTCCAACTCGCGCGCCTGTTCCTCACTGACAACGTACGGATTTTTTAGTATTTCAACAAATTCTTTTACAGTCATACGATTACCAATCGGCTAATGAGGCGTTAAAAATATCTTGGGTGATGCGTTCAAAAATTTCGGCAAAGGCAGTTCCTTTGATGGAGCTCAATTGCGTTGAGCCCGGATAGTCATAGTAAAATGAAAAACGTTTCTCGAAATCTTTATTTTCTTCAACATTATTAGTAAAACGCACGTTTACGCCAATGGTCAGGCGGTTTTGTGCGGCGGTTTGCTGTGCGGTCGCCGTCATTGGTGCGATGGTAAACTCCACAATTTCACCTTCATAGACCAAGTCGCCGTTGCGGTCGGTTAGTGATAGATTGGTTTGGTTGTTTATCAAATCCTGCAAGGCTAGGGTGAAATCCCTGTCCAAACCCGGTTCCACCAAAGGCGCATCGTTGCGAAAAAAGTTCACTTGAAACGTTTTGGCGTTTCCGGTGCTTCCGCCCGTGAAGTTGTAAATCCCGCAACTTGTTGCTGCCGTTATTAATAGGATGTAACAAAAATATTTTTTCATCGATGAAGTAAAAAAGTTTCGCAAGGTAAATGTTTTTTTTGAAACTGCAAAATTTTTTAAAATAAGTTTGTGATTTACGAAAAAAGTTGTAGTTTTGCGCCCAAAATTTAACGCATTAAAAAAGTAAAGCTATGTATGCAATTGTAGAGATAGCAGGGCAACAATTTAAAGTTAGCAAAGACCAAAAAGTGTTTGTTCATCGTTTGCAAAATCAAGAAGGAGAGAAAGTTGCGTTTAACAACGTTCTTCTTTTGGACAACAACGGAAGCATCACAATCGGCGCCCCCGCTATAAACGGAGCTTCGGTTGAAGCCAAAGTGGTAAAACATTTGAAAGGCGATAAAGTTATCGTTTTCAAAAAGAAAAGACGCAAAGGGTACAAAGTTAAAAACGGTCACAGACAATATTTAACCGAAATCCTTATTGAAAACATCATCGCATCAGGGGCAAAGCCTGCTAAAACCGAGAAAAAAGAGGAAAAAGCAGCAAAACCTGCCAAAGCCGATGATTTGAAAAAAGTTGAAGGTATCGGACCCAAAGCTGCCGAAGCCCTTGTAAACGCAGGTGTTGATACATTTGCTAAATTGGCTAAAAAATCAGCTGACGAAATCAAAACTATTTTAACAGAAGCAAGTTCAAACTTGGCACATTTAGACCCGCAAACTTGGGCGGCACAGGCACAATTGGCAGCCGACGGAAAGTGGGACGAACTCAAAAAATGGCAAGACGAACTTAATGGAGGTATTGTAAAATAATTTAAAACAGAAAAGAAATGGCTCATAAGAAAGGTGTCGGTAGTTCGAAGAACGGTAGAGAATCGCACTCCAAACGATTGGGAGTGAAAATTTATGGCGGGCAAGTTGCCATCGCCGGTAATATTATCGTAAGACAAAGAGGAACGCAACATAACGCAGGCGAAAATGTATACGTTGGTAAAGATCATACGTTACACGCTAAAATTGACGGAATTGTGAAGTTTCAGAAAAAGAAAAACAATAAATCATTCGTTTCAATCGTTCCGTTTGAAGCATAGTTAAACATTATTTTTAAAGGGAAAAAGAGCATCATTTTGATGCTCTTTTTTTATGTTTTAATTTGAACCATATGTTATGGTTTTAGCAATAAATCGATATCTTCAATAAGCATTTGTACTTGATTGTTATCCAGACCGTTGTAGTAAATCAAAGGCGTTCCGTTGGCGTCCTTTCGTGAAACGATGTTCCCTTTTTGGTCAATCAAAGCAAACAAGCCCGAATGCTCAAATCCGTCTTCGCCTTGGGCTGTGTTTTGTGCGTGCAGGTTGAATCCGTTGTTGGCCAAATCGTAAATCGCCTTTTCATCGCCCGTTAGTAAATGCCAGTGTGGACTTGTAATTCCCTGTTTTTTAGCATATTCATTCAAAACTTCGGGTGTGTCGTGCTCAGGATTGATGGTAAACGAAGCAAAACCAACGTTTTTTCCTTCAAAAGCGTTTTGAACCTTAACCATATTTGAGGTCATTATCGGGCAGATGGTGGGGCAGGAGGTGAAGAAAAATTCCACCACGTACACCTTTCCTTCATAATCTTTGTTGGAAATGGTTTGCTTGTGCTGATTCGTAAATGAAAATTGTGGCGCTTTTCCTATGGTAACCAATTTAGAATCAGAGCATCCGATTAGGAAAAATAGTGAGCATAAAAGTCCTAAAATGTGATTTTTTTTTGTCATAATTAAATTTATTTAACTTCTTTTTGTCATTCTTTTCGGAAAGATGTAACTTTGCAAAGATAATAAAAAATTTCAAATGAATTTACTTCAAGAATTACAAAAACGAAGCGGAAATACGTGTGAATTGTGCAGCGCCACCAATGATTTAGCAATCTACGAAGTGCCTCCGGTGGGTGCAGGCGGGTTGGACGGAAGTCTGCTGGCTTGCAAAACCTGTATTTCACAAATTGAAGGCACAACTCAGCCCGACAGCAATCATTGGCGTTGCCTGAACGACAGTATGTGGAGTGAACATACCCCCGTGAAAGTCGTTGCTTGGCGTATGCTTAACCGTTTGAAAAACGAAGGTTGGTCGCTTGATTTGCTCAATATGATGTATTTAGACGATGAAGAACTTGCTTTTGCCAAAGCCTCAAATGACCATTTGGACGAAAGCGAAAAAGTTATCCACCGTGATAGTAACGGCGCCGTGCTTCAAGCCGGTGATAATGTAGTGTTGATTAAAGACTTGAAAGTGAAGGGTTCAAGTATGGTTGCCAAACAAGGGACAATCGTGCGTAAAATCTCGTTAGACCGTGAAAATGCACAATACATCGAAGGAAAAGTAGATGGACAACAAATTGTGATTGTAACTCAATACGTTAAAAAAGTATAGCATTCTTTTTTATAACCAACTGAAAAATGGCACAAAAATTGCCGTTCTTTTGCGTTTGTTACAATTAAAATGAATCGAAGAAGTTTTATCAAAAAGAGTTTTTTGGGTGCTGTGGGCATTACTGCTCTGACGGGGTTGTACACCTGGCAAATTGAACCGCATTGGCTTGAATTTGTGCGTGTTAAAATGCCGGTTAAAAACCTGTCTGACACCCTTGTGGGCAAAACCTTGATGCAAATTAGTGATTTGCATAGCGGTAGTCGCGTTTCGACAAATTATTTGATAGAATCTTTGCAAAAAGCAAAGCGATATAATCCTGATTTTGTGGTTTATACCGGTGATTATATAACTGTTTCCGAAGGCGAAGTGTTGTATGAACAATTGCAAACCGTGATAAAAAACAGCGTGAAAGGAACTTATGCAACCATCGCCATTTTAGGAAATCACGATTATGGCATAGGTTGGGCAGATCCCGATGTGGCAGACAATATTTGTCAGATTTTTTCCGCAGAAAAAATTCAAGTGCTTCGTAATGAGTCTTTTGAAGTAAACGGATTGGTTTTTACCGGTTTAGATGACCTTTGGGCTAAAAAACTCGATGCCGAAAAAGCCTTCAAAACGTATGATAACACAAAAGCCAATATCGTGCTTTGTCATAATCCGGACGCGTGTGATTTGGATATATGGAATGACCATCAGGGTTGGATTCTCTCGGGGCACACTCACGGAGGGCAGTGCAAACCGCCTTTTTTACCGCCACCGGTGTTGCCCGTGCGCAACAAAACGTACACCGCCGGAAAATTCCATCTTTCGGAAGGCAGAACCCTCTATATCAACCGCGCTTTGGGGCATTCGCTAAAAGTGCGATTCAATGTGCGTCCTGAAATTACGATTTTTGAACTTGAAAAAGAAATAACTTAATTTACAAACTAAAAATGTATCCGTTAAGAAGAAATAGAAGACTTAGAGTTACCGAATCGGTGCGCAGTTTGGTGCGTGAAACCGTGCTTTCCCCCGATGATTTTATCGTTCCGTTGTTCGTTGTGGAGGGTAAAGGCGTCAAGGAAGAAATCCCTTCGATGCCCAATTACTTCCGATATAGTTTGGATTTTTTGGAAAAAGAAGTGAAAGATTTGTGGGCGCTTGGCTTAAAATCGGTACTGCTTTTTGTGAAAGTTCCGGATAATCTGAAAGACAATACCGGAAAGGAAGCCACAAACCCCAACGGATTGATGCAGCGCGCTATCAAAACCGTGAAAAATGCCGTTCCGCAAATGCTTGTAATGACCGATGTGGCACTTGACCCGTATTCCGTGTACGGGCACGACGGAATTATCGAAAACGGACAAATCAGTAATGACGTTACGGTTGATGCTCTCTGTCGGATGAGTGTTTCACACGCCGAGGCGGGTGCTGATTTCGTGGCGCCAAGCGATATGATGGACGGACGTGTTCTCAGCATTCGTGAAGCGTTGGAGAATGAAAAATTTGTAAATGTGGGAATTATGGCTTATAGTGCTAAATATGCTTCGGCATTTTACGGACCTTTCCGTGATGCGCTTGACAGTGCGCCCGTTGATGCTCAAAACATTCCGAAGGACAAAAAAACGTATCAAATGGACTATCACAACCGATTGGAAGCCATCAGAGAAACCCGAATGGACATTGAAGAGGGGGCTGATATTGTGATGGTTAAACCGGGATTGTGTTACTTGGACATTGTTCGTGAGGTTAAAAATATGTCGGAAGTACCCGTGTCGGTCTATCAAGTTTCCGGTGAATACGCAATGATTAAAGCCGCTGCCGAAAAAGGCTGGCTCAACCACGATGCCGTAATGCTTGAACAAACCGTTGCCATCAAAAGGGCGGGTGCTGATTTGATTGCTTCGTATTTTGCCAAAGATGTAGCCAAATTAATCGGATAATTAACGTGTTTACATAGTGTAAATAGTTAAAAATTATATAATTAAATGTTAAAGTTGCAATTAATTTTGTAACTTTATTTTTTATGTCAAGTTATTGAATATTAGTATCTTATGTTTGTTTTTTGCGTATAAAAAGCTGATGTTCAGCAGATGTTACGCAAAAATGTCATTGTTTTATTCACACATATTTCTTTAATTTGCCACGTGAATATATTAATTACTTGATTATGAAAAGAACTTCGTATTTAATTGCAATTCTGATAACATTGGTTATTGGGGCTTTGTTGCAATATTGGCTTTGCTGTTCTTGCTGTGAAACAAGTTGCCAAAAACAAGACATGATTACAGAAGTGGTGGTTCCGGTTGTGGAAACACCTGAAAAAACACCGCTTGAAGGTTTTGCAATCGTTTCAGAGCCGTTGCAGGTACAGCACGCCGATAACTTCCTGTTTATGAAGGATTCGTATGAAATTCATCAACCTATATCAGACGCGTTAGCGCCACTGGTTGAGCAAGCAAGGGTTCATTTTGCTGAAAATCCTTTCAAAGTGCTTGAAATCATTGGGTTATATTCAAAGGAAGAACCCAATCCGTCTTTGTTTCCAACCATCGGTTTGGCACGAGCCAATGCCGTGAAGAGCTATCTTGAAAAGAAAGGTTTTCCGTCGCAACAAATCAAAATTGCTGACAGACTGGCAGATGCTGATTTATCACAAACCAACGCACCTGTTTGGGCAACGCTTTTCCAAGTGAGTCAGGTTTCGGAAGATGCACTTTTGCAAGAAAAAGAAAAGTTAGAGGCTTTTGCCGCCGAACTGCGAAAAAATCCGATTCGGTTGTATTTTGAAACCGGTGAGGCACACATCAATCTCAATGAAGAAGAACGGAATCGTGTTGCTCAATTAAACAATTACGTTACCCAAGTGAGCGATGCCAAAGTGCTAGTTGTCGGGCATACCGACAATGTAGGCAAACGCACATCAAACGTGCGTTTGGGGCAAGAACGAGCCGATTTTGTTAAGTTGTATTTGCAAAAAAATAACTTTGATGAGGCAGTACTTGAAGCCACATCGCAGGGGCCTGACAAGCCCATTGCAAGCAATAAAACTCAAGAGGGGCGTGCTGAAAACCGACGAGTTGAAATTACATTAAAATAAAAAATTAATAACTAAATAAAAAGAAATCGATATGTTTTGTTGGATTATACCTATCATTGTGGGGCTTATTTGTGCCTTGTTGGGATATCTGCTTGGCAGAATGTGTTCCCCAAAAACAAATCAATGTACAAAAAATGATGCTTTGGATGAGTGCGAGCAAAAACGCAGCCGCCTTGAAAAAGAATTGGCTGACCAAACCGATGCGTTGAGTGCAAAAAATCGTGAAAATTCAGACCTTCTAACCCGAATTAAGGAGTTGGAAGTCGCGCTGAAAGCGGCTGAGGCAAAAGCCGTTGAGAACGTAGCGCCCGTATTTATGAAACAAGAAACACCCGTCGAGCCCGTTTCACGATTTATGTTCGATGCAGCCAAAGCGGCACTGGTTTTAGGGAAAAAAATAAAAGAAGATGACTTGACCATCGTTGAGGGTATCGGACCTAAAATTCAAGAACTTTTTAAAGAAAGAGGCATCGTTACTTGGAAAATATTATCCGAAACTTCGGCTGAACGTCTTAAAGAAATTTTAACCGAAGGTGGCGACCGATTTGCTATCCACAATCCCGGAACGTGGCCACGCCAAGCCGAATTGGCATATCAAGGCAAATGGGAAGAACTTAAAGAATGGCAAGACTTCCTTGTAGGAGGAGTTGAGCCTTCATAGCGTAATCTTTCATAATAAATAGGAAATGGTTTGTTTTTTAATAAGCAAACCATTTTTTTGTGAATCTTTTTGGTTATCTTTGCTACTTAAAATTCTTTTTATGCACAAAGCAGGATTTGTTAACATCATCGGTAACCCCAACGTGGGGAAATCAACCCTTATGAACGCCTTTGTGGGTGAAAAATTATCCATCATCACCTCGAAGGCACAAACCACGCGTCATCGTATTTTTGGTATTGTCAGCGGCGATGATTTTCAGATTGTTTTTTCGGATACACCCGGAATTATCAAACCCGCCTACGAGCTTCAAAATTCAATGATGGATTTTGTGAAAAGCGCTTTTGAAGATGCCGACATACTCATTTATATGGTGGAAGTGGGCGAAACACACCTGAAAGACGCCGCTTTTTTTGATAAAATAAACCGAATGAAAGTGCCTGTTCTTCTGCTTATTAACAAAATTGACAAATCAAATCAGGCAATTTTGGAAGAACAGGTGGAATACTGGCAAGAGCAAGTACCTAAGGCTGAAATTTTTCCGATTTCGGCTTTGGAAGGTTTTCAAACTAATGAAGTTTTTAACCGAATTGTTGCATTATTGCCCGAGTCGCCTGCGTTTTTTCCGAAAGACCAACTTACCGATAAGCCTGAACGTTTTTTTGTCAATGAAATTATCCGTGAGAAAATTCTGTTGAATTACAAAAAGGAAATTCCGTATGCCGTTGAAGTTGAGACCGAAGCCTTTGCCGAATCGGAGCAAATCATTCATATCCGTTCGGTAATTATGGTGGAACGCGACTCGCAAAAAGGTATCATTATTGGTCATAAGGGTGAAGCCCTGAAAAAAGTAGGGGTGCAAGCCCGCACCGATTTAGAAACCTTTTTCGGCAAGCAAATCCATATCGAAATTTTTGTGAAAGTAAACAAAGACTGGCGTTCCAGCACACGACAATTGCGCCGTTTTGGTTATAAAGAAAAATAAGGTTGAAAAGAAGTAATTGATGAATGACTGCTTAGGAAAAGTTTTTTATTCTGAAAAAAACACGTATCTATGTTGTTGAAAAATAGTTTTTTGATTAAAAATTATGTTTTCAGGAAGTAATTGCAATTTTAGCCCTATTCCACGTTGGATGATTCAAAAAAATTAACGTATTTTTAGGTGTAAAAACATATGGAATAGGGTCAGAATGATTTACACCGCTTGTTTTACCAAACTCATCAGATATTCTACATTTTTGAGGTCAGTGATTTTTGTTGCATAATCCCCGTTGCCCAAATGTCCTTTTTTGGATACATCTTGCATCAAATTTTTAGGGTCGTCCAGTTCGCCATATTTTTTATTTATAAAAAACTTTAATTCTTTTTTTTGAATTTCAATATCGCAAATATTTCGTTTTCCCATTTTGAATGCCACATAATGTTTCTGCGGGACAATCTCAATTTCAGGGGAAAGATTGAGAATGGCTTGTTTGATTTCTTCGTAAAGTTCTAGCGTTTCATCGGGTTTTCCGTTGAGCAAATCTTTTTCGGTGTAGGTTTTTAGCTCTTTGGTAATTTCTTGAAGCTGAGAATTTTCCTTTTGTACCGACAATTTTACGCTTGGTGCAGAAGCGGATTTTCTCAGTCCGTTGATAGTGATAATATCGCCCTCAAACTGTTTGATTTCCCAAAGTTCAATATTTAAGTCCTTGAAATCCACTGCTTTTTTCTGATGCGAATTGAACGCAGGAGACACAAAAACCACCTTGCTTTGCGACCAATCTACCTCGTCTTTTTTGAGTGATTTGCCTAATTTTTCGTTGTATTCCAGCACAAAATCGGCTTTGTATTGCAAAAGTGTACGCAGATAGCCCACGCCTTGGTCAAACACGCTGTAATTGTGCGACCGTTTGTACTCGATAATTACAAACGACTTACTTTCCACATCAAAAGCCAGTGTATCAATGCGTTGCTCCTGGACCGAAAATTCGGATTTCACCAACTCCAAGCCTGTGATTTGCTCCAAATTCTGCTCCAACAACCGCTGTATGTCGCGTTCCAACTTAAAGGGAATTTCCTTTAAATCGGATAAACTATTTTTGATTTTATGATAGATTTTCATTGGTTTTTCATTTTATTATTGGTTTTAAAATATTCGTAATTTTATCTACATTTTTATAAAAAATCTTTTGTAGCTAAAAACGATTGCAATTCCAGATTTTGTTTCAATAATTTTTCTGAATAAATCGCTTTACTATTGCTTTTCACACTATCAATCCTATTTTTAGCGATTTCAAAATAGTCTGAATTAATTTCAAAACCAACAAAATTTCTTTTTAAACGCTTTGCAACTACCCCAGTAGTTCCACTTCCTGTAAATGGGTCGAGAATAGTATCTCTCTCCTTGCTCCCTAACAATATAATTCTCTCTAAAAGTGTTTCAGGTTTTTCTGTGGGATGCGAAGTTTTGTGTCTTTCTGCATTGATTTCCCAAAGGTTTCGCATTTGCTTTCCTCCATTTATCATTTTTGCCATTTCGTAATCAAAGTAATATTTTTTGGATTTACCTCCCATTATTCAATGAATTTATCTTTTTTAACACTTTGAACAAAAATCTCCTTCTGTTGTAAACTTATCCATTTTATCAATTATTTGATTTGCTCCTATATTAAATCCCATTTTTTCGATAGAGTAAATTATCTGTACGAGTTTATTATACGATTTTTCTCCCGATTTTGAAAGCCCTCCATCACTCAAATATGGTTTAGTAGCACCTAAATGTTGCAAAATTTTATATAATTCCTCGCTATCTTCCAATATATTTTTTTGCATTTTCTGTTAATTTATAAATTCCCCTACCTACTCTTTTAAAAAGAAATTGATTGTCCTTATGAGAACTATTTTCTTCGTGTTTATTTAATTCCCCTCTAATAGTATTGAATATTGTATCCATCTTCATTTTTATACTTTTTTCTTGAATGATTTTGGGTATTTTTTCATACAATTCTTCAAGAGATACTGTATCTACTCCATTTTTGTTTTTTACGGAAATAAAATCTATAATAATTTTTTTTAAAGATGGTATTGTTCCTGGTAGTTTTTGCTCTTCCTTTTTTAATTCTTGAATTTCAATTTGAATTTCTTTATTAGAATATCCTTTACTTTTATCAATTTCTTTTTTTATATTTCCGTATTTAAAAATATATTCATCACTTGGCTTAAAAACACTATCTGTAAATTTTATTTCATTATAAATAGCTTGTAATTGAGAAAAATACTTAGGTTTATCCTCCTTAAATACTGTATTAACCTCAAAATTAGAGTTTAATCCTCCACTTGTTAAGTTTGACGAACCTATTATAGAAGTGTATTTTGTATTCTTAGAAAGTTCCGTTTCAAACAGATAAATTTTAGGATGAAATATCAAATCATTGTAATTATCTCTTTTATCTCCAAAACAATAAAAACTAAAATTCTTATTATTATCCTCAAATTCTTTTAATGCTAATAAAGTTTTTGCATCTGTTGTTTTAAAATCAAGTCCTGCAATAAGTTCAATTTTTGCATTATTAACATTCATCGCATAATCGAGAGATTTTTGGATTTCATTTAATCCTGTTCTTCTCACAAATGCAACAGCCATTTTAACTTGTGTACTTTCTATTAGTTCGCTTTTTAGAACATCTATAAGCGAATAATTCGTATTAGATAAAATTTGTATTTTGGTAGCCATTTTTTCTTTTTAAGCCGCTTTTTTTTCTGAAAAAGTAAAATATTTCATATTCAAATCTCTATATTCCTCGCAAACGGATAGTTTTTTGATGTACATATACAGAATATGGAAATTTAGAATCAAATCTTTTTCTGTTTGAGACGCAATTAAAGATGTTTTTTCAAAAAATGAAATTATAGTATTCCAGTCCGAAGAATTATTTAATGATGTAGTATCAAATAAAATCTCTAAATAATAGCTTGGTTTCCTACTTGAAATATCTTTATAGCGTGATTTTAGCGTATTTTGAATGTAATTCTTTTTTTCAAGTTCATTCCATTGTTTTTTATTTTTCCAATATAAATAAACATCGTGAAATAATCTTATTGTTTTGTCTTTAAAGCTGTTGCCCTTTCCGTGAGGAAGAATTTCATACAAAAGTTCTGATAAATTTTCTGTATAAGAAACATCAAAAGAATTAAAAAATAATTCAATATTTTCCTGTGCCGTTTTTGTACTTTCAGAATTTGCAATGGCTTTATAAACTACCTCACGATAATCAGAATTTAATTTATAGTTTTCAATGTTTTGGACAAGTTCTTCTTTCGTTTGCGAACTTGCCCAAATATAAGTTACAAAATCAATTGGCAACTCATTTTTAAATTCAATCACTGAATAAATTAACGATAGTAATGGGAGAATTTTAAAATCACTCTGTTGGTATTTCAAAAATTGTTTCAAATAGGTGTAGCTATCTTTTGAAATCTCAAAACTATTAACATCAAAAGATTGCGAATTGCTTAGCAACTCTTTTCCTATGTTTGTTACCATTCGGTCTTCTGTTGTAAAACCTAATTGCGAAATAAAGCCTGTTTTTACCCTAACATCCTTATCTGAACTTACTACATTATTCGTTTTTATATCAAAAACATTAAGTTCTGTAAGTAAGTTGCCAAAATTTGCCTGGTCTGTAAATTCCCAATTCGTATTTTGTTTTCTAAATTCAACAAGTGCAGATAAAATTTTGACATAAATAGCCCTTGGGTCGCTTAATCTCGCTCCTGTATTCCCAAAGGAAATCAAACCACTATTTGATGTTATTTTTTTATAATTATCCATTTCCGTAATTTTATAAAAATCCCCTACACCACCACATTCACGATTTTCCCTTTCAGCACGATGATTTTTTTTCGGTGGATATTCCTTGCTGTTTTCCACCAAATATTTTACGCTTCTCCTATCTCAAAACTTCCAAGCCAATTGTTAAAATCTTGCTGATGTTCTTGTTGGGCAATATCAATAATTTCTTGTGCTTCTTCGTTGGTATCAACAGGCGACAAGTAATCATAATGCTCACAGAACCAATCTCTATATCTTTGAGCATCATCACTTTGATAATCATCATCTTCGTCTTCATCTTTCCAAAAGTATGCCGAGTCTGGAAGTGCCATAATTTCGGTATCAAAAGTGAGCAGTTGTAAAAATTCCGAAAAATAACGGGCCACGACCCACTCGCCGCCTTCATCGCCGAATACCACAACAGGCATATCCCCCAACGGATAGCCCGAACCATCATCCCAAATGGCATAAATGGACCCAGAACCGTTGGCTTGTGCAAACGGATAAAGTTTTGCCAAAAAGTCCGGATTGTCGCTCCAACCGTTTTCTAATCCGCTTCGTCCGCAGGTTTCAACTCCGAAGCCTTGCGAGTAGCATTCAAAATCGGATTCTTCTTCTTGAAATTCAATCAATTGTCGTAATTCTACAGGAACCGGTCGCCCCCATAATTTTTCAAATTCTTCTTTCATTTTTTATTATTTATTTTGAAACTTAGAACCCCAAATCATAGATAATTCTTGCAAATCATAATCATCTAATGAAAAAAAATAGTAAGATTGTCGTGATAACAAATCTATAAAATTATTTACAATAAATTGTGCATTTGAATTTATACTCTTAAACATATTCGCATTTTTCAAAAAATATGATATATACTCTAGGGGGACATCATTATAATCTCCATTTTTCAGTAAGTCTATACACAAATTAATACATGCAGGTAAAATAAAAAAATATGCAATTTCACTAAGAAAATAGAAATCCCCACCCTGTAAGAATAACAACAATTCCTCTTGGCTTAAATCTGTCCAGTTTTTATTCTCCAATAAATCAATAAAATATAATTCTAATTGTTTATTTTGTCCTCGATAATAGCTATCAATTATTTGATTCTTTTTCAGAGGTTGTATTTTTTTAAAGTGTTTGAAAATATTTGCTTGCAGTGATGATATATCTATTATCCATAAGATATCTTTTTTTCCACGATTTAGGTTTTCTTCAAATAAAACCATTTCATTATCAGGCAAATTTGATTGAATATACATTAAAAAGTCATACAATATTTGCAATTGTTCTACATCTAATTGCAACATTTCATACAATGAACAACTATAATGGGCATTTAATAGTATGATTTCATCCTTGGGGTAGTTTATTTTATCAAACAGCGACATAAATTCAACAAAACTATCATTCTTTAGAGAAACATCCACTATGCTTTTCTGAATTAATTGCAATAAATTGTCTATAAAATTATTGTGTATCGTATGGTTGCTCATAATCTGGAACGCTCTTATGCTTTTAACACCAAAGTTAAATATTTATGCTTCACCGCCTTATGTGGTTGTTTGACAAAGAAATAACATTTTTCTGAAGAGAGAAAGTTTTTTTGTTTTCTCTCTTTTTCATTTGGGCTACATTTCCATTCAGAAGAAAAAAACTATCCCCAAAAATTGCACTTACTATAAGATACATTTTATTTTTTAAACCTTTGTTAAAGTGTTACACCACCACATTCACGATTTTTCCTTTCACCACGATGATTTTTTTCGGAGGGT
>NZ_JAUNKD010000034.1 GCF_030532915.1 Capnocytophaga sp.
TCAAAATTCCTCTGAATCAACGCCCAACCGATGGAGTTGGTTCCTAAATCAAGTCCGAGTATGTATTTCATTGTTATGATTTTTTATATTTTATAGGCACAAAATTACAAATAAAAAGTTAAATAATCTACACAATACTTATTTTTTTTATTTTTTACTTCCGAAAATAATCCTAATAAAATTTCTGTATGTTTTTTTAAACGCTTCCCCCTATTGATTGGTTTGTTTTTTGAGGTGGCTTATAATGCATATCCGTTAGTTAAAAATATTTATCTCCACTGATTTTCAGAGAAATAAACAAATTATAATTACGAAATATAACATTATTTAAACAAAAACGAAATGGCTTGAAATTGTCCTTATTCAGAACAAAATCAAGCCATTTCCCGATTGTGAAACAAACTTTATTTTCCGCCGAGGATACCACCAAGCAAATCGCCCAAACCTCCTTTGTTGGCCGATTTCCCGCCTAACATTCCGGCTAAATCATCCATAACATTTCCGTCTTTATTAGCATCTAAAAATGAGGTCAATAGGTTACCTACATTGTTATTTCCGCCTAAAAATCCGGAAAGTAAATCGTTTAATCCGTTAGACGAAGAAATATTGCTATCAGATACTTTCTTTCCTAAAAAACTCATTAAAACGGGCGCTAATGTTTGCAATATTTGCGATACATTCGCAGAAGAAACCCCTGTTTTTGAACTAATTGCATCGGTAAACATCGCTTGTTTATCCCCTAACAAATGCCCTAAAATTCCGGCTCCGTCTTTGGTTATTTCATCGTTTTTTCTCTCAAAAATACTACCTAAATTATTTATCAAACTTCCGTCGTGTTTCTCGCTTTGCAAAGCGCTTAACAATCCATTGGTATCGGCTTCCTTACCCGAGTTTTGGAAAGCTCCCAACAACAATGGTACAGCCGTTTCAATTACCGATGAGGCTTGCTGTGAAGAAATACCCGTTTTTTGACTCGCACCATTGACAATTTGTTGAAGCGTATCCCCTCCTAAAAGTTCAAAAATCCCTGTCATTTTTATTATTTTTTAAATTATACTTATCTTATTTTAACAAATTTATGATTTGTTGTGCTAATTCCAGACTAACTCTCTCTTGTGCTTCTTTTGTGGTTGCTCCTATGTGAGGCGTTAGTGAAATATCAGGGTGCATCAACACTCTAACTGACGGAACAGGTTCATTTTCAAACACATCTAATCCGGCAAAACTTACTTTTCCAACATCCAAAGCATTAATCAAAACCGCTTCGTTTAGCACACCACCACGCGCTAAATTGATGATTCCCACACCATGTTTCATCACACTAAACTCTTCTTTATCAATAAGATACTCTTTTTGGGATGGTAAATGTAGTGTAATAAAATCAGATTGCGTCAATACCTCTTCCCGCTCAACGGTTTTAATGGTAAAGGTCATTTCTTGTCCGTTAAAAAACGAAAGCACCACATCAGCTTCTTTCACAAACGGGTCATAAGCTAATACCTTCATTCCTAAACCAATAGCTGTTCGGGCAACAGCTTGACCAACACGCCCGAACCCAATAATTCCGAGTGTTTTTCCGCCGAGTTCCACTCCGTTGGAATAGGCTTTTTTAAGTTCTTCAAACTGAGCATCTCCGTCAAGAGGCATATTTCGATTGGCATCGTGCAAAAATCTGGCTCCTGAAAACAAATGAGCAAAAACCAACTCCGCCACTGAATCAGCCGATGCTGTGGGCGTATTTATAATATGAATATTTTTCTGCTTAGCTGCCTCAATATCAATATTATCCAGACCAACTCCTCCCCTGCCGATAAGTTTAAGTGTTGGACAGGCATCTATCACTTCTTTGCCCACACGAGTTGCCGAACGCACCAATAACACTTCAATTTGATGTTCGTTGATGTAGTTAGCCAACTGATTTTGAGCTACTTTAACTACAATTACCTCAAAACCTTTCGCTTCTAATAATTGCTTTCCTGCTTCCGAAATTCCGTCGTTTGCAAGTATTTTCATAGTACTGTTAATTAATTGAATAAGTGTACAAAAATAACATTTTCTTTTTAAGATTACAACCTAACTTCTAACAATTCCATTGCCGAAGTTGTTACGTGCAGTTTTTTACACGTTGCCGGAAAAAGCACCGTTTCTCCTTGATTTACTGAAACTTCCAAATTTCCGTCGGAAAGAATACCACTGCCTTTCACACACATATAAATATGAAAAGAATCATCCGATGCGATTTCTTTTTCAAAATCGGCTGTTAATTTTAAATAATTGGTCACGAAATACGGGCAATTCACCATTTCATTGGTATTATTTTCTGATTTTGAGTAGTTTACCTTAAAATCATCTTTCTTTTCGTAATCAATGGCATCAAGGGCTTGCTCGGTGTGCAGTTCGCGCAAATTTCCGTTTTTATCCTTGCGATTGAAGTCATACACGCGATAGGTAATGTCGCTTGTTTGCTGAATTTCAGCAATGATAATGCCCCCACCAATGGCGTGTACTTTTCCGGTGTTGATGAAAAAAGTGTCGCCTTCGGTTACTTTTTCATAGTTCATTATATCGGTAAGCGACCCATTATCAAGGTGTTGCTGATATTCTTCACGAGTTACGTTTTTGTTAAACCCTACGATGAGTTCAGCTCCCGGGTCGGCTTGCATTACGTACCACATTTCGGTTTTTCCGAATGAATTATGACGTTTTTTTGCCAATTCATCATTGGGATGCACTTGAATGGACAAATCTTCACGGGCATCAATAAATTTTATCAAAATCGGGAAATCAGCTCCAAATTTTTCATAAACGTGCTTTCCTAAAAGCTCATCGGGATACAAATGTATCAAATCTTGTAGTGATTTTCCGGCAAATTCGCCATTGGCAACCACCGAAATATCGCCTTTTACTGCTGATACTTCCCAGCTTTCGCCCGTAATATCGGTTTCGATAGGTTTGTTAAACAAGGTTTTAAGTTTTGTGCCGCCCCAAAGACGTTCTTTTAAAATAGGCTTAAATTTTATTGGATACATACTTTTAATTGTTAAAATTTGACAAAAATAAAACTCAAAATTCAACTTTATGATGAACTCTGAGTTTCAATATGTTAAGATGCTATTTGCAATCCAGATTTGTTTAATTTTTCTTCGGCGTATTTTTTGGTTACCACCAATTCTTTTCTGTCAGAACCCGGCAACTCAAACATCGCATCGGTTAAAATACTTTCACAAAGCGAACGTAACCCTCTGGCTCCGAGCTTGTACTCAATGGCTTTTTCAACAATAAAATCAAGTGCTTCGTCTTTGATTTGAAAGTCGATACCGTCCATTTCAAAAAGTTTTTTATACTGCTTGATAATGGCGTTTTTAGGTTGCGTCAAAATCATTCGTAACGTATTCTTATCCAGCGGATTCATATACGTAAGTACGGGCAAACGACCAATAATTTCAGGGATTAAGCCAAAATCTTTTAAATCCTTCGGAATGATGTATTGCATCAGATTTTTCTTGTCTGCCACAATTTCCTTTGAGGAATTGAACCCAACGGCTTGCATATTTAACCTTCTGGAAATCACTCGTTCAATACCGTCAAAAGCTCCACCGGCAATAAAGAGAATATGCTCTGTATTGACCTCAATATATTTTTGGTCGGGGTGTTTGCGCCCGCCTTTTGGGGGTACGTTTACGATAGAACCTTCCAACAATTTCAACAAACCTTGCTGCACACCTTCGCCCGAAACATCGCGTGTTATGGACGGATTGTCGCTCTTGCGGGCAATTTTATCAATTTCGTCAATAAAAACGATCCCTTTTTCGGCTTTGGCTACGTCATAATCAGCGGCTTGCAAAAGGCGGGTCAAAATGCTTTCCACATCTTCACCCACGTAACCGGCTTCGGTTAGTACAGTGGCATCAACAATCGCTAGAGGAACATTTAACAACTTCGCTATGGTTTTGGCTACCAGCGTTTTACCTGTTCCTGTTTCGCCCACCATAATGACATTACTTTTCTGTATCTCTACATCATCTTCATTATCAGGTTGTTGCAGTCGCTTATAATGATTATAAACTGCCACGGATAAGATTTTTTTGGTAACATCTTGCCCTATGACATACTCGTCAAGAAATGCTTTGATTTCTTGTGGTTTTTTCAGCGTAATATTCTCGGTTAGAGCATCGGCTTCGAGTCTTCTAAAACTCATTTCCTCTAACAGAATTCCGTTTGCCTGTTCAATGCAATGATTACAAATTCGGGCTTCTAACCCATTGACTAACAATTCGGTTTCAACCTCAGGACGCCCACAAAACGAACAGTAATTATCTTCTTGTTTTTTCGCCATTTTTTATGCTTTTCTGACAAGAACCTCGTCAATCATTCCGTATTCTTTGGCTTCTTCGGCTTTCATCCAATAGTCGCGCTCTGAATCGTTGTACACCTTTTCAAACGGTTGTTTTGAATGCTGAGCGATGATTCGGTAAAGGTCATCTTTAATTTTGAGCATTTCTTTCAGATTGATTTCCATATCGGTAGCCACACCTTGCGCACCTCCCGAAGGCTGGTGAATCATAATACGGGCGTGGGGCAAGGCAGAACGCTTTCCGTCGGCTCCGGCACATAATATTATGGCTCCCATTGAAGCAGCCATTCCGGTGCAAATCGTTGCCACATCGGGTTTTATGAACTGCATCGTATCATAAATCCCTAATCCGGCATAAACCTCTCCACCGGGTGAATTGATGTAAATCTGAATATCTTTTGAGCTGTCTAAACTCTCCAAAAAGAGCAGTTGCGCCTGAATGATGTTTGCCATTTGTGAGTGGACTTCGGTTCCCATAAAGATAATCCTGTCCATCATCAATCGCGAAAACACATCCATTTGCGTTACATTGAGTTGGCGCTCTTCCATAATGTAAGGCGTCATACTCGCCACGATTTTATCGTAGTATAAACTATTTACGCCGTGTTTTTTAACGGCATATTTTTTAAATTCGCTTTTATAATTCATCGGTTTTTGTTTTTTTTATTATACACCTAATTTACAGACAAATACCTTTGCCAAAACAACAAGGTTTTGACAAAGGCTTTGAACAATTAATTTAAAACAAAATTTTTAAACCTTTTATGTTTTTGACGAAACTAAACCTCGTCGGTTTTGTAAACTTCTTTTATAAACTCGTCAAACGTAGCTTTTTTAGCTTTGATGTTTACGTTTTCTTTATAAAATTCCAGTAACTTATTGAAAACCAACTGTTGGTTAATTCGTTGTACTTCTTCTCTGTTTTGTAATATTTTTGTTACGATACCATCAACATAACTATCGTCATCAGCAGGCATTCCGTATTGAAGCAACTGATTTTTAACATACGTATTAGCAAAGCCTTTTAGCTCATCAACAGTAGGATGTAAATTATTGTCTGACAATATTTTACCTTCAATCAATTGATAACGAAGCCCTTTTTCTGATTTTTCGTATTCTTCGTTGGCTTCCGCTTCGGTGAGCTCTTTTTCACCTGCGGTGCGCAACCATTTTTTCAAGAATTCCGAAGGCAAATCAAATTTGGTATTATCTACCAGATAATCAGTAACTTCATTTAAAAAATGCTGATTGGATTGTTCAGCATATTGAAGCGCTGAATTTTCTTTGATTTTTTCACGCAATTCAGCCTCAGAAGTTACGGTTCCCGCGGGGAACAACTTATCAAAAAGTTCTTGATTCAGTTCGGCTTGCTCACGCACATTCACCTCTTCAAGCGTAAAAGTTACTTCAACATCTAAATGATGCGCATCATCGTGCGACACCTTTAAATAGTGCATCAAATCGTGCGCATCGTTGAACAAATTTTTGGTTTGAAACTGAATTTGGTCTCCGATTTTTTTGCCAACCAATTTTTTACGGCTTTCTTTGCTTACTTCTTCTAACTTGAAAGTGGTTTTATTGTCAATGTTTTTCGCTTCATTGAAGAAAGTTCCGGTGATTTCAATGTCATCTTGGTTTAAAACTTCTCCTTTTGCGATTAATTTACCAAATTGTTTGGCGATGCGCTCCACTTGCTTGTCAATTTGGCTCTCTTCCACTGAAATTTCATAACGTGTAATTCCGTTTTTGGGTTTCAAATCAATGTCAAACGACGGCGCCAACCCGATTTCAAATTCAAAAGTGAACGTATCGGCATCCCAATCAAAATCTTGTTTGGCTTTCGGAAGCGGATTTCCTAAAATATCTAATTTTTCGTCAATAAGGTATTTGTTTAACGATTCCTGCAACAATTTGTTCACTTCGTCAAACAAAACAGCTTTTCCGTATTGTTTTTTTATCATTCCCAGTGGCACGTGTCCTTTTCTGAAACCGGGAACATTGGCTGTTTTTCGGTAATTGGTAAGTACTTTTTCTACCTTATCTGTATAATCATCTTTTTCAATAACAACCGTTACAACGGCATTTAAAGCATCAATTTGCTCTTTTGTAATATTCATAACTATTTATATCTGAAATTTTGAGCTGGCAAAGGTACGATTTTATGCGCAAACAAAAAAATTTTTTTACTAAAAGACTTTTTAAGGCTGATTTACGTCCCTAAACCTAATTTTAGTGGATTAACATAGCCTTCCTACTTGGTATCGTCTTTAGGGTATAAATATGTAAGTGTTTGACGTAAATTCTTGATAAGTGCCAACAAATAATTGAATTGTTCTTCAAAAAGTTGGATTTCACGCATTGAAACGATTGATTGACCGGCTTTTTCCGCTCTTTTTTCCAAATTTTCTTTCATTTTTTGCTGAATTTCTTCCAATGAAAAATTTTCCGGATTTTCCCCTACGGAAAACGACTGCAAAACACCGTCAAGCGAATCAATCAAAATGCTAATCGCCTGATTGAACACCACTTCCGGAAAAGTTGTTTTTCTGGATTTTAACCGCACACCCAACGAAGCCACCGATGCCAAAAACGATTGTTGGATTACGATAACCCCGTATGCCGAAACTTTATCAATTTGCTTCGATTTAGGTTCTTGCATCATTCGCTGAAAAGTACTGTTCAAGTTGGAAAGCGCCAAAAAAGCCTCCTTCCGCGCTATTTTATAGGCGTTGGCAAATTCTTCTTGTTCATTGAAAACGGACTTCACCTGCTGCAAATAAGCAACATTTGCCCGCATTGATTTTTGAATGGCATCACGATAAGTTCTGTGTTCCCAAGTGGGCAAAATCAGGTAGTTAGCCACAAAAGCGAGCCCCACGCCAATGGCGGTATCCAGCAAGCGATCGTGCAACACCAAGTAAACGTCAGGACTGGCAAGGGCAAACATAAAAACCGCGCTAATGGTAATAAAAACAGAGGCGTACATATAATTTTCCTGCATCAAACCAAAAGCAATGGGCATCGTGAAAATCCCCACGAAAAGATACAGATTTGGATTCGAAAAAAAATAAATCAACGTGAAGGCAACCGCTCCGCCCAATATTGTTCCATAAATACGACTGAGTGAACGCTCTTTGGTTAGCCCGAAACCGGGGCGCATAATGATAAAAACCGTCAAAACAATCCAATACGCATTGCTAATTGCAAAACAATCGCCTATAAAATAAGCCGTTAAAGCCGTTACGGAAAGGCGCACGGAATGCCTGAAAAATGACGATTTAAGTGAAAGATGGTCTTTGAGCCGTTTCCACGAATAATTCTGGTAACTGACAAATTTTCGGTAAGAAGCCACATCGCGGGGCTGGATATCCTGTAAATAATAATTCTCAAAAATAATTCGGATGTTTTCTACGGAATTATACTGATTTTCAATATAAATATAAAAATTCCGAACGATTAAAAGTTTTTCGGCATCAATTGGGTTTTGCCAAGCGTTTTTCAGTCGCTCAACTTCGTTTTTAGCTTGTAACAAACTATATTTCAAACGATTATTCAATGTAACTTTTTGGCGATGCCCTATGTAGGTAGCCATTTCACATAACTGGCTTGAAAGTTCGGTAAGAAAATCGTGATACAAACGCAAAATCAGTTCGTTTTTTTCAAAATAAGCGTCTATTTTTTCATACGGAACCGGATTTGCCAGCGCCAACTCAAAAATATCTACCAGCTCAATAAACATCAAAAATTGCCGTTGCAAATATTCGGTTTTGCCCGATTTGGAGCGTGAATCCAGAATTTCCTCCCGCAATTTTTCGTAATTTTCATTCAAAGCAGTTTGTAAATCAATCATTTGCCGAAAACCTTTGGTACGATTTTTTGAAAGAAGCAACCCTGCCCGAACCGAAAAAAAATCAGCCGTCAGTAAAAAACACTTGCCTAACAGTTGCTCGCTGTATTGTCGTGGTTTAATTTTCAAATACAACAGCACCAACAAAATATACCACAATCCGCCTAAAAAAATATAAAATAAATGCCAAAGAACGGCTGTTCCGATTTGCAGGTGCGACAGTGTTGAAGCGATACTGAATAAACCCGAAAACGCCACCATCGAGGCACGAAATCCGTAGAGTGAAATATAGGCATTCACAAAAGTTAATCCAAAGATTGCCAACCACATTACGTAAGGATACGGGTGTGAAATATTAATAAAAAACGAACTGAGCATTGCCAAAAACGTAGCCATCAAAATCCCCCCGATGTGATGCTTTCGGTTTCCCGGAATATCGCTGGGTGAAATGGCTATAATGGTAACTCCCACGGCAACACCTGCCTCCAACGCATCAAAATACCAACCCAACCCAATAGGCACAACCACCGCTATGGTTTTGAGAATACCTTTGAAAAAAGAAAAACTTTTAAAAAAAGAAATGATGTTTAAATACATTTTTTTAGTATATTCGCCACAAAAATAAGAAAGAAAGCCAAAAGCGAAAAACGCAAAGCAAAAATTCAATTCATCAATTTTAATATCTTGTTAATTTACAAAATGTTACCCAATCACGACATACAGAACTGCGTTAGCACACTCCAAAACAAAGGTGTTATCCTCTACCCTACCGATACGGTTTGGGGGCTGGGTTGTGATGCCACCAATGCCGATACCGTTGCCAAAATTTTCGAAATAAAACAACGCAACGAAAGCAAAAGTTTAATCGTTTTGGTTGATTCGGAAGCTATGTTACGGCATTATGTTTCCAAAATCCCTGATTTTATAACCAGTTTTTTGAAAGAAAGCTATCAACCTACCACTATTATTTATCAAAATCCAAAAAATTTGGCAAAAAACGCCATTTCATCAGACAATACCATCGGAATACGATTGGTTCAAGACGATTTTTGCAAAAAAATGATTCATTCTTTTCAAAAACCCATCATTTCAACATCGGCAAACATCAGTGGCGACAAAACGCCTGCCGTTTTCAATCAAATCAACCCGAAAATCATTGAAAAATGTGATTATGTCGTTACATTTCGGCAAGATGACCTCCAAATTAAACAACCATCACGTTTAGTTAAATTTTCCCCCAAGGGGCAACCTATTTTTTTAAGATAAAACACTGACAATATGGATAAAACAAAACAAATCAGATACGACAAAGCCTATATGCGAATGGCAATGGAATGGGCAAAATTATCACACTGCCAACGCAAAAAAGTAGGCGCCATTATCGTTAAAAACCGAATGATTATTTCCGACGGATACAACGGCACACCCACCGGCTTTGACAATTGTTGTGAAGATAACAAAGGCGACACCAAGTGGTATGTGCTTCACGCTGAGGCTAATGCCATTATGAAAGTCGCCGCTTCAACACAATCATCACAAGATGCCACGCTTTACATCACGATGTCGCCCTGCAAAGAATGCAGCAAACTCATTCATCAATCGGGCATAAAACGAGTGGTTTACAAAGAAAATTACAAAGACAACGAAGGTATTCTTTTCCTTGAAAAAGCAGGCGTTGAAATTGTTCACCTACCCGAAATTGAGTAAAAAATATAGCAAAAACACATTATTTTTCGTTTTTAAAATAAGTTTTTTTACTTTTGCAGGCAAATAAAAAACACTATGTTGAAAATTAAGCATCTAATCATATTTTTCTTTTTCATCGGAAACAGTCACATCGTCCTATCACAAAACAGCAACGGTAGTGGAACTATTGACGTTCAGCAGATTTCATCAGTTGATGTGGATAATATTTCGGACGAACAGCTCAGAATGTATTGGAAAAAGGCTCAAAGCCAAGGAATTACATTAGATCAGCTTATTACCGGCGCCCGAATGAAAGGTTTGTCGGACATTCAGGCAATGAAACTCCGCCAACGTATTTTACAACTATCCTCTAAAAGTCAAAACAATTTAAATCAGAAAGATAGCTTCTCATCAACACCTGACGATATTCCGTTTGGATACACGGGTGAAGAAAAGAAAGATTCATTGGCTTTACAAAATAAAAAAGATTCGATTTTCGGTATGAATTTTTTCAAAAACCCGAAAATTTCATTCACCCCGAATATGAATATGGCAACGCCTGAAAACTATCAGGTAGGTCCCGGTGATGAACTGTTGATTGAGGTTTGGGGCGCTACCGAAGGCTCATTCAGCCAAACAGTTGATAATCACGGAAATATATTCATAAATGCTATCGGAAAAATAAACGTTTTAGGGCTTACGTTCAATGAATTAAAAACAAAAATCAATTCGTATTTAAAACGAATTTACTCCGGTATTTCAGCTCCCGAAGGAAGTTACAACAAAATATATTCGGGGGTTTCCATCGCAAAGGTTCGAACCGTTAAAGTGAATATCATCGGTGAGGTTGCCGTTCCCGGAACTTATTCACTAAGTGCCTTATCAACAGTGCTTAACGCTCTTTATGCCTGCGGCGGACCTACCGAAAGTGGTTCGTTTCGTGAAATTAATCTGTTTCGTGGCGGGCAAAAAATAGCATCGTTTGACATCTATAAATTTTTAATCGACGGTAGCGAACAAGGAAATCTTCCGTTGAAAGACCAAGACGTTATCATTGTTCCGCCCTACATCAACCGTATTTTGATTGAAGGCGAAGTGAAACGAAAAGGAGCTTACGAAACCAAAGAAAGCGAAACACTTTCCGATTTAATTACGTTTTTTGGAGGATTTACCTCCGATGCCTTCACTAACACGTTGGTGGTGGAACGCATCAAAAACGCCAAACGAGAGGTAAAAGAAGTGGCTTTTGAAAATATTTCGGATTTTGTGATGCATAACGGTGACAAGCTCAAAGTGCACCCCATTACCGATGAATATCAAAACCGACTAAGCATCGGAGGCGCTGTATATCAACCAGGTACATATGAATTTAAAGAAGGAATGACCGCCTACGATTTGCTAAACAGAGCCAACGGAATCAAAAAAGAAGCCTCACTTGACAGAGGAATTATTTTCAGAACCTTGAACCGGGCAGATTACCAAACCATCAGTTTTTCGGTGAAAGATTTGATTGAACAAAAAGAAAATATCACCCTGAAAGACAATGACAGTCTTCACATCTTTTTTAAAGATTCGTTACGAATGGCGCGCTTTATAAAAGTGGAGGGTGCGGTAAATAAACCGAAAGAACTTCCGTTTATGGAAAATATGACCGTAAGCGATGTTATTGCACTGGCTGGCGGACTCTCACAAGGGGCTGATGCCGCTACCATTGATGTTTTCCGTGAAATTAACGACGGTGATTTTCAAAAATTAAGTCAAGATTTTAAAGTTTCGGTTGATAATCAATTAACGCCTGTTTCAGAGCAAATTACGTTACAACCCAACGATGTGGTTTCGGTGCGATACGTAAAAGGATACACACCAATGCAAACGGTAACGGTTGAAGGCGAGGTGCTTTACCCCGGTGTTTACAGCATTCGCACCAAAAACGAACGCATTTCTGACCTTGTTGAGCGTGTGGGCGGTTTTTCACCGTATGCTTACATTCAAGGGGCAACCCTTATCCGTAAAAAATTGGACGAAGCCGACATCAAACAAGAACAATTTTTAGATGAAATCGTCACTATCAGTAATTTAAGCGATGATGGAGAGGCAATGAAAAAAGTGGAAAAGAAACTTACCGAATACCGCATCGGGATTGATTTAAAACGCATTATGGCACACAAACACAGCAAATATGACTTGATACTCAACGAAGGCGATGTTTTGTTGGTTCCATCTGAAAAACAGACCATTGAAATCAAAGGTGAGGTTTTGGCGCCGTCGTTGGTACGTTTTCAAAAAGGCTTATCACTTCGGGAATATGTGAATCGGGCGGGTGGCTTTTCGGACAGAGCCAAAAAACGTTCAGTGTACGTAATGTACGCCAACGGTGATATTAAATCTACCAAGAATTCACTGTTTTTCAAAAACTATCCCGAACTTGCCCCAGGCGCCATCATTGTTGTTCCGTCAAAGCCGGAACGCCAACGACTTTCAACGGGTGAAAGCATCGGTATTTTGTCAGCAATCACCACTATGGGCGTACTGATTTACAATGCAATAAAAAATTAATTAACACGAACGATTAACATGAGTAACCATCAGCCACATATAGCCAATGACGAAATCGATTTAACCGAATTGTTCCGAAAAATATGGAAATCCAGAAAAGTAATTTTATTATTTACGTTGGTTTTCTTTCTTTTTGGCGTATTGATAGCCTTATCTGTACCCAAACAATATACAGCTACCACCATTATGATTCCGCAAACCTCTAATGACAAACTATCGGCAGGTGGTTTGGGAGGACTCGTTGCAATGGCTGGTATTGATATCGGAGCTACCTCTTCTGAAAGCATTCCAATAACCACCTATCCAAAAATCATCAATAGTATTCCGTTTAAGAGAAAATTAGCACGAACCCCTCTCAAAATTGAGAAAGTTCAGAATGAAATCACGTATGAGGAATACAGTAACAACCATATAAAACCAAGATTAATTGATAAAATTTCACAATACACAGTTGGTTTACCCTCTTTACTTTTCAGTGAAAGAGATGATACAAATTACAACTTTGCAAATCAAACTGATTCTATTTTAAGTCTTTCAAAGCAAGAACAAAGTGTTTTAGGACGAATTGAGCAAGAACTATCACTTGAAGTAAATGAAAAAGAAAGTATCATAACACTCTCATATACAATGAATGAACCTCTTGCCGCAGCACAAATGCTACAACGAGCTCAAAACCTTTTGCAAGAGACCGTAACCGAATTTAAAGTTCAAAAAGCCCGTGAAGAACTCAATTTTATAAAACAACGTTATGATGAAGTAGAAAAAGATTTTAAGGCAAAACAATTTGCACTGGCACAGTTTCAAGACCGCAACCGCGATCTTTTTGGTTCATTACCACAAACCCGATTACAACAACTCCAAACTGATTTTAACCTCGCCTTTAATATCTATTCAGAATTATCCAAACAATTAGAAACCAAACAAATAAAAATAAAAGAAGTACAACCTATTTTTACCATCATTGAACCCGTTAGTGTGCCTAACCAGTACTCTAAACCACAACGGGCGATTGTGATTACAATATGGACATTTTTAGGCATTGTTTTGGGTATCGGTTTTATTTTTATAAAAGATTTTACCAAAGGCACGAAAAAGCAAAACCTTGAAAATGAGTAAAAAATACCAAAAAACAATTCAATGTTTCAATAAATGAAATATTATCGTATCTTCGCACTTTTATTACTATGAATATTTACGAGATTGAATCTGCCAAATTGTTGCTTGAAAAACAACTGAAAATAAGCATCATACCCCACAAAAACCCCGACGGAGATGCCATTGGGAGTTGTTTGGGGCTTTACCATTATTTAAAACAACATAACCTTGATGTTACGGTGGTTTCACCCAACGATTTCCCTGAATATTTGAAATGGTTGCCCGAGTCTGACAAAATACTCATCTATGACCATAACCCACAGCAGGCTACCAGGCAGATTGAAGCATCAAAACTGATTTTCACGCTGGATTTCAACTCACTCAAACGAGCTGACAGCCTCACTCCAATTTTAGAGGCTTCAAAGGCAAAATTCATAATGATTGACCATCATCAAGCCCCCGAAAGTTATGCCGAAATTACGTTTTCAAACCCAAAAGCAAGTTCCACTTGTGCGATGGTTTATTCGTTTATTGATGCGATGGGCGACAAAAATTGCATCAATGAAACCATTGCCACTTGCCTCTACACCGGAATTATGACCGATACCGGAAATTTCAAATACCCATCAACAACCAACAACACCTTTAAAATTGCTTCTTTTTTAATTGAAAAAGGTGCTGACAACAGCCAAATCAACAGCAATGTTTTTGACAATAACTCGTTTGATAAGTTACAGTTGCTCAGCGTTGCGCTCAATAATATGGTGTATTTGAAAGATTACAACACAGCCTACACCACACTAAGCACTAATGAATTACTAAAACACAATTGCCAAAAAGGTGATACTGATGGGTTTGTAAACTATGGCTTGACTATCAAAAACACCAAACTGGCCGTGATTTTTATTCAAGAAAATGACTATGTAAAAATATCGTTCCGGTCAAAAAATCAGCACGATGTAAACGCTTTTGCACGAACTTACTTTAACGGCGGTGGGCATATCAATGCTGCCGGCGGAAAATTTGACGGAACTATTGAACAAGCCGTAGCTTTCTTTTTGGAAGTGCTTCCTAAATTCCAGTAACAAATTCAATGATACACACAAACATAACAAAACGATGGTTTTTCGGTTTTTTAGCGCTGTTTCTAGCTGTTGCCTGTAACAACAAGCAAGCGCGCCGACCTATTTCCGTAAAAACGGGAAATACTTTTTTGAAAGAATCTGCCAAGAAAAACAAACAGTTGCTCAACTCGGAAGAAGCCCTCATTGATTCCATCATAAAAAAGGACACACTCCACACCTTTGTTGATTCACAACACGGATTCAAATTCTATTATTTGCAACAAAACCCCGAAGCGGACTATACGGCGCAATTTGGCGATAAAGTAACCTATAATTACGGAGTTTCAGACCTTTACGGCAATGAAATTTATACTCATTTTCAAAATGCACGATATGACTACTTAGTTGAAAAAGAAGAGCTTTTCTCGGGCTTGCGCTCTGCCTTAAAAATTTTAAAAGAAGGCGAAAGCGGCGTATTTTTCTTTCCGTCGGAATTAGCATACGGATACCGAGGCGATAAGGACAAAATTGAAAGCAATCAGCCCATTGTCGCGAAAATTGAGGTTTTCAAAATTGAAAAAAATGAAAATCCGCCTGTTGAAATAACCCAAAAACCCGAAAAAGACTCGGTTCAATAAAAAAACAAATAGCAACCTTTTATACTTATTTTTAAAGAAAAACGAATTTTAATTTTAATTAATAATCTTATGAAAAGAATCAATCTACTTATGCTGCTAATGAGCACAATGTTGTTTTTTAGCTGCAAATCACAGAAAAATTCAAATCTTGGCGAAGGCTTGTTTGCCGATATCCAAACCACCAAAGGCGATATCATAGTCAAACTTAATTACGAGCAAACGCCCATAACCGTTGCCAATTTTGTGAGTTTGGCAGAAGGCAACAACCCTTTTGTGAAAAGCGAATACAAAGGCAAACCTTATTATGACGGAATTATCTTCCACCGTGTGATTAAAGATTTTATGATTCAAGGAGGCGACCCCACGGGAACCGGAATGGGCGAACCCGGATATCGCTTTGAAGATGAAATCGTTGACAACTTAAAACACGATAAAAAAGGAATCCTTTCAATGGCTAACGCGGGTCCTGCCACCAACGGAAGCCAGTTTTTCATCACGCACGTTCCCACACCGCATTTAGATGGGCGTCATACTGTTTTTGGTGAAACCGTGCAAGGTTTGGAAGTCATTGACTCTATCGCCAATGTAAAAACTGCTGAAGCCGACCGCCCTGTTAATGAAGTGAAAATCAACAGCGTAAAAATCATCCGCAATGGTAAAGAAGCCGAAAAATTTAATGCTAAAAAAACCATTGAAGATTATTTTGCCAACCTAAACAAACGCGAAAAAGAACGCGAAGATAAGATCAAAAAAGCTACGGAAACGTTCCTTACCGAAATAAAACAACAAGAGCCGCAAGCCAAAACATTTCCGTCGGGTATCAAAATCGTTTCCTTAAAACAAGGCAACGGAACAGCCCCCAATCACACCCAAGAAGTGTTGGTAAATTATGCCGGTTATCTCGCCACGGGTACTTTATTCGATTCAAACGTAAAAGAAATTGAAGAGGCATTTGGCAAGTACAATCCTGCTCGTGAGCGCGGCAACGGATATGTGCCTTTCCCGATGGCTTACAACAAATCGGCTCGCCTTATCCCTGGTTTCAGAGAAGCCCTACTCACAATGAAGGTAGGCGATAAAGTGCGCGTATTCATCCCTTCAGCATTGGGCTATGGCGAAACAGGTGCCGGAGATATCATCCCGCCCAATAGCGACCTTATTTTTGATATTGAAATCGTTGATATTGCAAAATAATTCGGTCATCGACACCACAACATTATAACTCCTTCAACAAGGATATCATACAGAACCTTTGTTAAAACGTATATTTTGACAAAGGTTTTTTCTTTTTTAAACTTTAAACGTTTCCGAAGTTAAAACAGCTATTTTCAATACACTCATTCTTTTTTAACTTTATTTTTTTCGTTTTTTATCGTTTTAAATTTGCATTTTTCAAAAAAAAGTAAGTACTTTACGCCCGATTTGTATTTTTAAAACAATTTTAAACAAGCAAAAAATGATGAAAGTTAAAAATTATTTGTTTCTTTCGTTTGTTTTCGGGCTGTTTTTCAGTTCTGTAATGGCACAAACGAAAGTCTCTGTAACCGGAATGGTTACTGACACCAACGGAATGTCCCTTCCGGGGGTAAGTGTAGTGATTAAGGGGAGTGCCAAAGGGGTCTCAACCGATTTCGACGGCAAATATGACCTGCAAGCATCTCCTAATCAAACACTTGAATTTAGTTCAATCGGTTTTATATCACAACAAAAAACCGTAGGAAGTGCCAACCAACAAACCATTAATGTTGTTCTGAAAGAAGAAACCCAGCAGTTAGACGAAGTGGTGGTTACAGCTCTGGGAATCAAACGTTCTGAAAAAAGTTTGTCATACGCCACCCAAACCGTTTCAGGCAAAGAACTTACCGACGTGCCTTCGAGCAACGTACTCAACACCTTGGCAGGAAAAACCGCCGGTATGAGCGTTTCAAGCGCGGGGGCAGGCGTGGGAAGTTCCGTAAAAATCGTACTTCGCGGGAATCGGTCTATTCAAGGGAACAACCAACCCCTGTACGTAGTTGACGGAACACCTATCAGCAGCGGGGCTTTTGCCGACAACAAACTTGGCGATGGCTACGGCGGAGGTGCCGATACCGGTGACGGAATGGCAGGTATCAATCCCGAAGATATTGAAAGTATTAACGTACTGAAAGGAGCTACCGCTGCCGCCCTATACGGAAGTCAGGCTGCCAACGGGGTTATTTTGATTACCACCAAACGCGGAAATGCCGAAAAAATGTCCGTGTCAATCACCTCATCTGTCCAAGCCGATATTCCGTACCTTACGTACAAATTTCAAGACCGTTACGCAATGGGTACTAACGGCGTAAACCAACTAACCAACGATGCTTGGGGTGCGGCTCGAACCAATGAAGACCTCAGCAACAACTTTATTAACGATTTCTTCAACACCGGATTTATGGCTCAAAATGGTATTTCGGTAAGCGGAGGCAACAACACCACAAAAAGTTTCCTCTCGTACCAAAACACCACAGCCACGGGCATTATGCCGCAAAACACATTCAAAAAGCACAATTTAAGTTTGCGCTCAACCACCACGCTTTTCAATAATTTTATTGAAATAGACGGAAGCATTGCGCTCACCAAACAAGATACTGACAACGCTCCGACAGCACCGGGACAATACTTCAACCCGATTTTGGGGCTTTACCTCTTTCCGGAAGGCACTACGGCTTTAAACCACTATCGCAATATGTACGAAGTGGCAAACCCCGCCCGCAACGGATTGATGCGAATGAATTGGGCACACGAAAACGACGTGAACAAAAATCCATATTGGTTAGTAAACCGTCATAATTACAGTTTCGGCGTTGAAAAAGCCATCGTGAAACTCAACACCAAATTCAATTTCACCAACTGGCTGAATTTACAACTGCGCGGAAGCTATGACACCACCGCCACATTGGGCGAACGAAAAGTACACTCGGGCGTAACCACACTGGCGGGTGCTAACGGACGTTACGAACACAAAACTCAAAATTACTCGCTTTTGTATGCCGATGCTCTTTTGTCGGCTAACAAATCGTTTGAGCGTTTTTCAGTAAGTGCCACTTTGGGTAGCAGCATTTCAACCACCAAAGAAAACACCAATGAAATCCAGATTCACAATTTAGTGGTTCCGAATTTGTTTGACCTGCGCAACTACACGGGTATTGAAGGTGGTACTGATAACGAGAAAAAACACAGACAGTTACAATCGGTTTTCGGAACGGTTTCACTCGGATATAACGAAATGGTGTTCGTGGACGTTACCGGTCGTAACGATTGGTCATCAACGCTTCCTGCCAACAACCGAAGTTATTTCTATCCGTCAGTAGGTACTTCATTGGTTTTCACCGAAATACTAAACAAAAGCAACGCGAAACCTACGTGGCTTGACTTTGGAAAATTGCGTTTTTCGTGGACACAAGTAGGTAACGATATGCCTTGGGGGTTAACCGAACCTTACGACAAACTTCAAAAAGGCGGCATCATCGTAGCCAATACCGTTAAACCTTTTGACGATTTAAAACCCGAACGCTCCAACTCATTAGAAGCCGGTATGAATCTTCGGCTTTTCAACAATCGCTTAACCTTAGATGCTGCCGTTTACAAAACCATTACGGAAAATCAGTACTTTAAGGTAGATAACACTTCCGGTTCGGGTTATTCGCAATATTACATCAACGCCGGAAAAATCCAAAACGAAGGGCTTGAAATCACCTTGGGCTTCACCCCGATACAAACCAAAAGCTTCACTTGGAACGGATATTTAAACTATTCGACCAATAAAAACAAAGTTCTTTCACTGCCCGAGCAGTATAAAGACAAAGGTTTTGAAATTTCATCAGTGGCGTATCGTTTCCGTTTGAAAGAAGGCGAAGAATGGGGGCATATGTATGAAAAACGACTAAAACGCGACCAACAAGGCAACATCTTGCTTTCACAAACTATCGATAACGGAAATGACAGCGGCGTGCAACTCCAACAAAGTGATGATTTTGAGTACATCGGCAATGTAAATCCTAAATTTTTGATGGGACTCAAAAATGAATTTACTTACAAAGGTTTTGCCCTCGGCTTTTTAATTGACGGGCGTTTTGGCGGTAACGTGCTTTCGTCCACACAGAATTTCCTTGACAGATTCGGGCGCAGTGACCGTACTGCCGATGCCCGTGATAACGCAGGCGTTCCCGTGCAAGGCATTTTGACTACCATCACCAAAACTGCCGGTAGCCCCGATGTTACCACAACGAGCAACTTCGACGGAAAAATCGATGCACAAACCTATTATAAAACCGCTCCGGCGGGTGAAACATCTGTGTATTCGGCAACTAACATTCGTTTGCGCGAAGTGTCACTTTCGTACACCTTACCTAAAACAATGATCGAAAAACTGAAATTCGTGGAGAGCGTTCGGTTGGCTTTAATCGGGCGTAACTTGGCTTTCTTCTACAACGAAGCGCCCTACGACCCCGAAATTACTCTTTCAACCGGCAGCAACGGACTTTCAAATGCCGATTTGTTTAGCATTCCGTCATCAAGAAGCATCGGTTTCAGTATCAATATTAACTTATAATTAAGAAAAGATGAAAAAAACAATATACATTAAATTAGTGATAGCTCTGGCGTTGCTTACCAATATCGGATGCACGGAAAGCTTTGACGATTACAATCGTGACCCCTACGCATTAAACGATGATTTCAAAAAAGCAGATTGGCTGTATCTGAAAGCCTTCTTTCCGCAAATGCAACAATCCATTTATTACAATAACAGTAAAGGAAATTGGGAATTTCAGATTGCACAAAACCTAAATGCCGACCTGTTCAGCGGATATTTAACCCCGCCAACGCCTTTCAACAGCGACCGCAATAACATCAATTATCATATGATGGAAGGTTGGAATGAGTTTGCTTTCGGTATGTACAATAACAACATTATGAAACCGTGGCTCAACGTAAAGGCACAAACTCTTGATAAAGGTGAGTTTTTAGACGTCTACGGCGTTGCTCTGATATTAAAGGTTGCCGGAATGCACAAATCAACCGACCTTTACGGACCAATCCCCTACTCCAAATACGGACAAGGCGGTACCACAACGCCCTACGATTCGCAAGAAGCTATCTATAAGCAGTTTTTTACTGAACTTGATGAGGCTTTTACCTATTTAGACGGACATCTTAAAGGAGCAAACAGCAGCATCAACCGCTTAGGGAGCGATGACCTTATTTACGGAGGTGATTACAAAAAATGGCTCAAATGGGCGAACTCTCTTCGGCTTCGTTTAGCGATACGTATTTCAAAAGTAAATCCGGTTTTGGCACAGCAAGAAGCCGAAAAAGCCGTTCAAAACGAATACGGCGTGTTTGAAATTAACGGACATAATTCCGTAGTGCCTACCACCAATATGGGGCATCCGCTTATTGTTATCGCCAACGACTACACCGATTCACGAATGAGCGCTGATATGGAATCCATCTTAACAGGACTTAACGACCCGCGCTTGCACGAGTATTTTTCCGTAGCCACCGATAGCGATGCCTCCATAAAAGGAAAGTACAAAGGTATCAGACAAGGAATTAATATGGTGAGTAAAAACCTGCGCGTTAATTATTCCACCTTGGGTGCGCGCTACGATATGTCGAAACGAAATTCCACGCCCGTTATTTTAATGACCGCCGCCGAAGTGTATTTCTTGCGTGCTGAAGGAGCTTTACGCGGTTGGGCGATGGGCGATACACCTGAAAACCTATACAAAGCCGGCATTGAAATTTCAATGGGGCAATGGGACGTAACCGGTGCAAACACCTACATAGCCGACGCTACCAGCAAACCCGCCGATTACACCGACCCCAAAAACACCCAGTACAACGCTCCCGCTGCTTCAAAAATTACCGTAAAGTGGGATAATGCCGCTTCAAACGAAGTTAAATTGGAGAAAATCATTACCCAAAAATGGATTGCAATGTTCCCCGACGGTGCTGAGGCTTGGGCTGAATTCCGCCGAACAGGCTACCCGAAACTCTTCCCCATTGTGGAGAATTACAGCGCCGGTGAAATCGACTCAAACATAATGATTCGTCGCCTTCGCTTTCCACAAAACGAACGAAACGGTTCCAACAAAGAAGAAGTTACCAAAGCCGTACAATTCTTAAAAGGGGCTGACTCCCCCGGAACAAGACTATGGTGGGACACCGGTTCGGCTAATTTTTAATGACATACTTTTGATTATTTTTACTGAAAAGCTACCCGACTTTTGGGTGGCTTTTCATTTTTCGCCCTAAAAAAGCAACTAAAACACTTTTTATCTTTATTTTTTTACAAAAACCACCTTTAAAAAACAACACTAAAAACCAACAACTTACAAAAAACTCACACAAAAAAAAATATTTTTTTTACTTTTTTTTGAGCAAACTATTGCAGATATGAAAATTTGTTGTACATTTGCAACCGCAATGAAACACTAGCGACATTGCATTATCGAGATTGAGGTCCGTTCGTCTAGGGGTTAGGACGCCAGGTTTTCATCCTGGTAACAGGGGTTC
>NZ_JAUNKD010000035.1 GCF_030532915.1 Capnocytophaga sp.
ATGCCATAGTGCAAAGATATAAAAAATAGACAGATTATAATGGGTTAGCTATAATACATATTTTAACGACAAAACATACAGATAGAAACAAAAATCTTTGCCAAAGCACAAAAACTTTGGCAAAGACAATCATATATAAGATGAAAAATAAAAAAACCGATACAAAAACCAACAAAAACCCGTTGTCATTAAAGAAAAAACACAGCTCCTAATCCATTTTCGGAAGGAATTATGGTTTGTTCTTTAAATCTTTAATGGTTTTTATAGGGTCTGCGGAAGAAAACACAAAGCTTCCGGCTACTAAAACATCGGCACCGGCTTGCATCAACAGACCTGCATTTTGGTTATTAACCCCCCCGTCGATTTCAATAAGGGTGTGGGCATTGTTTTTAACGATAAGCTCTTTTGCCTGACGAATTTTTTTGTAAGTATTCTCAATAAATGATTGTCCGCCAAACCCCGGATTGACACTCATCAGCAAAACCACGTCAATATCAGCGATAATATCTTCCAACACACTAACCGGAGTGTGCGGATTAAGCGCCACGCCGGCTTTCATTCCTTCATTTTTAATGGCTTGAACGGTTCGATGCAAATGTGTACAAGCCTCATAATGAACGGTAAGCACCTCACTACCTAATTTTTTAAACGTACTGATGTATCTATCAGGTTCAACAATCATCAAATGCACATCTAAAGTTTTTTGAGCATACCGATTGATGGCTTCAAGCACGGGCATTCCGTACGAAATATTCGGAACGAAAACACCGTCCATAATATCGATATGAAACCAATCGGCATCACTTTTATTTACCATTTCGATGTCGCGTTGCAGGTTTGCAAAATCGGCAGCAAGCATTGAAGGGGCTAAAATCATCTTTGTTTGTCTTTTTTGATTTAAATATTGGAAAATTGTATGCAATTAGGTATAAAATCAACTAACACAAACCTTTAATCATCAAGTATATCCGATTAAAAATTTGTGTTAATTCATTTTATTAGCGTCCTGTTAAAGGTATGTTTTTAAAATTTTACTTCGTGAAGTGTGCTTCAACCGTCGGATAGCTTTTTCTTTAATCTGACGAACGCGCTCACGGGTAAGTTCAAAAGTTTCACCAATTTCTTCAAGGGTCATCGCGTGCTGATTGCTCAACCCGAAATACAACCGAATCACATCGGCTTCACGAGGAGTGAGCGTTTCGAGTGCGCGCTCAATTTCGGTTCGTAATGAATCTAAAATCAGCTCTTTATCCGGATTTGGAGATTCGCTACTGCGCAAAACGTCATACAGGTTTGAATCCTCGCCCTCCACCAAAGGTGCATCCATTGAAATGTGTCGTCCGGCATTTTTCATCGATTCTTTTACGTCATTGACCGACATATCCAACTCTCTGGCGATTTCTTCGGCAGACGGAACGCGCTCGTGAGCCTGCTCCAAATAGGCGTACATCTTATTGATTTTGTTAATCGAACCGATTTTGTTAAGCGGCAAACGCACAATACGCGATTGTTCCGCCAGCGCTTGCAAAATTGATTGACGAATCCACCAAACGGCATACGAAATGAACTTAAAACCGCGTGTTTCATCAAAACGTTGCGCTGCTTTTATAAGCCCAAGGTTTCCTTCGTTAATCAAATCAGGAAGCGTAAGCCCTTGGTTTTGATATTGTTTTGCCACCGAAACCACAAAGCGCAAATTTGCTTTTGTGAGTTTTTCCAAAGCGATGGTGTCGCCGGCTTTGATGCGTTGCGCCAGTTCAACTTCTTCATCGGCAGTAATTAAATCAACTTTCCCAATTTCTTGAAGGTACTTGTCAAGGGAAGCGGTTTCACGGTTGGTTACCTGTTTGGTAATTTTTAGTTGTCTCATTAAAAAATTATCCTTATTTTTGTGGTTTGTATCTATTCATATTGTGTTCCATTCCATTGTACGTTTAAAAAGGTAAAAAAGTTACAAAACACAGAAAGTTTAACATTATTTAACTAATGAAATATTCCTTTATCATTCCCGTATATAACCGCCCCGATGAGGTTGATGAACTTTTAAGAAGCCTTACCAAACAAAGCTACCCCAATGATTTTGAAGTAGTTATCATTGAAGACGGCTCATCAATCCCTTCGAAAGAGGTTTGTGAAAAATACAGCGAAATACTGCAAATCAAATATCTTTTTAAGGAAAACTCCGGACCGGGGGCTTCGCGCAATTACGGAATGGAACGTGCTGCAAATGATTATTTTATCATTTTAGATTCGGATTGTTTGTTGCCGGAATATTATTTGGAGGCGGTAGATGATTTTCTGCAAAAAAAATACGTGGATTGTTTTGGAGGTGCAGATGATGCAGACGCCAGTTTTACGGACATCCAGAAAGCCATCAATTACGTAATGACCTCACTTTTAACTACGGGAGGCATACGCGGAAACCATAAAAGCGTTCAAAAATTTGAGCCTCGCAGTTTTAATATGGGGCTGTCACGAAAGGCTTTCCAAGCCACCAAAGGCTTCGGGAAAATACACCCCGGTGAAGACCCCGATTTGGTAATCCGATTGTGGCAACAAGGATTTGAAACAGCCTTTATTGAAGATGCTTTCGTGTACCACAAACGCCGAATTTCGTGGGGAAAATTTAAAACACAAGTGAGCAAATTCGGGCAAACACGCGCCATTTTAAACCACTGGCATCCACATACAAAAAAAGCTACGTTTTGGCTACCTTTCTGTTTTTCAGTAGGGTTACTAACTTCTGTATTGTTTGCTTGTTTGGGATATTTTGAAGGATTGTATGTTTACGGCTGTTATTTTATTTTTTTGTTACTTGACAGCTCCCGAAGCAATAAAAGTCTGAAAATAGGAATATTATCCGTATGGGCGGTTTTAGTTCAGTTTTTCGGTTATGGTTTCGGATTTTTTTCAGCCACTTTAAAGCTCACATTCTCAAACAAAAAACCGGAACAACTTTTTCCGCATTTGTTTTTCAGATAGACAGAAAAAAATCAGTGATGTTTCATCACTGATTTTTTATTTACTTTTGAAGTTTGTTATTCTTTTATACGCTCAACGTATGTTCCTTTTTCGGTTTCCACCTTAATTCGGTCGCCCTCATTAATGAATAGCGGTACGTTTACGGTGGCTCCGGTTTCAACCGTTGCTGGTTTGGTGGCGTTGGTGGCTGTATTGCCTTTCACTCCCGGCTCAACGTGAGTTACTGTAAGAATCACGTTTGCAGGCATTTCCACTGAAAGTGGCGTTTCGTCTTCGGCATTAAAAATAATCATTACCACTTCGCCTTCCTTTAATAATTCGGGATAATCAAGCATATCTTTTCGGATATTAACCTGATTGTAATCTTCGGTGTTCATAAAAACGAAGCTGTCACCTTCGGCATATAAATATTGAAACGAACGGGTTTCCACACGCACGTCTTCAATTTTGTGTCCGGCTGAAAACGTATTGTCCAATATTTTTCCGGTGGTAACGCTTTTTAGTTTTGTACGAACGAAAGCGGGACCTTTTCCGGGTTTAACGTGTAAAAATTCGATAATTTTGTAAATGTCGTGATTAAAGCGGATGCATAATCCTTTTTTAATATCTGCTGTTGTTGCCATTTGATAATTATTAATGTATAAAATTTTATTGTTTTAGAGCGCCAATCCTCCTGTGTATCCTTTCATTACGCCTCGCGAAGAGTTTCGGATAAAATCCAGAATTTCATCGCGTTCGGGTGTTGCTTCCATTTCGGCTTCAACAAAAGAAAGCGCTTGGGTAATGTTGTAATTCTTTTGAAAAATAATTCTGTAAATATCCTGAATTTCCCGTATTTTTTCGGGTGAAAAACCACGTCGGCGCAATCCTACGGAATTAATCCCGACGTATGAAAGCGGTTCGCGTGCGGCTTTCACATAAGGCGGAACGTCTTTACGAACCAATGAACCTCCTGTTACGAAAGCGTGATTCCCGATGGAACAAAATTGATGTACGGCTGTCATTCCTGCCATTACAACGTAATCGCCAACGGTAATATGCCCGGCAAGGGTTGTTCCGTTTGAAAAAATACAGTTATTACCAACGATACAATCGTGCGCAATGTGGCTATAAGCCATTATTAAACAATTACTTCCGATAGCGGTTTTCATACGGTCAAGGGTTCCGCGGTTGATGGTTACGCATTCGCGAATAATCGTATTATCGCCGATAATCACCAATGATTCCTCACCTTTGTACTTCAAATCTTGCGGAACGGCAGAAATGACAGCACCGGGAAAAATGGAACAATTTTTACCGATTCTGGCACCTTCCATAATGGTTACGTTAGGACCTATCCAAGTACCCTCGCCAATTTCAACATTGTTATGAATGGTTGTAAAAGGTTCAATCACAACATTTTTGGCAATTTTCGCACCGGGATGTACGTATGCTAAGGGTTGATTCATCTTCTTTTTGTTTATTCTTTAACTTTTACGATCTGTGCCATTAACTCGGCTTCTGTTGCCAGTTTTCCGTTTACGTAAGCATAACCTTGCATATGGCAGATTCCACGCCGAATGGGGGTGATAAGCTCCAACTTAAAAATCAATGTATCACCGGGTTGCACCTGAACTTTAAATTTAACATTGTCTATTTTCATAAAATAGGTCAAATAATTTTCAGGGTCGGGAACCGTTCTTAAAATCAATACGCCACCGGCTTGTGCCATCGCTTCGATTTGCAAAACACCGGGCATTACGGGCGCACCGGGGAAATGCCCTACGAAAAACGGCTCGTTCATCGTTACGTTTTTCATACCAATGACGTGTTTGTCAGAAAGTTCAAAGATTTTATCAACCAACAAAAACGGCGGGCGATGCGGCAAAAGTTTCATTATGTCAGTGGTATTCAACAAAGGAGGTTGATTGACATCAATGAGCGGAACGTTATCGCGACGTTCTTTTTTTATTATTTTTGAAAGTTTTTTGGCAAATTGTGTGTTGGTAAAATGCCCCGGCTTGGTAGCAATAATTTTTCCGCGAATGCGCGTACCTACCAACGCCAAATCACCCATCACATCTAACAACTTATGGCGTGCCGCCTCGTTGGAATAGTGCAGGGTAAGGTTATCTAAAATTCCGTTCGGATTCACGGAAATATGATCTTTATTAAATATTTTTTTGAGTTTTTCCATCGTTTTTTCCGAGATTTCTTTGTCTACGTAAACGATGGCATTATTCAAATCACCTCCTTTGATAAGCCCGTGGTCCAAAAGCATTTCAAGTTCGTGCAAGAAACTGAAAGTACGCGCATTGGCTATCATATCCTTAAACTCAGAGAGTTTGTTAAGGTAAGCGTTTTGCGTGCCTAAAATTTTAGTACCGAAATCAACCATTGTGGTTACTTGGTATTCCTCTGACGGAATGATGGTTATCTCGCTTCCGGTTTCTTCATTTACGTATGAAATTACTTCCTTCACGACGTATTCCTCACGCGGTGCATCTTGTTGCTCAATACCGGCTTGCAAAATGGCTTCAACAAAAAAGCGCGACGACCCGTCCATAATCGGAGGCTCAGAAGCGTTTAATTCTATGGTTACGTTATCTAAATCCATCCCGACAAGAGCCGCCAAAACGTGCTCACAGGTTTGGATTTTTACGCCTTTTTTCTCTAAAACGGTTCCGCGTTCGGTATTGGTTACGTAATTTGCATCGGCTTCAATAACCGGACTTCCTTCCAAATCCACACGAACGAAGGTAAACCCTTGGTTAACAGGTGCCGGTTTCAAGGTCATTTTTACGTTCTGCCCCGTGTGCAAACCAACACCTTCCAGTGTAACTTCTTTTTTTAAAGTATTCTGTTTTACCATAAAACTTTATTTATTTTCTAAATATTTTTTTTCAATGTCCAAAAATCGTTTCATCAATGAAGGTAATTTCTTGAAAATCACATACGATTTATTATAATCGGAATACCCGATGGCGGGCGCTCCTTGCAGCATTTCATCATCTTCCACATTTCGGATAACCCCCGATTGCGCCTGAATTTTCACGCGATTACCAATGGTTAAATGCCCCACAATACCCACCTGACCGCCAATCATACAGTTCTCCCCTATTTTGGTTGAACCGGCAATTCCGGTTTGGGCGGCAATAACGGTGTTTTTGCCTACCTCAACATTATGAGCAATTTGTATTTGATTATCTAATTTTACGCCTTTACGAATGATGGTTGAACCCAAAGTGGCTCGGTCAATGGTACTTCCGGCACCGATATCCACATAATCTTCAATGATTACATTCCCGATTTGCGGAACTTTATTATAAAAACCTTCTTGAACGGGCGCAAAACCGAAGCCATCGGCTCCTAAAATCACACCGGCGTGAAAGGTGCAATGTTTCCCGACTACGGTTTCGGAGTATATTTTACAACCGGCAAACAGGGTAGTATTATCGCCAATTGTAACATTATCACCAATATAAGTATTCGGATAGATTTTAACGTTATTGCCAACAACCACATTTTCACCGATATACGAAAATGCCCCGATATAAACATCTTCGCCGATTTTTGCCGATTCTGAAATAAAAACCGGGTTTTCAATACCTTTTTTGTTGAGTTTAATTTGATTGTAGTATTCCAATAGTTTTGAAAAAGCCGAATAGGCATCATCAACCCGCACCAAAGTAACTGAAAGCGGACTTTCTGCCTCGAAAGTTTTGTTCACAATCGCCACAGAGGCTTTTGTAGTGTATATATGATTTTTGTATTTCGGATTTGCCAAAAAAGTGATGCTCCCCTGCTCGCCTTCTTCAATTTTTGAAAGTTTGTATACCTCCACGTCAGGATTGCCCTCAACCTCTCCACATAATACGTTTGCTATTTGTAAAGCTGTAAATTTCACTTTTATAATTTTAATATTTTAAAAATCAATAATTTAAAACCCAAAACAATTTGTTTTTCACATCAAAAAACAACTGCTTTTGTGATTTCCGCAACAAAAATATAAAAATATTTTAAAAAAATGGTAAACATTTTCTTTTTTTAAAATTCGAAACCGCAAAAACCCAAGGATAATTTTACGATTTCCATCAGTTGTGAGTCATTAATTTAGAACGGATAATTTATTCCGATGTTAAACACGGTATTTCGCATTGCAATATCTGTAAACCAACGTCTTCCTATTTCATTTGCCGGATTGTATATGCGGTTTGCCACATCCAAACGAATCACAAAAAAGCCAAAATCATAACGCAAGCCTACTCCCGAACTCACACCAATGTCTTTTAAGGACGAAAAATTAGTAAATTTAGCCGTATCAAAAGGCGAATCGTCAAGCACATTCCAAATATTTCCGGCATCGGTAAAGAGTGCCCCTTTAAAAGCACCCGCAATCGGGAAACGATACTCTAAATTCAGCGTGAGTTTCATATTGGCTTCGTTATAATCAAGGAACGAACCGCTACCACCGGGACCTAAACTATATGCCTTCCAACCCCGATTATCACTCGACCCGCCCGCAAAATAACTCTGCGAGAAAGGCACATTGGTTGAGTTTCCGTACGGAATGGCAATCCCGAAAAAACTACGGAATGCCAACGAGGCATCTCGCCCTAGCGGAAAATGTTTGATGTAATCAAACTCTGTTTTTATGAATTGCGCGTACTTTACGCCTAAAAATTCCCCCGTGTTGGGTTGGTTTCTCAATGACCTGTAAGTTTTTGATAGTAAACCTAATAAATTTCCGGCACTTTCAACCTTCACCCGAAATTGTGAAAAATCGCGTTCAAAAAATTGAGAATTATTATTCAACACGAAAGTATAACTCGTTGAAAGGATAAAATCATCTTGCACAAGGCGATTATGGCGCTCGGCTATGCTCAAAACCGAACGCACATCGGCATCACTTAACGCGGGCTGATTGTCCACCAACACCGAGCGCATAAAATGAATCGCTCCGCCTTGCGTGGTGGTTAAATCTCCACCCGCATCCACCCATTGAGGGTCTAACGGATAATTTTTGGCAATGTCATTCAGCCGATTGTAGGTGGCGCGATATACGTTAAAAAAATTCTGCGGATTCAGATTATGAACATATTGCACGTTAAACAAATCAAGCACGGCTCGGTTTTTTTTGGGACTCCACGCATAACGTAATACCCCCGTTACGTTCTGTTTGTCAAGTCCGATATTTTTTTGATAACTCGTACCTACCTGAACAATCGTTTGGGGTGTCATCGAATACGGAATCAGCTTTTTAGTATTGAACAGGAACAAAATTTCGGGAAAAATAAGCCGTACATCACCACTAATTTCTGACATATTGAAAAACTGAGGGTCGTCCGAATTAGTTTGTGAAGCGAACGTTCCCTGCATATTTACTTCTAAAATTTCGCTTTGCCTGAAAATATTCCGCGTGGAGAATGAAGTTCCTAACGTAATTCCAAATCGCTCAATTTCAGAACGTTTAAGTTCATTGGTAAGCCGAAGTGAAAATTTATCCATCGGCACCAAATAAATATTGGCGTCGAGTTGTGTTTGTAACGAATCGTTTTCGGCATATTTAAATTCAATGTTCGGATACCTAAAAATCCGTAAGTTATTAATTTGCTTATAGGTAAGGCCCCTATTTTCATCCGAATAAATCGCTCCTTTTTCCAAAGCCGAAGCCATCTTTAAAATGCGGGGTTTGTATTTTAATTTCCCTCTGTAAAAAATAGTCAAATCTTTGTATTGGATTGAATCCAAATCAGTATTTCCTTTGGTGTAATCATAATCCGCAAAAATACGGATGTTGTTCATTTTGTGTATTTTATATACTTTTTTGGTAATTTCGTCGCCATCGCGCTCAATCAAATCATCGATAATGGTGGTTACTTCCAACTTTTGGTCGTTGTTGGTTTCGAGCGTATCGCGTTTAATTTCAAAGTTGATTGAACTCGGCTGAAAAGTATAAAATCCGTTATTTCTAAAAAGCGAAGCCAAACGACTGCGTTCACTACCAAAATCACTTAACTGATATGGCTTTCCGGATTTTAAAAAACTCTTATTCAAATGTTTACGATAAACCGAATCAATCTGTGATGAGGCTATTGAAGTGTGCAGGGTATCCAAATAATAACGCTCACCGGTTTGAATGTAGTACGAAACATTGGCTCGTTTTTTATCTGTATCAGGGTTATAAAACGTACTGTCACTGACACTTGCGTTAAAATAACCAATGCTGTTATAGTACGATTTTAAGTAATTAACCGATGATTTTGTCTTTGCCGGATTCAAAATAACAGGCGCTTCACCAATATTTTTCAATTGGTTATGCAAACCCGAAACCAAAAAAGATTGTTTCAGGCGCTGTACTTGTTTTTGTGATAAAATTCGCTCCAAAGTGCTGTTCCACTTGGAGTTACGGTCAAGCCAATCTTGAAAATCTTCCTCCGGATTGGGCTTTGCGGCATTGTAAATATACAAACCCAAAGGCAAGCCCAACAAAGCCGCATTTGGTTTTTGTATGATAAAATTATCTATCTTTGCATCTTCCGTTTTGGTAGCGTTCACATAAACGGTATTTTTACCGAGCAAATACTGCCCATCAGGAACTCTTTTAACAGCGTTACACCCTGATAGAAAGACGATTAAAAGTAAAAAAGATACTATTTTAATTAAAAATAACCTCACAAACTTTTGTTTTTAGGGCTCAAAAATACATATTTTTTATGGTTAGCAAAAATCAAATTAAACTTATTGAGAAGTTACAGCAAAAAAAATATCGTTTTCAGCATCAAATGTTTATCGTTGAAGGCAAAAAATCAATTATTGAATTTCTGCAAGCCGATTTTGAAGCGGAACACATTTTCGTTACCGATTTCTTTTCGGAAAAATTACCCAAAAACAAAACCATCGTTACTGACAAGGAAACTCTGAAAAAAATCAGTTCGCTCAAAAACCCCGATGAAGGTGTGGCTATTTTTAAAATCCGAAAACCACAACCCATTCAACATGAAGGACTTATACTCGTTTTGGACGATGTTCGCGACCCCGGAAATTTAGGAACAATCATCCGTCTGTGCGATTGGTTTGGCGTGCAGCAACTGGTTTGCAGCCTCCAAACCGCCGATTGTTACAACCCAAAAGTAGTGCAGGCTTCAATGGGTTCACTTGCTCGCACAACAATACACTACACTGATTTACAACATTTTATAAAAGAGACCCAACTCCCCGTTTACGCCACCGCAATGACAGGAAAAAACAGCTATCAAACCCGTTTCCCTGATGATTTTATTTTGGTAATGGGCAACGAAGCCAACGGAATTTCGGAAGAAATTTTTAAATTTGCCACAGAAAAAATTACCATTCCGCGTTTCGGAAATTTACAACAAACCGAAAGCCTCAACGTTGCCACCGCCACCGCCATTTTGCTAAGCGAAGCACGACGAACATATTAAAAATCAAACTAATATACAAAATGTCAAAACATCAAACCCGCATACGACAAGCACTGCAAACCCTTGAAAATAACGATATTTCATTGGGCTTTCGTCAGTTATTGGATTGTGCCGCCGACACCCAAAATATGGAAATTTACGCACAAGCCATAAACCTCACCGACTGGAAGGAAAACAACCCCGCCAATGCTTCCGAATTTGTGCAACGAGCAAAAAACCTGCTCGACGAAATCGGTAAACACAAGGTTGATGAAACCAATCGTGAAAATCCCGTTTTGATAGCAGAAAATATTCAGAAACAATACGGACAAAATTATTTTTCATTAGGGCCGGTTTCCGTGGCGATAAAAAAAGGACAAGTTTACGGGCTTGTGGGCGAAAACGGCAACGGAAAAACAACCCTACTACGCATTCTGGCGAAAGATTTATCACACAACAGCGGGGCGCTCACCTATAATTTCAAAAAATCCCCTAAAAACGAGTACGACCTGAAAACCAAGCTCGTTTACATTCCGCAACGCACCGCCAAATGGCACGGAAGCCTCAAAGAAAACCTAAAATTCGTGCTGGCGAATTACAGCATAGCTCCCGCCGAAAACGAACTGCGTACCTTGATGATGATTGCCCGATTGGGACTTTGGAAATACAAAAACCTGAAATGGAGTGAATTATCTTCCGGATATAAAATGCGTTTCGAGCTTGCCCGCACGCTACTACGCCAGCCCGAACTGCTTTTGCTTGACGAACCGCTCGGAAATTTAGACGTGATGGCACAACAAATCATCTTGGAAGACCTTAAAATGATTGCCAATTCGGTTAATAATCCTATTGCACTGATTTTGAGTTCACAACAATTGTACGAAGTCGAAAAAATTTCCGATAAGGTTATTTTTCTGAAAAACGGAAAATACACCGACAATTCGGCACAAAATCAAGAAATAAACACCGAAAATCCGTTGATTGTTGAAATTGACACCACCGCCTCGCGCGAGGAATTATACGCGGCTTTCACATCGCTTCCGCTTGAAAAACTCAATTACAACGGCGGAATTTATGTAGCTTATTTTCAAACCAATACCGATTTTTCGCAAGTGCTTTCCCGTTTGGGAGAAGCAAAAACCAATATCACGTATTTGCGTAATATTTCAAGTTCAACCCGACGCTTTTTCGTCAATTAATTCGTAAACGTATGTACAAAAAAATAGACCAATTTTTGCTGGAACGCTATCCTTCCGTTTGGAACACCAAAATCTTTTGGATGTTTGCCGTAAGCCTACCCGTGCACCTTTCCTTTTTTGCGATAGGCTGGGCATCACTGAGCGAATCGGATTTGATAAGACTTTATTACAGCCCTTACACAAGCGACTATTTCGTTACTCCGTTTTTGTTGCATCTGATTATTTCTATCTTACTGATTGTAGGCTGGTTAGTAATGTTATTCAAACACAATGCCTTTAAGAATTTTTATCCGAGCAATCCGCTGAAACTCTTCGGGCAGTTTGTGCAATATTTTGTGATTCTCTCGTGTTGCATTTTGTTTTCTATTTCCTTTCTTTTCGGAATAAAACTCAAAGCAAACATCGTATATACAGATGATTACGTTAGTAAATTAATTGAAAAATACGCCACCGAAGCGGAAAACAATCCGCAAACAAGCTACACGGACAATCACCCTACGGTTTTTGAGATGACTGACCAACAGCAAGATACACTAAGAACAACCTCCGAAAACGAAAACGTAGCATTAATTGAAGAACCTAACGATAATCTTGTAACGGATGAAGAAATTATCGACACGTATAATCCGTATCACGAAAGTAAAATCTATAATTTAGAATCAAATCTTGAAGAAATTGACGAAATATCAACAGTTACAATCATTTTGGCGCATCTCCCTTGGATATTTTCGTTATGTTTATTGATTTTCTGTTTTCGGGTAACCAACTTACGAACGCTACTCTTTACCATTATTTTTTCAGGGGTTTTGTCACTTACATTAGGCATTTTTTCATTTATTATGGCTATGGGTGTAGGTGGCGATTCCGTTGCTTGGCTGTACATTTTAACGGCATACGGCATCATTTTGGCATCGATTGGGTTGGTGGGCAAAATTCCGAAACTATTTTCGGGTATTTTGATTAATTTCTCGTTGCTTTTCTTTGTTCCGGCAACTTTTGGCGCATTTGCACAAACAACTGATTTTATGATTTTTGAAAATAACTTTATTGAAGTAAGTTATTTTATTTTCGGGTTGGGATTTGTATTCGTGTTTCTTTACACGCATCTGTTGCACAAATGGCGTGCCTTACCCGAATAATTTTAAGAAATTGAAAACTTTCCATAAAAAAATAATCATTTATGAAAAAAAATACAATTTTTTGGAGGATTCTTCCCTTAATTTTTCTTTTTTTTGCAGCCGCTTGCAAAGAAAAACAGAACGAAAAAAACATTGAACCAATGAAAGAACGCAACAAAAAAGTAGTCTATCAGGTATTTACACGTCTTTTCGGAAACACCAACACCACCAACGAGCCTTGGGGAACGAAAGAACAAAACGGCGTGGGCAAATTTTCGGATTTTACCGATAAAGCCCTGCAAGAAATCAAAGATTTAGGAGCCACACACATCTGGTTTACAGGCGTTCCACATCACGCTTTAGTGGGCGATTACACCGCTTTTGGCATCTCGAACGACGCTCCCGAAGTGGTCAAAGGGCGTGCCGGCTCGCCCTACGCCGTGAAGGATTATTACAACGTAAATCCTGATTTGGCTGACAATCCCGCCAACCGATTGGAGGAGTTTAAAGCCCTTATCGAACGAACGCACAAGAACGGACTCAAAGTCATCATCGACATTGTGCCGAATCACGTTGCCCGCAACTACGAAAGTATTTCCAAACCACACGGGGTCAGAGGTTTCGGTGAAGACGATGACACTTCGGTTGCCTACCACGTGAACAATAATTTTTATTACAACCCAGGCGAATTCTTCCAAGTACCTGATTATCCGCACGATTTTCGTCCGTTAAATGGCGAACCGATTGCCGAAAATCAAAAATTTCACGAATTTCCTGCCAAATGGACGGGCAACGGCTCCCGCAAATCCAAACCCGATTTCAACGATTGGTACGAAACCGTAAAGCTCAATTTTGGCGTGCAACCCGACGGCACAAAGGATTTTCCCGAGCTTCCTGATGATTTTTCCGACAAGGATTACAAAACGCATTTCCAATTCTGGGAAGGAAAAAACTTGCCGAATACGTGGCTAAAATTCAGAGATATAGCTCTTTTTTGGTTGGATTTGGGTGTAGACGGATTTCGTTTCGATATGGCGGAAATGGTGCCTGTTGAGTTTTGGAGTTTTCTGAATTCCAACATCAAAATGAAAAATTCAGATGCGTTTTTGCTAGCGGAAATTTACAACCCGAAAGCCTATCGCGATTATATCCGCAAAGGAAAAATGGATTATTTGTATGACAAAGTACAGTTGTACGACACGCTTCGTGGGATTATCTCGCACGGGCGTTCCACTGATGCTATCGCACCGATTCAGAAGGAGTTAGCCGATATTTCCGAAAATATGCTTCACTTTTTGGAAAACCACGACGAGCAGCGTATTGCCTCGACCGAATTTGCCGGATATGCCGAAAAAGCCAAGCCCGCAATGGTGGTTTCAAGCCTCATCAGCGATGCTCCCGTGATGATTTATTTCGGACAAGAAGTAGGCGAAAAAGGAGCGGAACGCGGTGGCTTTGGCTCGCCTTCACGTACTTCCATCTTTGATTATGTGGGCGTTCCGGCACATCAACGCTGGATGAATAACAAAGAATTTGACGGCGGGCAACTTTCTGATAATGAGAAACAATTGCGTGATTTTTACAAACGCCTGCTCAATTTGGACGTGACCGGATTTTACGCCGACCTGCACGACCACAACCGAAAATACTCCGAATTTTACAACAACAAAGTGTATGCCTTTGTGCGTGGCGATGCCGAAAATCGTTGGGTTATCGTTGTGAATTTCAGCGAGCAAGACGGCTTTGGTTTTGACTTGCAACTGCCTCAATTTGTGGCGGGAAGCTGGTTTTTAAACGACGGAACCTACACCGCTACCGATGCCCTCTACGGAAATGAAAAAACAACACTCCACGTCCGAAACGGACAGGGTAAAATGCGGGTGGATATCGCTCCGTTACAGTCGTTTGTGTTTAAAATTGAAAAGTAAAATGAATAAGCCTATGCCTCATAAGCTTGGGAAAATTGGCAAAATGAAAACAAAAAAACACAACTATTTATTTGAGGCACATCAACAATATTTGAAAAAATCACGGTTTTTAAAACAAAAACCGTGATTTTTTATGTGCTAAACAAATCTTCAATACCATTGCTGCTTTGGTCTTTTATTTTAATAAAAATTCAATTCTTTACTTAAAACTTTAACAATTCAGCAATTTTAAACAAACTGAAAAAAATCTTTTTTACAGAAATTAATCCGATTCAAAAATACAAATCAGATTATTTTTCCATAAAAAATGCCTCTTTTTCAGAATATATTTTATTCAAAAAAAACATTTACTTTCTTTGATTTTTAATATTTATACATTAACTTTGCCTTGTATTTATCAAAATACCAGTGTTTTTTATAGAAAATTGATATTTTTCCAAAACATAAAATTCATAACAAATAGCTATTTTTTGCTTATATTGAAAGAAAAATGTTAAAATTTTGAATTATTGGAAAACATTTCAGTGAATTACAGTATTTATGCTTTCGGTTACCAAACGGTAACGAACGTGTAAACTTGAATTTTGTTTTGCGCAAACAATCAGAAAAAATTGTTTTTAACCAATATTTTTTGTATATGAAAAGAGGACTTTTATTACTTTTCCTTCTGTTGAGTGCCTTCACGTGGGCTCAAAAAAAAATTGAAGGTAAGGTGCAAGATCCCAAAGGCGTTCCGCTCATGGGAGTAAATGTTATCGTAAAGGGAACAAACAAGGGAGTTTCTTCCGATATTGATGGTATGTTTGAATTGAAAATACCACAAGAAGGGGTAATCATCGAATTTTCCGCTATCGGATTTAAGAAAACCGAGAAAAAGGTCAGCGGAAAAGATAAATTTATTCTCATCACTATGGAAGAAGATTTGATGGAAATAGACGAAGTAATTGTTACTGGTTATCAATCGGTTGACCCTACTAAATTGGCTACTGCTTACACCAAAGTGGAGATGAAAGACTTTGAACGTAAAGGGGCTCCTGACGTCATTTCAAGACTTGAAGGACTTTCAGCAGCTTTGGTAATGAGTGCAAATCCTTCTAACCCAACCGGTTCACCTGAATTTTCAATTCGTGGTGTTTCTACACTGAACGGTGGCACAAGACCACTTATTGTTTTAGATGGTTTTCAATATGAAGGAAAAATGGAAGATATCAACCCCTATGAAGTGGAAAGTGTTACATTACTTAAAGATGCTGCTTCGGCTGCCATCTACGGGGCAAAATCATCTAACGGAGTAATTGTCATTACAACCAAAAGAGGACGAGAGGGCAAACTCCACATACAATACACTAATAATTACACCTTTCAAGATAAAATGGATTTAGGGTATTTGGTAAGGCGTCCTTCATCGTCTGATTTAGTAGATATTCAGTATGATATTGCAAAAAATTCCGGAGATAACTTATACAGTTACAGACATTTGTATGAAACTAATCCAAATGCAAGATTTGACACAAAAGCTGGCTCTCTTAATCGGGTCGCTTACCTATTTGCACAGCAAAAGTATGGATACATTACCCCACAAGAGTTTGAACAACAAATCAATCAACTCAGAGGATATGACAACCTACGTGATATCGAAAATTTATACCTGCAAAACCCTTCTACCAACCAGCACAACTTTACCGTTCGTGGTGGCTCTCAGGCGTTTAATTATCGAGGAACACTTAATTACACGAATTCTACCGGAAATATAAAAGGAAATTCTAATGATAAATTGTTGTTTGATTTTGTAACAAACACTGTTTTCTCTCCTAAGGTGGATTTAGATTTTCAAATAAATATGACCTTTAATGACCAAAAGAGAAATAATTTAAACCATCAAGACAGTGAGTTGTACTCAAGCAGTTTACCGTTTACAATTAGTTCATATGATCGTTTTTTTGATGAAAACGGACAACCTTTATCAGTTTTTATTCCATTCAGTCGTAATTCCAAAGACATACTTTTTGGAGGAAAAGACCCCTATGAAATTGAACGTTTAAAACAAAACGGGCTTTTAGATGAAACGTACATCCCTGCCTCTGAGTTCGGTAGATATACAGGTATTAATAACAGCTGGTCAACACGTGTACAAGGAATGCTCAATACCAAACTAATGGAAGGTCTTTCGCTTTCGTTAGGGGGACAACTTAGTAAAGGTGTTTCTCGAAATTCGTTCTTGTATGACGGCAATTCTTGGTATATAAGGCACATTATCAACAACACAACTCCACTTGATTATTTTGGTGACCCTAATTATTTAAACATTCCGTTAGGTGCAAGGTTTGTGGAAACTCGTGGTGAGTCGTTACATTATTTGTTAAGAGCTCAACTTAATTTCCAAAAAAACATTGATAACCACAATTTTAATATTGTCTTAGGAGGTGAAGCACAAGAAAATAAAAACCAAACAACCACGATTGACCATTTAGGGTATGACCCCCGTTCGAGTTTGTTTTCCATAGTGAACAAAAAAGATATTACAGGTGGATTTTCACAGACATTCCACCCAAGTCGTGATGTAACTGGATTGGATTTCAATGACTTTTTTGGAGAATCACAAAACCGCCACATATCGGCTTACGGTAATCTTATTTATACATTCAACAGCAAGTACATTTTTTCAGGAAGTATCCGTTTAGACCAGTCCAACTTATTCGGAACCGACCCAAAATACCGTTACCGCCCATTTTGGTCAGCAGCCTTTCGTTGGAGAGCCAGCGAGGAAAACTTCTTGAAAGATAAAAATATTCGTCTTGATTTACGTGTTACATACGGTATCAACGGAAATATTGCCAACAAATACGGACCTTTTGATATCGCCACACAATCTTATATATTCCGCGCCGGAAGTATTTCACAATATATAACCGATTATAAAGTGAACGATTTACGTTGGGAACGTACCGCTACTACCAATATTGGTTTTGACTTAGGTCTATTCAAAGATAGAGTAGAAATTAATTTTGACTATTATCGTAAAAACACTACTGATATCTTGTCAAAGTTAGAAAATGACCCCACCAAAGGGCAACTCTTAGTTCCTGCAAACGATGCCGAAATGTATAATAACGGGTTTGAATTGCGTTTGGTTACCCAAAATATCAAAACTTCCAACTTTTTGTGGGAGACTCAACTTAATTTCACATACAATCAAGCCAAAACTACACGAGTTACTTTTGATTACAACAAAAGACCCTATCAATTTGCAGGAAGTTTGTTAAATATTGAAGGGCAAGCACCACGTTCTTTATATGTGTATCAATTTGCAGGACTTGATAATGAGGGATACGCACAAATTCGAAAACTTGACGGAAGTCTTGTTAAAGTAGATATTACTCCTTCTGCCAATGATCTTCTTACATTTGATGATTTGAAATGGGCAGGACATACAATTCCTACACACGTGGTATCAATGAATAATAATATCGCTTACAAAGGGCTTGCTCTTTCATTTTTGATGATATATCAAGGTGGACACGTAACTTTGAAGGACACTTACGACGGACGATATTTGGCAAATGAAATAGGTTTTATTCACACCGATGTAACACGTGCCTGGAAAAAACCGGGGGATGAAGCCATAACTGATATTCCGAAAATAGCTTCTGCTTCATATAGTAACATTATACGCGGAACCGACAAGAATGTAATTCCAGCTGATTTTTTACGCCTAAGAGACGTAACTCTTAGTTATCAAATACCAACTCAGCATTTGGCAAAAACACCTTTTAAAGCTTTATCATTTAACATAAGAGCCAATAACTTATGGTTATGGACAAAAAATAATGAAGGCATTGACCCTGAGCGACACGGTTTAGGGAATCGTTATGCACGTACCCCGAAAAGTTACTCAATGGGGGCTGTTTTAACCTTTTAAAATTGAAATAAAATGAAAAAAATAGTTTATTTAGTTGTACTGGCTGTTACATTCACAGCTTGCGACTCATTTTTAGATATTGAACCCAAAGGAAAAGTAATACCGAGAACCATAGATGATTATAACTTACTTTTAAATGGTTCGGAACACACGATGCACTCACTTTATAATGAAGACATTCTGGCATTAACTGCCGATGACTATATACTCGACCCGCCCAATGCGGGTGCTATGGCTGACATTTCTAATCCGGATTATCAGGATTTTCAACTGTACACTTGGGGTGAATATCGGTTTTATAACGAAGGGGTTCCTGTTAGTGCTTGGAACACCGCTTATGAGAATCTTTACACTTACAATAAAATCATTAATGAAGTAATGGAAGCAGCTCCCGGTCTTGAATTTTCACGGGAAAGTGACAAGCTTCGGGTACGTGCCGAAGCTCTATACGGAAGAGCTTCCGAGTACCTATTTTTAGTAAACACCTTTGCCAAAGCATATAGCACAACGGCAGGTACTGACCCTGGTGTACCTATTGTAACTAAAGCTGATATTACCCAAACAAACCTCACACGAGCTTCCATAAAAGAAGTGTACGATTTTATTATCAATGATTTGGAAAATGCATTACCGGATCTTCCACAAAGGTCGTATCTTTTCACACGCCCCAATATTTCTGCCGCTTATGCACTACTCGCTAGAACACATCTCTATAAAGGAGATTATCAAAAAGCAAGTGAATACGCCAGCAAAGCGCTAGAATCAAATATTTATGTATTGTTTGATTACAATTATTTAGCACCTGGTGGCAGACAAATAAGAGACCGATATCAACAACAACAGTATGTTTCTCGTTACTTTGGTGGTATAATTGGTTACACAAATGGGCATCTGTCGGATAGTTTTAAAAATAATATTGACCAAACCAACGATAAACGCTATACATTATTTTTCCAAGAACAAGGGTATAAAACAACTTTTTTGTATTACAATTCTTCCGTTTCTGTGGGAGAAATGTATGTTACACGTGCCGAATGTTACGCTCGCTTGGGAAAAAAAGCAGAAGCCATCAAAGATTTGAATGCGTTACGAAAGTTTCGTATTGAAAATGCCACCTATACCGATTTGCAAGTTACTGATTTTGCAACAAATAAGGATTTGATTAAATTTGCACTGGAAGAAAGAAGACGCGAAATGGTCGGCTCTCAAACCCGCTTATTTGATGTTAAACGAATGAATTTAGAGCCTGATTTTGCCGTTACCATAATCAAAGAATTTCAAGGAAAAACCTACACCGCTGAACCTAATTCAGGGAAATTGGTACTTCCGATTCCGGCACAAGTATTGAAATTCAACCCTTCGTGGAAAAGAAACTAAATCACATAATTGCCAGCTTGATTTTTTCGGGCTGGCAATTCTTTCTGTAAAATAATTAACATATTCATAATGAAAAAAATAAGTTTATTTTTAACCACTATCTGCATTATCGGTTGTGCTACGCCTGAAAAGAAAAACGCTATGCTCTCAGGGAAAATATCGCAGGCTTCCGAGAATAAGGTAGTGATGAATCTCCCTATCGACGGGAAAATTTTTATCGGTAATAATCAGGAAATTACGGTTAATCCCGACGGAACATACCAAACCGAAATTCCTGCCGGAACCGAAGGAATCATTTCGCTCTACAATCATTTCTCGCCTGCCTATCTTTTGGGCGGACAAGAAAACTACACGGTTGATTTTCAAGGAAACAGAGCTTTTTACGACACACAAAGTGAAAAAATATTTCGACTTTTTTCCGAATTGAATTTATTTTCCGAATCGCGAAGCGTGGTTGATGTAAAAAAATATCCCGATTTTGAAAGCAAAAACAAATATTACGCTGAATTGCTTGAAAGCGGTAAAAAACGAATCACCGAAGCAAAAAAAGAGCTTTCTCTTTCCGAAAAACAATATCAAACGCTAAACAATTTGTTTGAAATACGGGTGGCGGACTTGCAATCTACCGATTTTTTCTTTTCATTCCGCACTTTTTTTGAGCAAAATCCTGAAAAAAGCACTGAATTTGCCGAAACTTACCTAAAAAAATGGGAAGAAATATACGAAAACGCTTTCAAAAACCCGAATTTCTTTACTTATGAAGGAACTCCGGCGTTTATTTCGCGTTACAAATTGCTGAAAGACATCAAAAATACTGGGCAGTTGCAATTCGGAATGAATACCAAACCTTATTTTGTTACCGAAACCGATTTCATTCGTGCCAACTTACCTGCTCATTTAGTGGAATTTGCATGGGCAAACGCTATGTATGAGGGCATTATGCAAGGAAAATTTGAAAAAGAATGGATTACAAATTTTGATGAATTCAAATCGCAATTCCCTGAAAGTAAACTAATTCCGATTTTAAATCCGTTTATCGAAAAAGTAGTGGAATACAACCGCGAGGACAATAGTTTCGCCGTAAATTTCGTTGATGATTATCAGAATATCAATACGTTAGAGCAACTTTTTGCTAAATATCCCGGCAAAGTACTTTATATTGATGTTTGGGCAACTTGGTGTGTGCCTTGCCGTGCGGAATTACAACATTCCAAAGAAAATCATCACATTTTAGAGGAAATGGGCGTGCTTCCCGTATATCTTTCTATCGACAATGACAACGCCGATGAAGGCTGGAAATCAATGGTTAAGAAACTTCAATTGGAGGGCGTTCATTTGAGAGCCAACAGCCAACTCAAAGAAAAACTTGACTTTATGAAAGCGGTTCCGTACTATCTTATCGTAGGGAAAGACGGCAAAATCAAAATCAATCCCGCTAAACGCCCAAGCGACAAACAGGAATTGTTCAATCAGCTGAAAATGTACTTGTAAGCCATTTTCATTATAAAAAACGCTTAAATTTAAAAATTACACGATTGTCCGTTTATGGTTTTAAACGGACAATCGTTTTTAATTAAAAAATGTGGGAAGACCAAACACATTTTAAAACATATAGCCAACTCAAAATAATTTGTTGTTGTATTTTTCAAAAAGTTCATAAGGCGAACACCTTGTCCTACGTCTGATTTTC
>NZ_JAUNKD010000073.1 GCF_030532915.1 Capnocytophaga sp.
TTATTTGTTCATTGAAACCATTGTTAATTGTTATTTGAAAAATTGTTAATTGTTTTATTGATTTCCTTTTTTATAATCGGCTAAAAACTGTGCTAAACCGCTATCGGTCAGCGGATGTTTTAATAATCCCATAATTGCCGACAAAGGAGCTGTGATTACATCGGCACCTATTTTAGCGCATTGCAAAATATGCATCGTATGACGGACAGAAGCTGCCAAAATTTCAGTTTCAAATCCGTAATTGTCATATATAAGTCGGATATCTTCAATTAATGTAAGTCCATCGCTGGAAATATCATCCAACCTTCCGATAAAAGGCGATACATATGTGGCGCCCGCTTTGGCTGCCAACAGAGCCTGCCCTGCCGAAAACACTAACGTGCAGTTGGTTCGTATTCCGTTGTCGGTGAAGTGTTTAATGGCTTTGATACCGTCTTTAATCATCGGTACTTTCACCACGATTTGCGGGTGCAGTGATGCTAGTTTTTTGCCTTCTTTTACGATGCCTTCAAAATCGGTTGCAATTACCTCCGCTGAAACGTCGCCATCAACTATGTTACAAATATCTACGTAATGTTTTAAAATATTGTCGGCTCCCGTAATGCCTTCCTTTGCCATTAACGACGGATTGGTGGTTACTCCGTCTAAAATTCCTAAATCCTGAGCCTCACGGATTTGGGCTAAATTAGCCGTGTCGATAAAAAATTTCATAAGCTGTCTTTTTAGTTTATACTATTTTCTGTTTTGACTTAATTTTTTCAATTTCTTTGTAAATCTCAATTGAATAACTTGGCAAAAATACAACAGAAAAAATAATTAATACGTCCTCTTTCTCAAAAAGGCATTATAAATTAAAAATATTTTTGCAAAGTAATTATTTTAAAGTAGTTACAATGAAGAAAATCAGATTGCGTTATGAATTTTAACCATAACAAAACGATTTTTATGGCGTGTTTCGTAGGGGCGAATTGCAATTCGCCCTTACAGATGTGTGCAATATGCCCCTATGTGATGTACAATCTATTTGGGCAAAAAATGTTTCGCCTCTACGTTTGTATACTAATAATTACCCCGCCTCTGTTATCTGACACTCTTTCCCAGCGATTCCAATAACTGAGGTTTGTCCTCCAAAGCTATTTTCGCAATGGCATAAAACTCACGCACCCATTTTTCTAAATCCGAAAGGGCTTTGTTTTTATTTTTCGTAGCTTGCTGGCTTTCACCCTTTTCCTTGATATAAATAGAGTATGCCTTCTCTGCTTCTTGCAGTTTTTCAAGCTGTGATTCCAGATGAGTTTCATCAATTTTCAGGCGCTTCACGGGGGTTAAAAGCTCGGATTTTTCCTTTAAAGTAACGTATAAAATCCGAATATCATCTAATATATTTGCCAACACACGTGAACTTTTTCCTTTCAGACGAAGGTTTTTCAGTACATCATCTTGGTCTTTATAGATGATGCGAACCTTTTTGCGGTCGGTTGCATATACTTCCGTGAGCTTTTCCATTTTTTGTGAAAATACTGCATAAGAAGAAGTTTCTTCCTGTGATTCTTTGATGTTCTTTTGATATTCTTCCAAAGCCTTATCATATAATGCTTTACCTTTGGCTATTTCAGTGTCGTCATAGCCATACTCTGCCAATTCCGAAGCTAATTCAGTTTGGGTTTTGATGTTCTCAAACAAGATACCATAATCTTGTAAAATCTGCTGGTTTGAATAATACTTTCCCATAGGTTAAAAAATTTAGTTATATTTTATTTTTTCTTGGTACACTTCTATTTTTACTCGGTGCAATTGCTTTTCTGCTTGGTGCAATTGCATTTTTTCTTGGTGTAATTCTTATTTTTTTTGATATAAAATAGTTATTTATATATTGTATACCACAAAGGTAGGCTATCTGATTGTTAATTCGTCTTAACAATGTGTTAAACAAACGTTATATTTAAAGGATTGTTTATTGTTTTATAAAGAAATATGCAGAAATGAAACGAAAAGACGCAATGAATTGCAATTTCGCCCATATATTGATGTTTGTATTGTAGGAGCGAAAAATTTTTCGCCCGTATGTTAGTAGATATTTGTAGGGGCGAATTGCAATTCGCCCGTACATTGGTGTCA
>NZ_JAUNKD010000036.1:0-17174 GCF_030532915.1 Capnocytophaga sp.
TGTTGATGGCGTTTGCCGTTGCCAACTCAAAAACGCTTTCAATGGTGCCGCTGTGCTGCAGGGAGACATCAAAAAGGCTTTGATTATGTAGGATTACGATTTGCATATTCCTTGATTTTTTTGCGTAATTCGTGATTTTCGGCTTTCAGTGTGGCAATCACCCGTTTATGTAGTGCAATTTCGTCTTCAAGTAGTTGAACTTTACGATTGTGCATTTCTTCAAACTCATTGTAACGTTTTACGTAACGCTCGGGCAAATCGTCCAAAATCTTTTGGTATTGCTCAAACTTTTTGTCATCATTGGTTATTTCGATAGTCTCGTTATTTGCCAAAATGGTTTGAGTTTCAGCTTTTCGCTTTCGCCGTTCCACCACCCAGCCGATAACGGTAGCAATGAAGCCCGTGCCGAATAGTAGCGTGAACCAGTCTTGTAGTGTGTTTATCATCATCGTTCTATTTTATTGTTCCTTTGCCCTCTGTCGTTGTTACGCCTGCGTAGGTTCCGGCTTGCAGAGCGATGCCTTTGGCGATAGTTACCTCACCGCTTTTAACGAACGCCTCAATGAGTGTTGCCAACTGTTCGGCATAATAGTTCTCGTCAGGCTCTGTTTTAGCTTTCATATCTTGTTGTAACTTGATAATTCCTTGCTTTAATGCTTCTTTATTTAATGGCATAACTATTTGAATAATTGATTAATTTTTTTGTTTATTTCTTCAAATTTTGTGACGTTAATCGGAGCGAAATTCCCAACCCCCGACGGGGTTTGAATGATTGCATTTTTAAGTTCCATTAAAAGCTCGTTTAAAATTGATTTAAAAACAATTTCATCATTTTTTAAATCAATTTTCGTGGCTTTGATTTCGTATTCTTCGATTGCTTCGGCTTGGAGTAAAAACGGCTTGGTTTCGCTATTTTCAATCAACCCCACCAAAATAAGGCTTCCCACTTTGGGCTTGACGTGCATACTTCCGATGCCGAGCGACACGTCCAAAAATGGTAAATCCGTGCCCAAGTCCGTAGCTTCACAAGTTTTTTCGTCCCAATTGACCGATGTAACTTTCGCCCACTGCACTTGTTGGGGAACGGCTTTTTTTATCCGCTGTGCCATCAGCTTGTCAAATTCATCAATTACATCTGCCATATTTTTAGTTTTTTATTGCTCATCGTCCGATTTCAATTTCCTGCCTAAACTGGGCATTTTCAAGGGTTTTGCGAACCCTATCCACGTAATACGTTCCGTGCCTGTCGGGATAAAGTGATGATGTTATTTTCACTTTTTCGCCGTGCTGAATGCTGGGCGTTCCGTAAGTGGTAAAACTCCCCTCAAAGCCCTCACGTTTAGAGAGTTCGTACAGGCGTTTTACTTCCTTTTCCAACTCTTTTTGCGAACTGACCCGCCAACTCATATTGATAGTGGTTTTTGGGTTTTCGTCTCCAAATTCGGCTTTTAGGCGTTTGCCCTTGCCGAAACTCGAAGTACCGACTATTTTAACCGTGCGTTCTTCCTTTGATAAATACTTCAAATTGTTTTCGGTGCAATTACGTTCTAAATCAAACACATACCTATCACTTTCATTTTTTACGTCCGAATAAGGTTTTGCCACGGTTAATTTTCCGTTGCGGATAAAGCTGTAAATGGAATAATTCTTTTGCCATTCGTCCAACACCGCCCCCAATGTGGTTTGGCTGAACCGCACCGCACCGAGTGAAATTGCATCGGTATCTATCGGAAAATCAGCAACAAACTTTGTTAAAAACTGCTTCACATCTACATTTGCCGAAACGTAATTCACGGGGATTTGTCGCAGTTTCCACATCGCGTCCGAAAGTTCCAACCGAATGGGAAAATCTGCCGAAACCTGCGTGATATAACCTTCAAACTCTTTCACTAACTGCCCGTTGTAGCCCATTTTGATAACGACTTTATCGCCAACGGAAAACAGCTCCCGAACCTTTTGCTTGTCAAAATCACCCACGTTGCGGGGCAAAATCACGCTTGCCGTGTCGGTAAGCATTTTCCAACTGCTTTCAATTTCAACAGCTGAAATCTTATGCACTTGAAAAGGTTTTCCGTTTTTCGGATAAAAGGTTATTTCTACATTAATTGCCAACGTCATAACTTGTAAATGAGTTCAAAAGGTTCATCACTAATACAATTCAGCTCTATGGGTATCACATTGGGAACGCCCTCTAACGAACGAATATCAATCCCTTCAATTACGAGATTATGAATGTTTTTCCAGCCGAACAAATCGCCCTCCACCGAAATAGATTGCACGGTTTCCGACCATTCAATAAGGCGTTTTTCGTAATCCCGTGCCGAAAGTTCGTCATTGATGCACAAGGCACGAATGCGTATGCTCCAATCATCAAAACCGTAAATTTCTTTTACCGTTCCATTGCCGCCGATAACATCGGTACGGCTGATATTTTTATATCGTGAAAAATCAACCATTGTGGCGGGCGGTAGCCAAAAATCCAAAAGTCTTTTTTCAACGATTTGACTTTGAGCATTGTAAAACTTGTACGAACCACCTACGAACTTCACGGGAAACACAATGGGCGTACCCAAACGGCTGAGCCTCACGGCTTCGGATTTTTCTACCACTTGCACCGAACCATAATTGAACTCCGCAGGCGGTTGTTTGCCCAATGGAACGGTCAAGTACACGGGTAGGTTCGTGCCGAAAGCCGCTTGAAATAATTGTCCTATGTTATAGCGATTGTCCATTTAGTTGTAATCGTTTTTTTATTTCGTCATAATTTTTGCCGTCGCGTTCCAATTGAATTTTTACCCGCTTTTCAATGGCAGTACGGTCATATTTACCTTTAATGAGTTCGGTCATATTTGCACCGACGAGCGGGTCGGATTTGAGACTTCCCTGCTGATATTGCAAAATGAGGGCAATCTCCTGCATTTCGCTTTCGCCTACGGAAAAATCACCATTAACAACCGCTATATCATTGTTTTCATCTAATAAAATATCTCTCATAACGCTTGTTTTAAATGGTAGCCAAAGCATCACGCATTCGGTCATTGAGTTTGGTAATCACGCCATTGGCGGCGGCATCTTTACTGCCTACGCTTCGGTCGATGGTGAAATAGTTCTTTTGCTCTATTTTGATGTTGATAGTCTTTGAACCACTGCCTGAACCGCCTACGTTCATCGTTTTTTCCTTGTCCCCTTTGCCTCCCTTTCCTTTGTTGTTTAGGTTCTTCCAACTTTCGTCCGTTACCCCGCCAATAGCGGCGTTGGGTGAAAGTATTGAACTTTTTTTGTCATCTTCGGCAGTTTTTTCTTCGTCTTTTTTCCACGAGAGTGAACCCGCCGCCTTAACAAATTCATCTTTGGCTTGTAGGGCTTTTTCGCCCGCCTCTTTGTAGCCATCAACGATTGCTTTTTTACGGGCTTCAGTGTCAGCTTGAATTTGAGCCAACATTTTGTTGTTTTCGTCCTCATCGCCTAAACCTGTGGCATTCTTAAACTTATACCAACCTTCTTGTATTTTGTTAAGTCCAATCATCAGCCCGTTAATGAGTGCGTTCCAATTGGCTTTAACGGCTGAAACCCACGCCTCAAAGAGCAGTTTAGCCCCTTCCCACGTGTGTTTCCACGCCTCGCCCCAACCCGTTATTTTGGATGCCAACCAAACAATGCCCGCTACCAATGCACCAATAGCAACAATGATAATCCCGATAGGGTTCGCCGAAAGGGCGGCGTTCCAAAGCCATTGTTTGGCGGTTACTATTTTTGTCCAAAGTGCCATTGTTTTTTTAGCAAGGGTTGTCTTTGAAATCCACGCCCCAAATGACTTCATCACGGGACCCAACCCCGAATATGCCGCACCCAAATCACCCACTACGGAAATGGTACTGCCCAACCCACTGCCTACCGCCCCAAGTACTTTAAATACGTCAAAACCCGCTATTTGCAAATCTTGAAACCACGCCTTAACACGGCTCATTTTTTCGCCCCAGCCCGACATTACCGTATTTGCCTGCTCAACGGCTACGTTTGTACCGGTGATTTGTTGGGTTAGTTCTGCCTGTGCATCGGCGGTGTTGATAAGCCCTTGTGCGGCTTGAATGTTTTCCGCCCCAAACACGGCAGCGAGGGCATCAGTGTTTTGTCCGATTTTTTGCAATTCCTTCAAGCGTTCGGCAAATGGCACGGTTGTATCCGACACCTTTTGCATATTCACGCCATATTGTGCAAGCATTGTCGTAGCCTCTTTGGAAAGTGCCGACGGGGCGTTCATTTTGATAAGCACGTTACGAAGTCCCACACCTGCTTCCGCTCCGTATTTTCCCGATTGTGCCAACGACTGCAAGGCGGCATTGGTTTCTTCAAACGATACGTTAGATAGCTTCGCCGCTCCACCCGCCTGCACCAATGCTTGGGCAATCTGTGGCACTTCGGCAGCTCCTTCTTTCGCTCCCGCTGCCATTACGTTCATCATTCGTTCCATTTCGGAAGCTGCCGCAATGGGGTCGTCCAAATCCACCTTAAACTGCAACATTGAGGTAGTGAGTGCATCGGTAGCTCCAACCACATCACCACCCATTGTTTTAGCAAGGGTATTGGCGTACTTGCCCATTCGCTCCATTGCCTGTTCGCTGTTACCGATTTGCGGTCCTAACCTTGACAAAATCGTTTGGAATGTCCCCAAGTTATCAGTTGCCGAACCGCCGAACTCTTTGGCAAGGCTTCGGGCTTTACCGCCCAAGCGGTCTAAATCTTCGCCCGTTACTCCCGTAATGGCCGATACGTCCAACAATGCCCGTTCGTAGTCTTCGCCCACTTGCGCGGCACTTGAAAAAATCCCCAAAAAACTATTCAACCCCTGACTTGCTGCCTGCCAGTCAATGGCACGAACTGCACGAAGGCAATCGCCAAAGCGACGGGTTCGCTCCGTGGCACGTTCTATCTGCTCCTGTGCCCGACGAACCGGCTCGGTAACATTATCCGTGGCGGTAAAAGTCCAAGTAGTTGTATAATTCATTTTTTTGGGTTACTTTTGCTAAAAAAATAAAGCGATGTTAGACATTTTAGGTTACATACTTTTAGGTTTTGCCACTATTTTAGGCATTATTCTGATGCTTTGGTGTGCCATTGCTGTTGTTAGCGTAACGGGTGCTGTTATCGGTGCTATTACGCAGGACTTGTTTCATTTGTTTGCGAAAAAAACTCGTTAATCACTTCAACTAATGCCCTTTTGTGGGCGTTGTATTGCAAACGGCTTTCGCACTTCATTTTAAAGTCAATAGCCCGAAAATGGTCGATGTATTCTTGCGTTTCCATTGCTTTGGGGTTCTTTCCAAAGTACGCTAAAATCAACGCATCAATTCCTTCAATAAAGTCATACGCCTCTAAATCAAGTAAAGAGGCTTCTATACTTTTTTTAACTGCACCTTCGAGCTTTGAATGAGCACCATCAGTTGCTCAACCAGTCCCATATAGACCGAGCCGTCGTTTTCCAACGCCGCCATATCACCCGCCAACACACAGTTTTTAATTGCCGCATCAGCGATTTTGTCGGCATCACCGCTGTACTCTTTTGATTGGATTAACCGAATAAAATGCTGATTCGGCTTTTTAATCAAAAAACGCACGGGGTCTTCCGTTGGGTTGCCGTTTTCGTCCTTTTCCACGTCCGAAGGATACACGGATACTTCCCGAACTACGTTAGGATATTTGGCTTTGAAAGCGTCAATATCTTGCTGTGTGTAATTTCTCATTTTCTACAATGTTTAGATGTTCCAATCAATATGACTTACAATAAGTTCCAATTTTATGGCAATAGAGCCGTCGCCTTGTTTGATAGCGATTTCCGTACCCGTAAATTCGGCATTACGGATAACGTCTTTTTGGATTACCCCCTCGCGTTCATAGACCACAACGGGGTCAAAGGGTTCAATATCTTGCAGGCGCTTGCCTTTTGGTAAGGCTCTTTTGATGGCATCTAATTCTTCTTTCAAAAGCGTAATTGATGCCTTCGCCTCGTAGTTTTCTTCGGCACGTCCCACAGGCATATTACCCGCTCCCATCACGTTGGTTTTCTTGGTGCTATCGGAATAATTGATTTCCGTAATTCCCACCACATCACGCCCTAACATATTGAAGGTTACGTTGTTCCAGCCTTGCAGTTTTCCGAAATGATTTACAACGGTTGTTTGTCCCATTTTCTTATAAATTAGTGGTTAATCCGATTTCCCCTTCAATGGCGTGAAGAATGTCATCGGGTACAATTCTGATTTTCACTTTCAGCGGGCTATCTTCCGTAACTACTTGCTTTGGATTGATATATACGTCAAACCCGCTGATTTCACCCGTTACCAGCATCTGCCTTTCAATGGCTTTTCCTGCAACTTCCTGCAAAGCCGTTACGATGGTGTCCTTTAAAAATCCTGTGTTGGGGTTTTTTGGCAGTTTTGATTTGATACGTGGTGTAAGTGCCTTACGTACCAACCGAGCCGCCTTGTTCCACACTCTATTATTCTCAATGTACGAATAATCAGAGGCTTTGCTTACGCACGTAGGCGAATTGGAAAAATAAAAGCCCGCCGTGTCGGCGTATTGCCCTGCCAAAATATAACCCCTCGTGTTGAGCAATTTCATTTGCTCGTTGCTGAGTTCTTCCGCGCTTTGTCCTGTGGAGATACCCGCATTGATAAAGCGTTTTTTACCTGCATCGGTAAGCGGATAGGTATTCCCGCCTTTGGCAAATTCAGGCTTCTGCTCAATATCTACCGAGCCGATGTTTTCACTCACGTTGCGAACGCCTAACATTCCGAGCGCCGAACCTACGGCGGCGTGGTACTTGTAATGTTCGCTCACTTTGGCAATGTCGCTGTCTTGTGCTATGATGACCGACACCTGCGGTGCGTTTTTGGTTTTCAAATCGGAAAAATCATTGACTTGCAGACCCTCTTTGCCCTTACCCTCTAACAGCACAAAATCAATGAGAATGCCATCGGGCTTCACCGCTTCAACGATTTGCGTTTGCAACTGCTCTACGTCTTCGGCTACGGTGGACAAATCATTGGTAAAACCGAAGAGTGCCACGCCTTTGATTTGCTTGTTAGCCCGAATGGTTTTCACAATTTCAGCGGTGTGTTCCTGTGCTTTTCCGTTGGGGGCAACAGGCAAAAACACCAACGTGCTATTTGGGGCTAATCGAAATACTTCCGAAATGTGGTAATGAGCCAACGTGTTTTGATTGGCATCAAAACTTTCAGTGATACCCAAAGTTTCGGCATCTTTCAGCTGAATAAAGGTCTCGGCTTTGGCGTGGGTCAAAGTTGCTCCGGCAATAGCCATTGCCCCCACCAACAAAAACACGCTGTCGTTGGTGCTTTCGGTTCTGCCCAGCCCGCCGTCCGATTTTTTGAATTTAAATCCTTCTAATTGTCCCATTACTCTTTGGTTTTACTTTTTTTTGTTGCTTCGTACGAAAACACCTTCATTACGTTGTTTTTGTCGTTGTTAGCGTGTAATTCCGCACGGTTCTTCTCATAAAACAGTTGCCCGTCTTCGGTGGCGTAGACTTCTGTTAAACCTTGCTTCGCCATTGTGCGGCGTGCTTTTTCGGCTAATTCTTCTCTGGTGTATGTTTTTTCCATTTTTAAATATGTTTTAAATTTTGTTTAAAAACCCCTTTCAATGTTCCCTCCCCTTGGGGGAGGGTTAGGGAGGGGAACTATCCGTTAATAATAGCCGCCGTTCCTTCGTCTTTGATAGAGACGCAAACGAAGTGCATTTCAAAACCGATTTGGTGCTGACGGTATTGCGGATTTTTCTCTTTTTCAATGGCATAACGCACCGCCGAACCTACGGCTTTCACCGTATAGTTTCGGTGGAATACGATAGAGGCTTCTTTTCCTTGTGCCACACCGTCAAAGGCTTCTTTCTCACCGCTATTGTACGTCGGGGCGTAGGTGGATTCGTACACCTCAAAGCCGTAGTAGTTAGCGGCAATTTGCCCCGTAGTGGTGTTTTGGTAACGGGTTTTGAAGGTTAAATCCTCCAATAACAAGTCCGAAACGTGGTCGTTGGAAAGCACCAATACACGCCCTTTTTTCGGCACTAACAATTTATCCAGCTTGTTTTTTAAACTGATTAAATCTTTGGCGGTGAGGCGTTTTCTGCCCGTGCCGTCATCTTCCCCTGTGGTGCTGATGATAGGGGTTTGAGCTGTGTTTTGTTGTGGGGCAATGGAATGCAGGGCGTGCATCGCCGTTTTGTCCTCCAACTCCTCACGATGTTGCATTTGCACATCATTTACCTTGTCGTACGGCAGTGCGTACAACTCGTCGGTGGTTACGTCGGTGTTTTCCGTTTCGTACTTATGTAGCGAAATGGCAATACGCCCGTCCTCACGTTTTTTCGAGTTGATTGGATACACTTTGTTGTCAATCAACACTTTGGGAACTGCACCACGTACCGGTACTCGGATAACATCGTTGCCCACCCACTCGTTTTTGCTCTTAACAGCTCCGAGCCAACTATGTTCGTGGCGAAACTGTTTTATCAATTCTACAACCGCCAACTCATTTTTTAGCGGTAAACTTTCTGATTTCTTTGGCATTTTTCTCTTTTTTTAATTTTTTAATATTCTATTCCCCTAATTGCTACTTGCTTTTGGCGTATGCCGCATTGAGTTCTTTCACTTTTTCGGGATTTTCCGCAATAAGCGTTTCCAACGCTTCGGGGTCTTTCTCTAAATAGTCCTCCATTGTCCAACCGCTTCGGTCGGCTTCGGCGTTCACTTTGGGTGTAATGCCTTGTGATGCGGCTTTGGGGCTTTCCATCTCGCTCAGCAATGTTTGGGTGCTGTCGTAGTCGGCAATTGCCAGCTTCACGTAGGCTTCTTTTTTGTCGGCGGTGATTTTTTTATCAAAAATCGCTTGATTGACCAACTTTTCAGCCCGTGCCTGTGTGGTGGCTTTGCTTTCTTGTTCGTGTTGCTTCAACTCGCTAATGCGTGCTTGAATTTGCTCATCGGTAGCATCGGCGGACATTCCCAACGATGCGATAAGTACATTTCTATCCATATTTGTATTACTATCTGATTTGTTACTATTTTGATTGTTAGCCTGTATTTGTGCTACCTTCTCTTTGAAGGCTTTGGGAGGTTTACCCCCGCAAGCCTCAAAGGCGGCGATGGTGTCTTCCGTAATTACGGGTTCGCCGTCCACAATTTCGCTAATAAGCCCCAGTGAAAGTGCCTCATCGGCGGTAAACCAATAATCTTGTTTCCAAAGCTCGTCGATTTCGTCTTCGGTGCGGTTGAACCGCTTGGCATATACTTTTTTATACTGACTTGTCAAGTTTTCAAGTAGTTTCATATCCGAACGCATTTGGTCGATGTTGCCTTCAAAATATGTTAGCGGTTTGTGTATCATAAACTGCGACGTGGCAAACGCCTTACACGTAAAATGGCTCATTATATACGTACCTGCCGAAGCTACGAGTGCTCCCGTTTGGATTTCCACGCTTTGCAGTCGGCGAAGCTGATTGACGATTTCCGAAGCCTCGAAAACCGAACCGCCCTCCGTATTGAGGTACAACACGCCTTTTTTCACCCCTTGCCGTAGGGCTTGGTCTATTTCGTAGCGAAAATCACTCGCTGACCAGCCGTGATAAATACGTCCGGTAATGCGTAATTCCAACCTGTTTTCCGATGCGTTAATAACGGCTTCTAATCCTTTTTTCATTGTCTTTTTAGCGCTGATTTCGAGGCAAAATTCAGCAGTTTGCGGGGTTTAAAAAAATCGGCATTCCGATTCGGGCAGTAAAATTTACCCAAAACGGGCAGTAATTTTTGCCCGAATCGGAATCGTAATTTTTTACTCATCATAATAAGAAGGAATTTTGCACCTAAATAGCGGTTAGCAAATAGCAAATAGCGTATAGTCTAATCACTATTTGCTAACCACTAATCACTAAATAATGGCAAAGGAAATAGAGAAAAAAACAGCCCGTATTTTGTTCGTGGAACAAGGCAAAACGTACGAGGAAATCGCCTCGCAAGTAGGCGTAAATCCGCGTACGGTAGAACGTTGGGCAAAAGAAAATGACTGGAAAAAAATACGCGATGCCAAAGCCAACAGCGGCAAGCAACGCATTGAACGTACGCAGTTGGTAGTGGATTCTCTTACCGATGAGCGACTTCGTATTATTGCCGAAATCAAGCAATTACAAATCAAGTTGGACAATGAAACCGACGAGCAAGTCCGTAAAGATTTGCAAAAAGAACTTTTCAACCACCGAAAGGATTGTGCCTCTATTGATGATGCCATTGCCAAGTGGAACAAGCGGGTGGAAAATTTAAGCAAAGAAACCAAAGTAACCTTGTCAATGTACATTGAAGTAATGGAAATGGTTTTTGAAGCCTTACGGATAAAAAATGAAAGCCTATACATTCAAACCTTGGATTTTCAGGAGGAACACCTCAATGAAATTGCCAGCCGTAAATTCTAAATTAGAGATTAGTAGTTAGCAATCAGCAATTTATCTAACTACTAATCACTATCCACTAATCACTGTTAAAATGAAAATAGACGACAAAATAGCCAAAGAGCGGTATTTACAGAAAATAGCCTTTGCCAAATCGGCAGGAGCGAAATACGCCCACGAAACGCCTCAACAACGCAAAGAGGCGATAGAGCTTTGTAAGAAAGACCCGCGTAAAATGGTAGAGCGGTATTTTCCGCACTATGCCGATGCCCCTTGTGCTGATTTTCAGATAGAATGGGCGTGGGCGGTGGAAAAAGATACGAATTTCAGAGGCTTTTGCCAATGGGGACGAGCGCTTGCCAAATCCGTGTGGAACGACATTTTTATACCCTTTTGGCTGTGGCTTCGGGGCGAACCCGTCTATTTGGTAATTATCGGCAATAGCTTTGAACGTGCCGTTCAGTTGTTGGAGGATTTGAAAGCCGAATTTGAAGCCAACCCCCGTATCATCGGGGACTTTGGCGAGCAAAAACAACTCGGTACGTGGGAGGACGGTTTTTTTATTACCAAAGGCGGTTTTATCGGTCAGGCGCTCGGTATGGGGCAGAACGTGAGGGGGTTGCGTATTAAAAACTTACGCCCCTCCCACATCGTTGCGGACGACTTGGAAAGCAAAGAACTCATCAAAAACCCACGTCGCCAAAACGAATACGCCACGTGGATAGAGCAGGATTTAATCCCTACAATGGACGGTAAACGTAAGCGGTTCATTCAAGCCAATAACCGCTTTGCTCCCGTGATGATACAGACCATTTTGCAGGAAAAACACCCCAAATGGAAAGTACATCAAGTAAACGCCTTTGACCCCGTAACATTCGCCCCCACGTGGGCAGGAAAATACGACAACGACTATTTTCACGAGTTGGTTTATGGCGACAACGGTATTGGGGAGCTTGCCGCCAATGCCGAATACAACAATTCCCCACACGTTGAGGGCGTTGTATTTAAAGATGAGCAGTTTCAGTGGGCAGAACTGCCCGCCCTACACACGATGGAGTACATCATCGGGCATTGGGATATTGCCTATGCAGGAAACTCCCGAAGCGACTACAATGCCGTAGTGGTGCAGGGGCTGAAAGACAAGCATTTTTACATCGTAGATTGCTTTTGCAGACAGACCAAAATGCGTGCCGCCGTGGAATGGATGTGTGATTTTCAAAAGACGTTACCCGCCAATGTAGTGGTGCATTGGCAGTATGAAAGCCAATTTTGGAATGACGAAGTGCAACGCGTATTGCAGGAAGTTCAAGCCGAAAAAGGCGTGTATTTGAGCATCATCAAAAGAACGCTCGACAGGGCAAAGAAAATAGACCGCATAATGAGTCTGCAACCGTATTACCAAAACGGGCGGATTTATTTCAACCAAAGGCTAAAAGGCTCGGTAGATATGCAGACGGGGCTCGGACAACTCAAAGGCATTGAGCCAAATTACAAAGTAAATGATGACTTCCCCGATGCTCATCAAATCTGCACTACCGACCTCGAAGCCTATATGCCTAACCGCTCATTCAAGGCTCTAATGGGCAAAATGTTAGGCACACACCGCTGGTAGTGGCGAGCCGCCACTGGCGAATAATTGATTGCTAATTGCTAAATCACTAATTGCTAAAATGATATACTTAAAAAAAGACAACCTAATCGCCAAAGCCTACGAACGGGCGATTGACGAAAGCAGTAATGATTTTGTTGCGGCACTTGACCAAAGTGAAGCCGAACATATTGCCATTTTTAAAAGCCTTTTAAAACGCTTTTACGATGTAGATAAAATTTTTGACGAAACCGAGCCGGTTTACAACCCCGTTTTGGGGCGGATACTGACGTTTTTGGTGTTGTCCGATGTGTTTTCACGCAACGCCTATCGCAAATACAATCAGCACAGTAACATCGAAAAACAAAAGGAATGGGCAGAAAAAGAGTTGGACAAACTCGCAAAAGGCATCATCATTTTGGAGGACTTGCCCAAACCCGAACCGCAGAACGGCACGGGGCAGTCCCGATTTTTATACGGAAACTTGACTAATAATGATTTTTATATATGAGAAATCCCATAAAAAACATATACCGAAGCATCGGTAACTACTTCATTAAAAAAGCACCTTACACCGATTTGGTGTTAGCCGTCGCCAAAGGGCGAGGCACGTCCGCACCCTCTGATATTATCAACCATCAGGCGAAAATTTTACGGGTGGAAACGCTCAAAGATTGGAAAATGGGCGTGATGTTGGCAACCAATCCTGAAAATCCTGAAAAGGCAAAACTCCGAGCCTTGTACGACAGCTTGGAGCAGGACAACCATTTGGGTTCAACCATCGAAACCCGCATCGCCAAAACCCAACAATCGCCCTTTAAAATTGTTAATCAAAAAGGCGAACGCATCGATGAGTTAAAGGCATTATTTGAGGGCGTTTGGTTTCAAGATTTTATCAAATACGTGCTAATGAGCAAGTTTCAAGGTACTACCTTGATAGAACTTTTTCATTTGGACGAAAACGGCGAACTTTCCGAAGTTACCGAAATCGGGCAGGCGTATTTTAATCCCGTGAAAGGCATCATTTTAAAAGAAGCGGGTGACGTGAACGGAACACCTTACAAAGAGGGTAATTTAGCCAATTATTATATCCAAATCGGTAAGGACTACAACGATTTGGGGCTGTACGCTTTGGTCGCTCCCATTGTATTGGCGAAAAAATTGGGCTTAGGCTCGTGGTTGGATTTTATCGAAAAATACGGCGTACCGCCTTTGTTTATTACCACCGACCGAGAAGACGACACTCGACTAATGGAACTCTTTGAAATGGCAACCAATTTCAGACGCAACGCCTTTATGGTGGGACGTGGACAGGAAAAATTTGAAGTGCCGAACATCACCACGCACAGCAGTAATGACGTGTTTGACGGCTTGATAAAACGTGCCGACAACGAAATTTCAAAACGTTTCTTAGGCGGTACCGGACTAACGGACGAAAAAGGATTTGTCGGCTCGGTGGAAGTGCAGTTTGAACTGGCGAATTATCGTTTTGAAAGTGATAAGTTACTTGTTAAACACATCATTAACAAAAAGTTATTTCCGCTATTGGTAAAATTGTCGCCCGTGTATTCCAAGCTCAACGGATTACGCTTTGAATGGGACGATGACGAGCCGATGACCACCGAGAAATTTTTGCAATCGGTACAGACCTTGGGCTATCATTTTGAACTTGACCCCGAGCAAGTGGAAAACATAACGGGGGTAAAAATTTTGGGGGTAAAAAACAATCAAACACCCGTTTTTCCCGAAAAAAAGTAAGTAGGGGAAATGAAGCCAACGCCCGCTGGCAGCTCAAATTAGCACTTAATAGGGCTGATTTTCTGTATGAAAATATGGGCTGCGGTTGCACGATTCATTTCCCCGAAGCGATTGATTTAGAGGAGTGGCTCAATGTAATGGAGCAAATTGCCAAAGACCGTTGGGAGGGTAAGCTCAAAAAAGGCGAACTCTCTGATGCTTACATTTTGCAAACTTACAAGGAGTTAAACGGGGCGTTGTCCGACGGCTTCGGAGCGGATAATTTCAAGGTGAACAAAGCTACGGGCAAAATACCCATTGAAGCCTTGCAAATGCAACGCAACTTGTTTAAATTCAGCGGGGCAAAAAATTACGTAGTGCTGGAAAATATCAACCAAATTTTAACTTCCTACAAGGGCAAAAATTGGAATGTTTTTAAGAATGAAGTGCTGAAAATCAATCCGAAATACAACAAAAATTATTTGCAAGCCGAGTGGCAGACTGCCAAACAAGCGGGCTATCACGCCGCCAATTGGCAGGAATATCAAAATAACAAAGGGCTGTACCCGAACTTGAAGTACCAAACGCAAAAGGACAACAAAGTGCGCGATGCCCACCAAACATTGAACGGCATTATTGCCCCAATAGATAGCGACTTTTGGAAAACCCATTACCCGCCCAACGGTTGGCGTTGTCGCTGTTATGTGGTGCAGACGGCAGAACCGCCCACGCAGGGCGATTTGCCCGTGCTTACGGATAAAGAGTTTCCGAAAGAATTTCGGGGCAATGTGGGGATTTCGGGCGAAATTTTTAAGGAAACCGACGAAAACAAAGGCAAACCGCACCCATATTTTGCCCTGTCAAAACAATGGGGCAGTGAGACCAAAAAAGCCTTTGAATACAGCAAACTGGCAGCTCCTTACACCAAGATTTACGAAGCCAAAAACGGTGCGGAAATCAAAGTAAGCCCCTTTGCCGACGAAAGCGACCTACAAAAAAACGTGCAAACCGCCGTTGTGATTGCCGATGAGTTGGGTGTGGGCGTAAATATTCGTCCGCATTTAGATTTACATAAACATAAAAATCCCGAATATGAAATCAATAAAAATATTGCGGACAGGAAAGAGGTTAGCTCTTACACGAGTATAAAAAGTAATTTAGAAAGTGCTAAAAAACAAGGAAATAGCAGTATTGTATATGATATTACCAATTTTAAAAACTGGGAAGCTAACGAAATACTTAGATATTTAAAAGGTAAAATAATCAGTTTTAACGATAAAAAATGGTTAAAAGAAATCTTTTTTGTTAATGGGGGTAAAGCAATTTCCTTTACCAGAGAAGAATTGATAAATGACTTTGATAACGTATTTAAACGTTTCAATAAATTATAAAAACGGAATAAGCCCTAATATTGCTATTAGGGCTTATTCTGGGAGCGAATTGGAACTGTCCGCTTCGCGGTGTAACAAGTAATTGTTACACACCGCAAAATTACAAAAACTTTTTAAATAACAAATAAAAACGATTTAAATTTTATTGAAATGGCAGAAGTACAAGTACCCGATTTCAGACGATTAGCCCGTGAGGCACTCGAAAATATGCCCAAACGTATCGGTGAGGAGGCTCAGGCTTTCTTTGTGCAGTCCTTTGTGAAACAAGGGTTTACTGACGATTGGTTTGTTCCTTGGGCTAAACGAAAAAGCGAAATCGTGTTACCTCACAAACTGTTAAATCAGTCGTTAGCACTAAAAAATAGTATTCGTATAGCACAATCCGATTGGAAAAAAACAATTATTTCGGCAGGCGAAGGGCTTAATTATGCCGCGATTCACAACGAGGGCGGGACCATTACCGTCAAGGTTACCGAAAAAATGCGAAAATACTTTTGGGCAATGTATAAAAAAACAGGTAATGAATATTTTAAAAATTTGGCACTGACCAAAAAAGAGCAGTTTACCATATCTATTGGTAAAAGGCAATTTATCGGCAATAGTAACTTTTTGGCTGAAAAACTGACAAGTATTATCATCAATGAAATTAAAACAGCAGAACGTAATTTAGATTTTAAATAATGGAAAATTGGCAGAATTTATATGTAGAACTCGCCGAGCGTATCAGCGAGAAAATCCCCGAAATCAAATGGGTGGACTTGTGGCACAATCAAGTGGGCTTTTTAGCCGATGAGCATCCGTTTTCAACCCCTGCGGTGTTTATCGCCTTTCGTAGCAATCAAACGCAGGACGCGGGCGAATTAATGCAAATCGTTGATTTACAAGTAGATTTTTACTTGTTTTACGAGACATTTTTAGACACCTTTCACGGAGCTTATAACCAGTCGGGAGCGTTGGAATTTACCAAGTCGTTAGATGCCTTGTTTGGTATTTTTCACGGAAGTACGGGCAAAAATTACAGTTCAATGAGGCGTTTGGGCTTTGCTCCGGTAGATACCGGCACGGCGGGCAACCTCTATCAAGTTACATTTGAATGTAAATTGCAAGACACCAGTGCGATGAAGTATTACGAGCCTACGGAAGTGAAGGTAAAAGTAAGCAATGAAAACACGGGTTTTTTCATTGGATAATCACCCAACGCGGTGATAGATAATGTTTTCAATGGTACGTTCTGAGCGTAGGTATTTTTGGGCTATTTTTCCAATGATATAGCTCTGGGTGTATTTGGCACGCCCATTTTCGCAAATCGCATTCAAACGCTCGTATTCTTTGCGGATTTTGTCATAAAACAGCTGTGTACGTTCGGCTCGGGTCATAATGGAAAAGAACTTTGTGCAAAAGTAAAAAACGCCCACTTATTTTGCAAGTGGGCGTTTAATAATTTTCTATTTTATTAACATTTCTATCCGCTTATCAATTTCCTCTAAAACCTTATCTCCCGACTTCAAGGCTTCTATATAGCTCTTTACGAACTCTAATTCCATTATTTTTTTATCTTTTCGTCCTCGTTTTCCTCTTTCTGTTTTTAATTTATTCAACTCGTCAAAAAAACGATGTAGATTCTCATCTGTAAGCATCAGCACGAAAAAAGCCTTGTTACCTTGAAAATCACCAAAAAAAGCGTTCGGATGTTGCTTTATAAAAGCATATAAAGTGGTATGTTTTATATCATCATCTATTTTCGGTAATTCTTCTATGAAAATATCGGTGTCAAATGGGTGATGTTTATTGTGCAGCTGTTTTTCAAAGTCCGCAACTATCCTTTCTATTTCTGTCAAAGGATTGTAAATAGCTGATTTATACGTGTGATACAATTCTTTTAAAACCCTAAAATGCTCATATTTTTGGTTTTGGCGAATAGTTTTTTTCTCTCGCTCCAACGCTTCTAAATGCCTTTTTTTCTCTTGCTCTTTATCTACATTATACTCCATTTTGAT
>NZ_JAUNKD010000036.1:17274-20597 GCF_030532915.1 Capnocytophaga sp.
TTTTTTTAGCCCTTTTTGTGGCTGGAAACCTTGAAAAGACAATGGAAAATAGTAAAGATAAAAACATATCTACCAAACCAATCCCAATGTGCCGCATCAAATGATTGCTCAAATAAGGACAAAATCAAATACCAACAAACCAAATAAAAAACAACAGTCAAAATTCGTTCTAATATATTCATAATTAACGATATAATTTCTTAACTTGTCGCTTGAAAAAATCAAGCTGATTTTCATTTTGCGCCTCCTGATACCGAAATTCGGCGTGCTGGGTTTCAGCCTCGTAAATGGCGGCTTCGGTGCGTTCCTTTTCGTAATCACGAAAGAAAGTAAGCACCTTGGCAATGCTCAAACTTTCGTAAAATTCACCATATTGCCCCGTGATTAACCGATTAAACAATAACGACAAATCACTCATTTTCAAATGATTAAAATCTTTTAAAATATGCGTGGCGCACAGATTAATTTGCGCTTCGGTCATCGGTTTATTTAGGTTCAATACTTCATTGACAAAAACCAACCACATCATCAGCAATCCGTGCGTAAATTCTTCGCCACAGTCTCGTTTTATGGCAGTTACGCTCGGAGCGTTGGCGTTCATCGCATCGGAAACCGATTTTAATTTATGCACAAATTCAAGGCATTTGCTCGGGTTGTATAACCTCAAATATCTTTCTTTTGAAATCGTCGCTATACTTTGATTTTGTGCCTGTTGTGGTAAGTTGTTTTGCATTTTGAATGATTTTGTTTAGACTTCCGTTGATGTACTTCAAATCGGTATTTTTCTGGTGAAACACGTCCAAGCGTTGCCAATTTGTCAGTAACGCCTGCCACGTCAGCAATGCCTCGTTGTCGTCTTGGCTGATTTCTTGAAAGTACTTGATAATGGCTTTCAGCACCTTGCCGTCGGTGGCGTTGAAACGAGGTTTTACCCCCACAAAACGCTCGTAGAACTCAAACCACGCGTTTAAAAATTGCGAGTACAGCGACTTTTTTTCTTGTAAAATCTCATAAGTTGCAACGCCGTTTAAATGGCTTTTAAATGTCGTTATTTCGCTTTCAGTTGGTGGTAAAATAGCACCGATTTTGAGCCATTGCTCAGCGGTTAATTTACCCTTTTGCAGAGTAACTTTCTTTAAATTTCCCTTTGAAAATTCTGCTAATATTGTAGCCTTAGCGGAATGAATTTGTATGGTTAGCTTCATAGGTTTAAATGCTTATATTTGTTTCTGAGCATATTTATTTCTTTTTTTCGTTCATTAGCATAGACGTTATGTAATCCCGAAATTCCCCATCTCCAAACAGCTACGAATGTTTTTAAAGCCATTGGCTCATCGGTTCTAACAATATGCTCTTGTAGCTCTTTTTTGTTAAACAATGTAATTGTATCTTTTTGAAAAGAATAATAAAATCGCTGTCGAAACTTTTTTAATAATTTTGCTTTCATATCGTTGTTTTTTTTTAGTTTAACAATCCCAATGTTCCTCACCTAATCGTTCCCCGCAATCTTTGCAGAAAACTGCCGTAACTTCGCAGGTGCCCCAAATTCCAAGCGTTAGCACGTGGGTGTTTTCGTGCTGACAGATAGGCGTTGTATCCTCGTCCTCAGGCTCATTGCTCGTTATTTGTTCGTTTTCTTCGTTGTTCATTGTAAATTACTTATATTTACTTTTTATCATATTTTCTATTGCGAAAATGATTTTACTCACTTCCTTGTGGCTCATATCCAACAAGGCTTTTTTCACAGGCGAACGTTTTGAGATGAGCCAACCGCCCAAGCAATTTAAATCCACCAAATGGGGTTTGTCGTCCTGCACCCAGCCGAGTTCGTGGCAACGAGCCAATAAGGCTTTATGTTGCGGGTTATTTGCATCAAAATAGGCGTAAAACTGAAATTGTTTTGTTTCCTCGCCATTCAAATGCCGTGTGAGGTGTATCGCTTGTATTTTAGTTAAATCTTTAAGGCTTTTAATATCTTGTTGAAAAAAGCCCGAGATGTAGGCTAAACGCTCGTCTCTGTCCAATTTTTTCTCACTTGAAAAAATCGTCTGGATTGTTTTAATTTGTTTGTTGGTTATCATTTTATTTGCTTTTAAATTCGTTCCGCTCGGGGGCTTGAACCCCGATGCCTGCCGGTGCGGAAATTTGTGATTATTCGGTGTAAATTGCTTTTACGGCAAACATACACGCCTCTTCTAATTTTGTTTGCGCAATGGATATAAGCCTTTGTTTTTCATTGTTTTGTGGTGCACTCCTATGTTGGGCGTTGTAATCTCTTAATTGTCCAATTCGTCTATGATGCCCGCTATTTTTAATTTCACGGAAACGACTTGGTCGGGTTCGCCTTGCTTAATTTGCACTCTTTGTTTTCCTAATGTTGTCATTTTTAATCTATTGAAAAGTTAAAATTTACCCGTTTTTGAATACCATTCTCGAAATCAACCATTTTCCAGCCTCGTACGTATCGAGAGGTACGAATATCAATCACGGCGTCCCTTAAAATATCCATTGCTTCGTTAAAAAGTTCGCTGTTGGCTTTGTTTCGCATACCGTCTAACATTCTCACTTTTTGGGCGTTGTAATTGCCTTGTGCATCGGTTTTCAGCAAAATGTTAAGCATTTCCATAAGCATTTTTTCATTTTCGGACTCGCCCGCCAAGGAAGCCATAAATGTTTTTAACTTGCTGATACCGTGTATTTCCGTTCCGTTGTACACAGGTTTGGTATTCCAACCAATTTTGATGTAAGCCGAACCGTCAGGCAACGTGTGCGAAAAACTGTCTTGATTTTCGTTTTTGTTCTTGTACAATTCGGCTTCAATTTTCAAAATGGCTTCCACGTCGCCAAACATTTTAACCATTCGTTTTTCTACATCGCCCCGTGTATCTATCATAAAATCAATGTTTGATACCACCAATTCATTTTTTAGCCCTTCGGCGATTTGCTTTTCGTTTTTGATACGTTCTTTTTCGGCTTTTGCCAGCTCTTTTGCTTGCTTGATGAGTTCTTTGCGTTGCTCATCGCTCAATTGTGATAAATCTATATTGCTCATAATTGTTAATTATTAATTGTTATTTATTCATTGTCAATTTCTTATGGTTTAATGCGCATTGGCACCAGTAGAGTTCCATTGTCAGGAGTTCACGCTCCTTTTCAGAACAAGTTTGGTTTATTTTTTGCTGTAATTCAAGGGCGTACGCTCGGATTTTTTCAAGGTTGGTCGGTTTTTGCATCGTCGTCTATTTTTACATATATGTTTATACCGCTCTCTAAATCAGCTAATTTGTTGATGTAGTGGTTAATGCGGCTTTTAAGCCGTTGTT
>NZ_JAUNKD010000009.1 GCF_030532915.1 Capnocytophaga sp.
CTCAAACAATTTTCAAACAACCTCAAACAACTTTCAAACCCTCTCAAACCCTCCTCAAACTATTTCAAATAAAAAACCTTTGCCAAGAGATGGTTTCTTGACAAAGGCAGTAAAATGAAAAGATGTTATAAAATGGATTCTAGTTTTCTTTGGGTTCGTCTGTTTTAGGGGTTACACGCTTTGATTTTGAAAAGAATTGCTTTTGCTCGCGGTGTTTTTCCTCATAGCCCACATTTTTTGATTTTACCCGATATGATGTATAGGCATAATCCTCCAATACATCTTGGTAATTGTCATAATCGTGGTATATTTTGGAATTTGTAGCCCGTGTAGTAAGGCTGTTGAGGCGCGAAATGATTCCTTCCAAGAAACTTCGGCTTTTGTAATCACGGAAAAACTCGTCCCAATCTACTTCCGGTGACCGCAGTTCAGGGCGGTTCACGGCATAGTCATACGTTTTGTTAATGAGCAGCTTGTTTTGCTCATTCACGCGTCCGTATTTGTTCCTGTCCTCAGGAGTTAAGTTAATGTTAAGTAACTCCATTGCTTTTTCCAACGCAGTAAGGGCATCACCGATGTCCTTCATCTGCTCTTCCGATAAATGGAAGTTGTTCAAATTGTTGATGCTCATAATTATCTTATTTTATTAATTATCGAGATGTTATATAAGGTATAAATAATACTCAACAAGATTGAAAAGATGATAGAGAACATTTTTGTTGTTATCCTCTGCAAAGGAACGAAGATTTTTAGAATGAATCAAAAAGAAAACGTTAAAATTTTTATAAAAAAACAAACCCTTTAATGATTTCGGACTTTTAATGAGATGACAACATACCTTTTTGATATGTTTTTTCAGGTTTAAAAATGAAAACCGAAAACAGATTAAAAGGTTTGTGTGGTAATTTTATGCTTAAGGTTCAATTAGTTATGGATTAATAGTATCAAAAAGAGCTAAAAGATGATATGCAAAATGGTTCGTACTATTAAAAACATGATATGGCGTATACTTTTCAGATAATAAAGGAATTACGGGATAATAAAAAACGGCTTTGTAATGTTACAAAGCCGTTTCATCTAATTCCAAATAATGGAAAAAGATTCCACAAACAGTATTTTGTTGATTTTTAATAAGTAATCAATGTTGTTTTTTATCTTTATATTGTTCCAATAGTGATTTGAGCAGGTTTATTTGCTCGTCTTTTTCTTTGAGACGCTCTTGGTATGACTCCACTAACTTATTGAGGGTCTCTTTACTTTCAATAACTAAATATTGAACATATCCGTGTCCGTATGCATCAGCATTGTAGGTTTGTGATTGTATGTTAAGTTTATTTTCATCAAAAAAATCACTGATTTCAGTCTCCAAAATTTTAGCGATTTGAAACAATCTATCCACCGTAACTTTGGTGTCTTCATTTTCCAGCCGTGCGTATGATGCCTGACTGATGTTGAGTTGGTTCGCCACATATTCTTGTGAAAATCCTTTCTGCTCGCGAACCTTTCGAATGTTAAAGCCGATGTTATTCATATTTCAATTATGATTATGCATAAAAAGTATGCAAATATACGATTATTGTTGATATAAATCCAAATCAATTGCATATATTTGCACCGCAAAATTGTATTAAGTGATATTTCAAAGCTGAGAAAGCAGGGCAGAAGGATTAGTTGGAGTGAGATGGGAACCCTGTGAGTATCAGCTTTTTTGTTCCAATTCTTTCAGTACATCAACCAGCACTTGCACGCTTTCAAGGGGTAGGGCGTTGTAAATCGAAGCACGATATCCGCCAAGGGTGCGATGCCCTTTGAGTCCGCTGATACCGGCATTTTGACAAAGCAAATCAAAGCGTTCTTGCAGTGAAGCATCTTTCAAAAAGAAGGTAACGTTCATCAGCGAGCGGTCTTCCTTGGCAGCATAACCTTCCACCAGCGCATTACGGTCAATTTCATCATAAAGGAGCTTCGCCTTGTGTTTATTTTGGTTTTCAAGGGCTTTGACACCGCCTTGCTGCTCAATCCATTCCAATACCAACAGATTTACATACACCGAAAAGGTGGAAGGCGTGTTGAACATACTCTCGTGCCGTATCTGATTTTGATAATCCAAGATGGAAGGGATTTTGCGTGACACTTTCCCCAGAATATCCTTCTTGATAAGCACCAGCGTACTGCCCGAAGCACCTAAATTTTTCTGCGAACCGGCATAAATCAGGCTGAATTGCGTGTAATCAAGCTCCCGTGAAAAAATATCGGAACTCATATCGGCAACCAGCGGAATTGACGTTTGCGGAACATACTGAAACTGTGTGCCGTAAATGGTGTTATTGGTGGTGATATGTAAATAATCGGCATCGGCAGGCACGGTAATGTCTTTCGGAATGTTTTTATAGCCGTTTTCTTTTGACGAAGCGATAATTTGCACATCGCCAAAGAGTTGGGCTTCTTTTATGGCTTTGCTTGCCCATACGCCCGTATCGATGTAAGCCGCCTTTCGTTCCAATAAATTATACGGAACGGACAAAAATTGCGTGCTTGCCCCGCCGTGTAGAAACAGTGCCTCGTACGAATCGTCCAGACCTGCCGTTTGCAACGCCAAAGCACGCGCTTTTTCAATCACACGAACGAATTCCTTGCTGCGATGTGATATTTCAACCACCGACAAGCCCGAATCTTCAAAATTAACCACCGCTTGCGAAGCCTTTTCAAAAACCGCCTGCGGAAGCAAAGACGGCCCGGCACTGAAATTGTGTTTTTTCATATCCTGATAGTTATTTAACGGAGGCAAATTGCCTTAAAAATCCGCGCGACAAAGATACGATTATTATCAATACAGCCGAAAAAAGATTTTTAATAATTTCTCGGGAAGCTGACAGACTAAGCAAGGGTTCCGAATAAATATTGCATATTTTGAACTAAAAGGCATATAATATTCAGAAATCCGAAAAACGGAATAACCCGCTCAAAAACAATTTTTTGAAAAAAAAGCAGTAAGATTTTTTTCTTTTACGGAAAAAATGTAGTTTTGGAAAAAAATCAGACCAAAATTTTGTTATTCCGATGCCTTTAACCCGACGAAAAATACGACTTTTTTTAGCAAATACCAAAAGAGTTACCCTGTTGGTTTGTGTTTTGCTGTCTTTTTTTCTGTGGATTCTGATTCGGTTGTCTAAAAATCTGCAACGCGAGTTTTTGGTTGATGTTACCATTACCAATATTCCCGAGCAATTGTTTTTAAATCCGCTTCAAAAGCATCAAATTCATATTCTGGCAGAAGGAAAAGGTTATTCGATGCTTAAATATTATGCTGAAAACCAATTTATTTCGGTTGATTTTGCTGATTTGGAACATATTGAAGGTAAAAAATACAAACTATCGAAAAATATTTCGGATAAATTGAAAGCTCCGCACGCTCCCGATTTAAAGATACACAACACGTATTCCGATACCATTGTTATTGATTTTGAAAAAAAATATACCAAGAAAGTCCCCGTTATTGTTGATTTAAATGCGGATTATCAACGTGAATACCAGCTTACCGAATTGCTCATACAACCCGACTCGGTACTGATTTCGGGCAACAAGCAGGGCGTAGAAACGTTTGATGTGGTTTTTGTATCGCTTCCTGAGCAAAAAAATGTTAAAAATTCATTCACACAGGTTTACAAATTGCAGCATACGGCTTCTGTGCGTTACCATACCGACAAAATTACCATTCAAGCGATGGTCGAAAAGGTCAGCGAGCAGCTTGTAAGCGTGCCGGTTAGGGTGTTGAACGTCCCGAAAGGCAGTCAAGTAAAGGTTTTTCCGGGTGAGGTTTCGGTTTTGTGTTCCGGTGATTTGGATATTCTTAAAAACATAACCGCCGATGACATTGTTGTTGAAGCCGATTATGATGATATTCAAAAGAATACGTTTTTGCCTTTGACAATCCGTACGAAAATCAAGCGTGTGAAGTTTTCGTTTTTTAAGGAAAATAAAGTGGAAGTATTAATCAGAAAATCAGAATGGTAGTAGGTTTAACGGGCGGTATTGGCAGTGGAAAATCCACAATTGCTAAAATGTTTGAAAGTTTGGGCGTTCCGGTTTATATTTCGGATAAAGAGGCGTTACATCTGATTGAAACTGATGAGCATATAAAAAAAAGAATTAGCGCGTTATTCGGAGAAAATGCCTATCTTAACGGAAAATATAATCGAAAATATATTGCCGCAATTGTGTTTAATGACAAAAATAAATTGCAGTTACTCAATGAAATAGTGCATCCGGCAGTGGCAAATCATTTTCAAGTTTGGAAAGCGAAACAATGCGCGCCTTATATCGTTAAAGAAAGTGCAATATTATTTGAAAGCGGGGCGTATAAACAATGTGATTACATTATTACCATTGTCGCGCCCAAACCCGAACGAATCCGTAGAGTAGTTGAAAGAGACAACGTTACGCCGCAATCCGTACGCAACCGAATGGCAAATCAATGGACAGAGCAAAAAAAGATAAAATTATCAAATAAGGTGCTCTATAACATAAATATCGGAATAACCTTGTTAAAAGTTCGAGAAATACATTGTAATTTAATTAAAAAATTGAAAAGTCAGCAATTTTACGACTCACAACGTTAAATTTTTGTTAAAAAACAAGGTGGGAAAAATTTTTATAGTAGTTTTGTACGATGAATAGAAGATTGAATGCAATAACCATCATTTTAATGACGATTTCCTTGATAGGAATTACAGTCATTCAAGGGTATTGGATTAAATCGGCTATTGATGATCGGGAAGAGGCTTTTTCGCATTCAGTGCGGCAGGTTTTAAGTGAAGTGGTTGCTGATATTGAGCAAAATGAAGTGAACCATTATGTGAGTAAAATTCTTGAACTCAAAGAAAAAGACACTGCATTGGTGCTTAAAGAATCTCATATCCACGAGTTTATGTACGTTCAGGAAAATAAAAATACACGTGAAACGTTTATTTATAAGCACGGCATTTTGGAAGAGGATTACAACTTGCCCACCGATTCGGAGGAAGAAGATTTACGAAAGATAAAAAATTACGTCAGTAAACAAACTCAACAAAAAATCGTTTTCGGTACGCAGATAGATAATCAAGTTGTTCCGAATATCGAAACGTATGAAAAATTAAGTCGCTTGCCTGAAATTGAGCGGCTTATGATTCAAGAGTCGTTCAAAAACATAATGGAAAAACTATCCATCATTGATCGGGTTTCAGTTGAACAGATTCAAGATTTGGTGAGCAAAAAGTTGATGCACAGAGGTTTGGAGGCAGATTTTGATTTTGCCATTTACAACCGAAATGTATTGTCAAATATCCATTCAAAATATTTCGATGCCAATGAAACCAAAGAGTATCGCACGCCTCTTTTTACAAGCAGTTCAGGAAATTCCATTTTTGAATTGGCGCTGATTTTCCCGCAACGTGAGCGTTTTGTGTTCTCGTCGGTGATAGGAATCGCTTCATTGTCAACCATTTTTATGATTGTCATTGTTGGGGTGTTTACCATAACCCTCAATCAAATGCTGACCCATAGGCGTATTTCACAAATCAAAACCGATTTTATCAACAACATCACGCACGAGTTTAAAACGCCCATCGCTACTACCAATTTGGTACTTGATGCCATCAAAAACCCGATGATCTTGCACAATCCGGAAAAGGTGTTGGCGTATGTTAAAATGTTAAAAGATGAAAACAAGCGAATGCACTCGCAGGTTGAAAATATTTTACAAATTTCACGTTTGGAACGAGGCGAATTAGACATTACCAAAGAGCCGCTTGACGCCCATATGCTCATTGAAATGGCGATGGGGCACGTGCAAATGATGCTTGATGAGCGTGAAGGCGTTATCCGAACGCATTTACACGCCGAAAATGCCGATATTTCAGCCAATGAATCGCATTTTACCAATGTACTTGTCAATATCATTGAAAATGCCATCAAGTATTCGCCCGAAAAACCCGAAATCGATATTTATACCGAAAATATTAAAAATAACAAAATACTCATACGTATCAAAGACCAAGGTCAGGGCATCAGCCGGCAGGCGTTGCGGCAAATTTTTTACAAGTTTTACCGCGAACATACCGGTGATTTGCACAACGTGAAAGGACACGGACTGGGGCTTGCCTACGTGAAAAGCATCGTAGACAATCACGGAGGAACCGTTTATGTGGAAAGTGAAAAAGGAAAAGGAAGTACTTTTTTCATTCAATTGCCTGTCATTTAAGCCGTGTTTGAAGTATTTTGGAAAACAAAAGTCACTGAATTTAACTATTTTACAAGTAAAAAGAACGTAACTTTTAAAATAAATAAAGATGATGGATGTAAACGAAATTTCATACGATATGAAAACAACAACCGGAACTAACAAGAAAATTCTTTTAGTGGAAGACGACCCCAACTTCGGGACCGTTTTGAGAGATTATTTGGTGATGAGCGGCTTTGAAGTGGTGCTTGCCAAAAACGGAATGGAAGGTTTTGATAAATTCCGAAAGGAAGCCTTCGATTTGTGTATACTTGACGTGATGATGCCCTACAAAGACGGCTTCACCCTCGCCAAAGAAATACGCGAAAAAAACGAGCGCATCCCCATTGTGTTCCTAACCGCACGTACAATGCGCGAAGACATCGTAAAAGGCTACAAAGTCGGGGCTGATGACTACCTAAACAAGCCGTTTGACTCTGAAATCCTGCTGATGAAAATCCGCTCGATGCTGCAACGCAAAGCCGTTGAAACCGTTGCCGACAGCAAAAAGTTTGAGTTTGAAATCGGTGAGTTCTTCCTCAATTCAAAGTTGCGTTATTTGAAGTATCGTGACGAAGAGCCGATAAAACTTTCACCCAAAGAGAACGAACTTTTGCGTCTGCTGGCTTTGCACGAAAATGATTTGATGCCTCGTGAGCTTGCCCTTTCAAAAATTTGGAAAGATGACAACTATTTCACCTCCCGCAGTATGGACGTGTATATCGCCAAGCTCAGAAAATACCTTCAAAAAGATGAAAAGGTGGAGCTGCTTAACATTCACGGCGAAGGGTTCCGTTTGGTAACAGACCGTGAGGCAGATAGTTTTATTTAGAACTTTTTTTTCATATTAAATTAAAATAGGTTATTTATTACAGGCTACTTTCGGGTAGCCTTTTTTCACGCTATGAAGGTACAATTAAAAGGCTACTTACTCGCTTTTATATCGGCATTGACTTACGGAATGATTCCGCTGTTTATGATTCCCATCAAACAGCGTGCTTTTTCGTTAGATGCCTCTCTTTTTTATCGTTTTGCCATTGCCGCTGTTTTCATTTTGGCTTATTTGCTTTATAAACGAGAATCACTGAAAATCAGCTTTCGAGAGAGCGGTATTTTCGTGTTTCTGGGGCTTTTGTACGCCCTTTCGTCTGAGTTTTTGTTTGCGGCATATGACTATCTCACGCCGGGTATCGCCTCCACCATCTTTTTTATGTATCCGGTGATAGTGGCGTTGTTGCTCGGGGTTTTCTTTAAGGAAAAAATCACATTGCCTACGATGCTTTCGCTTTTGGTGGTGTTCGTCGGGGTGTTTGTGATGAGCGTTGATGATGTTTCATCATTCTCCATTCCCTTTTTTGGGCTGTTTGTTGCCTTTATGGGAGCTTTTATCTACGGGGTGTATATGGTGGTGGTTAATAAATCACATATTCAGGCTTCGGGAATGAAAATAGCTTTTTATTCGCTGTTGTTTTCGAGCTTGTATTTCCTTGTGAAATCATTGCTTCTTGACGGAAAAATGGAAATCCCAAATGGTGAAACCTTCCTGCATTTAGGGCTTTTTTCGTTTATTACCACCGTGCTTTCAATGACAACGCTCATCTATGCCATTCGTTTTATTGGTTCAACGCCGACTGCCATTATGGGAGCAATTGAGCCCGTTATCGCCGTAGGTATCAGTGTGGGGTTGTTTGGTGAAGCCCTTACCATAAACCTTGTCGTTGGCGTACTGCTGATTATCTTTGGAGTTTTAATTGATATTATTTTCAGGAAATCAACAACTTAACTTTTTAATTTTATACTGCATAACAAAAAACCTTCGGTAAACATTCAGGCTTGCCGAAGGTTTTTTGTTTTCCGATGTTTTTTATGAAAATTATTTTTTTAGATTGAAATAACTTCATAACTTTTTTCAAAGGGGGAATTTTTAGGGAAGACATCCCCCTTGCCCCCTTCAAAGGGGGAATTGTTATAGGAAAATATCTTATGTTTGTTATAGTTTTCCTGTTTTTTGCTTAAAAATAGCTGTTAATGTACCTCAACGGCTTATTTCTGATTAAAAAATACTTATTGATGTACCTCAATGGCTTATTCCTAATAAAAAAATACTTCTTGATGTACCTCAATGTCTTATTTCTGATAAAAAAATACTTCTTGATGTGCCTCAATGACTTGTTTCTGATTAAAAAATAGCTGTTGATATATCTAAACAGTTTATTTATAACTAAAAAATAGCTATTGATGTATCTAAATGGATTTTTTGTAATTAAAAAATACTTGTTGATGTACCTCAATGGTTTATTTCTAATTAAAAATATATTGTTGATATATAGCTAACTCTATATTAATTGTTTTTTTTCGTACTTTTGGCTTGAACCAAAAGTACCAAAAGTTCAAGACTTTGGATACTCCGCTAAAAATCAATTCATTTCACTGGAAATCTCCAAACTTGCTCCCTGCGGTTGCTTCGAACAGTGGAGATTTCCTATGTTCCATTCATTGATTTTCTTAACGCTTCGTCTCCAATGTCGGAGTCTCACTCTTGAAAATAATACTAAATTTAAAGTGATATAGATATATACCTCAATAGCTTATTGCAAATTAAAAATATACTATTGATGTACCTCAAAGGCTTATTTCAGACTAAAAAATATTTACCTTAAAATAGTTTGTTGTACTAATTCCCCCTTTGAAGGGGGGCAGGGGAGATGTCCTCTCTAAAGACTCCCTCTTTGAAAGGTGCAAGAGGGAGCCTTCCTTAAAAAAATAGCTTCTGCATTATTTGATGAGGTCAATTATATAAAAAATACAATCAATTTCAAATAAAATAACCAATGAGATGTTAAATAGTATATTCAAAACGTTAAATTAAACTGAAAATGTGGTGTTTTATACTTGTAAAATGCTTTTTAGGTATGATTTTTGCATATAATTAATCGGATTAAGGGGTAAAAAATTATCCCTTTTAATGAGTTTGTAATTTAAAACAATAGAGAATGATACAAAAAATAGATTTGAATCGTACGCGTCTATTTGATTTTGTGGGTAAAATGAAAAATATTCAATCACATTTAGCCCAAGAAGACGTTGCAGCACTTGGTTTGGAAACAATCCAAGGGGAGTTTGTACAAAAACTCACTGAACTTGAAAAGGCTGTAAAGCCCATTTCAAAAAACGAGCATACTGCCACGCTCTCAGAGCTTGACGATGCCCGTGGGTTGATGCTTCGCGGAATGATTAAATTTTTCGAGGCATATAAAAACTTTCCGAATGAGGCAAAAGAAAAAGCCGGAATGAAATTAGTGCTTGTTGCTAAAAAGTACGGAAAAGTACCCGACAAACGCAAGTTTAATGAAGAAACAGCCCTTGTTGAAAGTCTCTTGCAAGACCTTGCCTTGCCTGAAAATGAGGCTCTTGTAAAACAAATCGGAGCTACTGAATGGATGAAAGCACTTAAAGAGAAAAACGATGAGTTTTCACGGGTGTTTAACCTGCGAACCAATGAATATGCCGGTACTGAACCGGGTTCAAGCAAAATGGCACGCAAGGAAATGTATGATGTTTTTAAAAAGTTAGTGAAAACCATCAATGCGCTTGCTTTTCTGCAAGGTACGGAAAAATACGAACGACTTATCAAAAACATCAATCAAGAGTTGGAACAATAAAACAGCTTCATTAAAATGAACAACCCCGCAAGCAAGAAAGCCTGCGGGGTTGTTTTTGTATAAAAACGGAATACTAACGTTTCTGCCAGATAAGCGGTGTTTCGGGTTTATCCGCACCACCGAGCAATTGCAAAGCACGCTCATATCCCGTAGGGTTTTTAGTTTTTAAATTGATGGGATAGCGCACGCGTCGGTATACGTTTTTAATATCCGCTTTGGTAGGGTCGGTATAAAACGGCATAAAAGGAAGCAATCCTTCAAGGTATGGATTTTCAAAGAAAGGAAGCCCCGTACGGCGATAGTCATTGGTAGCCTCAAACGGTTGCCAAGGGTTCTGTGCCAAATACTTTTGAGTCATAATCTTTGACAATACATCGTTATTGGTCGGGTGAACACCTTTGGGATAGTTGTAAGTAACTGTTTCTTCATTGCCGGTGGCATATACCTTGCGTTTAAGTTGCACGCTTGTAACCTCTTGCGTATGTTCAAACTTAACGGAAGTACCGATGCGATTGTAACTCTCGCTTTGCAAATAATCATCAACATATCGACTCACTTTGTGATACTCAAAACTGGCTCTAATGCCTAATTCATACCACTCTTTGGCTGTTTTGCCGGTTTGCCAGCCATAATGAGCCGCTTCGGCAAGCAAAAAATAGGTCTCCCAAGCACCGAAGTACACACGACGCAGGTCGCCACCGCGGTATTGCTTACCGATGGCAGGCAACCGCCCTAAATAAGCACGGAAACCCGGTCCGATGAGGTCTGTCTTTCCGGTGGCATCACCGCAAGTGAATGATGAAAAGGTGTATTTGGTATTTATTTTCTTTCCGGAACCGGTCGGGTATTCAATTTCTTGGTAATTCGGGTTGTCGAGGTCACGCTTTACATAGAAATTTACAAGCTCATCGTGATGCCCCGGAATGTGATAATTCACCAAAATACGCGGGTCAATTTCCGAAGGAATGTAATCATACAGGTATCCGGCTGTTTCCACGTTGGTTTTTGTAGGAAGAGCCTCAGGCAGGTACAAGCCCAAGTATTCATTAGGCGAGCGCAGGTGGTTGTTGAGGGCTTCTGCGGGCAAACCGTAAGCCGATGTGCCGGGGTATTTAGCCATTTCACTCACTGAAATGCCTCCTAATCCGAAAGCAATGTTAGTAAGCGTACTTGTAATTTCCATACCGATGTAACTGAGTGCGAAGATAGAGCCTGCGGGGTCTTGTAAATCGGCAATGTTGGATTGCGCCACCGAAGCATTATCCGAATTATGCGTGATAAAGCCTTTCTCAATATCGCCAACTTCTTGTAAAATAGCCTCAAAACGATTTTTCCCTACATCGCCTACGTTTGAAAATCGCATCGCGTATCGCAATCGCAGTGAATTGGCATATTTTTTCCACGCATCGATATTTCCGCCGTAAAAAGCATCAAAGGCATCGTTGGTAACTTGGCTGTTGCTGTCAAGTTTGCTCACGGCAAGTTTCAATTCGTCTTCAATATAGGCGTAAATATCCTCCACGCTGTCATATTCAGCTACTTTACCTTTAAATCCGTTCTTGGCAGGATACGGACCAAACATATCGGTAACTTCCGAGAATAAATAAGCGCGGTAGATACGTGCCATCTGTACGTAATTATTCGTTGCAGGCGAAATGTTCCCGCCTTTGGCAATGCGTTCTTCTCCAATTTCAATGGCTTGGCTGGCATCGTTAATCCACTGAGCCATTGAAGCCCAGTAATCGGTCATATAATTATTCTGGTCTTGCAAAACTTGCGGACCGTGAATAGGGCGGAAGGTGTAGCGCGCCCCCCAAAGCCAAGTGCGGTGAAAGAGAATGTCACGATTCCACCAACTGAGTTGTGCATCGGCAACGGCGGAGTTGAAAAGCCCTTCAACAAGTACCGAATTGCGGTCGGCAGCGTTGGGGTCTTTATTGATTTCTTCAAAATCTGAACAGGATTGCCACAGCAAGACGGCAATCAGTGTGATAATGGTTTTAAATGCTATTGGTTTCATAATGTAAATTTTAAAGTCCGACAGAAATAGTAAACGTAAATGACCGTGTGGTGGGCGGTGTGCCAAATTCCAATGCGGTAACATTTGTTCCGGTCCCCGAAACAGACTCAGGGTCAATGCCGGGAATGCCCGTATGAATCAACCAAAGGTTATTGGCGGTGAGCGATAGTTTCAAATTTTGAATGCGCATCGGCTCTAACCATTTTTTATCGAAATTATATCCGAAGGAAAGGGTTCGCAAACGCACCGAAGTGGCATCATAGATGTTGGCTTCGGTAATCCCGATGTTATTTTGTGCCAAAGCACCCCAATAGCGTTGCGGACTAACCGCTTTGGCATTCACATCATACCCGCCGGAAGCATTGGCAATCACGCCATCAACCACAAACGACTCACGCTCTCCGCTTGGAGCAGTTTCAGCTGCCATACCATAGCCGGTGAGTAGGTTTCGGGTCATTGAAAAGATTTTTCCGCCCACGCGGGCATCAACCATAAAATCAAGGTTGAATCCGCGCCAAGCAAAGCTGTTGTTCACCCCGAGCATAAAGTCAGGTTGCTGATGACCCAAGTAATTCAATGCCGTTTGGGAGCGTTGCGGTAAGCCCTCGGCGGTGAGTATCATTTTGCCGTAATGCGGACTTTGAGCATCTTCAACCCGTCGTATTTTTGAACCGTAAATAGCGCCGTATTCTTTGCCTTTTTCGGCAAGAACGGTGATTTCATCAACGGTCAAAAGGGTGTAGGCATTCACGTCGGTGTAAAGGTCGATGATTTGGTTTTTGTTTTTCGAGAAATTTACCGAAGCGTCCCAATTCAATCCGTTGGGGTTGGAAAGGATGCCTGCGCCGAGTGAGATTTCAACGCCTTTGTTTTCAATATTTCCGGCATTGATAATCCTAAAACTGTACCCGCTGGTTTCGTCCATCGGCAATTGCAATAATTGTCGGGTGGCGTTGGTTTGATACACGGCGGCGTCGAGCTTCAATCGGTTGTTGAAAAAGCGCAGGTCAATCCCCGCTTCATACGATTTGATAAGCTCACTGAGCACCGAGCTGTCATACAATATTTTATTGGTGGAAATAATAGGCGTTCCCCAATAATCTTTGTTCACCGAGTAACTGTTGTACAGCATATGAGGTTCAAGGTCGTTGCCCACTTCGGCATAGGATGCTCTGAGCTTGACAAAGGTAATCCACTCGGGCATTTTCATTAGCTCGGAAACAATGCCTGAAAAACTCACCGAAGGATAAAAGTAAGACCGATTGGCTTTGCTCATCGTTGAAGACCAGTCGTTACGGAACGTAGCGTCGAGGTACAAACTGTTTTTCCAACCGATTTGCGCCGACCCATAGAGCGAGTTCATTTTGCGTTGGGTGAGCAGCGAGTTCACGACGGGTTTTTCTTTTCCGTTATTGAGCGAAAAAATATCCGGAAGAAGCAAATCACCCGAGTGAGCGCTCATTTCCGAGGTTTGTTGCGTCATTAAATTGCCCCCGAAGGTAAGGTTTCCACTTAGGTTTGTCGTGTTGAAAAGGTCATTTTTCTGTGCGATAAACAAAAAGCTGAGGTTTTTCTCTGAAAATTCTTTTGACCCTTCGGAATAAAAACCATTTTTGGGTACGGATAAACTTCCGGAATGCTTGCGGTGGTACATTTTGGTGTTGTAGTAATCTAGTCCCGCTTTGATTTCACCCCGCAACCAGTCGGTAAATTCATAACTCAATGACCCGAAGCTGATGTAGCGGTTGCGCACGTCATTGTTTCGGTTGTATTTGAGCGTCCACCACGGGTTGTCATCGGGCAGGGTTTGAGTGTCATACCAAATTTGTTTGCCATCAACTATCGGCGGATTAAATTCGCGAATGTCCAGCGTTCTGGGGAAGATATTCAAGGTTTTGTACACGTTGGATTGGTTCAAACCTTGAATGGGGCGGTTGTTGGCATTGGTATTTACGTAATTGATTTTAAAATCGATTTTCCAACGCTCGCTTTCCCCCAAGGTGGAGGTGGCGCGCAAGGCAACCGAGGTTCGGTTTAGTTCGGTTTCGGGTACGATACTGCTGTTATCCATATAATTAACCGAAGCGTAAACCGAGGTTTTCTCGATTTGTTGCTGGAAGGTTACCGCTTGGGTGGCGGTGATGCCTCTTCGGAAGAAATGCCCAATGTTGTCATACGCTGCCAAGGTAACAGGCTGTCCGTTCCAGCCGGTAACGGTTTGCCCCGTTATTTTGGGTCCCCAATTGACGGTCGTTTTAGGGTCGTACGTGCCATCAATGCCCTGTGCAAAGCTGTTTTGCAGTTCGGGGCGTACGAAAATATCTTCGGTTGCCAAGGTGCTTGACACTGAAATGCCCAATCCTTTTTGTTGTTTACCTGATTTGGTGGTGATTAGTATCACGCCATTTCCGGCACGCGAACCATACAAGGCTGCGGCAGAAGCACCTTTCAGCACACTGACCGACTCGATGTCTTCGGGATTGATATCTTGCAGACCGTTACCCATATCCATACCCGAATTACCCCAAATATCGGCAGCACCACTTGCTTTATTGTCAATGGGAACGCCATCAACCACCACCAAAGGTTGATTATCGCCCGTGAGGGAGTTTTGTCCGCGCAAAATGATTTTTGACGAGCCCGCCAAGCCTCCGGCACCTCTAACAACTTGAAGCCCCGATACTTTTCCGGAAAGGGCGTTGGTCACGTTGGCATCACGCGATTCAAGCAATTTAGCGCCATCAACCTCTTGCAAGGCATAGCCCAATGCTTTTTCGCTTCGTTTGATGCCCAAAGCCGTAACCACGATTTCACCTAACTGTTGTGTGTCTTCTTTCAGTGTAACATTGAGTGTTAACATCTGTGTGCCACCCGCAATCTTTTTCTCTTGGGTGGAAAAACCTACGTAACTGAACACAAGGATGTCGCCTTGTTTGGTTTGAAGGGAATACTTGCCGTCAAAGTCAGTTGATACGCCTTGCGAGGTGTTTTTAATAACAACACTAACCCCCGATAGCGGAATGCCTGCCTCATCAGTAACAGTACCTTTCACCGTGCGGTTTTGTGCCGATGCAAGTGTGAAGAATCCTGCAATAAGCACAAATGTGATTAAAAGTTTTCGTTCCATATTGCTCTAAATTTGGTTACTAATAAATAAATTTTTCTTTTTCCGGCTTTTGGAAAAAGATATATTGAAGAAAAGAGCTTTGTTGTTTCGTTTATTTGAAGCGTTTTTTTATTGAAAAGCACTGTTTTTTGTATGAAAATCAAAGTGTGCGATTCAATAATCCGATGCAATCAAATAAATTAAACCATTTTTGAAGGGTGATTTTACGACAGCGTAGTGTGTGTTATATGCAGAAGTGTATTGTATTTAGTTGTTTGCTGTTTTATTTGGCAAAAAAATCCAAACAGAAAGGTTTTTTGAGTGTTTTTACTTGTATGTTACTTTTCCGTTTGGATTTTTTATATGATTATGATGTTATTTTTACAATTGTTTTACGGGCGGTTCGGTAGCCAACGGCACAAACCGAGCTTTTAGGTTGGGTTCGGGCATATCGGCATCTAACGGATACATTGGTCGTTGAATGTTTTTGTAAGGCAGGCGCATCAAATCTTGATCAACGCCACCGGGGGTTAGTGCCATTACCCAGCCTTTACGCATATTGTACAGCTCAGGAACCAGATAGCCTATCTTAACCACTAAAATGTCGGCTTCACGCGGATTTAATCCCAGTTCGGTAAAGTAACGTTCCAAGTGATATGCTTTTCGTTTTTCGGTAACGATAACGGAAATGCCGCCACTTTTTACCACTACGATGGTGTTGTCTTTTTCGTCCTTTTCGATGGTAGTGATGGTTCCGGCAATGCGAACCGGAGGCGCATACCGATTATCAACTTTTGCGCCGGCAGCAGCATCAATCTTTCCGCCTACACCGATGGCAAGGGCTTGTTTTACGAAGTCAGCATCGGGTATGGAAGCATAAATGAGTTGTTTTCCGTTTTCGTTTTTAAATTCGGGGCGTTTGAAAAGTTCGGTAAGTGTCCACGTAACATCGCCTGCACCGCCTGCGGTAGGGTTATCACCCATATCACTGATAATAAATGGTTTTTCGGTGCTTGCCAAGGCTTGTGAAAGGCATTCGGGCAAGTAGGCGGTTGGGGCAACGAACTCAAATTTGTCGCGCACGTCCCAGAAGTGTTTTGCCAAAGTTTCGGCGGCTTTCCCGACGGCTTCTTTATCATCGCCATAAGTCATAATAACACCGTGGTTACGTGGCTCATCAGCCCAAGGGTATGACATCCAAATAGATGCGTCGATTACCTTGTTACCGTCAATAAGGCTCGGGATTTGTCCGTAAAGGCTTTTTGCCGGTTCGATGCGGGTACTTGTTTTCTCGCCCGGAAGCAAAATCGGAACGGGAACCCACGCTTTGTAGGCAGGTTTGCCCTTACCGCTTTCAAGTCGGTCAAGCAAGTTGGTTAAAGCCCGTTTTTTGGAAATCATCGCGTCTTCGTGTGGAGCGAGCCGATAGCAGGTAATCATATCAATGTTTTGTGCCAAACGAGGCGATACGCTTCCGTGCAAATCCATACACGACGATACAAGCACGTCATTCCCGATAACTTCGCGAATGCGAACGATAAGGTCGCCCTCGGGGTCTTCCAGCCCTTGCACGCTCATCGCTCCGTGTATGTCGAAGAAGAGACCGTCAATCGGGAGTGAAGCTTTGAGCATTTCGAGGGTTTTGGTTACCATTTTTTCGTAGGTTTCGCGTTCAACGATGCCACCGGGCATTGCGTGTGAACGAAGGGTAGGTACCCAGTCGGCACGCTGTACCACGCCCGAGTCGGGTACGAAAAAATTGTAGTACGAAAAGATACTGTCGCCAATGCGTAGCGGAAAAGCATCTTCACGTGAAACTGCCGGAGAAAACGTACTTGATTCAATGGCGATGCCGGCAATAGCCACACGCGGAAGTTTTTTCGGTGTTGCGGTTTCTTGGCAACTTGTAAGGCTGAATAAGCCCAAAATCAATAACGAATAGAGTGTTTTTTTCATAAGAAAAGAAGATTTGGTTAAACGTTACAAAGGTAGTTAATTTTTGTTACAAAAAAGATTTATGAATTATTTTTTTAGGATTTTAACAAAAATTTAAGCCTCTGACCTTTTTTTGAAAGAAGTCAGAGGCTTGAAATAATACATCCTGTTTTTAGTGATTCGGGTTTGTTTGCTGATGCGATGAATTGTCTTAGTTTAATGTGTCGTATTCATACAATCAGCTTTTTGTGTATATGAAAATACTTTGATTTTATGGTTTGCCAACGGGAATTAATTGGTAAAAAGCAATTCGCGATATTTGGTCATTGTCCAAAGTTCGTCATCAACCATAATTTCGAGTTTGTCGCAATGATAACGGATTTCATCAAAGAAAGGCTTCACCTCGTTGCAATAGGCGTTGGCTTGGGCTTCGGCGTTTTCGAGTTTGTTGGCTTTTTTTCGCGCTTCAATCATTGCATCGACCTTGCTATGAATGATTTTGATATGCTCCGAAATACGTTTGATTAATTCAAGTTGTTCAGCGGCAACTTCTTGATAGTCATTACCAAAGATTTCTTTCAGTCCCTTCACGTTTTCAATTAAGGTGTTTTGGTAACGCACCGCCGTGGGGACGATGTGGTTGCGGGCAATATCGCCGATGAGTCGCCCTTCAATTTGAATGTTTTTGGTGTATTCTTCCAATTCGATTTCGTATCGGGCTTCAATTTCAACACGTGTCATTACACCCAATTCCTCAAAAAGAGCGATGGCTTTTTCCGAAATATTGGCTTTCAGGGCTTCGGGCGTAGTTTTGTTGTTGCTCAGCCCTCGTTTGGCGGCTTCTTTTTCCCACGCCTCACTGTATCCGTCGCCTTCAAAACGAATTTTTTTGGATTGCTTGATGTATTCACGCAGTACGTTGAAAATGGCTTCGTCTTTTTTGAGTCCTTTTTGTTCTATGAGTGAATCGACTTCCTTTTTGAAAGCGATTAACTGCTTGGCAACGATGGAGTTGATGATGGTCATCGGCTTTCCGCAATTGGCTTTTGAACCAACGGCACGGAACTCAAATTTATTTCCGGTGAAGGCGAATGACGAGGTGCGGTTGCGGTCGGTATTGTCCAAAAATAAATCCGGAATTTTTCCGACAACGTTGAGTTTCAGGTCGGTTTTCTCTTCGGGAGAAAGTTTTCCGTTTGAAACATCTTCCAATTCATCAAGCACGCGGGTTAGTTGCTCGCCGATAAACACGGAAACGATTGCCGGTGGCGCTTCATTTGCCCCCAAACGATGGTCGTTACTTGCCGAAGCCACCGAAGCGCGCAACAGTTCTTCGTAATCGTGAACGGCTTTGATGGAGCAGATGAAAAACGTTAAAAATTGTAAATTTTTCATTGGTGTTTTCCCAGGTGCTAACAAATTTATGCCCGTATCAGTAGCAAGCGACCAGTTGTTGTGCTTGCCCGAACCATTTACGCCAGCAAAAGGTTTTTCGTGGAAAAGCACCATAAAGTCGTGACGTTCAGCTACTTTGTTCATTACGTCCATCAGTAGGGAATTTTGATCAACCGCCAGATTGGCTTCCTCAAAAATGGGAGCTAATTCAAACTGATTGGGAGCCACTTCGTTATGTCGGGTTTTTACGGGAATTCCCAGCAGAAGGCACTCGTGTTCCAAATCGCGCATATAACTCAGCACACGGTCGGGGATAGAGCCAAAGTAGTGATCGTCAAGTTGTTGCCCTTTTGCGGCTTGATGCCCTAATAAGGTTCTGCCGGCAATCATCAAATCGGGTCGGGTGCCTGCCAAGGCTCTGTCCACCAAAAAATATTCTTGTTCCCAGCCCAAAGTCGGAGTTACTTTATTTACGTTTTTGTCGAAATATTTAGCAACTTCGGTAGCGGCGTGGTCAATGGCGGTTAGGGCTTTGAGTAGCGGGGTTTTATTGTCGAGCGCTTCGCCTGTGTAAGAAATGAAAATCGTTGGTATGCAGAGGGTTGTTCCGTAAACGAACGGAGGCGAGGTGGGGTCCCAAGCGGTATAGCCACGCGCCTCGAAAGTGTTTCGGATTCCCCCGTTCGGGAAACTTGACGCATCAGATTCTTGCTGAACGAGTTGCCCGCCGCCAAATCGTTCAACGGCACGGCTTCTGCCAACGGGTTCAAAAAAGGCGTCGTGCTTTTCGGCAGTTGTTCCCGTTAGGGGTTGAAACCAGTGGGTGTAATGCGTAGCGCCCTTTGAAATCGCCCAATCGCGCATAGCTGCCGCCACTTGGTCGGCTACTCTGCGGTCAATTTTGACACCGTATTTAATGGCGCTCATCACGCTTTCAAAGGCTTCGTTGGTCATAAACTGACGCATTGCTTCTTCATTAAACACATTTTTTCCGAAAAGTTCGGAACGCTTTCCTTTTTCGGTGATGATAACGGGTTTTCGTTCGCCCACCTTTTTTAGTGCATTAAATCGTAAATTTGGCATAGAGTATCTTTTTTTTATGGGGCAAAAGTAAAAATAATATATAAAAATACAATAGACCCCCTTAAAAAAATGTTTCTGTTGTAAAATAAATAGTGTTTTTTAGAAATTTCGTTGTTTTTGAAATGGAAATAAATTGAAGCGAGAGATGAAAATATTTAATTAAAATTTTTATAATGAAAGAAAATAATCGTACTTTTGTAGCAGATAATTATTAAAAATAATTCATTTATGAAAAAATTAATTGTATTGGCAGGTGTTGTTTTTACACTGGTAGCCTGTCGAGGAAACAAAGATGACGTTGTTCCGCCCGAACAAACAAACACGAAAATTATTTTGGGATTTGAAAATGACTTGGCTGCGTACAAGGTTCCTAAAAACATTCCAATTAATTATTTTGGTCCTAATTTACTCTGTTACATTTATGATTTGGCTGACGCATTGGCCGCTTCGAATGCCGAGTTGAATCGGTTTTATGATAAATATCAGATTGTTAATAGTTCAGGAGCTGAAATTAAAAACAATGAACACGGTATGGTTTTTGCCGGTGACCAAGAACGCAATGAGTACATTTGCCGGCCGTATAAGTTTGAAAAAGAATGTGATGAGAGCAAAACCACAAGAGGAATCAGAGAAAGAAAAGTGTACGGACTTATGCCCAAAGAACGAATTGTGGCGTTTTACAAAATGAAAGTGGCTGTGGATAGCAATTTAGGAGGGCAGTATGAGTACGAAACGTCTTCTTTTTACGTTTTTCCTACTGACCAAGCCTATGCCGAATATGTGGGAATATTGAAATCTATTTACAATGATGAAGCCGAGCCCTACAAATTTGTGGATGTGCATCAAAAAGGCTTTCCGTTGATTCTTTTAGGTGTTAAGCGAGACGGTTACAATTATCCGCCGCTTGATTATATTCCACATACGGTTTTTCCATACAATAATGGAGAAACCCAACCTCCTTTTACCTATTATAACTCAACAGATGCGATGCACGTACTTAATGAACGTTACAAAAAAGCATTTTTTGGTAAGTATCGTTTTGAAAATTATGATAAAAGAGAACTGAATAATGTAGGAATATTTCAAAATGAGGCGATTGTAGTAACGGATGCCGAGAAGATTCTCAATGAAAATTCACCAAAATCCAATGCAAATTTGCAGATTTACATTGGTGGTAGTTACAGTTATTCAATGTATTTGAACAGCTTGAATATTAAATTATTGCCTGAACATAAAACAATTGCGTTTTATCATTATGGAGATTTGCGTTTGTTTGCTTTGTTCCCTAATACGGATTCGTACAATGAATATGTGTTGATACTCAAAGGGGTAATCAATAAGAAAGAGGCGCAAGATAAAATTTTTGTGGAATAGAAATCTTTATCATATTAATTAATAGAAAAAACGTTGTTAAACCAAGTTTAACAACGTTTTTGATTAGCAAAAAATTACGCTTTAAATTTTCTTAATTTTTCAATGAGTTTGGGAACCACTTCAAAAGCGTCGCCCACCACGCCATAGTCGGCAGCTTTGAAAAACGGCGCATTTTCATCGGAATTAATAACTACTTTCACTTTCGAGGCATTCACACCGGCTAAATGTTGAATGGCACCCGAAATACCGATGGCGATGTAGAGGTTCGTGCTGATAGGTTTTCCGGTTTGCCCTACGTGTTCTTCGTGCGGACGCCAATCCATATCGGCAACGGGCTTGGAGCAGGCAGTGGCAGCGCCTAATACTTCGGCAAGCTCTTCAATCATTCCCCAGTTTTCAGGACCTTTGAGTCCGCGACCGCCCGAAACCACGATTGAGGCATCGTCAAGTGATACTTTTTTGTTGTTTTTTTCAATTTTGGTTACTGTGGTGTTAAAATCGGTATCTGTTAGGGACGGACTGAAATTTTCTACCTGCATATCGGTGGGCGTTTCTCTTAATCCGTAAGCATTTGCCGATAACCCAATGATTTTTTTGGGTGTGTCGATTCGGGTTAAACCGATGGCTTTGTTTGAAAAAACATTGCTTTTTACCACAAAATCAGTTCCTTCCGGAAGTGAAATTACATTTGATACATAACCAGCTTGCAATGCCACTGCTAAAAACGGAGCTACTGCCTTTGCATTGGAAGAAGAACTCATTACAATGATGTTACTGTTTTCTTTTTCAGCTATTTGAGTTATTGTTTTGGAAACGGCTTTGGCAGAAAAATGATTGAGTTTTTCTGCTTTAACGTCAATTACTTTATGTACGCCGTAATTTTTTAACGCACTTACCTCATCAACGTTTATGGCAACCGCCACCACCGAAGTGTTTTGATTTTCAGCGACGGCTCGTGCATACGAAGCCACTTCAAAAGCCGATTTTTTTAATTTTCCGTTTTCGGAATCAATATATATTAGTACAGACATAGTTTCTTTTTTATATTATAATTTGTTTAAAAAGAGTGTTTTGTGTTTAAATTACTTTTGCTTCGTTGTGTAACAAATCAATGAGTTGGTCTAAATTATCGGGCGAAATCATTTTAACAGCCTGTTTTGCAGGTAACTTCTCAAACGCAACGGGCGTTGTGTGTGTTGCCGTGTTTTCGGTTTCAATGACCGTAATTTGCTTGGTTCGGGCAGCCATCAGGTTTCGCATATTGGGTATGCGCAAATCTTTTTCTTCAACCAACCCTTTTTGTCCGGCAACAACTAGTGGCAGTTGAGCCGTAACGGTTTCTTTTCCACTTTCAACCTCACGAACCGAAGTTGCGCTGTTTGCGTCTATTTCAAGCGAAACGCATTTATCAATAAACGGAACGTCAAGCAGTGCGGCAATCGTTGCTCCAACCATTCCGCCGTTGTAATCAATGGATTCTTTTCCGGTGATAATCAAATCATAAGCGCCTTCTCGGGCTATTTTTGCAATTTGTGAGGCTACAAAAAATCCGTCGGTAGCTACGGCATTAATCCGAATAATTTCATCGGCTCCCAAGGCAAAGGCTTTGCGTAGTGTGGGTTCCGTTTCAGCAGTTCCGACATTGATTAACGTTATGGAAGCGCCTAATTTTTCCTTTAATAAAATGGCTTTGGTCAAACCAAATTCGTCACTCGGATTGATGATGAACTGAACGCCGGTGGTGTCAAATTTCCGATTTTCGTCCGTGAAATTTATTTTTGAAGTGGTGTCAGGCACACTGCTGATACAAACTAATATCTTCATAATCTGTGATGTATTAAAATTGAATTAGCACAAAGATAATAAAAATAGTTATAGTGCAAGTTTTTTGTCAAGAAAAAATAATAAAATGATGTTTATGAACGAATTAAAATGCGATTAATTTGCATATTTCTTACTTTTTTTCGTTCTTTGTCAAAAAATAAGGATTATGAACAGTATTATAAAAAATATCGGGAAGAAGTTTTTGTTGTCTTTTGTGTTGATTTTCAGTGTTATGGCAACTTCTTTTGCTCAAAATCAATCGGACGGGAAGGTAGCGTTTAGTATCAAAAAAGGATTTTCAACCGTTAAGGGCGAATTTCAAAAGTTTGATTATGCAATTGATTTAAACGGAGAAATTGGCGGAACTGCCCGGGTGGCGAGCGTTAAAACCAAAAGTGCCAATAGAGACAAACACTTGCAAAGCGAAGATTGGTTTTTTGCGGAAAAATATCCGATGATAGAAGTTAAGTCGCAGAAAATCAACAAAAAATCAGATATGGAATATGTCGGAGTTTTTGAGGTGAAAATCAAAGGAAAAACCGAAACGAAAGAAATTCCGTTTCAGGTTGTTAATCAAAACGGCAAAAAATATTTTAAGGCTAATTTTCAGCTTTCGTTAGACACCTTTAATATAGGTAGCGGTTTTCTCGGTTTTCTTGTAGGTGATAAAGTTACGGTTGATTTGAATCTTCCTTTTTAATAAAAATTGAATTGTTTGTAAAAACGAACCTTTGTCAAAATTTATTTTTTTTGACAAAGGTTTTTTGTTGTTATTGAGGTAGTTATAAAGGCTAAATCAGTCCTTCTTGCACCAAATTATGCAAATGCACTACACCTATATATATATTGTTTTGCGTAACTAACAGCTGTGTGATTTTGTTATTTTCTATAACGTCCAGTGCATCAACGGCTAAGGTGTCTGCGTCAATAGTTTTTGGGTTGGGACTCATCACGTCTTTTGCGGTAAGCCCCGTGATGCTGTCCGTTTTGCTGAGCATTCTACGGATATCGCCATCGGTAACCACACCTATGATGGCGTTTCCGTCAATTACAGCGGTGGCTCCGAGCATTTTTTCTGAAATTTCAACAATCACCTTTTTGATGTCAGTCTCAGGGGCTACTTGCGGTTTTTGATTATTCGCCACAATATCAGCTACTTTCAAGTATAGGCGTTTACCCAAGGCGCCTCCGGGGTGGTACTTTGCAAAATCACTGCTGCCAAATTGCTTCATTTCCAGCAAGCAAACGGCGAGTGCATCACCTAAAACCAGTTGGGCGGTGGTGCTGGTGGTGGGTGCTAAATTGTTAGGACAAGCTTCTTTTTCAACGTGTGCATACAAAACACAATCAGCTTGTTGCCCCAAAACGGAATTTTTATTTGACGTAATGGCGATGAGTTTGTTGTTGCCGCGTTTTAACAGCGGAACGAGCACTTTTATCTCAGGGGTGTTACCGCTTTTTGAAATGCAAATGATCACATCATCGTTTTGAATGATGCCTAAATCGCCGTGAATGGCGTCAGCGGCGTGCATAAAAATGGCGGGTGTGCCGGTTGAGTTCATCGTGGCAACAATTTTTTGCGCAATTATGGCACTTTTTCCAATTCCGGTAATTACGACTCTTCCTTGTGAATTTAATATGTAATTAACAGATTTTATAAAATCATCATCAATAAAATCGGCTAATTTTAAGATAGCTTTCGATTCTTCAAGAATTGTTTTTTTTGCAATTTCAATAATTTTTTTTGTTTTCATAAAAAAAATGAATTTTTCTTTTGTCAATTAAAAAAATAGTATTACTTTTATCTTTGCAAAGTTAGATAAAATATAGATATAATTAGATGGAAACGGCTAAAAATGATTTACAAAGTGCCTTGAAGCATTATTTCGGTTTTGAGAGTTTCAAAGGACATCAACAGGAAATTGTGCAAAGCGTTATCGATAAAAGAGATACGTTTGTGATTATGCCAACAGGAGGAGGAAAATCGTTATGTTATCAGCTTCCTGCCTTGGTTTTGGAGGGTACGGCAATCGTAATTTCTCCGCTGATAGCTTTGATGAAAAACCAAGTAGATGCTATGCGCGGAATTTCATCAACCGACAGCGTGGCTCACGTTTTAAATTCATCGCTCACCAAAAGTGAAATCCGTGAAGTGATGGATGATATCAGCAATAAAAAAACCAAATTATTATACGTAGCACCTGAATCGTTAACCAAAGATGAGTATGCTAATTTTTTGAAAACCATACCAATATCGTTTGTAGCGGTTGATGAGGCGCATTGTATTTCGGAGTGGGGACACGATTTTCGCCCCGAGTACCGAAATATCCGAACCATTATTGATCGTTTGGGTGACAGCATTCCGGTGGTGGCACTTACGGCAACGGCAACGCCTAAGGTTCAGGAAGATATCGTTAAAAATTTAGGAATGAACGATGCCAATGTGTTCAAATCATCGTTCAATCGCCCGAATTTGTATTACGAGGTACGTCCGAAAACCAAAAACGTAGATGCCGATATTATTCGTTTTGTGAAACAAAATGGTAAAAAATCAGGAATTATTTATTGTTTGAGTCGTAAAAAAGTAGAAGAACTGGCTCAAACACTGCAAGTTAATGGAATTACGGCAGTGCCTTATCACGCCGGATTAGATGCCAAAACCCGTGCCAAACATCAAGATATGTTTTTGATGGAAGAGGTGGACGTGGTGGTGGCAACCATTGCTTTCGGAATGGGGATTGACAAGCCCGACGTGCGTTTTGTTATTCATCACGACATCCCCAAAAGCATTGAAAGCTACTATCAAGAAACCGGACGTGCGGGGCGTGATGGTGGTGAAGGACATTGTTTGGCGTTCTACTCGTATAAAGACGTTGAAAAATTAGAGAAATTTATGGTGGGCAAACCCATTGCCGAACAAGAAATCGGGCAGGCGTTGTTGCAAGATATCGTTGCTTATGCCGAAACGTCAAGTTCACGCCGTAAATTTATTTTGCATTATTTCGGAGAAGAATTCGACGAAGTAAACGGAGAAGGTGCCGATATGGACGATAACGTGCGTTACCCCAAAACCAAAAAAGAAGCCAAAGGCGATGTGGTTAAACTACTGAATGTCATACTCGCAACCAAACAAAAGTTCAAAGCCAAAGACCTTGTCAATACCCTCATCGGAAGGGTAACGGCTATTATTAAAGCACATAAAATTGATGAGCAGGAGTTTTTTGGTATCGGAAAAGATAAAGACGATTTCTATTGGACGGCACTTTTGCGTCAGGTGATGGTTAATGGGTTGATATATAAAGATATAGAAACCTATGGCGTAATGTTCATCACTGATAAAGGGCGGGAGTATTTAAAAGATGTACCTTCTTTTATGATGACCGAAGACCATATTTACGAAGAAGAACCCGAAGACCTAAATGCCTCAGGCGGAGGGGTTGCTGATGCGGTTCTCTTAGGAATGTTGAAAGATTTGCGCAAAAAAGTAGCCAAACAAAAAGGCGTGCCGCCATTTGTGGTTTTCCAAGACCCGTCATTGGAGGATATGGCGCTGAAATATCCCATTACCATTTCCGAACTTACCAATGTTCACGGGGTGGGCGAGGGTAAAGCTAAAAAATACGGAAGTGAGTTTGTAAAGCTCATCGGTAAATACGTGGAAGAAAACGATATTTTACGAGCCGAAGATTTAATCGTAAAAACCACAGGTTCAAATTCTTCCTTGAAATTGTACATCATTCAAAATATCGACCGAAAATTGCCGTTGCCCGATATTGCAAAAGCCAAAGGACTGGAAATGGACGATTTTTTGAAAGAAGTGGAGCAAATCGTTTACAGCGGAACCAAATTGGATATCAATTATTGGATTGAAGAAATTTTTGACGAAGAACAACAAGAAGAACTTCACGAATATTTTATGGAAGCTGAAACCGATAAAATTTCGGTAGCCTCAAAAGAATTTGACGGTGATTATGAAGATGATGAGCTTCGTATGTATCGAATTAAATTTATTAGTGAAGTAGCAAATTAAAAAAAATGAGGAATTTAGGGCTGAAAATCCCTGATTCCTCATCTTATTATTTAAAACAACAAGTCGGAGGCTTTTTTGTTTTCTTATATAATAAAGCTAATTTTAACAAAAAGCACTTCCGATTTTTATGTATAAAATGTGTTAATTAGTAGGGATGAAGTTAAAAAAAGAGTAAAAAACATTAATTTTTTCATAAAAATATGGTCAGGTCGAAAAAAAACGTTTTCAGACTTGTATAATACATATTTTTTAATGACTTTTGCCCCTACAATGTTTATTTCAAAGACTGATTTTATGGAAGAGAAAGAATTTTTAGACAATGAAGAGATTTTCTCAAAAGTTTTGAGAGCAGGCAGAAGAACGTATTTTTTTGACGTAAGAGCTACTCGGGCAAGGGATTATTATTTAACAATTACTGAAAGCAAGAAATTCACGCACGACGATGGTTCTTTTCATTATAAGAAACACAAAATTTACCTGTATAAAGAAGATTTTGAGTTGTTTAAAGAGATTTTAAATGAAATGACTAATTACGTTTTTGAAGAAAAAGGAGAAGAGGTTATTTCGGAACGCCACCAAAAAGACTTTAAGAAAATTTTTTATCAGGAGCAAGCCGAAGTAAATGGTTCGTCGCCTTTTACAAAGTTTGATTTTGAAGACATACGATAATTTTAGTATTCTTTTATTTTGTAAAAGTCTTGTAGAAGAGAAGTTTACTTCTCTTTTACAGGGCTTTCATTTTTTGTCGCGGGTGGAATTTTAATAACATATCACGCAAGTGTGATTTTTCCACGTGAACGTAAATCTCTGTGGTTGTGATGCTTTCGTGTCCTAACATTGTTTGAATGGCTCGCAAGTTTGCTCCGTTTTCAAGCAAATGCGTGGCAAACGAATGCCGAAACGTATGCGGACTTACTTTTTTCGTTAATCCCGCTTTTTCAACACTTTGTTTGATGATGGTAAAAATCATCGCCCGAGTTAATTGCTTCCCCCGCCGATTTAAAAAAACATAATCTTCGTGCCCTTTACTGATTTTTAATGTTTTACGGTGATTATCAACATAACGTTTGATTTCTTTTTTGGTTGCTTCCCCGATGGGAATTAGGCGTTGTTTGCTTCCTTTTCCCATTACGCGAATGAAATCTTCCTCAAAAAACAAATCGGAAAGCCGTAATGAAACAAGCTCCGAAACCCGCAACCCACAACCGTAAAGCGTTTCGATAATGGCGCGGTTTCGATGTCCTTCGGTAGTGCTTACATCTATTGAAATCAGTATGTTATCTATTTCTTCCAGCGAAAGTGTATCGGGCAATTTCAATCCGATTTTTGGGCTTTCGATGAGGTTCATCGGGTAATCGTCCCTGTTTTTTTCGCTCATCATAAATTTGAAAAAACTTTTCAATGCCGAAATCATTCGGGCTTGTGAGCGGGCGTTCAGTTCTTTCGAGGTCTCGTAAATGAATTGCCGTAGGGTGTCAGCCGAAATCGTTTCAGGATTTTCATCAATTTCGTATGTTTCCAGATATAAAATGAGCTTTTCAAGGTCTAATCCGTAAGAAATAACTGAATTTTTCGACATTCCTCGCTGAAAAAGCAAATAATTTTGAAATTCTTCCTTGATTTTATGCCACATTTTACTTTATTTTGATGTTTTCTTTCATTTTTTCAACCACTTTAAACGCAATCGGACAAATTTCCGTGTTTTTAATAGTTAAATTAGCTATTTGGTAGATTTTTTTACGGTCAGTATGCGGATATTCGCGACAAGCCTTCGGACGAACGTCATAAATCAAGCAATAATTATCCGAAGCCAAAAACGGACAAGGCATCGACTGAAAAACGAAATCATTATCTTCATCAATTTTTAGATATTTCGCAACAAAATCCGATGGTTTTAAGCGTAAGTGTTTGGCAATGCGTTCAATATCAATGTTTGTTAAAAGCGGACCTGTGGTTTTGCAGCAATTGGCACAACTCAAACAATCCGTTTCATTCATAATTTCATCGTGAATTTCGCCTACCAAATAATCCAAGTTTTTGGGCGGTTTCTTTTTTAACTGGGTAAAAAAACGCTGGTTTTCAGCTTTTTTATCCTTAGATAAAACGGGTAGTTCAGATAAATTGATATTCATTAATAATCTTTTTTTAGGCTAAAAACGTATCTTTTGTGATGGTCACTTTCGGTAGGCTAAATTAAAAATATTTTTGTGAAATAAAAAAATATTTTACATTTGCAACGATAATTTGGACAGAAGGGTGGAAGCCGAAAAACCCATAAAGAGTAGGCAGATAATGTATTAAATTTACTAAAAGATGAAAAAAATTGTTTTATTAGGGTGGCATCTTTGTTTCTCGCAAGTTGTGGTTTTCACAAAGGACTAACAGGAAATGTGAATAGTCATACAACAGAAGTTGTCTTGTCAAAAAAGAATTTCAAGGTAGTAGATCGAGTTAAAGGAGAGGCTTCTGATTTTTATGTTTTAGGTTTGTTTGGCGGAATGAAAAAATCACTTATTGAACAAGCAAGAGCCGAAATGCTACAAAAAGCAAATTTGTTAGATTCTTCAAAAGCTATTGTGAATGAGACTGTTGAGATTCATAATGCACAATTTGTTTTGTTTTCAAAATACACGGTTACAGTTTCTGCAAACGTTGTAGAATTCACAGAGTAGGCAGAACGTTTTGTTAAGATATTACGATAATAAGTCTTCTTACAATGTGACAAGGAAGACTTATTGTTTTTTTAAATATTTCCTTCCATTTTTATTGAAAGTTCAAACCAACGCTCTGTTTTTTCTTCCAATTCGGTGATAATTTGTTGTAATTTGACTGATTTTTGATGAATTTCGTCCGAATTCAGCATTCCTTCCGAAAATAATTGCTCGATTTCGGTCTTTTTGGCTTCCAAAACGGGAATTTCCTTCTCCAAACGATTAAATTCTTTCTGTTCGTTGAATGATAGCCCTTTCAATCCGTCTTTTCGCCACGTATTTTTGGTGGTTTCTTTCTTTTCTGAAGCCGTTTCGGCAGGTGGCGTGCTTTCTTCATACACACGAAAATCGGTATAATTGCCCGGAAAATCTTCGATTACGCCATTTCCGCGAAAGACAAACAAATGATCAACGATTTTATCCATAAAATAACGGTCGTGCGAAACTACCACGAGGCAACCCGGATAATCCAACAGGAAATTCTCTAACACATTGAGTGTCACGATATCCAAATCGTTGGTGGGTTCGTCCAGAATTAAAAAATTCGGATTTTGAATCAGCACGGTGCATAAATAAAGCCGTTTTAGTTCGCCACCGCTGAGTTTTTCAACGTAGTCGTGTTGTTTTTTGCGGTCGAACAGAAAACGCTCCAACAATTGTGCCGCCGACAGCGTTCGTCCTTTGAGCAGCGGAATGTATTCGCCATATTTTTGAATAACTTCGATAACTTTCTGACCTTCTTTAACTTCGATGCCCACCTGCGTGTAATAACCGAATTTGATGGTGTCGCCGATAACGATTTTTCCGTTGTCGGGCTGTATTTTTTGTGTTAAAAGATTCAAGAAAGTGGATTTTCCCGTACCGTTTTTGCCGATAATCCCAATGCGTTCCCCACGCAGAAAATTATAATCAAACTTATTGAGGATTAGAAGATTATCAAACTTTTTACTTACGTTGTGAAATTCCACGATTTTGCTTCCCAAACGTTCCATATTGATTTCCAACTGCACCACGTGTTCTTTTCGGCGTTTGTGAGCTTGTTCCTTAATTACGTAAAAATCATCAATACGCGATTTTGATTTGGTGGTTCGGGCTTTGGGTTGGCGTCGCATCCAGTCCAATTCCTTAACGTACAGGTTTTTAGCTTTTTCAACACTGGCTTGTTCTTGGGCAAGTCGGAGCTCTTTCTTTTCCAAAAAATAGGAATAATTTCCTTTGTACGTAAAAAGTTCGCCGTTGTCAAGTTCTATGATTTCGTTGCAAACGCGTTCCAAAAAATAGCGGTCGTGCGTTACCAAAAATAGGGTAATGTTTTCTTTGGCAAAGAATTGTTCGAGCCACTCAATCATCTCTAAATCAAGGTGATTGGTAGGTTCGTCCAGAATCAATAAATCGGGTTTGCTGATGAGAACGTTTGCCAAAGCGAGGCGTTTTTTTTGTCCCCCCGAAAGGTTTTTGATTTTCAGTTGCAGGTTGTCGAGTTTCAGCCGCGAAAGGATTTGCTTGTACTGCGTTTCAAAATCCCACGCATTGTGTAACTCCATTTTTTCGAAGGCTTTTTGATAAGCGGTTTCGTTTTCGGGGTGTTGCAAAGCGTGTTCATATTCCTGAATTATGGTCAAAATTGGGTTTTCAACCGAAAAAATCGTCTGTTCGATGGTCAAATTTTCATCAAATTCAGGATTTTGCGACAAAAAAGCGATGTGAATGCCGTTTCTGGATACTACTTTTCCGCTGTCGGGTTGGTCTTTTCCTGAAATAATGTTCAAAAGTGTGGTTTTTCCGGTTCCATTTTTGGCAACAAAGGCAATTTTTTGGTCTTTATTGATGCCAAAAGAGATATTTTGGAACAAAACACGCTCCCCGAACGATTTTGAAATGTTTTCTACGGATAATAAATTCATTTTTGGGTTGAAAATTACATAATTCCGCGCAAAGATATAAAATTAAATGTTTTTAACCATACAATCGGGAAGAATTGAGCGTTTCAAAAATGAATTTTAATAAAACCGAAAAAGTAGGGGATTGGGCTTTTTGAAAAAAGCTAATGCCTTTATATTGAGTGTATTTGCTGAACCAAATCCCAAAGATGTTCAGCTTTTAATCGATTAACGGATGTGTACTGCTGGGTGTTTTGGGTTTGATAGGTGGATGTCCAAATGATTTGAAAATCATTGTCGTTGCCAATTTTTTCGATTGTTTTGACAGTTTCGCCCCGAGTTCGTGATGTGCAAAAAATAATGTTACAACCCAACTGAGTAAGGTCGCCAAGCCGTTCTTTTAGCAAAGAATCCGGATTTCCTTCACTTTCAATACCAATTTTTTGTGAATTGATTTGCACTACGAATCTAAAATCGCCCTCGGAGGGGATTTTTTCTTGTTTTTTGTCGAGATTTTGCAATTCAGGATATTTTTCAATGAGCATTTGTGCCAATATTCGCAAAGTTTCTGTTTTTCCGGTGTTTCCGTTGTTTGATAGCGCAATGATTGTCTTCATAATTTTTTAGTTTTGTCGGAATTTCTTCAAATAATTCATAAAAAAATCTACCTCAAGGCAGTTTTCCCACTTTGAAGCAGATTGTATTTTTTGTAAATTTAAGTATGTGTCAGTGCTTGCTTGCTTGCTTGCTTGCTGTAAAATATGACTTGCAAAGATAGTGAAATTTAACATAGTTTGCAAATTTTTTAGTTATTTTTTTCGGGTGTAAGTTTCAAAAGTAAAATCGTGTGCGTGCTTTTCGTCTGCCGAAATGCGTTGTGAAAAAACCAATTTCCATTGTTGGGGCGATAGGCTCGGGAAAAAAGCATCGGCATTGTTAAACGTGGCGTGAACCCGTGTGAGTTCTATTTTGTCAGCAACATTCATCGCCAAGTGATAAATTTCACCACCACCGATAACATACGGATTTTCATCTATTTTGTGGGCTTTTTCAAGAGCTTCTGCCAGTGAGCCGACCACGATGCAACCTTCGGCTTGGTAATCGGTTTGTCGTGTTATGATAATATGCGTTCTGCCGGGCAACAGTTTGGGCAAGGTTTCAAAGGTTTTTCGCCCCATAATGATGCAATGCCCTGTGGTTAAGGACTTAAAGCGTTTAAAATCTTCCGGCAAATGCCAAAGCAATTCTCCTTTGTATCCCAATGCATTATTTTCAGAAGCAGCTGCAATGAGTGTGGTCATAATTAATCGGGTTGTTGCGTAAGCGACTTGTTTTGAGTGTTTAAAAGTTCTTTTTCGGCTTTGGCTTTCTCCTTTTGGAGTTCCTGCTCAATGCTTACTTCCATTTTCAGAAGTTTCTTTTGTTGCAATTCCACCAAACGTTGGCGGTGCTTTCGTTCCCAATCTTTGCCCATAAACCGATTGACAATGAACACATTCACCACGTGCAACAAAAATAGAAACGACCAAGCCAAGATGCCCCAAAGATACCAATTATACGTTACATCGCTGTAAAGCAACTTGTTGATAACCACCATAAAAATACATCCCAGAATGAATACCCAGAAGTGGAAAAAAAGCATTTTCTTTTGCTTGATGCGTCGTTGTGCATCTTCAAACAGTTCGTGCTGAGCCGGTTCCATTTTTATTTTATCTTGCATAGTTTTTTGTAATTAATTATTATCGTGCCAAATGTACAACTTTAAATTAGGATACCAAAACTATTTTTGATTTTCAAAACTTTGCAATGTTTCGTAAATTAAGTGTGTGGGCAAGCCCATTACGTTGTTGTACGAGCCTTCTATATGTGTAACGCCCACCAGCCCAATCCAATCTTGAATGCCGTATGCACCGGCTTTGTCATAGGGTTTGTATGTGGTTAGATAAAAATCTATTTCATTGTTTGTTAATTGTTTAAAGCTGACTTTTGTAACGCAACTTACTACTTTTTGCTTTGTGAGAGAAGAAAAACAAACCGAAGTAATCACCTCGTGTTGTTTGCCCGAAAGCGATTTAAGCATTGCAAAGGCATCGTCATAATTTTGGGGCTTCCCGAGGGCTTTCCCTTCGTGCCAAACAAGCGTATCGGAAGTTATTACAACTTCGTTTGGCTGTATATCTTTCTGAAAAACAGAGGCTTTTAATATTGCTAGAAAATTTGTAATTTCTTCACGTTGCAGATTTTTGGGGTAAACTTCTTCAACGGGTTTCAAAACCACTTCGTAATCCAGATTTAGTTCTTCAAAAAATTGTTGTCTGCGTGGTGAAGCTGATGCCAAAATTATTTTCATTAGTTGCTTACTTTATGTTAAAATTTCATTCAATTTATCAGAAAAACGGATTTTTCTGATGGTTTCAGACCACAAAGTAAAGAAGAAAATGGCAAAACTAAAAGAAATGTCCGTTTTTTTTCGTAATTTTGAAGCCTTTACCAAATTTATTGAGCAATGAAAAAATACATTTTTATTTTGATGATTTTTGTTGTAAGTGCTTGTAATCAAAAAGTTACGCAACAAGATTTGCAACATTTAAACGGTTATTGGGAAATTGAAAAAGCCATCACGCCCGATAAGCAAGTAAAAGAATATCAGTTGAATACAACTTATGATTATATCGAAATCAATGGTGAAAAAGGTTTCCGAAAGAAAGTATATCCGCAATTGATGGGCAGGTTCCAAACTAATGATGACAGTGAAACTTTTGAAGTAATTAACGAAGCCAACAGCTTCAAAATGAATTATGAAAACGAAGGAAATCAATGGACGGAAACCTTAAAATCAATAAACGAAACCTCGTTTGTGGTGGAAAATGAGGCCGGCATAGAGTATCATTACAAAAGAGTTAAAAATTAATCTGATGGAAGGAAACACGCAATCATTATCCACTGTAATTAAGGAACTTATAAAAAGAAATCATTTGGAGTACGGGCTTCACAAAGTGGAAGTTCAAGAAGTTTGGACACGCCTAATGGGCAGCCCTATCGCCAAATACACCACCGCTGTGGAACTCAAAGCCGACGTGCTGCACGTGCATTTGTCCTCGCCCGCACTTGCCCAAGAACTCAGCTACGGAAAAGAAAAAATAATTAAAAACATCAATGAAGAAATGGGCGAAGAAATCGTTACAAAAATATTGTTTTTCAGTTAATTATAAAGAAATATGATTCGATTTGCAACAAAAAATGACGCCGATTTCGTAGCTCCGTTGATGTTCCAAGCAATGGAAGAAATTGTGTTTAAACTCATTGGGAAAGAAGATGAAAATCAGGCAGTTTCATTTCTGAAAACCTTGTTTTTGGAAGAAAAAAATCAGTATTCGTACCAAAACACAATTGTTTTTGAGGAAGATAACGCGGTTATCGGTTCGTTAGTTTTTTATGACGGAGCTGATTTAGAGCATTTTAGAAAACCCGTTTTGACTCTTGCCGAGCAAATTTCAGGACGAAAAATCGCTGTGGAAGACGAAACTTCCGCCGGTGAAATTTACATCGACACGGTGAGCGTAAGTCCCCGAGGACAAGGGAAAGGCATTGGTTCACAGTTAATTAGCTTTTTGCAAAACTATGTAGCTGAAAATCAATTGGGTAAAATCGGTCTGCTGGTTGATGAAAACAATCCGAAAGCCGAAAAACTTTACACCCGCCTCGGTTTTGTATATGCTAATAATCAGACACTTGCAGGCGGGAATTACAAACATTTGGTTTTTGAAAAAATAAAGTAAATTAAAATGCAATTCTCCATACAATCTGATTTTCAGCCTACCGGCGACCAGCCCCAAGCCATCAAACAATTGGCTCAGGGCATCGAAAGTGGCGAAAAATACCAAGTTTTGCTCGGGGTTACGGGGTCGGGAAAAACCTTTACGGTGGCAAACGTTATCGAAAAAGTGCAACGTCCCACGTTGGTGTTGGCTCATAACAAAACCCTTGCTGCTCAGCTATATAGCGAGTTTAAAGCCTTCTTTCCGAATAATGCGGTGGAATATTTCGTGTCGTATTACGACTATTACCAACCCGAAGCCTACATTCCCACCACGGGGACGTACATCGAAAAAGACCTTTCCATCAACGAAGAAATCGAAAAACTGCGGCTCAGTGCCACCTCATCGTTGCTTTCGGGGCGACGTGATGTGCTGGTCGTGGCTTCCGTTTCCTGCCTTTACGGAATCGGGAATCCTGTTGAATTTCAGAAGAATGTAATCACCATCAAGCGGGGCGAAATCCTGCCGCGAACCCAATTTATGCATCGTTTGGTGCAGAGTTTGTACGCCCGAACCACCGCCGAATTTATTCACGGAAATTTCCGCGTAAAGGGAGATGTGGTGGACATTTACCCCGGCTATTCCGACACGCCGTTTCGCATTCATTTCTTCGGGGACGAAATCGAAGAAATTGAAGTTTTTGACCCGCAAACCAATAGAGTAACAGAACGTTACGATAGCCTGAATATCTATCCCGCCAATATGTTCGTAACCTCGCCCGATGTGTTGCAAAAAGCCATTTGGAACATTCAGCAGGATTTGACCAAGCAAGTGGAATATTTTAAAGAAATCGGCAAACATCTGGAAGCCAAACGATTGGAAGAGCGTACGAATTTCGATTTGGAAATGATTCGCGAACTCGGCTATTGTTCGGGCATTGAAAATTATTCGCGTTATTTAGACGGAAGGGAACCCGGCACGCGTCCGTTTTGTTTGTTGGATTATTTTCCTGCTGATTTTCTGATGGTTATAGACGAAAGTCACGTAACCGTTCCGCAAGTGCACGCAATGTACGGGGGCGACCGCAGTCGGAAAGAAAATTTGGTGGAATACGGTTTTCGCTTGCCCGCCGCTTTGGATAATCGTCCGTTAAAATTCGAGGAGTTTGAAGCCCTTCAAAATCAGGTGATTTATGTGAGTGCCACGCCTGCCGATTACGAACTTCAAAAAACGCAAGGAGCTTATATTGAGCAGATTATCCGTCCGACGGGATTGCTTGACCCCGAAATTGAAATCCGCCCGAGTGAGAATCAAATTGATGATTTGGCGGAAGAAATTCAGCTTCGAGTGGAAAAAGACGAACGCATTTTGGTAACCACCCTCACCAAGCGAATGGCGGAGGAATTGACCAAATATCTAACCAAAATCGGGGTGCGTTGTCGTTACATTCACAGTGATGTGGATACCCTTGAACGCGTGGAGATTATGCAAGATTTACGTCGCGGATTGTTTGATGTTTTGGTGGGCGTGAACCTGCTTCGTGAGGGCTTGGATTTGCCCGAAGTGTCGTTGGTAGCCATTTTAGATGCCGATAAGGAAGGGTTTTTGCGTTCCACACGGTCGCTGACCCAAACGGTGGGGCGTGCAGCTCGGAACGTAAACGGAAAAGCCATTATGTATGCTGACAAAATCACGAACAGTATGCAGGTAACCATCGATGACACGAACTATCGGCGTGAAAAACAGATGAATTACAACCTGCGTAATGGCATCGTTCCCAAGCCTTTGAACAAAAAAATAGAAAATACGCTCAGTAAAAGCCCAATTACCGAGTTTCACTACGACCCGTCGTTTAAAAAAGAAAAAGAATCACCTGAAATTGAGTTGTTTTCACCAAAAGAAATCGACAGAAAAATTCGTGAAACCCGCAAACTGATGGAAACCGCCGCCAAAGAATTGGACTTTGTTAAAGCCGCCCAATATCGTGATGAAATCAAAAAATTGGAGGCGATGAAAGGGTAAAATTATTCACCCATATCGCGTTCAATCTGTTTGATTTCTCTTAGATGTTCAATTATTTTATTGATTTGCTCTGCCTTGTCAACTTCGATGGGGATTTCAACTTTTGAATATTCCCATCGGATTACTAAGTTGATTTTTGTGTCGCTGATGCCCTCAAAAGATATTTCCAACGACTCTTGCAATTCTTTTTGTTCTTGAACCGGCACTTTAATTTCGATGGCGTTTTCGTTAGGGTCATAACTGTATGCTCCCCACGCATCGGCATCGTAGTTTAGCGCTACGTTCCATTGTTTTTCTTCGGGCGTTATAAAAATTGCGTATCTTCCCGGTTTCGTGGATTTTCCTCCAAAAAGCACGCCTTGCTCAAAGGTGATGTTAGTGGCTTCGTTAGCGCCCACACGCCAAATTTTTCCGAATGGGACTAACTCGCCGAATATTTTCCGTCCGCGCACGCTGGGTCTGCCGTAATCCACTGAAATTTTTGTTACGGAAAACTGTTGCGAAATCACTTGCCGCGGGCTTGCCATCGGATATTTGTAGATTTGTGAAAATCCTACGTAAAAAAACAAGAAAAAAACAAACGTAAACAGTTTTTTCATATCAAATTAGGTTCAAAAATTATTCAAATGTAAGATTAATCAAGAATCCGCGTGATTTAATTTTGCTTAAATTGCTTGTCCACGGGCTTGCCGCATTGTTATCCGGAATCAATTCATTGTTGATGGAAAATAATCCTCTGATTGAGGGCGAAAGTCTGAAAAAAGGCGTGTAAATATCAAAGCCAATGCCTAATTCATAGAAAAAAACACTTCGTTGCGTGCGAAAAATTCCTTCGTAATTATCAATGTTTAAGTTGTAATTACTACTTAGGTTGATAGCCATTGACCCGCCCGCCGTGAGGTAAGGTTTAAAGTTGTACCAACGTGCAGAGCTGAATTTCAGCAATAAAGGAATGTAAATGTAGGTCGATTTCACTTCCCGAAGTTGGTCTCTTTTTTCTTCCATTCCGGGGAAGTACAAGTTGCGTTTGTTGTAAACCAAACCGGGTTCAATCCGTAGGTCAAGAAATTTTGCCAAACGCATCGAGCCGGAAAGCCCCACGTTGAATCCCCAGTTTTTCTCGGTGCGAATTTCACGAATTGTACGCGTTGTGTAATCCAATTTTTCGTAATTAAACTTAAAATCAAACAAATTGGCACCAAAGTAATAGCCCCATTGCAAAGGTTTCTCATCAAAATGTTCCAAATTGAGTAGCGGATGCTCGCGTTGCGCCCAAGCAGATGATGCTCCGATGAAAAAGATGCTTAGTAAAGAGAATATTCGTATTTTTTTCATTTTTAAACTATATTAGGTTTATTTCCGATGTAAATGGTTGCCACACCGCCCAACGTTTTGGGATAGTAGTGCGTGTCGGCGTATCCGATTTGGTCTAAAATGGCTCTGAATTTTTTTCCGTACGGAAAAGCCGAAGCCGATTTTGACAGGTAACTGTAAGCGGAGCGGTCTTTTGAAAAAATCTTACCGATTAAAGGCATAACAAATTTAGTGTAAGCAAAATATCCTTGCCGAAACGGAAAGTTTTCAGGGATTGAGGTTTCCAAAACCACTAGTCGCCCGCCGGGGCGGATTACACGGTAAATCTCTGAAAGTCCTTTTTCTAAATTTTCAAAATTCCGAACGCCAAAAGCCACCGTTACGGCATCAAAATGGTTGTCGGCAAAAGGCAAATTTTCACTGTCGCCGTGAATGAGTTCAATGCGTTGGTCGAGTTGTTTTTTTTGTATTTTTTCGCGTCCCACGGCAAGCATTCCTTCCGAAATGTCCAAACCCACCACTTCAACATCGTTGATTTGCGTAAGTGCGATGGCTAAATCGCCTGTGCCGGTGGCCACGTCAAGCACTTTTTGAGGCTTGATTTCAGCCACTTTCTCAACCACAAATTCACGCCATTTAATATCTGAACCCCAGGATATTACGCGGTTAAGCCCGTCGTAAGTTCCTGAAATGGAATCAAACATTTGGGCAACCTGCTTTTTTTTGCCTTCTGTGGAGTTTTTGTACGGAGTGATTGTGTTTTCTGCCATTAACTATGTCTAACTTTTTTGCAAAGATAGCTAAAAAGTTGGAAGTTGAAAGTTGATTTTAAAAAATAGCCCAATTTAAGCTGATTTTTACGCCAATTTTGTAACAATTCCGGTATTTTTGCGTCTTTAAGAAAACTAATAACCAAACATAGATATGAAAAATATAGCTTCTTTTTTAATTTTCTTTTTTGCGACAGCGATTTCCGCACAGGAAATTACCCTTTCGGGGGAAGTAAAAAATCAACAGCAAAAACCCGCCGAATTTGTGAATGTTCTCTTGAAACAAGGCGAAAAAACGGTGGGAGGAACCATTACCGATGCTTCAGGAAAATTTTCCGTAAAAACACAAAAAGGTGATTATGAGCTTGTTTTGGAGCTTTTTGGCACAGATTTACTTTCTAAAAAAATATCAATTTCCAAAAACACTGATTTGGGCGTTCTGACCATCAACGATACTATTGAAATGGAAGGCGTTACGCTGGAAGCCCGCCAAAAACTCGTGGAACGAAAAGTGGACAGACTGGTTTTCAACGTGGAAAATTCCGTGCAAGCAAGCGGTGGCGATGCGTTTGATTTGCTCAAATCCACCCCCGGTGTGCAGGTGCGTAACGAGGCGATTTCCATCGTTGGAAAGAGTGGCGTTCGCGTGATGGTCAATGACAAAATAATGCAACTTTCGGGCGAAGAGCTTACTAACTATCTGAAAACCATCGCTTCGGAAAATATTCAAAAAATCGAAGTCATCACTACGCCGCCTTCCAAATACGAAGCCGAAGGCAATGCAGGGCTGATAAACATCGTATTGAAAAAGGTGAAAGAAGACAATTGGAACGCCACTTTGCGAACATCCTACCAACAGGGAATTGCTTGGAAATCACGTAACGGCGTAAACTTTTCCTATCGAAAAAATAAATTTTCTGCTTTGGCTGATTTGGGGTATACGGACGGAAAATCGAAATATGAAAACGATATTAATTTCCGCTATCCGCAGGAATATTGGGTCAATCGTTTGGATTTTATCGGACGCGGAAACTTTTGGTCGCCACTGCTGAATTTAAACTACGACCTAACCGACAAAAGTGCTGTGGGTGTGCAGTTTGTGGGAAGTTTTAGCGAAAAAATCGAAAATGGCTTAACCGTAAATCGTGGGTATCAATACAATAATCCGAATTTGGTGAAAAATTATATTACGCATCAAGAATCTCCCGAAAATAAGGAAAATTTGTCCGTAAATGTCAATTTCTTACAGAAAATCGGCGAAAAAGGAGCGAAACTTACCGTTGATGCCGATTATTTTCGGTATAAAAACGATGTAAATACCGATATGAATACCGTTTTTCATAATTATTTACTGAATACACAGCCCAAAACCTTTGCAACGACTTCGTCTTTACAAAAAATCGATAATTATTCACTAAAAACCGATGTGGAAATACCGCTTTCGTGGGGAAATATTTCTTTCGGAATGAAAATTGCTCGCACACAAACCGACAATATCGCAAAATCAGACTTCCGAGACGAAAATCAAGCTCAAAGCTTTGCTCACAACGACCATTTTCTTTATTCGGAAGCTATGCAGGCTTTGTACGCGGATTGGGCAAAATCTTTCGGTAAAAAATGGAGCGTAAAAGCAGGGCTTCGGGGCGAAAATACGCAAACCAAAGGCGTTTCCGTTTTCAGCAATCAAACCCACAAACGCGATTTTTTGAAACTTTTCCCTACCTTATATATTCAATATCAAGTCAATGAAAACCATAACGTTTCGGTGAACGTGAACCGCCGCATCGACCGTCCGCAGTTTTTTTCGCTCAATCCGGGGCGAAAATATATGAACCCGAAATCGTACATAGAAGGAAATCCGTTTTTGCAACCTTCGTACACGCTCGGGGCAACGCTCGGGTATTCGTATAAAAACTGGCTAACCGTTCAGTTGCTCTATATCCAAACCCAAGATGCCCAAACTCAAATTACATATCACAATCCTTCGGCGGAAGAAACCCGAATCTATTGGGAGAATTACGCCAATGACAGTCAATGGACTTTTTCAGTAAATGCCAATAAAAGTATATTTTCGTGGTGGGAGGTTTCCGCCTATGCAGAATTCAGTTATCAACAAGTTAAACCCTATGTTGCTGTGTATCCCGATGAAATGAGCGATTTTGGAGGCTATCAATATTTTCAGAGTAATTTTCTGCTTAACGAAAGTAAAACCTTGCAAGCCAGTGTTTCATATTCCTATCAATTTCCGTGGGACAATGGCACAGCGAAATTTTCGGGAAGTGCAAATTTGAATTTAGGAGTCAAGTACTTGGCTTTTGACAAAAAACTAACCATTGCCTTAAATGCGAATGATATTTTGAAAACCGATATAATAACGTACACCAATCAACTTAAAAAACAAGGCATTACGGAAAGTTACCGCCAGTATTACGATACGCGTTGGGTACGTTTATCGCTCACCTACAAGTTCGGAAACAGCAAAATTTCAGTACAACAACGGCAAGGCGGTAATACGGAAGAGAAAAATAGGAGTTAGGCGACTAAAAACATACTTGCTTTGCTGTTTTCTGTGTCTAAAAAAGTTTAAAACATAGTTGTTTTGCTGTTTTCTATGTCTAAAAAAGTTTAAAATATAATTGTAACAGTGTTTTGTATACTTAAATAATCTATTTTAGGCTTGTGTTTTCGTTTTTATTTATGGAATGAAGTCGGTGCATTATGGGAGTGTTTTTTTATGGTACTTCTTTATTTGAAAACAAAAAAGCGGGGAGAAGTTATTTCAAACGGCGTGAATGCTCCTTGAAAATTCGTAATGAAAAGTTAAAATTTTGCCATAATACATAAGTTTTTATATTTTTGCCCCTCAAATTTTAATATGTTTATGATGAAAAAAGTACTACTTTTTGGAGCGGCGCTTTTCAGTTTGGCAGCAACGGCTCAACAGTCATTTTCAGGAGTGAATACCAGTCAGTTCGGGGGGATGTACAAGGGTACGGTGAACCCCGCAAATTTTGTGGACGGCATTACCCGCTTCGGATTCAATGTGGTTTCGGTGGACGGTAGTTTCGGGAACAACAAAATGGGCTTGGGTTTTGATTTGCAAAAAAGTTTTGATAAATTTACGGCTAATATACAAGGGAATAACGATATCCGAGCCAATTTAGGGGCTGATATTTTGGGACCTTCGGCATATTTTCACGTGGGCAGAAGAAACGCCTTTGCAGTAACCACACGTGCGCGTGTTTTGGGGCGCATTCACGATATGGATGCCAAATTGGTGCAATCGTTTTTGTCAAGCGTTTCTAATTTGAATGAAAATGGCGGTTATCAGCTCACCATTGATAAGCAAAGCGTTACAATGAATGCGTTTTCGGAAATAGCTTTTACGTGGAGCCGACTCATTGCCAAAGATGATCACCAAGCCTTTAAGGCGGGAATCACTATGAAGATTGTACGCGGTTCAGCCAGTATGCACGCCGGTTTTACTGATATTAACGGAACCATTTCTGGGAAATTACAAGAAAAGAACGGCGATAAGTATTTGGACATTACCGTAGATGGTGGTGAGAACGCTAAATTTATTGTCGGAAACGGCGGGGTAGATCTTTCTAAAAATCCTTCTGCAGGCGACCTTTTCAAGGCTCAAACCACAGGCGTGGGATTCGATTTAGGATTTGTGTATGAATACCGCCAAGAAGGTTGCCCAAGCTGCACCTTTACGCCTTATGATTTTAAAGTTGGAGCGTCGTTCACCGATATAGGTCGATTGAAATATACGGCAACTGACCAGTCCCGCGAATATACGTTAAACCAAGGTACGCATCAGATTAAACTATCGGATATACAGCAGAGCATTACAACCGGTTTTGTTACGGAAACATCATTGAAAGGGCAAACTGTGCGTTCGTCATTGCCTACGGCTTTCCGTTTGAATGCCGATGTACGCCTAACGGGTCCGCTTTACGTTGATGTTTCAACCAATATCAATCTGACAAATTCGTCAAAAGAGTACAACGCATCGTATGCCAACTCATTGGTAGTTACCCCACGTGCCGAGTGGAAGTATTTCGGGGTTTATTTGCCCATATCAACCACTCGTGATGCCGGATTTAATATGGGAACGGCACTGCGTTTAGGACCGCTTTTTATCGGTTCGCGAAGCATCATCGGCAATTTGATTTCAAAAGAAGCGAAAGAACTCAACGTGTTCTGCGGGCTTCAGTTTGAAATTTAATACGTTTAAACGTTTCAATCAGCGATTTTTTTAATGTTAATAGATAAGACAATGAGTGCAACGTAGGGTTCGCTCATTGTTTTTTTATGCCTAAAAATCAAGGTGTTATTTTCAGGTGGTGAAATAACTTTGTGGTAACTTGTTGGTTATTCTGATAAAAGAACTATTTTTGTAAAACTTTATGAGCATTGAGTGATGAAACGAATTAATTTATTAATATTGCTTTTGGCGGTATTTCCTGCTTGGTTATCGGCGCAAGAAGATGCCGATGACGGTATGATTCAGACCCAAACAGAAAAAAAAGATGAGCGTAGCCGCCACGGGAGGCTGTATTTGGAAGATCAGTTTTATGTAGGGCTTACGTATGACTATTTAATTTCAGATGCTGCAAACGTGGTGCAACATAACTTTTCGCGCGGGTTGCACGGTGGGTTTTTAAGAGACATCCCAATGAACGAACGCCGAAATATGGGCATCGCCATCGGGTTAGGGTATTCATACGATTTGGTTTACAGCAATATCGTAGCGCTTAGTGAGGATAATATCGTGTCGTACTACGTGCCTAAAAACCTCAATGATTTAAATATCAGCAAAAATTATTTTGAAACACACACGGTTGAACTGCCGCTTGAATTTCGTTGGCGCACCTCTACGGCGCAAAGTCATAAGTTTTGGCGTGTGTATGGCGGGGTTAAATTGGGTTATGTTTTTAGTGGGTTAAGTCTTTTCAAACGCAATGAAATTACCTATTCCTTTAATAATTCTGACGTGTACAAGCAATGGCATTTTAAAACTTATTTGACGTTTGGTTACAATACGTGGAATTTTTTCATTCAGTACAATATGTCGCCTTTCTTTAAAGATGCCCAAACCGCAGCAGAAAAACACTCGCTCAAATCGTCGTTGTTGCAAATGGGTTTGATGTTTTATATTTTATAACGATTTAGAAACTAAAAAAAGAAATCGGGGTTTTTCGCCCCGATTTCTTTTTTTAAATTCCGATTTCAATTTGGAAACGCGCATACCAATCGTCTTTTTTGGTAGCGTTTATGTAATCATTTTTGGTAATTTCGAATTGCATTTTGAAAGAATGCTCCCAAATGTATTTGGTTATCCCAAATGAATATTGATTATGAACGGGTTTATACGCACGGATGTCGTTATGAGGGTTGTTGCGTGAAAAACGCCCGATAAATTCCCAGTTCGACGGGAAAACATAACTGAGTTGGGCATCGTATCCGCGACCGGCTTCTACGTAATTCCCTTTTTCAACTGAACTGTCAATCAACGGATTGTCAGTATATCGAGTCATATAAGCGGACATCAATGCCCAGCCGTTGTATTTTAGCATCGCATCTAAAAAAACCGATTTTATATTACGAGTTTCTTTGGTTTTGGTGATGTCGTTATAGAGTTCACTGCCCTGTTGCCCCCGACTGCGAACGGCATTGTCATTGTAGTGAAACGTACCGCCCAAGTAGAGTTTCGGTTTGCTTTCCCGCAGTAAATCGCCTTCAAAAAACTCTCCGTTTTTCTTGAATTTTCCCATTGGGTATAGTTCCAAACGCACCGTGTATGCCAATCCTTTGGTTTTTCCGACAAAATCACGCCCCTTGCCGGTGGTCAAGGCTGTTTTTACGTTGTATCCGAAGGTGTTTTCTTTTTGGTTGGAATAAATTGCCTGAAAACCAAAGTCGCGGTCAATATTATATGCCGAGTTGTTGATGGAGCGGTCGGTTAAATCCAAAGCGCCTGATGAATTTACCCGTTGGCGATTGCCCGGAAGTTTCGTTTGTCCGAAACCAAATTTCCAATGTTTGTTGGGTTGATAAAAAACAATCGCATCACGGATAACGTGCAGATTTTCACCATTTTTTAACGTGCCGACATCTTCGGGAGAAAATGCTAATTGTATGGTGTACAAAAATTTAGGGTTGCCCACAAAACCGTCGAATCGCAATCGTAAACGACGGATTTTAGCCTCATATTCACCATCTTCGATATGCAATCGGTTTTGCATACGAAAGCGGGTGTTTAACTGAAAAAGGCTGTCGGGAGCTGTGATGCCCACTCCTTTTTTAAAGTCGTAATAGGGTATAAACCACTTGTTTTCACCGGTTTTATTTTCGTCTTTTTGTTGCGGATAAGCAAAAAATACAGAAAATAACGCTATGATAAATCCTATTTTTTTCATTTTGGTAAAAAAAAAATTAATTGCACAAAGATGTAAAAATAAGCCAACAATAACAAAACTTACTGCCGGCTATTTTGATGAAATTCAACAAGAAGAGACTTTTTTCAAAAGCCTCTTTTATTGTATTTTTCGGAGCCAATTTCGCATATCCACTTCTTTGGCGATGACGTTTCGTAATTCTGAAATGGGGATACGGATTTGCTCCATCGTGTCGCGATTGCGAAGCGTAACGGTCTGGTCGTCTCTGGTTTGATGGTCAACGGTTACGCAAAAAGGCGTTCCGGCAGCGTCTTGGCGGCGATAACGTCTTCCCACGGCGTCTTTTTCATCGTAAGCCACGCTGAAATCAAACTTCAATTCGTCGATAATTTCGCGGGCAATTTCCGGCAGTCCGTCTTTTTTAAGTAGCGGAAGCACAGCTACTTTGGTCGGCGCCAACACAAAAGGCAATCGCAAAACGGTACGGGTTTCGCCACCTTCCAAAACTTCTTCTTGTAACGAATTTGAGAAAACCGCCAAAAACATTCGGTCTAAGCCGATGGAAGTTTCCAAAACGTACGGAACGTAGCTCTTATTTTCCTCCGGGTCAAAATATTGTAATTTTTTTCCGGAATATTTTTCGTGGTTGCCCAAATCAAAATCGGTGCGGGAGTGAATTCCTTCTAACTCCTTGAATCCGAACGGAAAACGGAATTCAATATCACAAGCCGCATCGGCGTAATGGGCTAATTTTTCGTGGTTGTGGAAGCGATAATTCGCATCGCCCATTCCCAGTGAAAGATGCCATTTGAGGCGGGCTTCTTTCCAGTGTTCGTACCATTCTTTTTGCGTGCCGGGCTTGATGAAAAACTGCATTTCCATTTGCTCGAATTCCCGCATACGGAAAATAAACTGACGTGCAACTATCTCATTACGAAAGGCTTTTCCGGTTTGGGCAATTCCGAATGGAATTTTCATTCGTCCGGTTTTTTGCACATTTAAGAAATTGACGAAAATCCCTTGTGCGGTTTCGGGTCGCAGGTACAAATCCATTGCGGAATCGGCTGTGGCTCCGAGTTTTGTGCCGAACATCAGGTTGAATTGCTTCACGTCTGTCCAGTTTTTTGAACCCGTTTCGGGGTCGGCAATGCCCAATTCTTCAATAAGGGCTTTCACGTCGGCTAAATCCTCATTTTCAAGCGATTTTGCCAGTCGTTTTAAAATAGCGTCGGCTTGGGCTTTGTACTCCAACACGCGCGGATTGGTGCTTACAAATTGCTCTTTATCAAAGGCTTCACCGAAACGTTTTTCTGCCTTTGCGATTTCTTTTTCAATTTTTGCCTCGATTTTCGCAACGTGGTCTTCCACCAATACATCGGCACGATAGCGTTTTTTGGAGTCTTTGTTGTCGATAAGCGGGTCGTTAAAAGCATCAACGTGCCCCGAAGCCTTCCACGTGGTGGGGTGCATAAAAATGGCGGCATCGATGCCCACGATGTTTTCGTTCATCTGCACCATTGCCTTCCACCAATATTCGCGGATATTTTTTTTGAGTTCCACGCCGTTTTGCCCGTAATCATAAACGGCACTGAGCCCGTCATAAATTTCGCTCGATTGAAAAATGTAGCCGTATTCCTTGGCGTGTGCAATTACTTTCTTGAAAAAATCTTCTTGGTTTGCCATAGTTTTATTGTTGTGAACCTAATAGGTTATCAATTTTAATTGTTATAATTAGTAAAAATATTGGTTTTTAGGTGTTTATGCTAAATGATAAAAGCACAAACATACTAAATAATTTTTAAAAAACCTTGTTTTTTGGTGAAGTTTTTGAAATTAGGCTGATTTTTGAACGTGCCTACGGACATTCCCAAGTAAAATCTTCAATTTTTGATTGCATTTCGGGGCGAAATTCGTAGTGCCACCATTCGGAATAAATGGATTTAAAATTATGTTTATTAAGAATGTCTTTCAGTAGTTTACGGTTTTCAAGAACTTTTTTCGGAAGTTGCGTAAAGGTGTGATGGGCTTGTTTGCCGAAAAAATCAAAAGGTGTGCCCATATCCAATTCTTTTCCGTCGGCATCAACCAACGTGAGGTCAACGGCTGCTCCGCGATTGTGTTTTGACCCTTTGGCGGGATTGGCAACGTAGTGAGTTCCGGGCAGTATTTTCCACATTTTTTTCTGAACTGAAAGCGGGCGGTAGCAATCAAAAATTTTGATGCGATAGCCCAGCGTTTTAAATTCTTCATTGGCTTTATGAAGCGCCTCGGCGGTGGCTTTGCGCAGGTAACATTCGCCACAATCATAAACTTTTTGTTTCAAAAAATTGTTGTCAGTGGCGTATTTGATGTCAAAAACAAAATCATCAGATAATGATTTAATATTCACAAAATCATTGTTTTGCGCAAAAATAAAAAGTGGAAAAACGCAGCAAATTAAAAGTATCTTTTTCATTGTCAGGTTTGAATTATGAAAGCATCATTTGGGCTTTTTTGAGGGCTTCGATAAAGGTGTCGATTTCGTCAAAAGTGTTGTAAACGGCAAAACTGGCGCGTACCGTTCCGGCAATGCAATAAAAATCCATAATGGGTTGCGCACAATGATGTCCGGTTCTGACCGCAATGCCTAATTTATCCAAAATCGTACCGACGTCATACGGGTGTATCCCTTTGAGGTTGAATGAAATAACTGCGGTTCGTTGACTTAGATTGTCATTGCCGTAAATTTCAATATTTTCAATGGATTTGAGTTTTTCGGTGGCATATTCCAGCAATTGCCGTTCGTGCCGAGCGATATTTTCAATGCCGATTTGATGAATGTAATCAATGGCTGTACCAAAGGCAACGCCTCCGCAGATGTTGGGCGTTCCGGCTTCAAATTTATGGGGAAGGTCGGCATAGGTAGCGCCTTCAAACCGAACTTCTTTTATCATTTCGCCACCTCCTTGATATGGAGGCAGTTGCTTTAAAAGGGCTTCTTTTCCGTAAAGAATTCCAACGCCGGTAGGTCCGTACATTTTATGAGCCGAAACGGCGTAAAAATCAATGTCAAGTGCTTGCATATCAGTCTGAATGTGAGGCGCTGCTTGTGCACCGTCAATCAGCACAACGGCACCTTTTTGATGTGCTTTTTCAATGATAAGCTCAATGGGGTGAATGTTTCCCAATGCGTTGGAAACGTGTTGCACGCATACAATTTTGGTGTTGTGTGTCAGTAGTTTATCAAATGCGCTCAAGTCCCAACAGCCTTTTTCGTCCATCGGAATGACTTTCAAAGTAGCGCCACTTTTTTGACAGGCAAACTGCCAGGGAATGATGTTGCTGTGATGTTCCGAAGCCGAAACAATAATTTCATTATCGGGTTTTAAAATAGAAGCATATCCGCTGGCAACCAGATTGATAGCTTGTGTAGCGCCGCTTGTAAAAATAATTTCAGCAGTTTTTTGTGCATTGAAATGACAGCGTATTTTTTCACGGGCTTGCTCATAAGCATCGGTGGCTTCTTGGCTGAGAGTATGCACCCCACGGTGGATATTGGCGTTTAGGTGTGAATAATAATGTACAATACTCTCAATCACCTGAATAGGAGTTTGTGAGGTGGCGGCATTATCAAAGTAAATCAAAGGTTTGTGATTTACAAGTCGCTTTAAAATAGGAAAATCGTTTCGGATATTATTTATAGATTTCATTGATTTATAGTTGTTTATATTGTAAATGCGATTTTTATGTCAAAATTAAAAATCATTATTCACAGTTCAAATTAAAAGCCAAAAATATTTATTTTTTGTGACATTCATCATAAAATTGAAAAATAAAATGTAATTTTGTGGTTTTGTAGTGTTTTGCGATTTTTATTTCGGATAATTAAAAGCAAGATAAGCTGCTGTTTTTCAGTATTTTTTAATAAATTAAGATGCCTTTATTTTATTTACAACCCATTGATAATAGTGTAGTTATAAAAGAGTATAAACCACAACAATTTGGTTTTCAGATTAGAAAACATCTTTTGGATAATGGTTTGCCCGATTTGGACGGTGTGAAAATTGCTTTTTTTTGTGTTGAGAATGAAACGCAAAAAATGACCGATTTTCGCAAAAAACTCTATTCACTGTATGTGGGCAACTGGACTTTTTCAATGGCTGATTTGGGAAATCTTGTTGAGAGTGTGTCTGTGGAGGATACCTATTTTGCTGTTAAAGAGGTGGTTGGTTTTTTGGCGAAAAAAGGCATTGCAACGGTTGTTGTGGGAGGCGAGCAACATTTAACTTATGGGCTTTATCGCGCTTTTGACCGGCTGGAACAAATGGTAAATCTGGTGAGTGTAGATGCAAAATTTGATTTTGATGACCAAGACGAATTGTTTTCTGAAAACTCATATTTCAGCAAAATTTTAATGGAAAAACCCATTAATTTGTTTGATTTTACGAATTTAGGTTATCAGTCGTACTACGTGGCGCAGGAAGAGCTTGATTTGCTTGACAAAATGTGTTTTGATGCTTATCGGCTTGGAAATGTGGTTAATGATTTGCCTTCGGTGGAGCCGGCGATGCGCGATGCTGATATGGTCAGCATTGATATGAAAAGCGTTCAGGCGCGTGATATTGACAATCCGTTGGGCTACGTTAATGGATTTTCAAATCGTGAAATTTGCACACTTGCGCGTTATGCAGGCATCAGCAGTAATGTGCAGGTTTGCGGCATTTTTGACATTCCGAAAACGTTGTTAGCGTCCGAATTGGTGGCGCAAATGTTGTGGTATTTCTGTGAAGGATATAATTTCAGAATCAAAGAATTACCTGTTATTAATGACGAAAATTACACACGTTACATCGTTCCGATTGACGATGTGCAGGTTGAGTTTTTTAAAAGCAACGCCACAGGGCGTTGGTGGATGAAACCCGGGGGCGATAAATTTTCGGCACATCAAAGCCATTTGCCATTGGGGTTAGTTCCGTGCAATCATAAAGAATACGTAGAAGCCACGCAAGGCATCATTCCTGAGCGTTGGTGGAAATCATACCGAAAATCAATGCAATAGGGAGGTTATTCCGCTTGTAAACGAACGATGAAAGTACTGCCTTTTCCTTCTTTTGAAAGCAGTGAAATTGTTCCGTTATAAGAAGTTACGATGCTTTTCACCATTGCCAGCCCTAACCCGCTTCCGCCTGTTTTGGTGGTAAATTTAGGTTCAAAAATCTTTTCTTGATTTTCAGGCGAAATACCGATACCATTATCGCAGACTGAAAGTTCAATTTGGGTTTCTTTTTTGTAGAGCGAAACCACGATTTTGCGTTCAATTTGGTTTTCAGTGGCGTGAAGCGCATTTTTAACCAAGTTGGTAACCACGCGTCCGAGTTGGTCTTTATCAAACAACATAAAAATTTCTTTCTCGGGGCAAATAAACGTGATGTGTTTGGAATTAAAAATATCAAGCGTACGCCGAACTACCAAAACAATGTCAAAACGTTCATCATTTTTGGCAGGCATATTGGTCAAAGCAGAAAAGGCGGTTGATATATTGCTCAAAATATCAATCTGTTGAATGATGGATTCACAAAACTCGTTTACGGCTTCGGTGCTTTGGGCTTGTTGGCTAAATTTGCGTTGAAAACTTTGCACTGAAAGGCGCATTGGTGTGAGGGGATTTTTAATTTCGTGAGCCACTTGTTTTGCCATTTCGCGCCACGCCTGCTCCCGTTCCGATTGGGCAAGCAAAACCTTACTGTTTTCAATCTCGTCAATCATACTATTGTAAGCGCCAATTAGTTGCCCGATTTCTGCACTGGGCGATTTGAGAATAATTTTTTCGTTTCGTTCCAAAAGGCGGGTTCGTTCCAATCGTTTTTCAATGGTTTTGAGTGATTGGGTGATGTATCGCGAGATAAAATAGGCTAAAAGCAACGCCAAAAGTAACAACGAAAAATATACAACCGATAAATTATAAAGCGAACCCTTTAAGGCGCGTTCATTAAAGGTGTCATTCTCAAAATGCGGAATGTTCAAAATGGCAATAGGCTTGAATTGCAGGTCGTTCACATAGCTGTATGACGACTGATAGCCCCTGCCGTCCATCTCTTTTTGGGTAGCGAAGCGTTTATCGATGTTCGTGGCTAATTTTTGCAGAATATCAGTAGCAATTCGCAACGTGTCACGGCTGTCGTCCAGCACCGAACGCGAGCTTTTTAAAAGATTTCCGTTGAGGTCATACAGGTCAAAATTTACGTTTTGAATGTTGGCAATGTTAAAGATGGCTTCGCGAAAAATAAGCGGCACGTACGAGGTTTCAACCGGATAAGTGGTTTGTGAAAGCACATACTGCACTTGCATTTTAATTTGATTTTCTTTGTCAATCAGGCGTTCGTCGTGGTACTCAGTGGCTTGTTTTCGATATTGAAAAATCATTACCACCGCAATGGTGGCAAAGGCAATCAGTACTAAAACAGTCATACTGAGAAAAATACGAAACCGAAGCGAATTTTTCTTAAACATAAAACCGCATCAAAAAGGATTTATTTTTTGGGTGACATCACAAAGGCAGCCGGATATACTTTTTTCACGTCAATTAGGTGCTTTTCAGCTTCGAGGCGTGTTCTGAAACTGCCAATGCGCACTTTATAGTTAGGCGTTTCAAAAACCAATTGTGGCGGATATTGTTTGAGTTGTTCCTTGCTTTTGGTCATTGCTTCATTAGCTCCTTTAATATTTCCATTGTAAATTTGTATTTGATAAGGCGCTTCGTTTTTGGCAACATCTTTTTTGATTTCCATCAATTCTGAAATATTACTCCCTTGATTGATAGTTATTTGTGCGTGTCCCGCAGCGCTAAATCCTATAAAAAGCAATCCTAAAATAGATAGTGAACGCATCGCAAAATTATTTTTATTTAATTGTAAGGCACAAAAATAATGATTTCTGTTTAATAACCGAATGATTTTGCAAAAACCTTTGTGAAAGTGTTGCATTTTGGTAACGACAAACAGGTTTTTATAAAAAACATTGCCAAAACGTTTTCGGTTTTGGCAATGATAACAACACATTACATATCGTTTTTCTTAATTCAAAATAATACAATGAAAATTTTTATTTGTTTTGAGCGTAAAGCTCGGCTACTTTCTCCCAGTTTACTACATTAAAGAACGCCTGAATGTAATCGGGGCGACGATTTTGATAGTTTAGGTAATAGGCGTGCTCCCAAACGTCTAATCCTAAAATCGGAAAGCCCTGGCAGCCAATCCCCGGCATCAACGGATTGTCTTGATTAGCCGTTGAGCATACTTCAAGTTTTCCGCCTTTGTGAACGCAAAGCCACGCCCAGCCCGAACCAAAACGCGTTGCCGCAGCTTTGGCAAAAGCCTCTTTAAAAGCGTCAAAACTCCCGAATGAAGCCGTAATGGCTTGCGCCAATTCTCCTTGCGGTTCGCCACCGCCACCGGGTTGCATCGTTTCCCAAAACAGATTGTGATTGTAAAAACCACCTCCGTTATTGCGCACAGCCATATTGTTCATATCCAAATTTTTAAGGATATCTTCGATAGTTTTTCCTTCCAAATTGGTGCCGGCAACGGCTGTATTTAGGTTGGTAGTGTAAGCATTGTGGTGCTTGGTATGATGAATTTCCATTGTGCGCGCATCAATATGCGGTTCCAAAGCATCATACGCATACGGTAATTTAGGTAATGTAAATGACATAGTGCTAATTTTTTTTAAGTTAGGCGACAAAAATAAGATAAAATTTTTAAAACTCAAACTAAAAATGACACTTACTAATGGAATTTAAGATTTAATAGACATCAGATTGTGATTTTTTACTCTTTGGATGCAATTAACTCCCTTTTACCTACTTAAAGCTCCTTCTTAGGAGGATTTACCATATTTACGGAAGGCTTGAATAGTCTGATAATATCCATAACCTATAAAAATACGACCTATAAATGCTATTATATATTGCCAACTACCCAATTCCTGTTCAAAAGGTTTAATATCGTTCCATTTAAGTGGGTTTAAAAGTTCTCCATAATATCTTAAAAACAATCCTATGCCTTCTGGTTCAAAATTAGGCTTTAATTTATGGCTAATAGGTATTAAGATTAATAAATAAGTTATCAATCCCACAATAAACGTAAAATTAACTCCTACCATCCAATTTGTTCCAAAGTCATTAGAGTTTTTATTGAACCATAATAAAACTCTATCTTTCTCTTGAAATATTATGACCATTAATATTGCAAAGAAAATCATAAATATAACTATTATCATAGAAAAAAAATCATCATCATTATGCAAAAGCAATTCATAAAATTGCTCTATTTGTATTTTTGTTAATGTAAAAGCTTTGAATATGCAATCATTATTGTAAGGAACTTTTGAATATAAGGGACTAAAAATAAGAAAAATGCAGAATAATAAAATTATTATAGGTATAAAATTATTTTCCTTGATGGGATTTTTAATATTTTTTCGATTAATGTAAAACTCTATATGTGTCCAAATAGTAAATAATACGATTAACCCCCAAAAAAAGTAATGATTTTTTAAAAATATATATAAACCTGCTAACAATAGAAGAACAGTGAAAAAAATGAAGTGATAACCTATATCTTTTTTCTGTCTCATATTACTTAAAAAGTTTAAACTTTTATCTAATGTAGACATAATATAATGAAAAACAAATAAACTTTTATGTATTGTGTTATTTAAAAAACGTGTAATATTCTTTATTTTTAACCAAATTTTATTTGAAGAAGGATGAGAAGGATTATAGCTTTCTCTTATTTCTTTTCTTTTCATTTTTAGCTCCTCCCTATAAACATCCATCTCCTTTTTGTAAAATTCAAGTCCCTCTATACGATTATCTTCTTTATAAAAAGAATTTTTAATGATACGATAACTCTCTCGTATTTTAGCATATACGGAAGGTTCTACTTTATTATTGTTAAAATCATTGATATATTTTTCATATTGAGATAAATTTTCATCTCCTTCTATCTTCATATTCCAAAAACGAAGATTACAATAATGAAAATTACTACGAGAAATGTCCAAACATTTTTTAAAAGTGGCTCCTTCAAATGTAATAAAAATATTAGAGGATGCTTTACAATATAAAAATTGAGCTTCTTGCTCAAAAATAGCATTTGAAAAAATAGCTTTATCTAAAAAACTTATATTATAAAAGAGAATTTCTTTTTTAAAGATTACGGCTGAAAAATCTATAATATTTTCAAATTTACTATGATTAAAATTAGCTTCAGAATAAAACTGCGCTTCTATGAAACAAGCTAATGATGAAAACTTAACTTTCCGAAACTTGGCTGAATGCTGAAAATGAGTTTTCATAAAATATACCGAAGAAAAAAAATGAGTATTTTCAAAATTAGCTACATAAAAAAACTTAGCATTCCAAAATCTGGCTGTTAAAGAAAAATGACTTTGTTTAAAATCACCCCCTTTTTTAAATATACTATCTATAAAAAAAACTTCTTTTTCAAATTTGACTTTTGAAAAATTAACTTTTTCTTTAAAAATACAATCAGAAAAATCAACTGTTTCTTTAAAAATACAATTGGAAAAATTCACTGGATTATTGATTTCTCCTCTAAATTTAATATTTTCAGTGAAGACAAATGTATGGTTAAAAAAATTTACCCTATTTGCCAGATTATAGAAACCAGATTTAGAACCATCCCATTTAGTAGGAAAGTTAAGTATATCAAATAAAGTTTCATCTTCTGGTAAATTATGCAACCAAACTTCATCTTTTCCCGTTTCAGGATTTTTTTCTATTTTTTGGATATATTTATCTAAATCACTATTCATAAAAATTAATTTTTACCTAACTTAAAACCATCTTTTACCCACTAATAACCCCCTCTGAGCGGGTTATATCCTAAAAAAACCTACTTTTAATCTAAAAAAAGGTACTTTTAACCTGCTTTTATCAGATTAAAAGTACCTTTAAGCGCTCAATAACCACCTTAAAGCGGGTTTTTACCAGCTTTGGGCGAGTAATAACCCGCTCGGAGCAGGTTATTACTACCTCTGTGGTGGTTTCTACTGCCTTATTGGACAGTAGGTTCATCTTTATCCTTCTTCTTGGAAGCTCGTCGCCCGGGGAATTGCACTTTTAGGTCGTCGTAAACCGTTCTGGCATTGGGTGCGTTAGTCTGTGCCATTGCTTTTACGCCCTTGTAAAACGTAATGGCGTTGTGATAGAGGTCGCTACCCAGCAAAAGTGCGGTGTCGTCCACGCGTGCGGCAATCGCTTGCAATCGCAAAAGTCGCGGAAGGAGCGCCTGACGGGCTACAAAGTCACGGTTGAACTCCTCCGTATCAATATGTCGCAACACCAAATCGGGGTATTGCGTCATAAAGGTTTTTACACGTAAAATCCAATCTTCCGTTTTTTTGCCCACACGGGCGTGCTCCATACGCTCTTCGGCAGTAAGGTTGATAAATTTGCTTTTTACAAGCTCTTCAAGCTGTAAAAGCAAGTTGTCCATTCGGTCAAGTTCCTCCTGACTGAATACTACACTGATAAAATTCTCCTTTGACATATTGAAAGTTTTTTAAGAATTACTAAAAATTGATTAAAACCTCCATAAAGGAAATTCATTAGCCAAACTAAGATAGTTTGTTGTACTAATTCCCCCTTTGAAGGGTGTGAGTGAAAGCGAGGAAGTGATAAAGGGGTGTAAAACCAAAGAAAATATCCTCTGCGCTTCCCTACATACTCAGCTCTCGCTGACTACCTCCCTCAAAGGAGGCTTATAACTAACCACCTTTGGCAAAGTTCCAAACTTTGCCAAAGGTTTTTGGGACTCATAGATGCCCCAAATGTACAAAATAATTCTTTTAAAAGCAAAATTTATTTATAAAATACTGCCAAAAACATAAAAATCCCACAGATTACACCCATTTTTACAGCAGAAAAAGAAAAAATCTGTGAATGTTGGTGTAATCTGTGGGATAGTTGTTTTATAAAAAGTACAGTTACCTCTGTATAATTTGCCTTTTTATATAATCAACCACCTTTGGCAAAGTTCCAAACTTTGCCAAAGGTGGTTGGGGGTCATATAACGAACTGTAATCCGGATAGTTATTTTATAAAAGGTAATTCGCTTGTGTTATTTCTCGGTCTTTACCTTAATTACGCTACTTTGCAGCCCGTTGCTTTTCGCCTCGAAGGTAATTTCGCCTGCTTTTTCAGACGCTTGTACGATGGCTACCAACTTTCCGTTAAAAAGTTGCATCTTTGGCAGATGAAACTGCTCCGTTGAAGTGGCATCACCGTTGGCGGCGGCTCGGTAGGTGCCTGCTCCGCTTACTTTAAAATGAATCTGCATTTGGGCTGTGGGACAAACATTTCCGTCTTTGTCGATGGCTTCCACCGTGATGAACGAGAGGTCTTTTCCGTCGGCTTTGATGGTGCCTCTGTCGGCGGTGAGGCGTAGCGAATGCGGTTTTCCGGCGGTTCGCATCACTTTTTCGGCAACAGCCTTCCCGTCTTTGTCATACGCCACGACTTTCACCTCGCCTTTTTCGTACTTGGTGTCCATCCACATCAGGCGGTAACGCTTCTGACGTTCAAACGATTGCTGTGCTTCGGGCGTATAACTTCCATCAAGCGGAATGCTTAAATCCTTGCTGCGCTTTCCTTGGCTTTTGCCGTTGATGAAAACTTCTGCCGAAGGGTAATTCGTATAGACAAAAATAGGAGTTACCTGCCCTTCGCGCCCTTCCCAGTTCCAATGCGGAAGCACGTGCAGGGTCTCGGCATTTTTATTCCAATGGCTTCGATATAAATAGAATCGGTCTTTCGGAAGTCCCGCCAAATCCACCGCCCCGAAGTACGAACTGTGCGCCGGCCACTCCACATAATAAGGTGTCGGTTCGCCCAAGTAATCAAATCCCGTCCAGATAAACTCGCCGATGGTGTAGGGGAGGTCTTCGTGCTGAATCCAGTCGTCCTCCGGAAGGTTCGACCAACCGCAATGCTCCACATCGTACGATGAGGTTTGCTGGTCATCATATTTCGGCATTGATTTTCGTTCCACAGGGAATTTGTAAACGCCTCGTGAGCTGATAGTTGATGCCGTTTCGCTTCCTAAAATAAGCTGTTGCGGCAATTGTGCGTAGGCTTCTTGATATTTAAACGGACGATAGTTGAAGCCTGCCACTTGCATCGTCGCTGCCATATTGTTTTTGTATACGTGGTCGGGTCTGTCCATTCCGTTGGAAACAGGGCGCGTGCCATCGTGCCGGGTGATAATGTCTTGCAACCAACGCGCCACTTTCGCTCCTTCCAAAACGCTTTGCTCTTCCACCTCATTTCCGATGAACCACATCACCACGCTCGGGTTATTGCGGAAATGACGCACCAAATTGGTCAAATCCTTTTCCGCCCAATCGTTAAAATAACGATTGTAGCCGTTTTCAACCTTCGGGATAGCCCATTCGTCGAAACTTTCAAGGGCGAGCATCATTCCCATTTCGTCCGCAATACGCACATATTCAGGTGCCGGCATATTGTGAGCGGTGCGAATGGCGTTCACGCCCATATCTTGCAGGATTCTGATTTGTCGGCGGATGGCAGCCTCATTAACCGCCGCCCCGATAGCCCCCAAATCGTGGTGCATACAAACCCCTTGGAATTTGATTTTGCGTCCGTTGAGGTAAAAACCGTCGTTGGGTTTCACTTCGATGCTTCGGATGCCGAAGGTGGTGGTTTCGGTGTCTTTCAGCGTGCCGTTTTCGTAGATTTTGGTAACGGCTTTGTACAAATTAGGTTGCTCGATGTCCCATAAAAGCGGATTTTTTACGTAAATTTCTTGTTTGAAGCTGTTGTTTGTAATAAAATCGTTGTGTTTTTTTCTGTCGGAAGCGATTTTTTCGCCCTTTGGATTGAAAATATCGGTCTCGACCTCGATTTGAGCAATATTTTGGGTCTCAATTTCGGTTTTTATATCGATTTTAGCGAAATTTTTCTCGATTTGAGGCGTAGTTAGCTGAATTCCCCATATCGGAATGTGGGTTTTGTTCTTCACAATCACGTGAACGTTGCGATACAACCCCGCCCCGGGATACCAGCGCGATTGTTGGGTCAGGTTTTCAAGCCGAACCGCCAAGGTGTTGTTTTTGGCTTTCACAAAAGGCGTAACATCCAAGAAGAAGGTGTTGTAGCCGTGGTGCCACGCGCCCGCTTTTTGCCCGTTTACGAACACTTCGGGGTTGGACATTGCTCCGTCAAACTTGATGAAGACTTTTTTGTCACTGCCGAAATCCGCTACGTCAAACGAAGTTCGATACCAGCCCACGCCCACGAACGGAAGTCCGCCCGTACGACCCGAATGTTCGATGGGAGCGACCTGCCCGTCCTGTTTGATGGCGGTGCGTTGCACGTCGTTTTCAATGTCAAACGGTCCATAGATTGCCCAGTCGTGCGGCACGGTTACGTTTTGCCACTTTTTGTCATTCACGGACGTTTGCGAGAAGTTTTTTTTGTCTTCACGCGTGAATTTCCAGTTTTTTTCCAGCGTTTGTGAGGTTTGTGCTATGCTTAGCGAGCACATTCCCAGTAAAATAGTTGATAAAAATATGTTTTTCATTATATAAAAAATTAATCTCGTATTCTTTTATAACTTTTCAGGACAAATTGCCCTTTCGGATTGATTTGATAGCTTGTGCGTATTAAATTTGCAGGGGAATTATTCTCAATTGCAATTAAATTTTTGTCTAAAACGAGTTGTATCGTGATGTCATTGCTGTTGTTTTTTTCGTAACCAATTTCCAAATAGTCAATGATTTGTCCGTTTTTGTCTAAATTAAAAAGCACTTTGACAAGCTCGTCTTGGTCTCGCTCAAAAGCCACCATAACCGACGTGAATTTATCCGAAAAAGGCACGGAATATAGCTTTCTAAAATCCGTTGCATCAGGGTATAAGCCGGCGAGTAGGCGCTTGGCGCGAGTTTTATCCAATACCGCTGACGACTGATAGCTGTCAATGATTGATTTTTCTTTTTTAGGGAAGGAAATCGGTTGGAAATCAGACCAATTAAGTAGGTTTTCGGCAGGTTTTAAGGTGATTTTGTAATAGGTGCATAGCGGTTTTTCGTCGTCATAACCATCTATATGCGAAACATATAGCGTATTTTCGTCCGTCCAAAAAGCATCTTTTACGATACAAAGCCACTTATCGATTTTTTTCTCAAAAATTTTTACCAAATCAATGGTTCGTATCCATTCATTATTTTTGTATTGCTGGATAAAATAGGCTAAACATTCCTGCCCGCCAAAATAGGCGTTCAACCGATTTTTCTTTTGGGGGCTATGCACGATATATTCCGGATTTCCGGCAAGTTCCGTTTCTTTTCCGTTAGTGAGGTTGAGGCTGTAATCAGAGGTATGCCCGCCTTCAAAAAGCAAAATGTCTTCGGTGGGGTAGTAGGCAACAAATCCGATGTAGCACAACATATCATCGCTTTCTTCAAAGTTTGTGCCGTTGCGAAATTTAATCTTTGTGGGGAATTGCTCTTCCGAATCATCCCCTCGGAAGGTAACGATGCCTTCCAAAATTTTTTTAGCTTCTTGAAAATTAGTGATTTTAGGGATAGAATCGTGCTTTGGTGCTTTTTTTTGTGCGGAAATAAATTCTTTTTCGCTAATTTGTTGAATCTCAATAGGGTATTCATCATTTAGAAAAGAAGCAACAGCCTCATTATCGGGAGTTGTGTTATCGTATTGATTTTCAACGATTTCCAACGAGTCGTTTTCTTGAATAATAGGGTCGTTTTCTTGGTTCTTCTTTTGAAAAGAATTGCAAGAATAAAGCAAAAAAGCGGTAATAAAAAAAATGTATTTCATACACTGGGAATTTATTTTTAATCGCCCCCAAAGGTAGTGGTTATTTTCGAGTTACGAAATTTTAGTGCAACTGTTTTTAATGACTCTTCGACGTGGTTTTTCCGTATAAAAGAATCATTAAAATAGGTGAAAGCAAACCAAGCCAAACCGTATAAGTGGCTGAAAGTCCCGTTTCAATGGCTATCATACACAAAATCGGGGAGAGGAATACCAAAAGTAAGCCCATATAGTTTTGTCGGGAGCCACCCATTGTTAAAATACGGATAACCGCTACGAAAAATAAATAAATGCTGGTTGTTACGGATAATATTCGCAGTGCATAGAGCATCGTTACTTGATGTTGCCCTTCAATTGCAGGCTCAAAGGCATCACCCACCAGCGAAACTCCCACACCGATAGACGCCAATGAAGCAAAAATAAAGAAATGCAAATAAGCAAAAAAGAATGACGACCTTTTAGAATGCTTTAAGTGTTGGTTGTTCACTTCCTGTTCCAAAACGTGAGCGTAAGGTTGGTTAAAATACAGCCACCATAGCACAAAAATCAAAGCGATTACCCCCGTACCGATGAAAAAGATTTGATAAAGCCCGTCTTCCAATGCCAAAACATTCTTAATGGTATTGGAAACGCCCAATAATCCTTCCCCCAAAACGATGATAACCAAAAGTCCGTAACGTTCAGCAATGTGATGCGGATGCCAAGGGGTTCTTCCTGCCAAAAGCGGAACCAAAAGTTCACAAAACATCAAAACAACTACCGAAATCAGCGCAAAACTTTCCTGCGGAGCCAAAATATATCGTAAAATCCATAATATTTGTACCAAAATGATACCTACTGCATACCGCAAACACACATTTCGGTACTGTGGATTGCTTCGTGCCGCCCGTATCCATTGTAAAGCCATCGCTACCCGCATAATGGCATAGCCCACAACCACGATAAACATATCGGGAACTTCCTTGAAAAGGTCGGGAATGCCAATTGCCATTATGATAGCTCCGAACATCTGTAACATTGTGTAAATTCGGTAGATAGTATCATCATTATCAAAAGCGGAAGCAAACCAAGTGTAGTTCATCCAGCCCCACCAGATGGAAAAAAACGCTATACCGAAGTTAAGCAAACCTGCCGATATGTGATGTTCGGCAAAAGAATGATGTAATCCACCTGCGGCTGATGCAATAGCGATGACGAAGACCAAATCAAAGAACAGTTCCAGCGGTGTGGCTACCCTATGCGCTTCGGAAACATCCCGTCCGGTCATTTTTCGTATAAATTTATTCATTTTTTGCTTTTTGATTAATTTATTTTGTGTAGAACTTCTTGTGCGGTGGTGTCATCAAGTTTGTCAATTTCTTTTTCCAAGAGTTTTTTCATTTTTTTGATGATTTTTTTGCTTGACGGAAGCTTGTAAATGTTGTGCATTTCACGAGGGTCGGTTTTCAAATCAAAAAGTTCCCAACCGTTGTGGCGCTTGTAGTACCGAATGAGTTTATAGCGTTTATTTTTAATGCCGAAGTGCGGTGAAACAGCGTGCTCTCCGTTTTCATAATAGTGATAATAGACGCTGTTACGGGTTTCTTTGCGCGGTTTTTTCAGTATCGGGAAGAACGAAACACCCTGCATATCAGTAGGTACAGGTATGCCGGCGGCTTCCAGCAGGGTAGGGGCAATGTCCACATTCATTACAAAACTTTCAGTCGTTTGTTTGGGCTGAATCACTTTTGGAAAGCGGGCAATCATCGGCGTGCGGAATGATTCTTCATACATCCAGCGCTTGTCATACCAACCGTGTTCACCCATATAAAACCCTTGGTCAGAAAGATAAATCACGATGGTGTTATCGGTAAGTTGCTTTCGGTCTAAATAATCCAACATTCGCCCGATGTTGCGGTCAAGTGAGAGCACCGTGGCGTAATAATCACGCATATAACGTTGAAACTTCCACTCGGTGAGGGCTTTGCCTGTTAGTTTTTTGTTCTCTAATTCGTTTTGAATGGGTGTGTAAAAGTTGCGGTAGGCGGCAAGCTGTTCGGGGGTCATTCGGCTGAAATTATGGTCGGCTTCCTGCCCTTCGCCAAAAAACATTTTCAGGTCATAGCCCATTTGCAAATCTTTGGCAATTGACATTTCTTGCATAGCTGCCGCAGTACGCCCCTGATAATCATCATAAAAATTATCCGGAAGCGGGAAGGAAACGTGTTCAAACTTTCCTAAATCCTGCACGTCGGGCATCCAAGTGCGGTGGGTGGCTTTATGCCCGAGAATCAGGCAGAAAGGTTTCTCGGGGTTGCGATTGTCCAACCACTTTTCGGCTTCGTTTTGAACAATGTCCGATTCATAACCCATTTCGCGAACCACTTTTCCGCCTTCGATAATAAAATCAGGATTGAAATAATGTCCCTGTTCCACTAAAATCTTGAAAAAGTCAAAGCCTTTCGGGTCTTTCCCCAAGTGATATTTTCCTATCCAAGCGGTTTGGTAGCCGTTGTTTTGCAACAGATTAACAAACTGCTGTTGATTGGAGTTGTAATGAGAAGTTTCGTTGTCGGTAAAGCCGTTTTTGTGACTAAATTTCCCGGTGAGGATACACGCACGGCTGGGACCGCAGATGGAATTTGCCACGTAGGCTTTGTTAAAGGTCAGCCCTTGGTCGGCTAATTTATCAATGTTTGGGGTGTACGAAGTTTTTTCTTTGTTGTATGCCCCGATGGACTGAAACGAGTGGTCGTCCGAGATAATCAGCACGATATTGGGTTGGCGCTGTGCATAATTCAATAGGCTGATTAGGAAAGTGAGTATCAATAAACTATTTTTCATTGTTATCAAATATTACTTTGTTTTGCTTCAAGATTGTTTTTCGCTCAAATGGGCTTTACGCACCTTTTTAAATAACTCTGATGAATATACAAAATCCGTAACGGCTTCGTTATCCGTCTCAAAAATAGTGTCTTTCGAGCCTTCCCACTCTTTATATCCGTTTTTCAGAAAGACAATCTTTGCCCCGATTTCCATTACCGAGTTCATATCGTGGGTGTTGATAACGGTGGTGATGTTAAACTCTTCGGTAATTTCTTTAATGAGGTTGTCAATCACGATGGAAGTCTTTGGGTCAAGCCCCGAGTTGGGTTCGTCGCAAAATAAAAAGTTAGGGCGGTTCACGATAGCCCGCGCAATGGCCACGCGCTTTTGCATCCCGCCGGATATCTCTGAGGGCAACTTGTTTTCGGCATTGATTAAATTCACGCGACTGAGCACCATATCGGCGCGCTCACGGATTTCTTCAGGGGTTTTGTTTGAAAACATCTGCAACGGAAACATCACGTTTTCAAGCACTGTCATTGAATCAAACAGTGCACTTCCTTGAAACACCATTCCCATTTTTTGCCGCAGTTTGGTGCGTTCATCGCGCTTCATTGTGGCATAGCTCACTCCGTCATAAATAATATTCCCTTCATCGGGGATGAACAGCCCCAAGAGTGATTTTAAAAAAACGGTTTTTCCCGACCCGCTTTGCCCTATGATGAGGTTGGTTTTTCCTTTCTCAAAGATGGTTGAAATCCCTTTTAAAACAGGAACGCCATCAAACGATTTATGTAAATTTTCTACTTGAATCATCTTTTTTTGAAGTGCTGTTTAGGTTATTAGGCATAAAATAATTGTGTAATTACTGAGTTGGACAGGATAATTACGATACTGGTCCATACAAATGAAGTGGTGCTTGCCTTCCCAACATCCAAAGCGCCTCCCTTCATAAAATAGCCGTGATAAGCGGGGATTGTAGCCAAGAAAAACGCAAAAACAATCGTTTTGGTGAAGGCGTAAATCAAGCTGTATACTTTGAAATCCATCTGAACCCCTTGTACAAATTCGCTCGATGTGGTGTAGCCACTAACCACCGCCGATGCCCAACCGCCTAAAATACCTAAGTACATACCCATCGCAATTAAGAAAGGAAGCAATAATAAGGCTATTATCTTAGGGAAAACCAGATAATTAAGTGAATTAACACCCATCATATCAAGGGCATCAATCTGCTCGGTAACCCGCATTGTGCCGATGCTCGACGTGATGAACGAACCTACTTTTCCGGCCAAAATAATCGCCACAAAAGTAGGGGCAAATTCCAAAATGATGGACTGCCGGGTGGCAAAACCGATTAAGTATTTCGGAATAAAAGGATTATCAATATTTAAAGCCGTTTGAACCGAAACAACCCCGCCGACAAAGAACGAGATAAACGCAACGATGCCGATAGAGCCAAAAATCAAATCGTCAATCTCCCTGAGAATCAAATTCTTCATAATGCCCCAGTGGGTCGGCTTGCGAAATGTGTTGTAGAGCATAATAAAATACCCACCAATGGCTGCAATGTGTTTCATATAAAAATAGTATGCTAACTAACCAAATGCCTATTGAAAAGAACAATTGGCAAAATGGTTCTTAATTAATTATGGGCAAAAGTAGTAAAAAAAATAGCTCCGTCAAAATTAATGTTTTTGTATGGCAAACAAAGCCCGAAAATCGGTTTTTTTCTTAATGGAGTGAAATATAAAGCGCTTATTATCAATGTTGTTTCTCCAAAGGATAAAAACGATGCGCCGGCAATGACGCCCAATTTCTTTTTTCGGTTGTAAAACATAAAACGATTTGCCCTGCCGAGAAACACTGTGTTTTAAGCGTTGTTATTTTTAGAAAATCTTTTCGGAAAGCTAAATGAATTCAACTTCAAAAAGCGCTTTGAAGTGCCTCATTATCTTTTCTTTAACCTCTTCCATCGGTATTTCTTTCTTGCCTAATTCCACATTGAGCGAAGTTACTGCCTTGCCCCGTATCCCACACGGAATAATATTATCAAAATAACCCAAATCGGCATTGACATTCAGCGCAAAACCGTGCATCGTTACCCATCGCGAACTTCTAACCCCCATAGCACATATCTTACGTGCAAAGGGTGTGCCTACATCAATCCATACGCCGGTTTCACCTTCGCTTCGGGTGGCTTCAATGCCGTATTCCTTCAAAGTGAGAATGATAACTTCTTCCAGAAAACGGAGGTATTTGTGAATGTCGGTAAAAAAGTTATCTAAATCCAAGATGGGATAGCCCACTAATTGCCCCGGTCCGTGGTAGGTAATGTCGCCGCCCCGATTGATTTTATAGAAGGTAGCTCCCTTATCTTTAAGGGTTTGCTCGCTGATGAGTAGGTTTGAAATATCGCCGCTCTTGCCCAGCGTGTACACGTGCGGGTGCTCCACAAAAAGCAAGTAATTAGGCGTGGGGTTGTTGGTGGCTTCGTGCCTGTTTTTTTGCTTGATATCGATAACGGATTGGAACAAATTTTCTTGATAGTCCCAAACGGCTTTGTAATCTTTCAGTCCTAAATCTTTGAAAATGACTTGCTTGTTCATAACTGTTTTGTTTGTTTACGAAAATAAATGCCACGAAATGCCCAATCGGATAAGTATGTCGCGATAGGGTTGATTTGGAGCGGAATAATAGTTATAGTACTGTTTGTTAAACAGCCAATTGATGTCCATCACATACGGGTTGAAATGCTCTATGCCCAAATAAATACGCATCGTGCGCACCTTGGCATTCAAAAAGAAATCAAACATCGGGAAGCCTCCCGTTTTTACTTCATTTTGCGATTCAAATTCTGCCAGCAACGGATTGTATCGGTTTGAGTAATAGCGTGTAAAGTAATTAAACCCGATGCCCGTTTCCAAATACATCGCCTTGTTGAACATCGGCGTGGCGAGGTACAAGGCATTGCGGGTGATGAAAGTCGGCACATTAAGCACCTGCTCATTCTGCGCAACGCTTTGATATTGTAAGGTGTTGTCCAGCCTGAATTTCCCGAAGGCAAATTCTTTTTGTAATTTGAGTTTTAAGTATTGAATAGTGCCCGAATGCTGGCGTGGCAGCGACTGTCCGCGCCCGTCGGCAGTGGCGGGCGGTTGTACGGCAAAGTAGGTGTAATTAATCAGGTTGGTTAAACTTGCCGAAACACTGCCCCACCGGGTGGTGAGGTTACCGTACAGCGTTTGTGTGTGTTGCTTGTTAAACTCACTGATATTGTTCCAATTATAATTTTTATAATCACTTTGATAGAGTAAAAAATTGAAATTTGGCATAGCCGAATGAATATCTATTCCGGCTTGGATATGATTTTTTTCATTGAAGACATACGCCAATTTTCCGTTGAGTTTCGTGCCCGTAATGCTGCCCACAAAGGTCTGTTCGCCTTGCGCATCGATTGAAAATCCGCCTATTTTTTTATGCCATTGAAGTGCCAAACTCAGCTCGGTAGCTTTAATCTGATGCGGTTGCAAAACACCTGCCCGATAGAAGGCATTCCTAAAAAAGTAGTTATAAAAGTAAGCATTTCCGTAAACAAACGTACGCCCTAGATAAGGCAATTCAAGCTCGGCGCCGGCTGTGTTCACCATCTTTTGAAGTTGCATATAATCAGCGATGTTTGTCGTTACGTAGGCATCGCCAAAAAACGCGTTGGGGCTGTTTTGTGAAAATTTGTAATATTCGGTTTCATACAAAAATCGATGTCTGAACCGAATCTGTTTATATGAAGCCAACGAATCGCGATTGCGCAAAAAAGCATAGTCTTGCTGCACAAAATAACGCTTGCTCTCCCGCAGATTATCGGCGTCAGAAAGAAAAACGTCCATTACGGCTCGGTTTTTAAACTGGTCATCACCCGACTCAAATTGTTCAGGCGAGGTAATCCCCCCATTTTCTTGGCTTTCAGTATCGTTACCTGCATAGTGCGCAAAAACAACGTATTTTTTGTTGGGCGACATATACGAAAAACCAAGGCGTAAATTGCCATTGCTAACCAAAATCCGTTGGTAATTTCCAAGCGATCGAAGCCCCTTATAGGCGATGAATAAGTTCAATCGCGGATTTAAATTTACCGAAAAGAGCGTGTTGAGCATTTGCCCTTGCTCCATTCCGGTTTTGTACGTAAACTGCGTTAATGGGGTAGGTAACAAATAATAATGTATCTGCTCGGGGGTCAAATAAAACTGATTTTTTGCCGTGGCACCCATCGATGGCAGGTAACTGCGGTTTGCAAAATCATAAACCATTGTGTTATACGGCTGACCCATATTCGAAAAAGGCATTTTTCCGAATAAATCCTCCCCCCAAGCATTGCTTTTGTAATAGGTTTGAATGGTTAGGGTGGTGTCCACCGAGGTGGTATCTCGCAGGTGCGAAATCAGTTTGTAGTCCTTTGCCGTAAAAGTGATGCTGTCTTTTTTCTTTTTAGTTCGCATTGATTTAAAAGAAATACCCCCGCTTGGAGCTTCATCATCAGTCTGTTGAGCCAGCAATCCCAAAGGAAAGCACAGCCACAGCAACATACATATATAAAGATGAATTTTTATGCGTGTCATCAATTCTTATTTTTAAAAAATTAAAGGTGTTTGCCGCTTTCTTTTTTTAGCGTGAAAAACTGCCCGTAAACAAACTGAATGTCTTTTTAAATATGTTGTTTACAAGCAGTTATCAAAAATGAAAATACAATCAACTACCTTTTTTAAATTCCGTTATTAATCAATTAACGGGGTTATTTTTTTGCTTGATGTAACCAGTGCCAAACGCTGTTTGTTTATCGCCATAATTTCCTCAATCACACGATTTAACCGATTTATAAAATTGGTGCTTTCATCGGTTGGGTGAATGATGTTCATTGCATAGGCACAGGTTGTAAAATGCTTGTACAAAGCGCTGATTTCATTACGCAATTTTTGGGCGCTGGGCAATTTGTTACTCATTCGGTTATCTGAACGATTGCTGACCAATTTTTGAAATTCTTGGTTACATTCTGCCAAGGCTTCAAGCGTATTTTCAATGCCCAAGGTGGCTACGTGCATTTTATTTTCGGGCTTGTTCAAATCGATAAGTAATCCCTTGACTGAATGGGTTTTCTGACGAATGGGCGACTTTTGAATGCCCAGATAATTCTTCGATTCGTTGTAAAGCGCCGTAGCGGCATCGCTTCGTTTTTTGTTGATGTTATTTTTCTCGACCCGCAAGAGTGAAAATAAGAAAACCAGCAATTTATTTCGTTGTTTGTCAAGCTCGGCTATGGAGTTGGTTTCTTTGCTAGTACGCGCTCTTCGGATAACATCTGAAAGCAAACTCAATCGCTCTTTCAGCTGATTGAAATCCTCTTCTTTTATGAAAATTTTTTCAAGCGGCGTGTCGCCAAGTAAGCCAACAACTTCCGTGATAAATTGAGCATACTCATCATTGTTAAGTTGCCCTAATTTAATTCCTTTGATTTCTAAAATACTTTCCATATTAATTTAGGTTTTGATATAATTAAACTTTTTTACATAGGCAAATGTACGATAATTTTTTACATCAAGCAAGTTTTTTAATAGTACTTTAACATAAAACTGCTTATTTTTCTTTTTTAACCAACTTTTTAAGTTTATTTTTTAAGAAAGAAACCTACTTTTAGACTTGAAATAAAAGTTTTTCTGCAACCTTTGTCAAAATTCCAAACTTTGACAAAGGTAAAATATTGTTTCTGACTTTTATTTCATCTGCTGATTAAAATTGTTTTGCAACATTCATTAAAATTCCAAACTTTGACAAAGGTAAAATATTGTTTCTAACTTTTCTTTCATCTGCTGATTAAAATTGTTTTGTAACATTCATTAAAATTCCAAACTTTGATAAAGGTAAAATATTGTTTCTGATGTTTCTTTCATCTGCTGATGAAAATTACCCTGAAATCTTTGTCAAAGTTTCAAACTTTGACAAAGGTAATTAATTTTATCAAATCTGATTTTCATCTTAGGTAAAAATAAAACTTTCTTTATGTAAATCTATTTTCATCCATAGGTAAAAAGTCATTTTTTTGTATTTTTTAAAATTTCAACCTTTGGTGAAAATAGATAAACTTCAAAATTGATTATTTTCATCTTCGGGAAAAATGAACTTTGTGATGAGTAAAGTTTGTTTTACCTTTGGTTGAAAATAGGTGTCAATATCATTTTATCGTTTTCAAACTACGGTGAAAAAAGTGAATCTTTTAAAAATAGCTGTTTTATCTTTGGTTGAAAAGGGTGCTACTTATCAAAACTCTATTTTAATCACTAAAATAAAGAACCTTGCACATTGGGTGGGAGTTTGCCAAGATGTCGGTATGCAAGCTCGGTAACTTCTCTGCCTCGTGGTGTCCGTACGATAAATCCCTCTTGAATTAAAAAAGGTTCGTATACCTCCTCAATAGTCTCGGCGCTCTCAGAAACGGCGGTGGCAAGTGTGGTTATGCCAACCGGACCTCCTTTAAATTTATCGATAAGCGTTGTTAAGATTTTATTGTCCATCTCGTCCAGTCCGTGTGCGTCTACATTAAGGGCTTTGAGTCCGAAACGGGTTATTTCGGCATCAATTTTTCCGTTTCCTTTAATTTGCGCAAAATCGCGAATACGGCGCAGTAAGGCATTGGCAATACGGGGAGTTCCTCTGCTTCGGCTTGCTAGTTCAATGGCGGCTTCCATTGAGATGGGTACTTTTAAAATGGAGGCGCTGCGCTGGATAATATCGGCGAGCAATTCCGTCGTATAATATTGTAATCGGCTCTGAATTCCGAATCGCGCCCGCATTGGTGCTGTAAGTAGCCCCGAGCGCGTGGTTGCCCCGATGAGCGTAAAGGGGTTCAGGTTGATTTGCACGGTGCGGGCATTAGGCCCGGACTCTATCATAATGTCAATTTTATAGTCCTCCATAGCCGAGTATAGGTATTCCTCGACGATGGGGCTCAGGCGGTGGATTTCGTCAATGAAAAGCACATCGCGTTCTTGCAGATTTGTCAGCAGTCCGGCGAGGTCTCCGGGTTTGTCAAGCACCGGTCCGGAAGTGATTTTAATGCCCACGCCCAGCTCATTGGCAAGAATGTGCGCCAAGGTGGTTTTGCCAAGCCCCGGTGGTCCGTGAAAGAGCGTGTGGTCAAGTGCCTCACCCCGCATATTAGCCGCTTTTACAAACACTTTGAGGTTTTCAAGCACGGTTTCCTGCCCTGCAAAATCATCAAATGAGAGGGGGCGTAGCGCGCGTTCAATATCCAGTTCTTGCGCTGAGTAATTCTCTTTATTTGGATTTAAATTTTTATTCATTGTTAAAATAATAAGATAGTAACTAAAATAGGATTTTTTTTATTTTTTTATACGGAAGCAACTCGGGTTGCGAAGCACAAAAATACGATTTCTTGTAAGATTTTACAAATAATATATTGTACTTCTGCTATTTTTTGACTACCTTTGCCTGATTTTGATTATTTATAAACACAAAGATGTCAGATTTTAATAAATTACAGCCGGAAATTATCCGAATTTGTCAGGAAAATCATTCACGTGAGCATAAAATGCAAGCTATTTGTAACCTGCTGCAAAACAGCGTTCTGCATTACAACTGGGTGGGGTTTTACTTTGCCGACCACGCCACGAAAACGCTTCATCTGGGGGCTTTTGCCGGCGAACCCACCGAGCATACACAAATACCCTTTGGGAAGGGCATTTGCGGACAGGTAGCCGTTTCCAACCAAAATTTTGTAGTACCCGACGTAAAGGCGCAAGATAACTACATTGCGTGTAGCCTCACCGTGAAATCGGAAATCGTGGTTCCGCTGTTTGTAAACGGACAAAACATCGGGCAAATTGATATTGACTCCCACACGATTGACCCCTTCACCAAAGAAGATGAAACTTTCTTGGAGTTTGTAAATGAGCAAGTTGCCAAGCTGTTTGTTTAAAAAAACAAATGCAAAAAGCCTTGATTTTGGTGTCAAGGCTTTTATTTTTTGTTTTTACTTGATTAGTCCATTTGTTCGGCTTGTTGCAAAATATCTTGGTATTGTTGCATTATAACGTTCCAATCGGTTGTAGCTAAGCGATATACCGTCCAAATGAGGAACAAAATATTTAACCCCAAAGCTACATAGGCTATGATTTTTGCCGTGTTGAGGTTCTCCACCCCAAAATAACCCGACGGATTGCTTTTATAGGCTGATAGTTTGTTTGAAACCAGTATTACAGCAATGACAGCCAGTATGATACCAATAGGGCTACAACACCACGAGAGCAAAATACCGATGACGGCAAGCACATAAACGGCTGTTACGTCTATTTTTTGTTTTCCTTCAAAATTTCCTCCAAAGTTAGGGGTAAATCCGCTATTGTTTGTTTCCATAAATTAAAATTATTTTTGGCGCAATATTAGTCATTTTTCTTAAAACTTCCTACTTTTTTACCGATGATTTTCATCCGCCAATAATGTTTTGTTTTGATTGGAATGCTGTGGAATGATTGTAAGTATTGGTTTGTTTCGTTTAATATGATAATATCTGTGTTAAAACTTTTGAAATGTATCTTTATGTAGTAATATGATTGTATTTTTACGTTGGTATGTTACTGTAATTAGTTTGTTTTGTTTCGTAAATCAATCAAGTTCATATTTTGGGTTCTTGTTTAAAAGTAAAAATCGGGTGTTATTTGTTACTAAAAATAACATCTATTTGTTTGTTTTTGTGTTATATAAGGAAGTGTTAGTGTAAAAAACGAAATGTGAAATATCAATTTTAACATAAAAAAATCATAATAAGTATTTTTTTTTATTAATTTTGCAGAAGTATTAATAATAATTCTTATTATGAAAAAAAGATTGTTTTATGAAAGAAGCATTTTGTTTTTCAAAGTGTTTTTCTCGGTATTGCTTTTATTTGGTAGTACAGAGATGAAAGGAAAAATTACTGCTGAAGAAAGCTGTTTTAGCGTACAGACTTTGATTCAGCAGGGTAGAAAAGTTATTGGAGTGGTAACAGATGAAAAGGGAATTCCTTTAGCTGGAGTTGCTGTAACTGTAAAGAACACGACAAAAGGAGTATCTACGGACATTGATGGGAAGTACGAAATTTTTGTCAATCCCAAAGATGTGCTTGTTTTTAGTTTTATTGGATTTACAACCCAAGAGAAAGTAATAGGCTCAAATTTAGTAATTGGGGGGGGTAAATATTTGATAATCAATATCATACTTAAAGAGGTTGCTGAGCAATTAGATGATGTTGTGGTAGTAGGTTACGGGCAACAAAAAAAGAGTAATTTAGTAGTTTCAATCAGTACTGTTAAACCCAAGGAAATTTCAACTCCTACTCGAAATTTAAGTGGAGCATTGGCAGGACAAATAGCGGGTTTGATTGCCGTGCAACGTTCTGGAGAACCTGGATATGATAATGCAGAATTTTATATACGTGGCATTAGTTCGTTTGCAGGTGGTACGAATCCATTGGTATTGGTAGATGGAGTGCCCCGCTCAATCAATGATGTAGAACCTGATGAAATAGAAACATTTTCTATTTTGAAAGATGCTGTTGCAACAGCGGTTTACGGTGCACAAGGAGCTAATGGTGTTGTTTTAATAACTACGAAACGAGGAAAAGTAGAAAAGGCAAAAATTTCTTTCCGAACCGAACATTCCTATTCAATGCCTACACGACTTCCGGAATTCGTAGGTTCAGTCCAATATATGGAACTTTTTAATGAAGCCAAATACAATGATGGTGAATCCCCTTTCTTTTCTGAAGAGTTAATTCAAAAATACAGAGATAATATTGACCCTGATTTATATCCCAATACCAATTGGTTCAAGGCTATGCTATCCGATTTTACAACCAATCAAAGATATTCTTTGAATGCACAGGGGGGAACTGAACGAGCTCGCTATTTTGTTTCAGGGGCTCTTTACCAAGAGTCGGGAATATTCAAAAACAGACCTGATAACAAGTACCAAACAAACATCGGTGTAAAAAGGTTTAATTTGAGATCAAATGTTGATATGGATATTTCGGAAACAACCTCTGTTTCAGTTGATCTTGCGGGGCAATATATGGTTAATACTTTCCCAGGAGTAGGAACTTCACAAATTTTTAGGTCAATGTTAATTACACCTCCTTATGTTTTTCCGGCACAATACAGTGATGGTACGATCGCTACTTATCCGCAGGAACGCGATTCTAATATGCGCAACCCGTACAATCAATTGATGCATTCAGGCTATTCAAAAGAGTGGCGAACATCTATCCAGTCAAGAGTTTCTCTAAATCAAAAATTAGATGCAATACTTCAAGGTCTTGATTACAAAGCTTTTGTTAGTTTTGACTATGATAGCTTTTTTGGAGGAACAAGAAGTCTGGATCCATCTCGTTTTTATGCAACGGGGCGTGATGCAAATGGAAAATTAATTTTTACCCAATCACATTCAGGTTCACCCGAATTGTCAAATTTTTCAAATAAATTTGATGCAAAAAAAAATATTTACTTTGAAAATTCACTGAATTATTCCCGCATTTTTGGAAATCACAGAATTGGTGCTATGACTCTTTTTTCAGCCAGAGATGTACAAAATCACAATAATCCGTTACCTTTCAGAAGTATGGGAGCAGTGGGGCGCTTAACGTATGGTTATGATGATCGTTATTTTGTTGAAGCAAATTTTGGTTATACGGGTTCTGAAAAATTTGCAAAAGGCTATCGATTTGGTTTTTTCCCTGCCGTAGGGGTAGCTTATTTTTTATCAAATGAAAAATTTTATCCTGAAAAATTAAAAGACTACGTAAATAAAGTTAAACTTAGAGTTTCATTAGGAAGAACAGGTAATGATGATACGGGAGGAGATCGTTTCTTATATCGCCCTACTTACAAAATGGATGCAGGAGGTTTTTCACAAGGGTTTGGTGATAATGGCGGAGTTAATCCAATAAATAACGGTATTTACGAAGAGCGTTTATCTTCACCTACATTGAGTTGGGAAATTGAAGTCAAGAAAAACTTGGCAATTGAGTTGGGTTTTTGGAAAAATAGAATTAACTTGGTTGCAGAGTATTTTGATTCGGAGCGTAGTGGTATTTTGTTGAAAAGAAAGACATTACCGCAGGTTGGGGGATTCAGGGATGATCCTTGGGCAAACTATGGGCGTGTAATAAACAGAGGAGTTGATGCTTCATTAGATGGACAATTTGATATAGGAAATTTTAATTTTGGTTTTCGTTCAACTTTTACTTTTGCAAGAAATAAAATTACTGAATATGATGAGTTACCTACTCGTTACCCTTGGATGGCAATGACCAATACCCGATTGAAAGAGAGTACGTTGTATGTTGCCGATCGTCTTTATACGGAAGATGATTTTATTATAACCAATAATGCTAACGGAACAAAGTCGTACAGATTAAAATCACATTTACCACAACCCACCTTAAACGGGCTTTTAGGTCCGGGAGACATTAAATATGTAGACCTTAACGGAGATGGAGTTATTGATAACTACGATAGAATCAGAGGTATAGGGCATCCGTCTATTCCTGAAATTATATATGGTTTTGGAGTTTCGGTACGTTATAAAAAAATATATTTGAATACATTCTTCCAAGGAGCAGGAAATACATCTGTACTTTTTGGAGGAGACACATCTGAAGGTTGGTTTCCCTTTTCTTGGGGTGTTGACCAATCCAACTACCGAACATTCGCTTTGAATCGTTGGCGCGAAGGAGCTGATAACAGCAATGTTTTAATGCCTCGTCTGCACACACGTAACGAAAACAACGAAAATAATCGTGTAGCGAGTACTTGGTGGTTGAGAAGTGGAGCGTTTCTGCGATTTAAAAGCGCAGAGTTAGGGGTTAATTTTCCTGAATCAGTGCTTAAAAAATCAGGAATTAATTCTGCAAGATTATATCTTATCGGTTACAATATGTATGTGTGGGATGATATTACGTATTTTGATCCAGAAACAGGTAACGGAAATGCGGGTTTAAATTATCCGTTGTCAAGAAGTTTTTCGTTAGGGGTAGATATTTCTTTTTAGTTTTTTAATCCAAAAAATAATAATATGAAACGAATAATTATATATGTATTTTTAATTTCAGCAACACTGGGAGCTTGTTCTGATTTTTTAGATGTTGCAGATGAGCAAACGAATGGTTTACAAAATCTTGACCAAGTATTTGATAACGTTGGGTATACGAGACGTTATTATGCAAATGTTTTTACCGGAGTTCCCGATTATTCAGCAGTAATCAATGCAGGAGGTTTTTCAAACCCTTGGATGGCTATGACAGATGAGGTTATAGCTCCGTATGGAGACGTAGGCTATTATGTCACATCAGATAAAAATGAAGAAAATGTAAAATTTCATCGATGGGGTGATGCTTACAAATTAATTCGTCAAGCCAATATCTTTTTAGCTAAGGTAAAACCTATACAAGCAACGGGTTCACAAGCCGATGTGTTGACAGAAGAACAAGTGGCAGAGATGAAAGCAAACGTTCGTTTTATGCGTGCTTTCTACCATTATATGTTGTTTGAACAATATGGCTCAATCCAGCTAGTGAAAGATAAAATTTTTGAAGAAAAAGATAATTTTGATATACCACGTGCTCCTCTTGATGAAGTTATTAATTACATTGATTCAGAATTACTGGCCGTAGCGCAACAACTAAAACAAGTCCCTATTGAAGATGAACAGTATAGGGCTTTGCCTACAAAAGGTGTGGCACTGGCAGTTCGGGCTAAATTGTGGATGTATGCGGCAAGTCCGTTGTTGAATGGTGGATATTCTGAAGCCTTAACAATAATGACCCCCTATGGACCTAATGGAGAAAAGATGCGGATGTATCCTGACTATGATGCAAATAAATGGCAAAAGGCAAAAGAAGCCGTAAAAGATTTTATTGATTATGCTGAAGCCGGAAATTACGAATTGTATTCAACAAACAATCCTATTGATGATGTGTATGAATTATTTCAAAAATATACAAAAGAAATTATATGGGCAACAGCTTCCAATAATTGGGGAGGTATGGATCAAGATTCTTTTGACAGAAGAGCCACTCCCCGTAGTGAACAAAATGGGTTGGGGAGCATTGCTGTGTATCAAGAATTAGTAGATGATTTTTATATGGAAGATGGTCTTCCTATCAAAAATACAGACTTTTTGTCGGCTTCACCCCTCTATTCAGAAACTGGCTTCACAGATCTTGACGGAAGTCCGGTACACAATATGTGGGTAAAAAGAGAACCCCGATTTTATAATACGGTTTTTTATCAAGGACGTAAATGGCATATAACCAACAATGTGATAAATTTTCATTTAGGGTCCGCTAATGATAAAAATGGCCAACATACACCAACGGGTTATTTGCTTTATAAACGTTTTAACAGAAAAGTTCATAAACGCCCACCCGGAGTGGTTTCAAAATTTAGACCATCTATTATTTTTCGTTTGGCTGATTTTTATTTGTTATATGCAGAGGTGCTCAATGAGGTAACACCATCTGATTCCGATGTTTTACTATATTTAAACAAAGTACGAACTCGAGCCGGATTGCCTGATATTGAAAAACTTAATCCTTCTATTGCTGGAAACAAAGAATTGCAAAGAAAGGCAATCCGGCGTGAAAGAAGAATAGAACTGGCAACAGAAGGACAGCGATATTTTGACGTACGACGTTGGATGATAGCCGACCAACCCGAAGGTAACCAAAATAGAGATATGTATGGAATGGATATGGATAAAGATATTTCTGGTTTTTACACACGTAAAAAAGTACATAGAAACGTATTCACGCGAAAAATGTATTTACATCCAGTTCCTTTTTATGAATTACAAAAAACAAAAGGGGCAGTAGTGCAAAATCCGGGTTGGAGAATTTAATAATTTTTAAAAATAGAAAAAATGAACTACATATTAAAAATTTTTATAGTACTAACATTTTTTTTCCATTTTGGATGTGATGTTAATATGGATTATGAGGGAATGACACCTGGTGTGTTGTATTTGCCAATAACAGGAGTTCAAAAACTTACGGCATATGATGTAGGAGAAGTATTTGAACAAGAAATTTGGGTTGGTAAAGGTGGACTCTCAGGAGGAGTATCAACAGTTGAGATGCTAGTTGTACCAAAATTGTTAGATTCCATAAATCAATCGTTGGGTACTTCGTATAAGCTACTTCCAGAAAATTGTTATGATTTTAGTAATCATTCAGTTAATATATCTGGAATTGCTAATGAAGAGAAATTTATTTTAAAATACTACCCTGATAAAATTCTTGAAAAATCAAATAATGTATACGATAAAGAAATATTTGCTTTGCCTTTAAGATTAAAATCAAATAGCGGATATAAAGCAAATCCGAGTAAAAATACTGTGTTTTACACTTTTACCATTTCAGATCCTGTTCTAAAAATTCTCAATGAAAGAGAAACAAATGTTGACTTGTCCGCCACGAATAAAGTTTCCGTAATAACTCAATTTGGCGTACCTTTTACCAACAAATGGGAAATTACCGCCAATATAGTGCATTCAGAAGAAGTAGTGGAAAATTATAATACCACTCAAGGAACATTTTATGCACTACTCCCCAAAAATGCGTATGAAGGAGACGATAAAATCGTCTTAAAATCAGGTGAAAACAAAAAAACGTTGACATATACTATAAACGTGTCTGAATTAACACCTGGAAACTACATATTGCCCGTGCAAATAAATTCAATTACTTCTTCTTTAAATGGAAATAAAACAGATAATATCAAATATGATGCCAATGCAAAATGTGTGTTTGTAATGTCAAAGAAAGGAATGAAAATTTCAAAATCAGTTTGGAAAATCGTGTCAACAACGACAGAAGAAACAATGGGAGAAGGACCTAACAACGGGAAAGCTATCCATTTGATTGATGATAATACCGATACTTTTTGGCATAGTAAGTGGCAAGGAGGAAATTCTCCTCTTCCATATGAAATAATAATTGATATGGGGAAAGAGCATTTAGTTTCACAACTTGATATTGTTCCTCGAAATATTGATAATAATAGTATTGGTTACTTGCGATTTGAAACAAGTCTTGATCAGTCAAATTGGGAGTATGTAGGTAAGTTTAAATTTGACAGAACGATTCCTATGATAACTTGCCCTGTGAAATCAACAAGATGTAGGTATATTAAACTGATGATTCCGGAAGATGCGGCAAGCACAAGAGTCACATCTATTAGGGAACTTACTGCTTATGGAGAATAATCTAAAAAAAGAAAAACTACCCTTTTGGGTAGTTTTTCTTTTTATTTAAACGGATTTAAGCGATTTTTCGCGAACCGTTGCCGATAACCACGTCATAAACTTTCGGTTCGTGACCGTATTTGGCAGCAAATTCTTTCTTGGCTTTGGCGATGAACGCATCGTAGAGTTCTTCTTTAACGATGTTGATGGTACAACCGCCGAAACCGCCGCCCATTATACGACTTCCGGAAACGCCCGCTTCTTCTGCGATGGTTGCCAGAAAATCAAGCTCTTCACAGCTTACATCGTAGAGTTTGCTCATTCCCCAGTGGGTGCCGTACATCATTTTTCCGACGGTTTCAAAATCACCTTGCGTCATTGCCTCACAAGCCGTACGAAGGCGCTCAGCCTCACCCACGGCATATTCGGCACGGCGATAATCTTCTTCTGAAACTAAATCTTTTACCGATTTAAGCTGCTCGAAATTAGCCTGACATACAAACTCCACTTCCGGATATTTTTTGTGCAACTCTTTGGCAACGCGTTCGCAAGAGAGGCGACGCTCGTTGTAAGGCGACCCCACCAAAGCGTGTTTCACCACAGAGTCCAAAAGAACCACCTTGTAACCTTTGGGGTTGAATGGAACGTATTCAAACTCCATTGTGCTGCAATCCAGTTTGATAAGGTGTCCTTCTTTTCCGAAAAGGGAAGCAAATTGGTCCATAATACCGCATTTTACGCCTACGTAATTATGCTCGGTCATTTGCCCAACTTTTACCAATTCTTTTTTATCGAAGCCTAATTTGTAAATTTCGTTCAGGGCAAAGGCATAGGCACTTTCAAGGGCTGCCGATGATGACATTCCTGCCCCCAGAGGCACATCGCCGGTGAAAACTGTGTCGAAGCCTGCTGTTTTTCCGCCTCGTTTTGCCAATTCGCGCACCACCCCGAAGATGTATTTTGCCCAGCCTTCGGCGGGTTTGTCTTCTTCATTCATTCCGAATTCAGAGTATTCTTTTAGGTCGATGGCATACGCCCGAATTTTGTCGGTTCCGTTGGGTTTTAGTTCAATGAGCATACCTTTGTCCACCGCACCCGGAAGCACGAAGCCTCCGTTGTAGTCGGTATGTTCGCCGATAAGATTGATACGCCCGGGCGAAAAATAAACATCGCCTTGGGTGTTAAAACGTTCTTTAAATGTATTTCTTACAGTGTCTAAATTATTCATAATAAATTATTTACTAATTTTGTGTTAGAGGAATTATTCTACTGGAATGTCTTTGTTTACGTTTTTACAACCAACGGCAGCATAATATAAAAGGAAAACCAAGCATATTACAATCAGCCAGTAACTTGTCAAATAACCGAGACCGTCAGTGGCATCTACAATTCCGTTTTGCATTAGCGGGATAATACCTCCACCGCAAACCATTACCATAAAGATACCGGCAGCTTTTTCAGTATATTTGCCGAGTCCTTCCACCGCGAGGTTGAAAATTCCGCCCCACATAACTGAGGTGCAAAGCCCAACAAGTACTAATAGAACGGCGTTTACAGGTACATTAACCAATCCGAAGAGGCCTTCTGAATCGTTTTTAAACACAGGAAGGTTTACAAGTGAATCCACCGGAGCGAAGATGGCAGCCAATGTGAGCACCAATCCTAATCCGGAAGCAAAAGTAAGCATTTTTTTGGCTGAAACTTTACTTCCGATAGCAGCCCCGAGTAATCGACCCACTAACATTAATAGCCAGTATGTGGCTGTAACAGAGCCTGCTATGGCTTCGGCTCCTCCTTTGTCGCCAAGTTTTAAAACATCTAAATCTGAGTTTTGTAACCATTTGTTCAAAATGTTGGGAACTCCTACTTCTACTCCCACATAGATAAAAATACCGATAGCTCCCAAAACAAAGTGACGGAATGACAGCGGGCTGTGCTCATACGTAGCGTTGGTAACAGTTTGTTGTTCTTTGTGTTTTTCCGGAATATTTGTGAACAAAATAACAAGAAAAGCAAAAGCGAAGATAGCCAAAGCAGCATACATCAATGGGAATACGTTGCTGATTTGAGCGTTTTTAATCCCCTGCGGAATTAAAATACCCACAAGAATGATTACCGCCGTGCCGCAAAGTGAGTTAAAAGAACCTCCCAATTGAATGAGTTGGTTTCCTTTATTCCCGCCACCGCCTAACATATTAAGCATCGGGTTTACCACCGTGTTGAGTAAACACATTGAAAAACCGGCAATGAAAGCTCCTAACAGATAAACCCCGAAACTCCCCATAATACCGGAAAGCGTTTGAATGCCTACGCCTAAAAAGCCTACGGCAATGGCAATTAAAGCGGTTTTTTTGTATCCAAATTTATCCAATAAATTACCCGCAGGATACCCCATAACGGCATAGGCAATGAAATTTGCAAATACCCCGAGAGTACCCATCCAGTTGGCTACATTAAATTGAAATTTTAAAATATCACCCATCGGTGAGGCTAAGTTGGTAACAAATGAAATCATACCAAAAAGGAAAATCATCGCTATGATGGCAATAAAATTTCCTTGTGAACTTTGTGTGTTAGTATTACTCATAAAATTGTTAAATTAAAATTTAATTAATTGTTAATTATATATTTAAAAAATGAATTTAAAGTTTGTCCAATAGTTGTATGTTTCGTCGGGGTTTAACTGGGTGCTTTTGAAGTTGGGGTGATTTAACGCATCGGCAAAACCTTGCGCTTCAAAGCAGAAACCGGTGTTTTTGCCCAATTTTTTTCGGTTTTTTACTTCCAATTCAGGCAGATAATATCCTGCATAGATATGTAACACGGCGTGATTGGTGCGTACCTCTACCGTGATGGTTTTCTCGGCGTTGGTTACCGAACCGATGCACTTATCACCATTGGTTTCATTGACAAACGAGTTATCGGTATGCTCGTAAATAAGCTGCCCGTTTTGGTAGTCAAGCGGTGTGCCGGTCACAGGCAAAATCTCACCGGTAGGAGTGAAAAACTCAGGTACTAACGGAACGTACTTGTCTGAATGTATGGTAAGTGTGTGATTCAAAACATCACTTTCGTTGCCGTGATTTAAGTTGAAGTAGGTGTGTTGCGTGAGATTTAAAATGGTGGGTTTGTCGGTTTTTCCGCCGTACTGAATTTGAATGGAATTATCATCAAGAAGTGTGTACGAAACGGTAGCCGTTAGGTTGCCGGGGTAGCCTTCTTCGCCGTCTTTTGAAAAATATTCCAATGTTACTGACGGATTGGGATTTTCTTCCGCTTTAACAACGTTCCAAACCACACTGTCAAAGCCTACAAAACCGCCGTGAAGTTGGTTTTCGCCGTGGTTGGTGGTCAGTTGCACGGCTTCTCCGTTGATTTTCGTTTTCCCGTACTTGATGCGCCCTGCATTCCGCCCGATAATGGTTCCTAAATAGGGGTAACCTTTGCGATATGCTTCGCTAACATATTCTTCAAAAGTGTCAAAACCAAGCACGGTTTCAATCATTTTACCGCCAACGGGTACTTTTATGGAAGTGATAATTCCGCCGAAATTGGTAACGGACACTTCCATTCCGTTTTTGTTTGTTAGCGTAATGAGTTCTACGCTTTTATTGTTGTGAGTTCCGAATGTTTTTTGCTGTATTTTTTTCATACGTGTAAAATTTGGACGAAAGTACGAAAAAAAAACGAAAACTAGAAACTTCAATCCAGAAAATTTTATCATTTTTTTAAGAAATAAATTTTATCATTTTGTTAAAATAGCGTATTTGAGATGTTTACATCTCAAAAGTAAGTGTGCAAAATCACCATAAGTTTTTGATGTTATTTGACGCATTACTGCATAAATTGAAGAAAATCTTGCTTTGAAAAACCTAAAATATTTTTCTCTTCGGCTGAAAACCGTTATCTTTGCAAAAAGTTTAGAGAATGAAAACAGAACAAGAATTAAACGATTTTTTCGAGCGATTAAAAAAAGAGTTGGAAGAAACTACTTCATTTCCAACTTCTTATTTATATAAATTCATCGTTCCGGCAACTGATGAAAATATAAAAACCATTCGCAATATTTTCAAAGAAACCGATGCCGAGATTAAAACGCGTCCGTCTTCTGCGGGGAAATACACGGGGGTATCCGTTACGGTAACCTTGCCCAACCCCGATGCGGTAATTCACTATTACAGAGAGGTAGGAAAAATTGAAGGAATTCTTTCATTGTAAATGACTTACGTTTTATGAATTATTTAGAATACAACACCGAGCGCACGCCGCTCATTATTCCTGAATACGGTCGACATATTCAAAAAATGATTGAAAAAGCCATCACGCTTGAAGACCGTGAAGAACGCAACAACACCGCCAAGAGCATCATTACCGTAATGGGAAATTTATTTCCGCATTTGCGTGATGTGCCTGATTTTCAGCATAAATTGTGGGATCAGCTTTTCATTATGTCAGGCTTTCGGTTAGATGTTGATTCGCCCTTTGAAAAACCCACAGCCGATGTGCTTGCCAAACGCCCCGATGCGTTGCGATATCCGCAAAATCATCCGAAATATCGTTTTTACGGCAACAATATCAAAAAAATGATTGACGTTTGTGTGAGTTGGGAAGAAGGTGAGCTTAAAGAGGCTTTAAAATATGCCATAGCCAATCATATGAAAAAGAGTTACTTAACTTGGAATAAGGAAGCCGTTGATGATGAGGTGGTTTTTCAGCATCTTTATGAACTCAGTCAAGGGCAACTTGATTTGGCAAAAGCGAAAGAAGACCTGACAAACAGTAACGATTTGATGAAAACCAGACAGAATTTAACCAAACGGATTGCCAATACGCAAACCAAAAAAGGAAATTCAAATTATAAAAAGAAGTAAAAACTCACAATAATGGGCGTGTTTAAAATAGAAGGCGGATACACATTAAAAGGTGAAATTACGCCACAAGGAGCTAAAAATGAGGCATTGCAGATTTTGTGTGCCGTGTTGCTTACCGACCAGAAAGTAACCATACACAATATTCCTAACATACTTGATGTCAATAAATTAATATCACTGCTTGAAAATTTGGGCGTCAAAATCCAAAAACTGGGAAAGGGTTCGTATAGTTTTCAAGCCGATGAAATCAATCTGAATTATTTGCAATCACCTGCATTTCAGTCCGAAGGGCAAGGTTTGCGAGGGTCGATTATGATTGTGGGACCACTTCTGACGCGCTTCGGGGTGGGATATATTCCGCGTCCCGGTGGTGATAAAATTGGTCGCCGAAGGTTAGATACTCATTTTGAAGGGTTTATAAAATTAGGTGCGAATTTTAAATACGACAGAGAAAATCAAACATATAGCGTAAAGGCAAAACGCCTCAAAGGTACGGATATGTTGCTTGACGAAGCCTCTGTAACAGGGACTTCCAATATTATTATGGCAGCCGTTTTAGCCGAAGGGACAACCACGATTTACAACGCTGCCTGTGAGCCCTACGTACAGCAACTTTGTCGTATGCTTAATGCTATGGGAGCTGATATTCAGGGTGTTGGTTCTAATTTTCTGACAATTAATGGGGTGGAGAAACTCTCGGGTTGCACGCACACACTTCTGCCGGATATGATTGAAATCGGTAGTTGGATTGGCTTAGCTGCGATGACCCAAAGTGAAATTACTATCAAAAACGTGGGCTGGGAACATTTAGGCTTGATTCCCAATGTGTTTCAGAAGTTGGGGATTACACTTGAACGTCGGGGCGATGATATTTACATTCCGGCACACACGCAAGGTTATGAAGTTCAGAATTACATAGACGGTTCAATATTAACGGTTTCCGATGCGCCTTGGCCCGGCTTTACGCCCGATTTGCTCAGTATCATTCTGGTAATGGCAACACAAGCACGCGGAGAGGTTTTGATTCATCAAAAAATGTTTGAAAGCCGTTTGTTTTTCATTGATAAACTGATAGATATGGGCGCAAAAATTATTTTGTGCGACCCCCATCGGGCAACGGTTATCGGCAATGATTTCAAGTCACCGTTGAAAGCAACTTTGATGACCTCACCCGACATTCGTGCCGGAATCGCCTTGCTCATTGCTGCACTTTCCGCCAAAGGAACTTCAACCATTTACAATATCGAGCAAATAGACCGGGGTTACGAAAATATCGATGAGCGTTTGCGGGCTTTGGGCGCCAGAATTATTCGCGTTAATTAGATGCAAAACAATAAAAATCAGCAGTTTATTATCAATAAAATAAATTAAAAATGTTAATCATAGGAATTACAGGAGGAACCGGATGCGGAAAAACCACCGTAGTGGATCAAATTGTTAAAGAATTATCACAAGACGAAGTAACGATTATATCACAGGATTCGTACTATCGGGATATGAGTCATTTGCCTTATTCCGAGAGAGTTAAAACAAATTTTGACCATCCCACTTCCATTGACTTTGATTTGTTAAAACAGCATTTAATGGAGCTTAAAGAAGGCAAATCGGTGCAATGTCCTGTTTATTCGTTTGTTGAGCATAATCGCACGGGCGAAACCGTACAGGTAAATCCCACAAAAGTGATTATCGTTGAGGGGATTTTGATTTTTGCACACGCCGACATTCGCAATTTGTTTGATATTAAAATTTACGTTCACGCCGATTCGGACGAGCGCCTAATTCGCCGTATTAAACGCGATACCACCGAAAGGGGGCGCGATGTGGCTGAGGTGTTAAACCGTTATCAAACTACCTTAAAACCAATGCATTTGCAATTTATTGAGCCCGCCAAAGAGTACGCCGATATCATCATTCCGAATAACAGGCGCAACAATGTGGCAATTGATATTATTAAGCTGATTGTTCATAACCGCGTGCAACAAAGCGTTTCCTGATGAAATCATTTCTTCGTTACATATCGTTTTTAAAAGGGTATAAACTATACGTTGTCATACTCGTTTTTTTTGTAATTTGGATGGCTTTTTTTGATTCCAATTCATTGCTGACTCATAGGGAGTTAAACAAAGAAATCAATAAGTTGAACAAGCAAAAGCAATTTCTTGAAAAAGAAATTGAAAAGGATAAAAACACACTACTGATTTTGAATACCGATGAAGGTAAGGAAAAAATGGGGCGCGAAGCCTATTATTTGAAGCACGATAATGAAGAGATTTATATTATAGAATATGATACAATTGATTAACAGTGTGTTATGAATTTTTCAATCGTTATCCCAACACACAATGAGGCTGCGCATATTGAAAAAACACTTCATTCTCTTTTTGCACAGACACATCAGCCCTTGCAAGTAATTGTGGTTGATGATTTTTCAACCGATGAAACGCCACTTGTTTTGCAAAAATTAAAACGGCAATATCCGCTGTTGGAGGTCGTTCGGCGTGAGCACCAAGCAACGCATTCACCCGGAAGTAAAGTGGTTCAGGCTTTTAATGAAGGACTTAGGTTACTTAACGGCGATGTGGAGGTGATTTGTAAATTTGATGCTGATTTGATTTTTCCGACTCATTATTTAGAAACGTTGGTTACTTATTTTTCTGAAAATCCGACGGTTGGAATGTGCGGAGGCGTTTGTTATATCGAAAAAAACGGGGAGTGGCTTTTGGAAAACCTCACCAATGCCGACCATTTGCGGGGCGCCGTGAAGGCTTACCGAAAAGACTGTTTTTCAGCCATTGGCGGACTAAAAGAGGCAATGGGCTGGGATACGGTTGATGAACTTTTAGCCCGATTTTACGGATGGGAAGTGAAAGTTGATACTTCGTTAAAAGTGAAGCATTTACGTCCTACGGGAGCCGGTTACAATCGCAATGCCCGATTTTTACAAGGAAGTGTTTTTTATCGTCTGCGTTACGGATTGTGGCTTTCGGTTTTGGCTTCGGTAAAGTTGGCTTTTAAAAAGAAACGTTTTGGGCTGTTTACCGATTATTTACAAGGTTATTGCAACGCAAAAAAAGAAAAACAACCTTTTTTGGTAACCCCCGAGCAAGGCAAATGGATTCGGAAATACCGCTGGGAACATATTTTTAAAAAAGTAATGCCGCGCTCGTAAAATAGCTTGCGGAATTCTTTTTTATAACGCATAAGTTTTTATATTTTATTTAAGGCTTCATAAATTTACTTTTACTGTATAGGTGCTGATTTTTAGTTAAAAGTCGTTAATTTTAACTTGTTGATTTATAGTGTTCTTAAAAATTTAATCTGTTAAATTTTAGTTAGAAATCGTGTTTTCCAAAATTTCGTCTATAAATTC
>NZ_JAUNKD010000074.1 GCF_030532915.1 Capnocytophaga sp.
CTATGTGTTGCGGAATTTCGGTTTTTGCGGTTTTCATTGTTTTTATATTAGTGGGTAGTGAATTAGTGGTCAGTGATTAGTGCTAATTGCTAATGAACTAATTGCTATTTGCTTATGATGTTATTAAAAATCTATTCCTGTTGTATCAATATCTTTTTTCTTTGTAACTTCTTGATTTGTTTGCGGTTGTATTGTTTCGGTTTGCCCAACTCGGATATGAAAAAACTCGCAGCTGGTACGCTCCAATCCTACATAAACATTGCGTTTTATTTTTCCCTCTTTGTTGAGCAAATCGGGAGGGTTGAGTACATAGCCTTTGTATTCACAGAATTTTTCCAATTTGCTTTTAAATCCTTTGGCTCGTGTGGTTTTGTCACCCGTTTCGTTTTTGTAATCGTCTTGCAGGGTTTTTCTGACCAAATCCACATTTAATTTTTCATCATCAAAATAGACATCTGCCCATTCAAAAAAATTGTCGCCAATGCTGGCTTTTAGGTTGTTTTTTGCGATGTTTTCCATAGGCGAAAGCAAAGGCTTGTATCGGTTGTTCAGATACAGCTGCAAACAGCGAAACATAAAGTTGTAAAACAAATCCCACGTAGCTTTGTTCCAATCTTTAAAAAATAATTCGTGAAAATCGTTTATCGGTTGCCATTCTTCATATTCTTTCGTTGTAAAATGATAATAACTTGAAAATGAAACAAATAAAATACGTCTTAACGTGGATTGCTCCGCATTTCGCAACGCATAATTAAACGTTCCTGCCATTTTGGGGCTTTTCTCAAAAGGCAAAAAGTAACTATCACGATTCTTGGGGTTTATCGGAAGCCCGCGGGTAACAAACGAATACATCTGTGTAAAATCAGCCGATGAAGTCATATCATCAAAAAATATGATTTCGTCTTCTTCTTTGAGCGAACCGAAAAGGTGTGTGTTTTGCAATAAATTTTCTTGTTTGGCGGGCATATCAAAAAACTTGCAAAGCATCTCAACGGCTTTCATAAACAAACTTTTACCCGAACCGCCGTTAGCTTCAAAAAAACCGCCTTTTTCTTCATCGTCAAGGATATACACAAATTTAGCGAAGTTTTCCACATTGTATCGATGTAGCAGATACCCGATGGCGTAACATTTCCCCAGAAAATGTTGCTCTTGAATAACTTGCTCATCTTCCGACAAAAACGGACTGTTAAGCGTAATTTTGCGGAAATCCTTGTTTGCATCGGCTTCTTTTTTCCAAAACACACGGCTTCCGTTAATTAGAAAATTTAGAAACGAAAAATCAGTTTTTAGGATTTTTACCCGATTTCGCCCCAATTCATCAACATAATATTCAAAAAAAGGCTCTTTTAAAATGGTACAATCGTGCGGTTTTATGGCACTTTCCATTACGAAATTGGTGATTTCGCCTTTTTTTATGGTTTCAATCGCGTCAGAAGTTACCCGAATGCACGTATTTTGAAAGAAAAACAACTGAAAATCTTTGCCGTGCTTTGAAAAGTCAAGTTTTTTACTGGGTATTTTCTTTAAATCCGCTCCACGCAAAGCATTGCAGGTTTCAATGAGGTCTAAAACCTTTGCATTTGTGCCTTTTCGCACATAAAAATCGGCACAAAACGTGCGAATATCCTTTGAAGTAGGCACGGAAACCTTAAAGCCGTCAATGTTTATCAATTTTCCTTTGTCGTCATTGTCGGAAGTGTCCAAAAATTGCCCGTCATACACGAAAAAATTATGAGCATTCAGAAAATAGTACAAATTACGCTGACTTACGCGGTATTTTTTGTCTTCGCCCGAAACAAAGTCAAAACTTACAGGCACGGACAATAATTTTTTAAATTCCGATGCAATTACCGACCTTGTAACGCTTTTTTTGGTAAAATAACTCACAAAATCGCGAAAATCTTTGCCTTTTTCTCCTAAATAATACTTCGGCAGGAAAACAATCGGCAGTTTCCAAAACGCTTTGGAATATTTGTAGGCAAAAT
>NZ_JAUNKD010000010.1 GCF_030532915.1 Capnocytophaga sp.
ATACCCATTTCACTACTGTTTTACTAAAAATAAAATTATATTATACCCATTTCACCGGTGATTTACCAAAAATAAAATGTTACATAGCACATTTCACTGATGAATCAGTAAAAATATAATTGTACACGGGTCAAAACATTGATTTGCCGAATAAAAAAATATTTTACTCAAAACGCTTTTCGCCCAAAATCATTTTATTTTTCCAAAAATGTTAAAATAACGCTAAATAATTGATTATTAAAAATAAATTACATAGCTTTGTAACGTAATTAATAAATCAAAAAACAAAAATAGTATGCTGAAAATTTTAAAACCTTCCGTTCGTATTACCGAAATGGCCGATACCGCCCATCAGTTAGTAATGCTTTACAAAGGCGAAACAGCCCTTGCCAATGACCCCATCTTAAAACCTGTATTTACACAGGTAGAAGCACTTTCCGAACAGCTATCGCAAGCCATTAAAAGCGATAAAATACTCTCGGAACTCGATAAATTAGACAACCAACGCGATGACGCCATTCGCAAACTCGAAAAATACCTGAAAAGTTATGCTAACATCCCCGTGGAAACGCTTCGCAAGTCGGGCGAGAAGCTCTACGCCGTGTTTGCAAAGTATGGCGTGGGCATCACTCGTGAAAGTTACGCGGTGGAATCGGCTCATATCGAATCCCTTCTGAAAGACCTCGCCGAACCGGCTCTCGCAGCAGACATCGACGCACTCGAAGGCATCGCCCCCACCATCGAAACACTCAAAACCACCCAAGCCGCCTTTAATGAACGGCGGTTATCACACGACAAAAACCTCGCCGAAAAGAGCAAACGCCCCAAATCAGCCGACCTTAAAAAGCAACTCTTGAAGCAAATCAACACCGGACTGATTCCGTACCTCACCGCGGCGACTTTCGTAAGTCCCGATGCGTTTACGCACTTCGCCGACACGGTGGCACAAATCATCAATACAATCAACAGTAATATCTCCGTTCGGAGCAAAAAAACAGAAAAATAACCAAAAACGCAGCTTGTTTTTTGTCAATCGAAAAAGCAAGCTGCGTTTGTTTTTTAATCGAAGAAATCGTCATCATCGTCAATTTCATTAAACAAATTGTCGATGGCACGGCGGTCTTTTTTGGTGGGGCGCCCCTCCCCTTTTTGGCGGTAATATTCTTGCGCCAGTTTGTTTATTTCGGCTTGTTCAAAGGCTTCGGGCGGGGTGAGGTCTTGCCGATACAGGCTCACCAGCTTAGCACCAACCCGTGATGTGGGGATATCCAAAATGAGCAACTCGTAGTTTATCTGATTTTTACGCACCACGAGCTTGTCGCCTGCAAACACCTCACGCGAAGGCTTGGCAGCATCGCCGTTGATGCGCACATGTCCTTTTTTGCAGGCTTCGGTGGCAATGTTTCGGGTTTTGAAGTAGCGCAAACACCACAAAAGTTTGTCAATCCGCATATTTTTTACATTTAATACCAATATTTCATCGCAAAAATAATATTATTTCGTATCTTGCACCCCTCAAAAAACAGATAATTTTATATGATTCGTAAAACAATATTCAGTATCAGCTCATTGCTGGCTTTAACAATCGTTTCTTGTAAGAAGGATAACAGCAGTTCCGCGCAAGTTATACCACCGCGTGACGTTACCGAAGTGCGCGACGAGAATGATGCCGCCATCACTGCCTACCTCAAAACGCATTTCTATAAACTTGAAAACAATCAAGTGATTTTGGACACCATTGCAAAAGAAAACGCACAAGCCGAACCGCTTTTCAACAAGGTGCAAACTATTGAATTAGATGTTTTTGATGCCAACAACAACAAAGTGCGCCATAAATTGTATTACCTTCCGGCACGCGAAGGCTCGGGAAAGCAATCCTCCATTGCCGATTCGGTTTTCGTTTCATACAAAGGGCAATTGCTCAATGGAAAAACCTTTGACCAGTCGGTCGGGCATACGCTTTCAAACTGGACAGACCTGCTCGGCTCCCGAAGTCAGGGTAACAACGGCACCATCAGAGGTTACCGCGAAGGAATCGCCCTGCTGAAAGACTCGCAAAGCCCCGTTACCATAAACAACGACGGAACGATAAGCGTTCCGGAAGACGGCGGTGTAGGCGTGTTTTTCATTCCTTCCGCATTGGCATATTTCAACTCGGCTGCGGGCAGCATTCCGGCATATTCACCCCTTATCTTTACCGTGAATTTGATAAAAACCAAAAATGCCGACCACGACCACGACGGCATTCCTTCCATCAAAGAAATTAAACGGGAAGACTACGGCATCGTAACCTATCCCGATTGCGACAATGACGGTTTCCCCGATTATTTGGACGCCGATAAATGCAAAGAATAACAAATCAATCTGAAAATCAATACAACCACCACCTTTGCCAAAGCCCACAACACTTTGGCAAAGGTGCTTGTTATAAAACTACTTGCTTTTGCGTATGAAAAAACATATTCCGAACATAATCACCCTGTTAAACTTATTTTGCGGAACCATTGCCGTGGTGCAAGCCGTTCAGGGCAGGCTTGATTGGGCTGCGTTTTTTGTGGCTTTGGGTATTTTTTTTGATTTTTTCGACGGATTTTTTGCGCGTCTGCTCAATGTGAAGTCCGATTTGGGTTTGCAACTCGATTCACTTGCCGATATGGTAACTTCGGGGGTTGTGCCCGGCATTGCGATGTTTCAATTGCTTGCCAAAAGTGATTTTATTGTTGAAAACAGCGCGCAACCGGCAGTAACTTGGCTTGCATACGCCGGATTTTTAATCACGCTGGCTTCGGCATACCGATTGGCAAATTTTAATATCGACACCCGCCAAAGCACGAGTTTCATCGGTTTGCCAACACCCGCCAACGCTTTGTTTATACTGGCATTACCGCTTATTTTGCAGTACGAATCCGCGCCGTTTTTAGAACCCTTTTTACAAAACACCTTCTTTTTAATGTTGCTCACCTTGCTGAGTGCCTATATGCTCAACGCCGAAATTCCGTTGTTTGCCTTGAAGTTCAAGGATTTTTCTTTCCGAAACAATAAAATCAAATATATTTTTATACTTATCAGCGTTTTATGCCTGATTTCATTACGATTAACGGCAATTCCGGTTATCATCGTGCTGTACGTGCTGTTTTCACTTTTTCAAACGAAGAAAAAAGGGGCGTAACTGGCTTATAAATTGTATTTTAGGGGCTCGACCTCGGCGTGTGGCTGGAAGATGTATTTTTTTCCGCTGGCAAGTTCGGTGCATTCAAAACATTTGATGCGTTTTTTCCCTTTTTTAAAAACGCGCCCGTCTTTAATGCGGAAAATTGTTCCGATGGGCAATTCAAAAATGAAATCGGCAGTTGTTTCTTCATCAAAATCCTTTAATGCCAATGCCAAAACGGGGTCAATATCGCTGCTGGCGGTCGGGTTTTTAAAATGATTGGCTACGACTCTGAGCAAAGGCTCGGGGAAAATATCGGGTGCAATGAAAGGGAGCATCAATCCGCTGAATGTGTATTTCCATTCTTTTCCGTGTGGCTTTATAAGCCTCCCGAACTTTTTAAAAGCTACCAAATGGGCTATTTCGTGAATGAGGGTGATTAAAAAACGATATTTGTTACTGCCCGCATTGACCGTGATTAGGTGTTGCCCACCGGGAAGTTGTTGGTAATCACCGTGGCGCGTTTTGCGTTCATTTACGATTTTTAAATGCACACTGTGGAACTTAATAAGTTCAAAACAAGGCATAACCGCATTTTCGGGCACGTATTTTGCGAGGATATTTACCACCGTGATTTCAAATAAAAAATTGCTGTTTTAAGTCGGGCAAAAATACGATAATTTGTATAATTCGGCAAATTACTATCAACATATTGCCTTTTGCGTGAAGCGCTTACAAAAATCAAAAAGTTTTATCCTCAAAAATTTTCCGATTTCAGAAAAAAATCATACATTAGCCCGCAATTAAAAAAAGAATCAATGGAAAACAGAGAATTATATCGTTTTGTAAATGCCGAAGATTGGACAGAAACACTTGCTGACAATCAACTAATTGAGCTTTTAAAAGATACCGACTTTGCACGGGAACAAACCGATGAGGGGCGTGATTTTTGTTATTTCTTGCACAAGTATAGCAAAGCAGATAACGACAAAACCTCGGATTATGCTTTTATGGCATACACTTTAACACAGCCCGAAAACTTGGAGCGTGCCTCAATGTATGATATGGTGTTGGAAGAAAATGAATTTTTTGACATTCACCGCATTAGCGTATTTAGAAATGGACAAATTATTGACAAAACCCCCGATACAACCGTTAAAGTTTTGGACAACGAAAACCAAAGCGGACGCGGGATATTGAGCAGTTCCAAAAAACTCAACATCTCCATCAAGGATTTGCACTTGAACGATATTCTTATTTTGGAAGACACCAAAATCAAGGTCTTCACCGAAAAAGAATTTCTGCGTCGCGATTTTGTTAAAAACGTGTACATCACCCCCGATACCTACTGGGCGTATGGCAAGTATCACTACAAATTCATCAACAACCGCGACAAGCGTGTGGCGTACAAAGATATGTTCTTCCGTGATGAAAACGGAGCTGTTTTGCCCAGTGAAATAAAATTTTTGGACAAAGGAGAGTCGTTTGACATCTTGAAATACAATTACATAAATCCGGTTGATCCGAGTCGTGAAATTTTCCCGTTTATTGATTTCGCCACCGAAAGCAACTGGACGGACTTATCGAATTACATCTATCCGCTATATAAAGAGGTGTTCGACTCGTCTGATTTGAAGCAGTTCGCCCCTGACCTTATCGAGAAATTAGACGCAATGCCGTCGCTGGACGAGAAGATTCAGTACGCCATTGAGTACGTGCAGAATAACATCTATTATGTGTACAACGCCGATGAAATGAACGGACACAAACCCCAAGAGCCGGCGGTTACCTACCAAAACAAACAAGGGGATTGCAAGGCGAAGTGCGTTTTGCTCAAAACCGTTTTGGATTATCTGGGCGTGGAGTCGTCAGTGGTGTTAGTGAATTATAATTCAGACTTTTACCTGAAATATTATTTGCCGTCGCTTTTGTCATTCAATCACGTGATTGTCAAAATCAATTACAAAGGCGAAGAATATTTTGTTGATGCCACCTCACGAAACGAGTTTGGGCGTTTGCAAAACAGAGCCGTAATCAGTTTCTGTTTTTATATGGAAATAGCTCCCAATCAATCTCTTAAAGTGCGCAAACCCGTTCGTTTTGAAAAATATTGCATCGATGAGAAAGTTTCGTTTGACGTAAAGGAAAACACCGGAAAGTTAGTGCTTGACACCACTTATCGTTACAACCGTGCCAATACGATGCGTAACTATTTCAAATCGAGCAATAAAAAAGAAATTCTGGACAGCTGGAACAACGCACTTTTCTACAACCTAAACTATTGCAACGACCGCAAAGGAAAAGATTATCGCGATATTTTCAAAAATGCGTCATTGCAAATCATAAATGACGATAAGGTTGAAAACGTGTTCACGGTACGATACGAAGCCGAAGTAAACGACCCGTACTTTACCGACCCGAAAGGCGCGCGTTTTTTGATGTATTTTGACCATACCGTGCTGAAAAACAATGTGAGAGATTACCAACACAGCGATGCAAGCTTCTGGCACAATTTTGATAGCGAGCATTATGAAATTGCACTCTCAACCGATTTAAAAATCGATACCAAAGAGAAGTTTACCGTTCAGGAAATCGATATTAAAAACGAGTTTTTCACCCATAAAACCGAGAAATTCATCACGAAAAACTCCGGAAAAGTAACGGTGGCTTACAATCCGCTTACCAATGTTGAGATTCCGCTGGATAAGTTCGAAACGCTTCGGGAAGATTATCACAAAGTAGCGGACAGCAACTTCGGAATAGGAATCGACATCATCGAAGGCGGTCTTGTCAATTCATTAAAACGATTGTTTAAATAATCACCACAAACAAAAAGAGATTTGAAAGTATTGATTTTCAAATCTCTTTTTTAGTTAGTTACGATTGTTCTCAAAAATTTGACAAGGTTTGTGATTGTCCGAAGCATTAAACTCCCATTATTCAATAAAGTAAATCGGGTATCGCAAATGCGATTTTTCGTAATGAGGCGTTTGGCGGTAAATCCAGTTGAGTTGCTGATAACTGCTATCGGCAAAGGCTTTGTCTCTCTTTTTCATAAGGTCAAGCGAATCTTTCAAATGCGGGTTTTTATGAAGAAATTCCAATGCGATGTCTTCAAAAAGGTAGGGCGAAAAATGTTCTTTCTGTTGCAAAACCGAATCGAAGAAGTTCCAATTAAAAAATGAATCAACTGCCTCCGGTTCAAGCGTTTCTATTAAATAGCGCTTCGCAGTTTGGTTTGCTGCAACGATGAAATCGCCTTTGTACAACTGCACATAATCCTGATGTTTTGAAACTTGCGTATCGAAATGCAAATAATGCCCTTCAAAAGGTTTTTCGGTGGTTTTGTAATCTTCTATGCGGTAGTAACTTACGAGCATTAGCGTATCTTTTTCAATTTCCGACATTTCCACCCCGTTGATTTTCAGTCGCTCCACAACGTTTTTCCAAACTTTCGGAACGATGTAAGTCGTTGGTACTTTTACGCTTTTTTGGGGCAAGAATCGCTCATAAAACGGAATTTCTTTAACAAAGGGTTTCGTTTGGTCGTATCGCAATCGCGTGAGCCCCGTAACTTCACTTATCAGCGTGTCGGCTTTGTATCCGTGAAAAGTAATGCTCGAAACCTGCGTGCTGTCTATCCGCCACTGAATCGGAAAATCACTTTTTGCCAAATCTTCTTCAAATTGTTTGATTTTTAGTTCTTTAATATTTTTTGAATCGGAATCTAAAATCTCAACAAGGCTTTTCATCATTTCGTAATTTGCCTCAACACGCTGTTTGTAAGGCTTTAACATATGTGTCTCAATCAAAATACCGATACAGTTCCACAAATTCACATATCCGGTGGAATAACGGGGCGAATCCATCGTGGCGTTGTATCCCGCATCAGGCGGTCTGTTCCAAACATTTACGTACGGAACCAATTTCCAAAAAGGTTTCGGAAGCGAATCACTTTTAAATTCGTTTTGGCGCTTAACAAGTGAATCCGACAGGCGTGGCAGTAAACTCTCGCGGGTATAATTCCCTATAAATGAACCTGCTTTATCGGGTTGAGAAACTGCGTAAGTCAATGAATGTTGGTAATCGGCTCCGTTGGTTACGTGATTGTCGATGAAAACATCGGGCTGTACCAACCGAAAAATTTTGGCAAACGAAAGGGCATTTTCCGAATCATTTTTGATAAAATCACGATTCAAATCCAAGTTTTGGGCATTGCCTCTAAATCCGTATTCTTTTGGGCCGTTTTGATTGACACGCGAAGTGGAATTTCGGTTCAACGCACCGCCAATATTATACACGGGAACGGCAACAATTACTACATTATCAGGGACTTTAATCTGATTTTGAACCAAATTGCGGAAAAGCAACATCGTGGCATCAATTCCATCAGTTTCGCCGGGGTGTATTCCGTTGTTAATCAACAGAATTGTCTTTTCTTTTTGTAATTTTGAAAAATTAAATTCGGCATCGGCATTATACGTTACGATGTGTAAAGGCAAGCCCGCATCGGTCTGCCCCATTGTTTTCAGGCTGATGGTGCTATATTGGCGGGAGAGTTCTTTGTAAAAATCAATAACTTCCTCATAGGCAGCACTTTCTGTTCCGTTTGAAGTTTCAAATCGGGTAACAAAACCTTCTTTGGAAGTAAAAAACGTATTCTCGCAAGAAGCCAAAACACTTGCCAAAAATCCAAAAAACAGCCATTTTTTCATAAAAAACGTATTTTATATCGATTCAATTCCCCATTGAGCCACATATTTCTCGTAGGTTTTCGGGTCGATGGAACGAATCCCATTGGTGAGCAAACGTACTTTATAACCCAACGAAAGGGCATCGTTCACGCTGTATGCCACACAAAAATCACCCGCTAATCCGCAGAAAGTGAGCTCGGTAATGTTTTTTTCTTTCAAAAAACCGTGCAACCCCGTACTGTTGCCTTTGTTATTGTCAAAAAAAGCACTGTAACTGTCCACTTCGGGTTGCATTCCTTTCCGAAAGATGGCCGCAATGGACGAAGTGTCCAAATCGTTGTGCAACTCGGCTCCGCGCGAACCTTGCACGCAATGGTCTGTCCAAAGGACTTGCTTAATTCCGTGTAAATCAACAATTTCAAATGGATTTTTCCCTTCGTGGTTGGATGCGAAACTTTGGTGATTTTGCGGATGCCAATCTTGCGTGGCAACCACCAAATCGTATCCCGAATGTATTTCTTTATTTATGAAAGGAATTATTTCATTGCCTTTTGCCACCGGAAGTGTTCCGCCGGGCATAAAATCATTTTGTACATCTATGATTATCAGAGCTTTCATTTTAGTTTGATTTTAGTTTAAACTTTGACAAAGTTTGTGGCTTTGCCAAAGTTTTTGGGTTAAAATTTATTCAATCGTAATTTCGTCAACAAATAAAAATCCTAATTTGCCTTTGGCTTGAGTATGCCAATCAGGAATGCTGCGTTCCGAAGTGATTTTTACTTTCACAAAACGCGTTTTTAGAGTTTCAAACGAAAGGGCGTGCGTACGGATTTCGCTTTTATGTCCTTCTTTTTCCGATGGATACGCCTCAGAAGCCACCTCGCGGAAATTCTCCCCGTCATCGGATACGGCAACCGAAAAACTGCGGGCATCGTAAATCCAATCGCCGGTAATGACGTTGGCATTAAACGCCACTTTTGAAACCTCGGTGGCTGAACCTAAGTCGATTACGGCTTCCAAATCATCGCCCGAAAAGGCAATCCAGCGTCCGGTTTTGAAATTCTCACGCCCCGTACTGCCATCAACAAGCACTGTTTCTCCGTTGTATTTATATGACGGATAGATAGTTGAAAGCATTTTGATAGGTCGGGCAGTTGCCTTGTTGAATTTAAAATCTTCGGCAAAAATGCGTGTTTTTCCGCTCTCGCGAATCCCTACGGCTCGCAATTGCACATCTTGGGCGATTTTAATGGGTTGCGAATATTTTTCCGACTTTTCGGTAGGCTCGCTTCCATCTAACGTAAAATAAATAGGAGCATTATCAACCGTAGCGAAACTCACTTCGATATTGCCTTTCGTTGCGGTTATATCTGACTTTAAATCAAAGATATGCGTAGCATAGTTGTATCCGTATAGCTCGTAAATTTTAATCAACGGAACAACGCGTTTTAAGAAGTCTGGATAATTTTTCTTCTCGGGCTGAGTCCATTGCACCTCAGCCAAAGCGGCAAATCGCGGAAGTGCCATATACTGCACTTGTTTGAACGTTTTGATGTACTCGGTCCAGATATTGGCTTGCACGCCCAAAATGTGTTTTCGTTTTTCGGGAGTAAGTACCTCAGGAACAGGCTCAAAGCTATAAGCCCGCTCAACAGGAACATAGCCACCGATGGCAAGAGGTTCATTTTCTGTGTCTTGTGATTGGTAATAATCAAAATAGAGGAACGACATCGGCGTCATAATGGCATCGTGACCGGTTTGAGCTGCGAAAGTTCCACCTTCGATACCTCGCCACGACATCACGGTGGCATTCGGAGCGATGCCGCCTTCGAGAATTTCGTCCCACCCGATGATTCTTCGTCCTCTCTTGGCAAGAACACGCTCAGCAAACGAAATTACGTGGCTTTGCAAATATTCTTCCGCTGTGTGATGGGCATCTTTTTTAAAGCCTAACTCTTTGATTTTTAACTGACATTTCGGACATTTTTCCCAACGCACTTTCGGGCTTTCATCGCCTCCGATGTGAATGTATTCCGAAGGGAAAATATCGGCAACTTCATTTAAAATATCTTCAATGAAGCCGTACACTTTTTGGTTTCCGGCACAAAGTACGTCGTCAGAAACGCCCCATTGCGTCCAAACTTCGTACGGCCCCCCGGTACAGCCCAATTCGGGATAAGTGGCGAGTGCGGCTTGCATATGTCCGGGCAAATCCACTTCCGGAATAACGGTGATATGGCGGTCTTTGGCGTAAGCAACAATTTCTTTCAGCTGGTCTTGGGTATAAAATCCGCCGTAAGGTTTTCCGTCGTATTCACCTGAATTTCTGCCGATAACGGTTTCTTTACGCTTTGACCCCACTTGGGTAAGCTCGGGATATTTTTTGCTTTCGATACGCCAACCTTGGTCGTCAGTCAAATGCCAGTGGAAGGTATTCATATTGTGAAGGGCAAGCATATCGACGAAAATTTTGATGGAATCAATGGGAAAGAAATGGCGAGCCACGTCCAGATGTGCCCCACGATAACCGAAACGCGGCGTATCGGTGATGGTTACCGAATGGAGTTCCACCGCATTAACCTGCTCAACGGGGATTGACTTACGCAAGGTTTGAATTCCGTAGAAAACACCCGCTTCAGAAGCTCCGTTTATGGTTATATTTTTCTGATTTACAGAAAGTTGATAAGCTTCTTTATTTTCGGAAGCAAAATCGGTTTTTAGGGCGATGATGTTTTCGGTAGCTTCGGTTTGTTCGGTAACAGAAAGCTTGATACCTGATTGTTTTTCAATATATTGCGAAAGGAATTCGGCATTTTTTTTCAAAACTTCATTTCCTTTCGGATACGTAATTTTTGTGGAAGCGGTGAGCGAAAATGCTTCGGTTGCTTTTTCAGAAATTTCCAACGGCAAAGGAACAATTTGATAATCAGCCTTTGAACTTTTAGTGGTTGTTTGGCAAGAAATTAAGGACAAAACGCCTACCAAACAAGTCAGTACAGATTTTATAGTCATAATTTTCAAAATACTATGTTTTTAACCCAGCAAAGTTACGATTTTTTTTGGGGTAAACAATAGAAATATTCGTTAAAAAGGATTTTGAAATATGTATGACATAATACAAAATCGAATTGAGAATATCAAAGGCTTTCACGGCAAACAATGAAAAATGTTAAAATAATAGCTTTTATTTTTTGCAATTCTTTTTGGTTTTTAACAAAAAAAAACATTTTTTTTCATCATTATTTTAGATACATTTCATATTTATAAAACATTTTTCAAAAGAAATTAATTAAATCCAAATGTTAAAATTTAACTTTTTACTTGCATATTCAACATAATAGATTAATTTTGCCCCCGAAGAAAATTAAAACAAAAAATTATTTAATTATCAATTTTAGTTTTTATGAGAAAAATGTTTACTTACTTGGCAGCTTTTTTAATGATTGCTGTAACAAGTTGTACGGAGGACGTAATGTATGATGACCTTGTGGTAAGTGTTAAAGACCTTACACAAAGGGTGGGAGAAAAAACTGCTTTTGAAATTAAAGCGGGAAGTGGAGAGTACGAAGTTACTAGCGCCAACGACAAAATTGCTACGGTAACAACTTCAAAATCAACAGCAACTGTAACAGGCGTTGCCGCAGGAGAAACCACAGTAACGGTGTATGACAGAGGCAACGAACAGAAAGCGGTGGTAAAAGTAACCGTAAAAAAGGCGCTTCAAGCCATTGTTGTTGATAGGACGGAAGTTAATTTAGCACCGAAAGAAGCTGTAACCCTTGCCATTAAGTCAGGAAACGGAAGTTATGAACTGTCAGTAGCCGATACAAAAATAGCAAAAGCAACCCTACAAGGCGAGAAAATCGTTGTTGAAGGAACTGCCTTAGGCACAACAACACTTTCCGTAAAGGATAAGGAATCAGGAAAAGCCGTTGAAGTTCAAATTTCAGTTATTGGTAAACTTGCCGTTGATAAAAAGGAGATAGCCACCAAGTTAAACGCCACCGAAGTGGTTACAATTCTTGCCGGCAGCGGGCAGTACATCGTAAAAAGTAGCGACGAGGCGATTGTAAAACCTACTCTTTCAGCAAATAAAGTCAGTTTAACTACGTTAAAATCAGGAGAAGCTATCATCACCATCACCGATACAAAAACCAAAAATGTTTCGGACGTAAAAGTGATTGTTTATGCCGATATTTCCGTTTCAAAAAATCAAATTCAACTTGAAAGCGGAAAAATAAATACGGAAATCAGCATCACTTCCGGAAGCGGGCAGTACACGGCAACTTCAAACAACCAAAACATCGCCACGGTTTCGCTTGCACAAGGAAAATTGACTATCAAAGGTATTGCACACGGAACTGCCAAAATCGTTGTAAAAGACAGCAAAACCGAAAAAACAGCTGAAATTCAAGTTACAGTAACCGTTGCTGACATCACCTTATCGACCGGCTCAGTAAACGTAAAAGCTACTGAAAACGCGACATTAACCGCTTTGTCGGGTAGCGGAAATTATCAGGCTACATCAAGCAATCCGACCGTTGCCACCGTATCAGTTAATGGTAATAACATAGTTATCAACGGGAAAATAGTCGGTTCAACAAAAATCACCGTAAAAGATAAAGTAAGCGGAAAAGAAAAAGTTGTAAGCGTTACCGTTACCTATAAAAGAAATATTGTGCTTTCCCAAACAAATTTGGAAGTAAACACAGGCACTACCAAAAACGTAAGCATCTCTTCCGGAAGCGGGTCTTACGCTCTTACGTCAAGTAATTCAAACGTAGCAACGGCAAGCATTTCGGGTAATGTTATCGTAGTTAAGGGAATAGCAGCCGGGACGGCTAACATTACCGTTTCAAACTCAATTGACAATCCCGTAACATTGGTTGTAAAAGTTATTCCGGCAGCCACTACACCGAACGGCGGTAACGGTTCAAAGGAATTAGCCGGTGATTTGGTGTTCGTTGAAGGTGGCACTTTCAAAATGGGAACTCCTTCACGAGGTGATGGTGATGAATTACTGCACACCGTAACGTTAAGCAGTTTCAGCATTACAAAATATGAAATCACTAACGAGCAGTTTGTTAAATTTTTGAACGCCAAAGGGAACCAAATTGAAGGCGGTGCAAAATGGTATCAAGGAAAAGACATCAAACAACAAGGAAATACGTTTGTGGTAAACCCCGGACGAGAGAAATTCCCTGCCGTTTTCATAACTTGGCAAGGAGCCAAAGCCTTTGCAAAATGGGTTGGCGGTGATTTACCAACCGAAGCTGAGTGGGAGTATGCCGCACGAGGCGGAAACAAAAGCAAAGGGTATCTTTACTCCGGAAGTAACAACTTAGACGAAGTGGGCTGGTATCTTAGCAATTCGGGCGGAAGATTACACGCTGTGGGCGAGAAAAAGCCCAATGAATTAGGTATTCACGATATGAGCGGAAACATTTGGGAATGGACAGCCGATTGGTATGGAGCCTATTCCACCGCACATCAAACGAACCCTACGGGTGCCGCAACCGGTTCAGCACGTGTTAGACGGGGAGCAAGTGCTTTCTGCGTGCCTAACACCAACCGAGCTACCAACCGAAGCAACCGAGCCCCTACCGGTGTTCGTCACAATCTCGGAATTCGAGTGGTATTCAGACAATAACATAAAAAATAATGTAACAAAAAATCCTTTCGCGTTTGTGAAAGGATTTTTTTTGTTGTCAAAATATAGCGATTCACTTTTAATTGTAAAATTCTATAATCTTCCTTTTTGGAGAAGAGAAAATTTATACAAGCAGATATGTAACACACATCAAGAAATTTTCACGGAGACGTCAGGAAATTTTCAAACATACGTACAGGCGTATGCAATACGCCCACTATCTATTCAAAAACGTACTAATAAATCTTTGTCAAAGTTTTGAAACTTTGACAAAGATTGACGTGCATTTATAAACAGAAAACCTAGACAAAAACACATACAAAATCACGTTTGTAACTATCTGAACATCAATACTAATAAAAACACACGTCAAAAAATAAATTTCTTGACGTCAAGAAAAAAATTTCCTGACGTCAAGAAATTTTCACGGAGACGTCAGGAAATTTTGAAACATACGCACGGGCATATTCCATACGACCATTAGGTTTCCAAAAACGTACTAAAAAACCTTTGTCAAAGTTTTGAAACTTTGACAAAGGTTGAAAAGAAAACTATTACAACATCTATTTTAGATGAGTTATATTTAAGATAAAAAATGTATTCATCATTCTTATCCTTATCATATAAAACACTGGCTCAATTTCAAATTCTTCTTTATTTCTTTAAAAAATGATTTACAATAACTTTCCGTATGTCAGTATTCTTTATTTATGGGCTCAATGATTTTTCCGCCTTTGGCAAATATTTTATTGATAAGTTCCTTAAACGTATTGAAATCTACCGAGTACGTAATCCCCGCCCCTTGCGTGTAACCGATTCTATCAAGCTGATACTGTTGCCATTCGTTTTCACGGAAGAACAATTTGGCTGAAAGGCTACCCGTTTCAGTCAAGCGAAATTGCACCTCCACATTTCCGGCTACGGCGGTGCGGGTTACCCCCCCTACCGGAATCCCGACTTTGGCATTCACTGAAGCCCATTCGGTAATTTGCGTGGAAACCGTGAAGCCCAAACGGTCGCTGCTGGCAATTTCTGATGAGCTATCAACCACGCCGGCTTCATACGAAACCCCTAAATTTAGTTTATTATCCTCATCAGAAAGCAAATTATTAAAAAGCCCGGCTGCCGTTTCAAATAAGTTATAGGCTACCAGTCGGTTATCCGTATTTTTATCACTCATAAACGAACCCTGTGCCAAGAGCGAGAAAGCCTGTAACTGCTTGCGGTCTTGGTCTGCCATACGATAGTTAAGCTCTGACACCAAACTTGGGTTGCTGTCCGGAAAGGTAACATCAAACAGTGTTTCGGGTTGCATCAATTCCCCTTCGAGCTTGATTAACACCTGAGTAGGAATTTTTCGGTTGTATTGTGATGACTCCAATAACACGGATGGATTGGCATTCAGGGTGTATGCGGCTTTCAAATCGCGTAGGGTGGCTTTGAGCGGGTCGCCACTCCACGAAATTGACCCACCGGGAAGTACCGTAAAACGCTTATCTATAATATTTTCAAACTTAAAATTATAATATCCGGAATAGGTGATGAAGTCGCCCCACATATTAAACTTTCCGTTGGTATTGATTTCTATGAGCAAAGTTCCGTCGCCCCGCCCAACAAGGTTACTACCTGTTTTTCTGTCCATTACGATTTCTATTTCGGCAGAAGGCAATACGTCTAACTCAAATTTAAGCTCCAAGCCCTTAACGGATTCCAAAGTTCGTTCCACTTTGATTTCTTGATTTCCTTTTTCAACGAAGGTGATGAACGAATCATCGCCGATTCCCTCACCTTCACTTAACGGAATTTTGAACTGGGTCCCGTCTTCGGTTTTGGCTTTCACCGAGATAACTAATTCATCAATAGCCCCTTTAATTGAAGCTTCGCCTTGAATAAAGCCTGTTCCGTAAAACAACGCACCTTCGGCATATTCGGTGTTCAGTACCAAAAAACGCTTATCTTTCGATTTGAGATTCAAATCAAAAAACCAATCGGAGAGTTTGTTATGGCGTATATTTCCGTTAAGAATAGCCTGTGTTTTGAAAGCCGTATCGGTAAGCGTCCAATTAGGAAGTTCAAAAGTTTGGTGATTTACTTTCAGTTTGGCATCTTCCTCAATGTCAGCATTTAAGTTCAAATAAGTGATCCCAACGCCTCCTTTTCGGATTGAAAGCTCACCGTCCATCGCCGGATTTTCAATTGAGCCTTGAATAGCAATATTACCTGAAACCCATCCCCTTAAATCAAAAAGAAGTCCTTCAACAAACGGATTAAACGGCGCCAAATTAAAATCTTGAAAACGAGCGTTCAAATCAAGTAACGTTCCGCGTTTTTTATCCAGATGTATTTTGCCATCGGTTCTGAAACCCAGTGTTTTTCCATTGACAAAACGCGCCGATACGCTAAACGATGACAAATCACTGTTACCGAAAACACTCGCTTCCAAATCACCGTAATCATATCCGTTTAGGCGGAAGTAGCGTATGAATAAATCGGATGAAGGGTAGTACAAATTGCCTTTTTGTGTGAGTGATAAATGCCCGTTGAGGGTTCCGCGCAAATCTAACCCTTTCATCTCAGGGGTAATTTTTGCCAGAGACACGTTATTGGCAACAATATGCAAATTTTTGTAATCATCTTTGGTTATCAACCCACTCAAATTGATATGCTGATTGTGGTGCGCCATTCTGAAATTATCAATTTTGATGCTGTCGGCGGTTCGGTTAATAATGATTTTATTTTGTTTATCCGAATTTTCGCGATTGATAAACCACGCATTTTCTTTAAAATTGAACAGTGATCTTTTCAGCCCGATGATGGATTCCTGCTTTTTGTTAAGCGTGTGATAAAAATTGAGTTCGTAGAAATCTTTCTGAGTATCACCTCCTTTGAATTCGGTTCGGAAAAAGAGCGTATCTTTAATGGTGGCGTTAATCAAATTGAAATCACTGATGCTGTAAGCTCCCAAATCGGCTTTCCCTACCTCAAAGAAGGCATTGTAAAGCGGATTTTTATTGTCGATTTTCAAATCAATCCCGTCAATTTGATAATCATAAGCATTGATTTCCGGCGATTTAAACTGCATTTTAAAACTTCCGTCATCGGCAACAATTTTTCCTTTCAAAATGGTATTTTTCCCGATTTTCACTTTCGGAACAAACACCTCAATAATTTTATTATAAATATTGAAACTAAATTCAATATACTGATTTTGAGCTATTTTATAAGGTTTATAATGAGCGTAAATACTTCCGAAAGCATTTTGCAACACTTTCTTGGCTTCAATCATTTTGAACTTGCCTTTAACATTACCACTGATAATATCGGGTGAATTGATGGTTATTTCTTTAATTCCGTCATTTGATAATGAAGATGTTACCTCAAAATCATCAAACAGAAAGACATCCGTCGAGTTGGTGTACTGCGTATTTTTAAACCTAATTTCCCCCACGATGGCGTCCAAATCGTTACCTTGAATATTAAAAACAATATTTCCTTTAAATTTGGAAATAGAATCGGATTGAACGAACTTCAAAGCGTGCAAGTCAGCGATGTCTATATTTGCCTGAAAATCAAACTTTGAGTTATTTTTTGAAAAATCGGCAAGCCCGCTAAAATTCATTTTCAAATTGGTGTCATCGGCAGTTACCTTTCCGTTAAAAACCTGATTTTTAAATTCACCATTAACTGATATATTGTTATAATTGTAATCGTTATACGAAAATGAATTAACGTTTCCGCTCGCGTGTAACTTAATCGTTTTCAAGTCATAACCTCTACCTTCAACCTCCAATTGTGCAGTTAGCGCACCAACGCTTTGGTCATCAATCAAAGCACCTACATCTAAATTTTGGGTTGATAAACGCCCTTTGTAAAACATATTTTCAACGTTTTCCAAATTTTCAAGAACGCCATCGAGGGTTGCATTTCCTTTATAGGAGCGCAATTCCAAATTGGTTTGCAATGCCGTGGTTGTGTAAAGTAGGTCGCCGTGAAGTGAAAACATTTCCAAACGTTGCAATTCGGCAGGCAAATTTTGCCCCAACTGTACGGGCAGTAGCGTTGCCAAATCATTATAAATCGTTTCCAAATAAATATCTTTTCCACTGATTATAAGCTTTTTATCATCAGAAAGTAAATTCTTAAAAGTAAAAGTACCTTCTAGAATCGTATTTTGATAAGTTATCTCGCCTTCGGAAGTTTCAAAATCGTTTAAAATCCCTTTAATCAGTAAGTTATTAACTGACAACGTTTTTCCTTTTGTGAACCCGTCATAAAAAACATTGAGGTCGTTGGTGGCTAAATTCGCCTTTGCGATTTTCACATCAAGCGTTACGTGGTTTGAAAAATCACCAAAACCTATGGAATCAAGATAAAACCGAATATTGCCTTCCAAATCCGAATCTTTTGTTTTAAAATTCAGATTATCAACACTTAACAACGAGTCGGTATAGGCAAATTTTGTATCGAGATGTGTTACGTCAATTTTTTTGTCATACGTAAGTTTTCCGTTTTGGGCTTCAAAAAACACTTCCGAATCAATAATATTGAAATCGTTTAAACGAACGTTCAAGTTTTCAATTTGAAGCAACGAAGGATTTTTACTATTAAAATCGGAAATATAACAACTACTGTTTTTCAGGTTAATAGCCTTTGATTTCATTATGAAAGTTCCGGTGCTTGGTTCGCCCGAATCAAACTTAGATATAAACACGTCTAAGTTTGAAAGTGTATCGCCTTTATAGGTTTTCATATTGAAAATCAAGCTATCAGCATCAATAGTCCCGAAATACAAATTGCCTTCCAGCAACTGCCCGAATTTTAAAACCGAGGTTTCAATTTCTTTTGCCGAAATAAGCGTATCTTGCTGAAAATCTTTGATTAAGACACGTTTAAGCGCCACATCACCATTGATTTTAAGATGCACTTTTTCAATTTGTATGTTTACGTCATAATCGCTATTGAGCCAATTCATCGCTTTTTTGGCGATAAACGTCTGAGTAACAGGCAACGCAAGAAGTATGGCAATAACCCCCAACAACAGCAGGGTAATCCATAAAAAACGAAATAGTATTTTAAATAACCGTCTGATTTTAAACTAAATATTAAATTAATTCGAACCTAATTAATAGTGGAGCGCAAAGTTAAAAAATTATTATTGAATTGTTGCAAGTTTTTTTATATTTTTGATTATCAAAATCAGCTTGACTGACCACAATTAAGCGTATTATTGCAAAAAAATTGTTATTTTTGCAGGCAAAATCAGTTTATTTTTTTGAAAAATGACCCAACCCAACATTTACATTTTAGCAATTGAATCATCGTGTGATGACACCTCGGCAGCCGTGTTGTGTAACGATAAAGTGCTCTCAAACGAGGTTGCCAATCAGGAAGTTCACAAACAATACGGAGGCGTTGTACCTGAATTGGCATCACGAGCGCATTTGCAAAACATTGTACCTGTGGTTGATAGCGCATTAAAAAAAGCCAACATCTGCAAAAACGAACTGTCGGCTATTGCTTTTACGCAAGGGCCGGGACTTATGGGGTCATTGCTCGTTGGGACTTCCTTTGCCAAATCACTGGCTATGGGGCTGAACATTCCGCTCATTGAAGTAAATCATATGCAAGCGCATATTTTGGCGCATTTTATCGATGAAAATAACGCAAAACCCGAGTTTCCGTTTTTGGCAATGACCATCAGCGGCGGGCATACGCAAATTGTAAAAGTAAATGATTTTTTCTCGATGGAAGTTCTCGGAGAAACCCTCGACGACGCTGTGGGTGAGGCTTTTGACAAAACTGCCAAAATTTTGGGATTACCTTACCCCGGCGGACCTTTGATTGACAAATATGCCCAAGAAGGCAACCCAAAAGCATTCAAATTCAGCAAACCCAAAACCGACGGACTCAATTTCAGTTTTTCCGGATTGAAAACCGCAATTTTGTATTTTGTTCAAAAAAATACGGCACAAAATCCAAATTTTATCAACGAAAACCTTGCCGACATTTGTGCTTCGGTACAACATACCATTGTTGAAATATTAATGCAACGCATTCAAAAAGCTGTCAATCAGACTAATATCAAACACATTGCCATCGGCGGTGGTGTTTCAGCCAATTCGGGCATACGAAACGCATTGCTCGCACTGGGCAAAAAACACGGCTGGCACACCTATATACCTAATTTTGAATACTGTACCGACAATGCCGCAATGATTGGCATCGTGGGATATCACAAATATCGTGAAAATCACTTTGCCAACCAACAAACTACGGCAAAAGCACGGCTAAAAATCGGAGAATAAGCACTATACCTCGATAGTAACAGATTTATTTTCTTTGTTTTTTCCTGCTTCAAAATAAAAGTCAATCCGACCTAAATTTATACCAAAACACCCCACCTGATTCACCAAAGTCGTGTTTCCTTTTTGATTGGTAACCAAGGTTGGTTTAGGCAGAAATGTGTGCGTATGTCCGCCTATAATCAAATCAATATCAGCTGTTTGCCGTGCAATTATCAAATCCGAAATAAGTTTATCGCTACGGTATTCATATCCCAAATGCGACAGGCAAATTACCAAATCACACTTTTCGTCGTGGCGCAATTTGCGTTCCATATCTTGGGCAATTTCAAGCGGATTTAAATAAACCGTCTCCTTGTAGTTTTTCTTATTCACCAAACCTTCGAGTTCGATACCCAAGCCAAAAACCCCAATGCGGACGCCGTCAAGTTCGTAAATTTTGTAAGGTTTTGTATGTCCGTCTAATAGCGTATTTTTAAAATCGTAATTGGACACCAAAAAATCAAATTTTGCGTGCGGAAGTTGCGCGTAAAGCCCTTCAAGACCGTTGTCAAAATCGTGATTACCAAGCGTTGCGGCATCGTATTTGAGCATTGACATTAGTTTGAATTCCAGTTCGCCTCCGTAAAAATTAAAATAAGGTGTTCCTTGAAAAATATCGCCAGCATCAAACAAAAGCGTATTGGGATTTTCATTGCGAATTTGCTGTATCAAATAAGCACGCCGAGCTACACCCCCACGGTTCGGGTTTCGGGCATCATTTTGAGGCATCGGGTCAATGTGACTGTGAGTGTCATTAGTATGTAAAATAGTGATTTTCTTCATATTATCAGGCTTCATTGACAATGATAGTCCTCCAAAACCTAAAAATAATGACGTGGCACCTACGCGTTTTATAAATGTTCTTCGTTGCATAATTTTCTTTTTTAAGCGGAAATACGTTAATCTTTCAGTATAATAAAACGATTGTCTTGTTTTGTTTGCACAACTTTTATTTTTTTGAAATAATCAATTAAAATATTGCGAATCAAATAATCTGTTTCGTGAATTTGAACAGGATTTTGGAAAAAGACCATTCCGTCACCGCCATTCATCAAATAATCAGAAGTGGCTACGAAATAAGTCGCTTCCGGATTAATAGGCTGATTATGAAGTAAAAACTTTTTAATTTCAGCATTTTCAGTTATTTGTAATTCAATTTGATGTGAAAGCGGATGCGGTTTTTTCGCTTTTGCCAAATAATCAGCTAACTCATTGATTTTATTGCCTTTCATTTCCAAAACCACCATTTTATTCTCAAAAGGCATCAAGTTGTAAGCCGTCCCGACGGTTACGTCTCCGGCTAACAAATCCGAGCGTATTCCTCCTGAATTAAGTAGCACAAAATCAATTTGTTTCCCTGTTTTTTTCAAAAAAATAGGATTTACAATTTCAAACGACGCTTCGGCAAATAAATTTCCAAGTGCCGTATTGGCTTGGTTTCCGTCTTTTTGCAAAAGCACGGGATTCTGCGCCAAAACCAACGCCATTTCTTGCTGTACGTGCTTTCTGTAAGGACTTATAAACGCATCAATATCAACAACTTCATTCATTTCAGGCGAAACTTCAATATTTTTCCCTTCAATTGAAGCAAGTTTACGAACCGATGATTTACACGAAAAAATCAAACAAATTGTTACAATTAAAACAAAAAAATGAGCTAATCGCAAATTAAAATTCTTCATAATAAGTAATCTTTTTTAAAATTTATCTGTACCTTTGCAAACAGACCGTAAAAGTAAAACAATTTTGGAATTTCTAAAAAATTATTTCCTAAAAAATCAAATTCAAAAGAATTTAAAAACCTTAGAATCCTATTCTTCAAGGCTTTGTGCAGGCATTACAAAAGTGGCTTGCCTTGTTGATATGAACGAGGTTAAAGATATTGACCCGTTGCTTGATTTGGTCAAATTTTACAACATTCGCCCCGAAAATTACATTTTTTTAGGGTACAAACGTCAATCGGAAGAAACTCACACCAATGGCGTTCCTTTTTTGATTGACAAGGAAATTAACTGGCGGGGAAAAGTGCGTAACTATCACGCCGACAGACTTTCAGAACAGGAATATGACATTTTGATAAATTACTTCAACCAACCGAAATTGCCTTTACTTTTGCTTTCATCCTCAGTTAAAGCCAAATTGCGTATTGGTTTCGAAGGCATTGAAAATCAGTTTAATGACGTAATTATCAATTGCAAACTGGATGACAAATCGGTTTTCACCACCGAGGTAAAAAAGGTTTTGGCAACCATCGTAAAATAAACTAAAAAATAAAACGTATGAAACAACTAAAAGGAACAGGCGTGGCAATGATTACGCCATTTACAGCTGATAATAAAGTAGATACAAAATCATTGAGCCGTTTGGTGAATTATGTAATTGACGGCGGTGTGGAGTACATCGTTGTTTTGGGAACAACCAGCGAAGCTCCTACTCTAACCAAAGATGAAAAAAAATTGGTTTGCGAAACCATCATCGAAGCGAATAAAAAACGGGTTCCGCTCGTTATCGGAATTGGTGGGAACAACACGCAAAATATTATAGATGAAATAAATACCACTGACTTATCCGAATTTTCGGCAATTTTATCGGTTACACCTTATTATAATAAGCCCTCACAAAACGGATTGTATGCTCACTTTTCGGAAATTGCCAAAAACGCTCCGCTTCCCGTGATTTTGTACAACGTTCCGGGACGTACCGGAATTTCAATGACAGCCGAAACTACAAACCAATTGGCAAAGAAGTTTGATAACATCGTGGCTATCAAAGAAGCATCGGGCGATTTGATGCTGAATATGAGCATAATAAAAGACAAACCAGAGGAATTTCTCCTTATTTCAGGTGATGATTTCACCACATTGCCTTCCGTTTTGATGGGTAGTTCGGGCGTGATTTCCGTAATCGGGATTGCCTTTCCGGAAGAATTTTCCGAAATGGTACGACTCGGACTTAGAGGCGAAGTTGAAAAAGCCCGTAGCATTCATTATCAATTAATAAAACAAACACATTTGGCTTTCAAAGAAGGTAATCCGATGGGAATCAAGGCTATACTGGCAGAAAAAGGATTATGCCAACCTCACGTTCGTTTGCCTTTGGTTGAAGCCTCCAATTCCTTAAAAACCGAAATAAAAGCTGAATTACAAACAATTAGCAAATTATAATAAATTAAAAAGTAGCGATTTTGAGATTTCAAAATCGCTACTTTTTTTAGTTAGTTCCGCTTCTTTTTCAATTGAATCACCGTAATTTCAGGCCAAATCCCGATTCTTCCCGGAAAAGCGTGATAGCCAAATCCGCGATTGACATTCAAGTTTTTACCTTTTTCGTTGTACATTCCACCCCAATATTTATACTTCCACTCTGATGGACTCCATTTTATAAGTCCCTCTATTTCAATACCTAACTGCATTCCGTGCGTATGCCCGCTAAGTGTTAATTGTATATTTTTATTTTGAGGCAACACTTCGTATTCCCAATGTGTCGGGTCGTGGCTTAGTAAAATTTTAAAATCCTCATTGGCAACATTCTGCATTGCTTTTTTCAAATCGCCGTATTTTGAAAATCGCCCATAGCCCCAGTTTTCAACTCCGATAATGGCAATTCGTTCTCCGTTTTTTTCAATATAACGATGGTCATTCAAAATCAAATCAAAACCCATTTCTCGTTGTATATCTTTCAGTTTTTCAAGGTTTTGCATTTTTGCCTCGGGTGTTTCCCAAGTAGAATAATCTCCGTAATCGTGATTTCCTAAAACGGAAAATACGCCGTCTTTGGCTTTCAATTGTTTGAAAACGTCCTTCCACGGAAGCAATTCCTCTGCCAGATTATTAACAATGTCGCCCGTAATCATAATGGCATCGCTCCCTTGCTGATTTACCAAGTCAATCCCCCGCCGGACTTTTTCTTTATTATCCAGACTTCCGCTATGAATATCAGACAATTGCGTAATCGTGTAACCATCAAAGGCTTCGGGTAAATCTTCATAGTAAAGCGTATATTTCCAAACTTTGTAATGGAATTTTCCTTTGGTTGCACCATAAGCAGCCAATGCCAGCGGAACAAAAGCTACAATGAGCGTCAATAAACTCACCGTTTTTTTTCTGCTTATAAACCCTTTATTTTCAACACTTTTACCACGAAATAAAACCGAAAAAATTCTTACAATATCTTCCAAAAACAACCCGATGGACATTATTAGTAAAATCACGCTCCACACCAGCAAAGCGCCCATTGAATATTGTTGAAAAACCGTCCAAACCGCTTTGGTGCGAAAAAGCCATTGCAAAAATACATTTGCGACAAGCAATACTGAAATTCCTCCAAAAACATAACAGCCTATTTTAGAAACTTTTAGCGTTTTGAGCACTTGAACGGCGTAAAACGTCAGCAAAAAATAAACAATTATAAATAAAATTAAAAAAACATACATATTTTCAGTGAAATATAGTTAAAAATTATTATTTTTGGTAATATCTGACCCAATCAACATACATACGAACAGGCTCTTGAAAATCAGTAACTTCACCAACCCACGAACCCCCTAACTGCATATCAATCAGCAAGTAAAATGGCTTCCCGAACGGAAATTGTTCCGGCTTTCCTTCAATGCGAGGATATGAAAACGTAAATTGATTATTGACGTAAAAACGCAATTCATCAGGCTGAATTTCCACAGCATATGCATTATAATCATCTGATTTTATCGGAAATGTAGTATAATGTTTAGGAAATTCCTTATGAGTCTGTGTGTATCGGCTATGCACTGTTTGATACACAAAATCATCAAAATTAAGCCGTTCCATAATGTCAATTTCTCCTCCATCAGGCCATTTTTCTTCTTTTGGAAGCATCCAAATAGCAGGCCACGCACCTTGTGCAACTTCAAGTTTACAACAAATCTCAATTTTTCCGTAATCAAAATATTTTCCGCCTTTGGTAAAAACACCTCCCGTTACAAAAGCCGAGCTATCTTTCGGATCAATGTCATTTGTCTTGCCAATCAGAATCAAATTTCCGTCTTTTATCTCAAAAAGAGATTCGTGTTGACTCATCGTATTATTCCAATCAGATTTTCCCCGCGAAATTTTTGACCAAATCCCCGTACTAAAAATATCATCTCGATTGAAATCATCTTCCCAAACCAATCGCCATTTCTCTTTTTTAGTTTCAGAATTAACAACTGACTTACAAGAAATTACAACAATAAAAACACAAAAAGCAATTACTATGTTCTTCATAATAAACAGGGAAAAATTTGATTTTTGGATTCGGAATTTTGAATTAAGTTGATACCGTTCAAACTTTAATAAATAAAAATCATTTTACCTTAAAGCATTCATAATCAACTTAATTTGCTCCACACTTGAAATTGGGCGAACCGACTCGTCCAGAAAAGCAGCCGTATTGAACGAAAAAGGCATCTCGCTTGCAGATTTCTCAAAAATCGTTCCGGAAAAATGAACCTCGCTAAATCCGGCTTCTTTGATTTTCACAATCGTTTGCGGATTGATTCCACCGCCGGGCATAATCGTAATTTTTCCGTCAGCAACTGAATTTAAGCATTTTAGTAAATCCAATCCTTCCACCGCCGATTTTTTTCCACCGGAAGTTAAAATGCGTTTTACGCCCAATTTTTTCAAAATTTCAAGAGCTTCCAACGAATCGGGAACGCAATCAAACGCTCGGTGATAAATAAAATCAATCTCGCCCGCCGCCTCAATAAGCCGCTTAGTTCGCTCTTCATCAATCGTATTATCTGCATTTAAAACGCCTGTAACCACGCCTTTACAACCCAATTCTCTGCAAAAAGCAATATCGCGAAGCATCACGTCAAATTCGGCATCGGTATATGTAAAATTTCCACTTCGCGGACGAATTAGCACGCAATTTTCAATAGAAAGTTCGTCCATTACTTTTTTTATAAGTCCGTAACTTGGCGTGATACCGCCAACACCCAATTCGCTACATAATTCAATGCGGCTTGCCCCAGCCAATTGTGCGTTTTTAGCTGATTCAAAAGAACTTGCACAAATTTCAAAAATCATAATCAATCGTATTTTATTAAATGAATGAATAAAAAAATGATGAAAAAATTATCTTTTTTCAATTTTGAACGCAAAAATACGATTAATAAATGATTATTTTCTTATATTTGTTGCTGTAAGCGTAAAACTTAATATTCTTTTAACAAAAATGGAACGTCAATTAACCGTAAAATACACCATTTTCAACAGCATTGATGAACTGCCCAATGCGATGCAAAAATTAATGAGTGAAGCAATCAAAGCTCGGGAGAATGCCTACGCCCCTTATTCGGGATTTAAGGTGGGAGCCGCCGTTCGGTTGCAAAACGGAGAAATTTGCATTGGTTCCAATCAGGAAAATGCGGCTTATCCGTCGGGCTTATGTGCTGAACGTGTGGCGATTTACCAAGCCTCAGCCCGCTTCCCAAACGAAATTATCGAAGCCATTGCCCTAACAGGAACTGCCACCGAACCCACAGAACAACCCGTTTCGCCCTGCGGAGCTTGTCGGCAGTCACTTTCGGAATATGAAATACGTCAGAACCAACCTATTAGCATCTATTTTATGGGAGCTTGCGGAAAAATAATTCAGGTGTATTCCATCAAAGATTTACTTCCTTTTCTGTTTGACGGAAGTCTTTTGTGATGAATAAAAAAACGAGATAATTTAAAACTATTCGTTTATTATCAACTTTTTATTAATTGCGGAGCGGTTTCCCGTTTTGTAACATATATTCAATACGTTCCAAGGTTTTACGTTCGGTACAGAGTGACAAAAAGGCTTCTCTTTCCAGTTCCAACAAATATTGTTCCGAAACGAAAGTAGGCTCGGAAAGGTCGCCACCCGCCATTACATAAGCCAGTTTGTCGGCTATTTTTTTGTCGTATTCCGAAATGTAATTTCCTTCTCGCATTGAATCCGTTCCAACCAAAAGCGTTGCAAGTAACTGCCTTCCAAAAACCTTAATATCAGAACGTTGTAAAGGTTGTGTGTAACCGGCTTCGGCAAGGAGCAAGGCTTGTTTTTTGGCTTCGGCAATTTGTCGTATCTTGCTCATAATCACCACATCTTTCCCTTTTTGCAAAATATCCCAATCGAAGGCTTCATACGCCGAAGTTGAAACTTTTGCCATCGCGATTGTCAAGAAATATTCCTGCAAACGATTCAGTGCTACATCATTCTTCCGTAAAGAATCAGAAGCCCTCATTGTCAGTTCCTTAGTTCCACCGCCTCCGGGAATTACACCTACGCCCAATTCCACCAAACCGATATACGTTTCGGCTGCTGCCACCACTTTATCGGCGTGCAGACAAAGTTCACAACCGCCGCCCAACGTCATTCCGTGTGGTGCGGCGACGGTTGGCACGGACGAATATCGCATACGCATCATCGTGTCTTGAAAGTACTTGATTGTCATATACAATTCGTCATACTTTTGTTCAGTTGCCATCATCAAAATGGTTTCGATATTGGCTCCTACTGAAAAGTTAGCTCCCTGATTACCAACAACTAAGCCTTCATAATATTTTTCTGCCAAATCAATGGTTTTATTGATTCCTTGAAGTACACCGCCCCCGATGGTGTTCATTTTTGAATGAAATTCCAGATTTAAAATCCCGTCACCCAAATCTAAAATTCGGGATTCGGCATTTTGCCAAATCGTTTTTGACGGACGAATATTCTCCAAAATAATAAATCCTTCTTGTTCTGATTTTTTTACATATTTTTTTGCTGAAACATCATAATAATATGATAATCCGTCTTTTAACTTATGAAAAGATTCATTACCCGAAGCTAGCATTTCAGTAACCCACAAGGCAGGCTGATACCCTTCGGATTGCATCAACGCAACACCTTCTTGCACGCCAATAGCCTCCCAAATTTCAAACGGACCGTTCTGCCAGCCGAAACCTGCTTTCATCGCATCGTCAATCCGATAAAGCTCATCGGAAATTTCAGGAATGCGATTTTGAACGTAAGCAAACAAAGCGGCAAACGTTTTTCTGTAAAATTCACCTGCTTTATCTGTGCCTTTTATCAAAATCGGCAAGCGTTCAAGTACATTTTCAATGGATTTTGTGATTTCCAAAGTAGGAAATGACACTTTTTTCGGCGTTTCATACTCCATTGTATCCAGATTTAGCTCCAAAATTTCACTTTTTCCGTCATCGGAAGCCGTTTTTTTGTAAAATCCCTGCTTGGTTTTCTCGCCTAAATACTGATTTTCCATCATCTTTTGGATAAAATCAGGGAGAATGAATGTATTTTTCGCCTCATCATTCGGGCAATTTTGAGCCAATCCGTTAGCTACGTGTACCAAAGTATCCAAACCTACTAAATCAGCCGTGCGGAAAGTTGCCGATTTTGGGCGACCAATCACAATGCCCGTTAGTTTATCCACTTGCGAAACGCTCAATCCTAAGGATTTCATTGTGTGAAAAATATGCATTATTCCAAAAATTCCGATTCGGTTTCCGATGAAAGCCGGCGTATCTTTGGCTAAAACGGGAGTTTTTCCTAAAAATTTTTCTCCGTAAGATATAAGAAAATCAATCACTTCAGGTTTGCAATCCACATTTGGAATCACCTCAAAAAGTTGCAAGTAACGCGGTGGATTAAAAAAATGCGTGATGGCGAAGTGTTTTTTAAAATCATCGCTTCGTCCTTCGCTCATAAACGCAACGGGAATCCCTGAGGTATTGGAAGTTACGAGCGTTCCTGACGTTCTGTATTGGTCGATTTTTTCAAATATGGCTTTTTTAACCTCCAACCGCTCTATAACGGCTTCGATTATCCAATCGGCGTCTTTGATTTGTGCAATATCATCTTTTAAATTTCCGGTTTTGATGTGATTGGCAAAATTTTGATGATAAATAGGCGAAGGTTTTGATTTTAAGATTTTTGCCAAATTGTCATTTACAATTCTGTTTCTCACTTGTTTATCGGCGAGCGACCAGCCTTTTTTGAGTTCATTTTCGGTAAGCTCTTTCGGAAGGATGTCCAACAAAATGACCTTCACGCCAATATTAGCAAAATGACAAGCGATAGCGCCTCCCATAATCCCCGAGCCGATAACCGCAACTTTTTTAATTCTTCGTTTCATAATTCATTTATTTTTAATCACATAGCTTTAAACTATTGTACCGGTCTGAACAAAAAAAACTTATAAAAGTATGTTATGCGAGAAAGAAAACAAAAAAGATACATCTTTTGATGTATCTTTTACTATTTTTAATTTTCCTTAAAACAATCGTTCAAAGAAATTTTTCCGAATTTCATCTGATGAATTGTTGGTTTCAGTGGCGAATAATTTTTCAAAGAAACTTTTGCGTTTTTCGTTCATCGCATTATTCACGTGATAAATGGAATCAGGCACTTCGTGCTGCTCGTGTCCGTTTGACAATGACGGAGAAACTGCTAATCCGGCTGCAAGCAAATCACTTTCTGCTTCTGATAGAATACTGATAATGAAGTCAATATAATCTTTTCCTTGCTTTACTAAATAATTTTTAAAGAAACGATGACTCAACTCAATGCCTCCTATTTTTTCAAGTTTCAACAAGGTTTCATAAAAAGGTGCCACGTAATTGTCCACCACACTCTGCGGAACCGCTTTCCGTTTGCCTACATAACCGAAAATATTCCCCGTTTCATCTCTATGTATTTCAAAATCAGTAACAACCCAATAATATCTACCTGATTTTGCCAAGTTTTTGACAATTCCGATGAAATTATTTCCCTGTTTGAGGTTCTCCCACAACATTTTGAAAATAATTTTCGGCATATCGGGATGACGAATTATACTATGAGGCTGCCCAACAAGCTCATCAATCGTATATCCGGAAACGTCCGAAAACACGCTATTCACGCTTGTTATTGTGCCAAAACTATCTGTTTCACTGATTATTATCTTTGTTTTGTCCCAAAGTACTTCTTTGTTAATGGGATTAGGTTTTGTCATCTTAAATTCTCTTACTCATTAAAAATAAACCTTACTTGACAAAAAGTTTTTCAAACGAAAATACTTTTCTAAACAACTCACTTTCAATAAAATAAAGCAAGCGTAAAAACCTACTTTTTCCAGAAAGCGTAAACCTACTGTTGCACAATAAGGCAACAGCTTTCTTAAAAAAAGCTTTTTCACTGATTTAGAAGTATTTATTTACTTTAATTCAGTTATCAGCATCCACCCTGCAAAGTTAGAAAAAAAAGAAGTTTATACTAAGTTTTATATCTTATTTTTTTGCTAAAATTCTCAATTTATTTAACATAATTTTAGAAATAAATCACAAAAAAAAACTATAAAAACAATTGCCATTCTAAAAAATCAAAGTATCTTTTGATAAATATAAACATCTTTAAAGGTTCCTTGTGAAAATATCCAATCTTTTTTAAGTCCGTATGTTCTGAAATTCAATTTATTAAATAAACGTTTACTTGCCAAATTATCTTCTGAAATGTAGGCAATTAATTGATATAAATCCAAGTTTTTTTTGCTGTGGCTTATCAAATTTTCTAACGCTTTTTGGGCATATCCCTGCTTTCGATACGGATGCAAAATGGCAATGCCCACACAAGCCCGTTTATTTTTAGGGTCAAAATCATACAAATCAATGCAACCAACCAACTGATTATCATCTAAATAAATCACATACCGAAATTGTTTTGCCTGATAAATATCCTGAGATGCGTTTTCTATATAATTTCGTAACAAATGCTTTGAAAAAGGAATCTGAGTTTGGCTTACTTCCCATAAATCTTCATCATTTTCAAGCACATACAAAAAATCAATATCCTCAGGCTCCAATGCCCTAAGTTTGCAATTTTTAATTTCCATAACCCAACTAAAAAGTGTAACTATTTATTTTTTTAAATATTTACAGAAATATTTCCTTCAAAAACAAAAGTTGCACTTCCGCAAAGGTACACATTTTTATAATGATTCGCTTCTTTTTCAAAAAGAACTTTTAAATCTCCGCCAAGCGTCTTGATAAAAACCTCATTATCAAGCGTTTTATTTTGATGAAACATTGAAATAGCCACTGCCGTAACTCCCGTTCCGCAAGAATAAGTTTCATCTTCCACACCGCGTTCATAGGTGCGAACCCGAAACGTTTTTTCATCAAATTGCGTTACAAAATTGACGTTGCTTCCTCCTTGATTGCTGTAAAGCACTCCGTATCTGATTTTAGCTCCTTCGGATTTAACATCAACAGTATCAACATTTTCAACCATTTGAACGTGATGGGGTGACCCCGTATCCAAAAAGGAATAACCATCTTCTACACGAATATCAGTCACGTCTTTCATTTGCAACTTAACTTGCTCATTACCATCAATTTGAGCAGAATGCTTCCCATCAGTCGCTATAAAAAAAGCCTTATCGGTGATGATTTTCAACTGTTTGGCAAAAGCTACCGTGCATCGCCCCCCATTGCCGCACATTGAACTTTCATTGCCATCGGAATTGTAATACACCATCTTAAAATCGTAATTTTCAGCATTTTCTAACAAAATAAGTCCGTCAGCACCAATCCCAAACCTCCGATGACACAAAAATTCAACTAACTTTTTATCATTTTTTGGAAAAAAACCGGTACGATTATCAATCATCACAAAATCATTTCCGGTTCCTTGATATTTATAAAAGTGGATATTCATTTTTGAAAATAATATTCTTTTTCAAGAATATAAAAGTTAAAATTATTTTAAATATTCTAAAAGCTGTAATACCAAAAAGGCAAAAGGCGACGCAAATAGAAGACTATCCAAACGATCAAGCAAGCCACCGTGTCCGGGCAAAATAGTACCACTATCTTTCACTTTGGCAGCACGCTTAAAGCCCGATTCAACCAAGTCGCCAACAGTTCCGGTAAAGACCAAAACTGCTGCCAAAACAATCCATTCCCACGCTTCTTTACTGCTATACAGCGAGATAACAACTGCCGTAATGATGGCTCCTACCAATCCGCCGATAAAACCTTCAATCGTCTTTTTAGGTGAAATGCGTTCAAATAATTTATGCTTTCCGAACGATTTTCCGGCTAAATACGCAAAACTGTCACTTGCCCAAATGACACATAAAATGCCAATCATCGTAAGTTGTGCATCAAATAACGAATACGAAAGTAAATATTCATTTTTGTAAATCAACGGAATAAAAACACAGCCCCCTCCTATATATAACAAACTGATTATCAGCTTATAATTGTTGTCACGAAGTTTTAACGGTGTTCTTTCATAAAAAAGCAGTAACAGCAGATAAACATTGGTGAGTATGGTAAATAAAAGGAAAATATAAACCGAAAAAATACTTACACGTAAATGGATAAACAGCCACCATAAAAATAAAAAAATGATGAATACGTGCAAGCCTCTAAGCCTTATAAGTCTCTTAAACTCAAACAAACAGATAATTCCGAAGGTTAAGAATAAGAAATCAAACGCCCCCGCATCTAACATAATTGCCGAGAGCAACAGAAAAATATAAATAAAACCCGTTAAGGCTCGCTTAAACAATTCATTCACAGCTTATTAATTTTCAGATTTATAAATCTTCCAACAAAATCAAATAGGTTTTTTTGTAGGTTCCGCCGTAGTTCATAATATCGTTTTTACTGCGATTCTCTTTAAAACTACGAAGCGTTACCAAGCCCGTTGGTTTGCGTCTGGGCGGATATTTGGAATTAATCCCCTGCATCCCTTCGGTTATATCTTTTACCATTTGACTGGTTTTGGCAAAAACAATAAAAGTTTCGGGAAGTTCATCAGTTCTTTTTTGTCGCAACTGATTCGATGAAAGCATTATACCCCCAAGTGACGTTATTAAATACTCACAATCAGTTAAATACACATTTGATATTTCATAATCAGACGTAAAAAGCGACTCGTGTTCTTCAAACATCGTTCGCAATGCGTCGTTTGAAACATTCATTTTCACATAAATCCCAATTTCTTTCAAAATATTGCGAAAAACAGCCTGTACCTCAACATCGGAAGTGCAATAAATGAATTTCCCTCCGTTTTCATTAAACCGGATGGCAAACTGCTCATCGGCGGGCAAATTCTCATACGAAACCACATTTTGCGGAGAATTTTCTTTTTTTGTTTCTGTATTTCGGCTATTAAATATTTTTCTAAATAAATTCATTAATTTACTACATTTTTAAGTAGTTATATGCAAACAACGGGTAAAGATACAAAAAAACTTGATTGAATTTTGAAAAACAATCAAGTTTTTATGATTTTTATTTTAGTTTTATTCGTTTCAGCTCAACAAAAATAACGTTAAAACACTAACTTTCAACAAGTTGCTCTTCAATTGTTTTAAACTTACGTTCGCCAAAAATATTTTCTAAATCCTCTTTAAAAATCACTTCCCGTTCCAATAAAAGATTTGCCAAAGCGATTAGTTTTTCTTTATTTTCAATAAGAATTTGAATGGCGCGTTGGTATTGCCCTTCAATGATTTTTGAAATTTCTTGGTCAATCAAATTAGCCGTTATTTCACTATACGGTTTGGTAAATCCGTAATCAGATTGCCCCGATGAATCATAATAAGTCAGGTTACCGACCTTGTCATTCAAACCATAAACCGTTACCATCGCACGGGCTTGTTTGGTAACTTTTTCAAGGTCACTGAGAGCTCCGGTTGAAATTTTATCGAAAATAACTTTCTCGGCGGCACGCCCTCCTAAGGCTGCACACATTTCATCAAGAATTTGTTCGGTTCGAACAATTTGCCGCTCTTCGGGCAAATACCAAGCCGCCCCAAGAGACTGACCACGTGGCACAATGGTTACCTTTACCAGTGGGGCAGCGTGCTCCAAAAGCCAACTAACCGTTGCGTGTCCGGCTTCGTGATAGGCAATGGCTTTACGTTCTTCGGCAGTGATTATTTTGGTTTTCTTTTCCAATCCGCCGATAATTCGGTCAACGGCATCTAAAAAATCTTGTTTGTTTACCGATGTTTTTCCTTTTCGGGCTGCAATAAGCGCTGCTTCGTTACACACATTGGCTATATCGGCACCCGAAAATCCGGGAGTTTGCTTGGCTAAAAAGTCAATATCAAGTGTTTCAGCCGTTTTAATGGGACGTAAATGCACCTCAAAAATTTGCTTTCGCTCGTTCAAATTAGGCAATTCCACATAAATCTGACGGTCAAAACGCCCGGCACGCATCAAGGCTTTATCCAAAATATCGGCGCGGTTTGTGGCAGCCAACACAATAACATTGGTGTGCGTACCAAAACCATCCATTTCGGTAAGCAACTGATTTAATGTATTTTCTCTTTCATCATTAGCGCCCGTGAAATTATTTTTACCTCTGGCACGTCCAATGGCATCAATTTCGTCAATAAAAATAATTGCCGGCGATTTTTCTTTGGCTTGCTTGAACAAATCACGCACGCGCGAAGCCCCTACCCCAACAAACATTTCAACAAAATCAGAACCCGAAAGCGAGAAGAAAGGCACTTGCGCCTCACCCGCCACGGCTTTTGCCAGCAAGGTTTTTCCGGTTCCGGGTGGACCAACTAGCAGCGCCCCACGCGGAATTTTCCCTCCTAATGAGGTATATTTATCCGGATTTTTTAAGAAATCAACAATCTCTTGCACCTCTTCCTTAGCGCCTTCCAAACCGGCAACATCTTGAAACGTTACGCGCACTTCCTTCTTTTCATCAAAAAGACGCGCTTTTGACTTGCCGATGCTGAACAACTGCCCGCCACCGGCACCTCCCGCCATTCGGCGCATAATGAAAATCCAAAGGGCAATTACCAAAATAAACGGCGCAAAGGTTGTCAAAATATCGCCTAAAAAGTTCTGTTGCGTTTTGTTTTCGCGCTCAGTAGTCAGGTTATTTTCTTGTACGATTTGGTCAAATTTATTCTCAAAATTGCTCAAATCACCCAATTCAAAACGATATTGAGGTACTTCGGTTTGTGCAGTGGCGTTTTGCAACATACCGCCACCGGGTTTTACTGCCTTGTGTTCTTCTTTATTTAGGGCATCAGGCGTTAGGTAAACATTTGCTTCTTTTCGATTGACAATCACCGTTTTACTGATATCACCATTACGCAAATATTCCATAAATTTTGACTGCGGAATTTCCTTAGGCTGGTTCCACAGAGTTCCGTCTGAGAAAAGATTAAATCCTAAAATTACAGCGATTAAAATGGCGTAAATCCAATATGCTGAAAATCGGGGTTTATTTGTTTTATTATCTGACATATTAATAGTTCGTTTCTATATTTATTGTTTTTGCGTCTCCCCACAACCCTTCAATGTCGTAGTGTTCACGTATTCTTTTTTGAAAAATATGCACCACCACATCCACGTAATCCATCAAAATCCATTCGGCATTACTTTCACCTTCAACGTGCCAAGGTTTTACGTTGCCATCTGCCTGGCTCACTGTTTTTTGAACCGCTCCGGCAATGGCACTCACTTGGGTGTTTGACGAGCCGTTACACAATATGAAATAATCACACACCGTATTTTCAATGCCACGCAAATCCATTATGGTTATGTCATCTCCTTTTACTTTTTCAATCCCTGATATAATATTGGTAATTAATTGATTTGAAGTAATTTCCTTATCTGATATCATCCTCTGTATTAAATATTTTTTATTAAACCAGTTTCTTTTTTACACAACGAACGGCAAAGATAGTACTAAAAAATATATTTTGATGAAAAAAAGAAAAAAAAATGCAATTTTGGTTGAAGATACACAGTTATACGTGGTTACGCAACGATGCATTGCATCCGTCCTTACAACAAAACACCTCACCACAATCCATAGCATACAAACATCAACGTAGGGTAAACCATTTTTTGTCCTTACGAATTATCTGCACACAAAAAACACAAAAACCAATGGATTTACATCATTGATAAGCAATCTATTGCGTATCTACGTAGAGGCGTATTGCACACGCCCTTACAACAGCACCAATCCCAAACGATTTATTCTTTTGTAACCCCAAAAAAGTGCAAACACCAAAGGATTGATACTTTCTTGACCCCAAAAAAGCGTAAATCCGTAAGAGTTCATACAGTTTTGGGGTCAAAACAGCATAAAAACATACGGATTTACAAAAATATGACATCAAAATAATGAAAAAACTTCGGCATTTACATCATTTTGTATTAAAAACAGAACAAACCGTATCCGTTTACTACATTCCTAACTTGTTATCAATAGCATACGCCATATCGGCAATAATGGTTTTGTGTTTTCTGACAAACGGATTCTCATCGTCCCACACATAGCCTGCCAAAACGGAACAAATCTTTTCCTTAACCTGCTCGTTTTCGGGGCGGTGAAAAAAAAGCGTTTGCAAATTACCTGTATACCATTCCTTAACATACGACTTAAAAACGCTGATACCTTTCATCATATACGCGGCATAATCCTTCTCCCAATCCACCGGCTCACCGGCAAGGTAGCGTTTGACCAACTTGGCGGCCAGCATACCCGACTCGGTGGCAAAAGCAACGCCCGATGAAAAGACGGGGTCTAAAAACTCGGTGCTGTTGCCCGTCAGTACATAGCCCTCGCCGTACAATTGCTTCACAGAACAGGAATAACTTTCGATTTTATGCGGCGTGAACAAAAAATCGGCTTTTTCAAATCGGTTTCGGTAAAAATCAGACGAGCTGATAACCTTACGAAGCGCCTCTTCGGTGTTTCCCGTCGGGGACAAACCATTGATATAACTCGTAGGTCCTACCACGCCCACGCTGGTGTTTCCGTTTGAAAAAGGAATAACCCACAGCCAAACCTCACGTTGCAGCACATCAAAAGAGATTAGCGTACCTTCCACCCCCTCAGGACGTTGCCCCTCATAGATATGCGTGAAGATAGAGGAATGGTCATCTAATTTTGAAGGGCTGTTTAAGTTAAGCAAACGGGGCAATACACGTCCGTAACCACTGGCGTCGATAACATACTTGGCGTGAATTTCATACTGCTCACCGTTTTTATTGCGCACTTGGGCAACTTGCCCCTGCGGAGCGAATTGCACGTCAAGCACTTCGGTTTCAAAATCCAACGAAACCCCTTTACGGATAATCTCTTGGGCAAGGGTATTGTCAAAATCGGCTCGCGGCACTTGCCAAGTCCAGTCCCAGCCTTTGGTGAACTTCTTGCTGAAATCAAAATGGCACACCTGTTCTCCTCTGATAAAGCGCGCTCCGGGCTTTTTCTCGAAATTCATCGCCATTAAAGCGGGTAGCAACCCCGCTTCATCGAAGTGATCCATCACCCGCGGGATAAGGCTTTCCCCGATAACCAAACGCGGAAATTTTGTTTTCTCAACCACTTTCACCTGCACACCATTAGTATGCAGATACGCCGCCGAAACGCATCCCGAAGGTCCGGCACCGATAATCAGTACATCTGTTTGTTGTTTTTTCATAGGTTTTATATTATTATTTTCCACCCTCAAAAAATATAGTATATTTGCACACAAAAGTAAGTATTCTTTTTTAAACAGAAGATAATTAAGTACGGAATTTAATCAACAAAACAATGATTCGTAATAAAAAACTATCTTTCAATGACTTTACACGCATCGTTTTTGAAGGAAAACAGGTGGAAATAGACCCGCAAACACAACAAACCATTAATGCAAGTTATAATTTCTTAAAGAATTTTGCCGATAATAAGGTAATTTACGGCGTAAATACCGGCTTCGGACCGATGGCGCAATACCGCATTGACGATGCTGACCGGTTGCAACTGCAATACAACCTGATTCGAAGCCACGCTTCCGGTATGGGCGAGCCTTTCGATGAAGAAACCTGCAAGGCGGTCATTCTCAGCCGGCTCAACACGCTTTCGTTGGGTAAGTCGGGCGTGCATCTTTCGGTAGTGGAACTAATGAAAGAGCTCATCAACCGCAACATCACTCCGCTGATATTTAAACACGGAGGCGTGGGAGCCAGCGGTGATTTGGTGCAACTGGCACACCTTGCCTTGGTGCTTATCGGCGAAGGCGAGGTCTTCCACAACGGCAAGCGCCGAGCCACCACCGAGGTTTTTAAAGAAGAAGGCATTGAGCCGCTACAAATACACCTGCGCGAGGGGCTTTCGCTTATTAACGGCACATCGGTAATGACCGGATTGGGCGCTGTAAATGTGCATTATGCCGAAATTATTTTGGATTGGGCAGTGAAATTCTCCACTGCCATCAATGAAATCGTGCAAACGTATGATGACCATTTTTCAGAAGAACTTAACGGAGCGAAACTGCATCACGGGCAGCGAGCCATAGCCCAAAGAATGCGCGCTTACCTTGCCGATAGCCTTCTTACCAAAAAACGACACGAACATTTGTACGCCGGCGGGCGCAATGAGTCCGTTTTTAAAGAGAAGGTACAAGAATATTATTCCCTTCGGTGCGTACCGCAAATTTTGGGTGCTGTGCTTGACACCATCGAAAACACCAAAGAAGTGGTTGAAAATGAGTTTAACTCGGCAAGTGACAACCCGATTGTTGATGTAGAAAAACAAATGGTATATCACGGGGGCAACTTTCACGGAGATTACATTTCGTTGGAGATGGACAAACTCAAACTCGCCATCACCCGTACCTCAATGCTCGTTGAACGCCAACTGAACTATTTGCTGAACCCAAAAATCAACGAATTGTTACCGCCTTTTGTCAATGCCGGCAAACTGGGCTTTAACTTCGGGGTGCAGGGCATTCAGTTTACTGCTACCTCAACAACGGCTGAAAATCAAACGCTTTCCACCTCGATGTACGTGCATTCAATCCCAAACAACAATGACAATCAAGACATTGTCAGTATGGGTACTAACGCCGCCACCATCACCCGAAAAGTAATTGAAAACACCTTTGAGGTGATGAGCATTCACGCCATTGCCATTACCCAAGCCATTGACATTCTCGCGGTGGAAGACAAACTCTCGTCCGTTACTCGAGCGTGGTACAAAGCCGTACGCCAAATCGTTCCTTTCTTTAAAGACGACATCACGCCGTACGGCTATCAGCAAAAAGTAAAAGAATTTTTGACCCAATCACACACCAAATAATTTTATGAAAAAGAAATGTGCCATCATAACAGGCGGTTCACGCGGAATCGGGCGTGCCATCTGCCAAAAATTAGCCCAAGAAACCGATTATCATCTGCTTATCAACTACCAATCAAACGAGCAAGCCGCTTTGCAAACCCTTGAAATGGTGCAGACGCTGGGCAAAACCGCCGAACTTATTCGGTTTAACGTGGCAGATAATGACCAAGCCCTTAAAGCCCTGCAAACGTGGGAGAGACAAAACCCCGACGCGGTGGTCGAAGTCATCATTAACAATGCGGGCATTACCCGCGACGGGCTTTTTATGTGGATGCCTTATGAGGACTGGACGGGCGTTATCAACACCTCGTTAAACGGATTTTACAACGTAACAAACTTCTTCATCCAGAAAATGTTACGCAACCGCTACGGACGCATCGTAAACATTGCATCGGTTTCGGGCGTGAAAGGAACAGCCGGGCAGGCGAACTATTCGGCAGCCAAAGGCGCTTTGGTAGCAGCCACCAAAGCACTTGCCCAAGAGATTGCCAAGCGCAACATTACCGTTAATGCCGTAGCGCCGGGCTTTATTCGCACCGATATGACCGCCGACATTAAAGAGGAAGAAGCCTCCGCACTCATTCCGATGGGGCGCTTCGGAGAGGCGGAAGAAGTTGCCGAGCTGGTAAACTTCCTCGCTTCCAAAAAAGCAAGCTACATCACGGGCGAAGTTATCAACATCAACGGAGGAATTTATTCATAAACTCACCAAACAACCAACGGAAGGTTTAGTACACATATATTATAAGGTGTGTGCAATTCCTTCCGTTTTGGTTATCCCCTACCCTTTCCTGAGTTTCGTTCCCTTTTTTCACAAGCGGAATGGAGGTTGCGTTGTTTGTCCGCAGTTGTTTTATGCAGTTACGACCTGAATTTTTCACAAAATTTTAGCACTTGGGTATGGTAAAAACTACTACCTTTGCCCCCGATTACCGATGTACAATTAACTTCTCACAGAAAAACAACAGATACATCGTTGAAATTCAGCAAAAAACAAACAAACTAAATAAAACAATGCTTTATAACTACAAAATCACTCAAAATTTTTCCGCAACGGGATATGCGTTTTTACTGGCCTCTTTCTTCTTATTTTCGTGTAGCAAAAAAGAGGAAGAACCAACTGTCGAAACCAAAATAGAACTCACCGCCGACAAAGAGCAAATACGCTCCAACGGAACGGACAAAGTCAGTTTCACCGTAAAGTCGGAAAACAAAGAAGCGGTTGAAAAGTCCAAAATTTTCTACACTTTTAACCAAGCGAAGGAAGTCGTGGAACTTTCAGAGCGAAGTTTTTCTACCAAAAATGCCGGAACGTACACGTTTTTTGCTCAATTTGGTAACAGTGTAAAAAGCAAGTCGTTGCAAGTGAACGTAACCCCAAGCGTACTTACGTTACGAACCGATAAAATTTCGGTTATGGCTGATAATTCTGAAACCGTTTCGTTTTTTGTTATCCAAGATGATGAACAGCAAAGCAACGGATACAAAATTAAAGTGAAAGAACCTGCATCGGCTTCGTTTGTAACCTTTTCCGGTACAACTTTCAAGACTAACAATGCGGGAATGTACGTTTTTATGGCAGAAAAAGACGGATTCACAAGTACTGAAATTCAGATTGAAGCAGTTGCTCTGCCTAAACCACCCACGGCAAGTGCAAAACCCGTGCTTTCAACAAGCAAAATGACCTTTACGGCTAATGATATTGATGAAATTGCGTTCTTCGTAACTCAAAACGGGGTTGATGTAACGGCAAATTATGATATTTTCCGTTTAGGAATGCTCAATTCCGAAACAAAAATGTCAAAATATACGTTTAAAACAAGTCGAGAAGGTAGTTACACATTTTTTGCCCGAGAAAAAACGGCTTCTGCCTCACAAGAAAAGCAACAAACGGAACAAATTACGGTAAAAGCCGAACGTTCTGCGACCGTTACTGACCCCAACGCACGAATTTTTGTTCCGAACGTAACGATTGAATCGGGTTGGCACGACGTGAATAAGTTCTTCGGAAAACCCGACAGCGAAGGCAGAGGTGGTGATGACGTACTTTGCTGGGCAGCAGCGGCTTCCAATGCCATTCAGTGGTGGTTGGAAGATTACCAAGCCAAAGGAAATACCATTCCGGCGGGGACACCTTTCGGGAAAGGTAAGGTGTATGAATTGGCAATTTTCGAGGAATACAAAAAATACTGGCAAAACAGTTTGGCTGTAGCCGCCCCCGGTATGCAATTTTTCTTTGTAGGAACCGACCTATCAAGCCACATAAGGAAATATCTTAAAAAACCTGAATACCTTAATTACGTTGGTTTTTTCAAGAAGAGTTCACAATGGAATGAAGTAAAAGATTTCTTTTCTACCTACGGGAAAGATAATTCATACATACAGCAATACAGCAGTTACAGTTATTGGCATTCGAAAGATGGGATTAAGTCATTTACAAAACTTATTGTAGAGCTTTTAAATGAAGGAGCCGTCACTTTAACCGTTGGTGGTCACGAAGTTTCGGTTTGGGGTGTGGATTTAAAAAATGGCATAGCTGATTATATCTATATAACCAACTCTGATGACAAAGTTTATAAATTACACAAAATCAAACTGGAAGCAGAAAATAATTACGTAAATCTCGGTGAAAAAATTGCTGGTACCAATGGAGTACAATACAAGCGTGTTATCAGATTAACTGTACTTAAAGCCTATTCAAAATAAAACAATACTACTACTTTAATTCCGCACAATCTTGACTTACACACCGTTGAGTTTTTTACGCAACAGACGTTGAGTAAGCAATTTTTGTGAATCGAACACGAAAAGAGGCTAATTGCCTCTTTTTGTTTTTATGGCACGGCTTTATCCAACCGCAAAAAACAAATATTTTTCCATCTAAAACGAATTACTTATCTTTGCAACCGCCTATTTTTCAAGTGATGTTTTCTCAAATTACAAATTAAATACGGCAGACTGACAAATATCATTTTTTATAAACCACAGCCTTCGTACCTTTGCGGGGCTTTTTTAAAGCAAAACAATGGCAGTATCGCTCATACAAAAATACAACGTTGCGGGTCCGCGTTACACAAGTTACCCAACGGTTCCGTACTGGGACGCCCAATCGTTTTCAACCGATAAATGGCTGGAAACCTTGCAAAAATCGTTCAATGAAAGTAATGAAAGTGAAGGCATCAGCCTGTACATTCACCTTCCTTTTTGTGAAAGTTTATGTACGTTTTGCGGTTGTCATAAACGCATTACCAAACGACATCAAGTGGAAGTGCCTTATGTTGATGCCGTACTGAAAGAATGGGAGTTATACCTTAATGCACTGAAACAGAAGCCCGTTATTAAAGAAATTCATCTAGGAGGCGGCACACCAACGTTCTTTGCCCCTTCCGAATTGAAACGGCTCATTGAGGGGATTTTTCACGGTGCTGAGATTGCCACGCAACACGAATTCAGTTTTGAAGGACACCCAAACAACACCACCGAGCAACATTTGCAAGTGTTATTCGATTTGGGATTCAGGCGAGTAAGTTATGGCGTTCAGGATTATTCGCTTAAAGTACAGCAAGCCATCAATCGGATTCAGCCATTTGAAAACGTGCAAAAAGTTACCGAATTAGCGCGGACGATAGGATACACTTCCGTCAGCCACGATTTGGTTTTCGGGCTTCCGTTCCAAACCGTTGATGATGTTCTTTTTACCATTGACCGAAGCAATCAATTGCGCCCCGACCGTATCGCTTTTTACAGCTATGCTCACGTGCCGTGGATTAAAGGCAACGGACAACGCGGGTTTGATGAAAGCAACCTGCCGTCAGGGGATGAAAAGCGCAAGCTTTACGAAATCGGGAAGCAACATTTGTTGCAAGCCGGTTACGTTGAAATCGGGATGGACCATTTTGCTTTGCCTACCGATACGATGTATCAAGCCTTTAAGAACAATGATTTACATCGCAACTTTATGGGCTATACAGCTTCTAAAACACAGGTAATGATAGGTTTAGGAATGTCAGCCATCAGTGATAGTTGGTACGGATTTGCACAAAACGAAAAGGATTTAGATGCATATTATGAACGAATTGCCAGAAACGAAATTCCCGTATTTCGGGGACATATTTTAAACGAGGAAGATTTAATAATCCGTAGGCATATTTTGAATTTGATGTGCCATTTCACCACCTCGTGGGACAACTCGGCAAGCTATTTTGGTGAAATAGAAAACATAAAGAAACAACTTAGCGAAATGGTAAACGACGGACTGATTACGATTAACGACCGCCAAATACACGTTACCGAAGCAGGAAAAACGTTCGTGCGCAACGTGTGTATGGCATTCGATTTACGATTGCAACGCAACATTCCGGATACAAAAATTTTTAGTATGACCGTATAAATTACGCAAAAGAAATGGTTTATAAATAAAATCATAGTGATTGAGTTTTTTAGTTAGTGATTAGAAAAGGGATACGTTGTGAAACGTTCCCTTTTTTGTTTTAAATAATGAGTAAAAAAATCATATCTTTGCCCTGAATTTTATACAAAAATTTTTATAACCTAATTCAAAGACAAAAAAATGAACACTCAAAAAAATGATTTTTTAAAATATCAGGCGCAAACCTCGCCCTACCCGATGTTGTTGGAAGTCTCTCACGCCCAAGGCAGTTACATTTACACCACCAACGGTAAAAAATATCTTGATTTTGTTGCGGGCGTATCTGCTTGTACCTTAGGTCATTGTCACCCAAGTATAGTTGACGCTATTCAAAATCAAGCTAAAACCTATATGCACGTGATGGTTTACGGCGAATATGTACAGAAACCCGCCGTGGATTTTTGTAAACTTTTGGCAGAGCATTTACCTGAAAATCTGAACACTACCTATTTGGTAAATTCCGGAACCGAAGCTATTGAAGGGTCAGTAAAACTCGTCAAACGAGCCACCGGACGTACCCAACTCATTGCCGCCAAAAATGCCTATCACGGTAACACACAAGGCTCAATGAGTTTGATGGGCTATGAGGAACGCAAACAACCTTTCCGACCGCTTATCCCCGATGTGGACTTTATCGAATTTAACAATGAAGCTGATATTCAAAAAATTACGGAACGAACCGCAGGCGTAGTTTTGGAAAGTATTCAAGGAGGGGCGGGCTTTATTGAACCACAAAACGACTATCTCATAAAAGTAAAAAAACGCTGTGAAGAAGTAGGCGCTTTGCTCATCATCGACGAAATTCAGCCGGGCTTTGGAAGAACCGGAAAACTATTTGGTTTTCAGAATTATGGTATTGTTCCGGACATCATCGCCATCGGAAAAGGAATGGCAAGCGGAATGCCCGTGGGAGCTTTCGTTTCGTCACATAAATTGATGAAATTGCTTTCACATTCGCCAAAACTGGGGCATATCACTACCTTTGGCGGAAATCCCGTCATTGCAGCGGCTTCACTGGCAACACTGAAAACGCTACTCACTACCGATTTGATGCAACAAACCTTGGAGAAAGAAAAATTATTCCGAAAACTCCTACAACACCCGCTTATTGAAAGCATTAACGGAAAGGGATTGATGCTGGCTGTCATTGTAAAATCGGCTGAAATTGCTGATTTTGTTGTGCATTATTGTCAAAATAACGGACTGATTGTCTATTGGTTACTTTTTGAAAGCCGAGCCGTACGCCTTTCGCCTCCGCTAACGATAACCGAAGCGGAAATAAAAGCAGGATGCGAAATCATCATTGAGGCATTAAACCATTTCAAATAAAACAGAGGGCGAGTTTCATTGCCCTTTATTTTTTACAAACTCATCAGGTATTTTTTAGGTGTTACGCCGTATTTTTTCTTAAAAGCAGCAATGAAGTGACTCGGGGTGCTGTATCCAACCCTCATACTTACTTCGTTAATATTCAATTCTTTACCTTCAAGCATTTTGCGAGCCACTTCCATTTTATAATCAAACAAAAAAGCATAGACTGAATCACCGTAAATTTGCTTAAAACCTTCTTTTAACTTTTTGATATTCAAGCCTATTTCATTAGAAAGCTCTTGCAATCCGGGTGGGTCAGCCATTCGTTTAATTACGATTTCTTTGGCTTGATGAATTTTTGAAACACTTTCTTCATCAGCCAAAAAAGGACATTGTTCCGCATCTACGCCACTTGAACGATTGAAATACAAAACCAACAATTCATAAACCTTGGATTTCAGGTAAAGTGATTGCAAATTACCTTGAAAATCAGCATTTAACATCTGATGTAAGACCACCATCATTGTTGATAAAATACCATCTTCATTGTAGTATTTTTTGTCTTTATTTTCCAAACTCAAAAAATCAATATACCCTGCTTCACTTGAAAAAAGAGAGTGAAATTTTTGAATGGAAATCAACAGTGAAACCACTTGCGATTTGGGTGTGGTAAGTTGATGCAAAGGCAATGCCTTTTGCGGATTGTAAAGCAACAACATCCGCTGGTTGGCAAGCGATACTTTATAACTCCCTTCGTTGAACAAAAAATGTGCTATTCCTTTGATTGTGAAGTGAATTTGAATAAAATTCTGATTAATTTCTTTTTTAAATTCTTCCTCAAAAGCCGAATTATTTTCCGTTCTGATAAAAATCATATCGCTACTTATGATATGCACGTGCGAAGTACCTTCTGCGGTATTTTTCAAAAATAATTGCTTTAATTTTTCCATATAATTTTATTTAGATTTATTCTATATTTCAATACAACAGTATAACATATATATCTGATAATTAATTATTTGACTGCAAATATAAAATAAAAAATTGAATCCCCAATACAGGGCGACAAAAAAAGTACTTCCAGCGTTATTTTTTATTTTCCGAAGTGCTTACTTTTGCACAGTGATTTGACAATCACCTGATTTTACTAACAACGAAACTTATTTAAAATTAGCATCATACGTTTTTCTTATAAAACACTATGAATCAATACCATTTATCAAAAAATAGAAGTTTTTACTGCATTGGGCTGAGCTACAAAAAAGCTGATGCCGCAATGCGCGGGCTGTTTAGTTTATCGGCTGAAAATAAAGATTTTCTATTGGATAGAGCAAAAGCTGAAAGCATCGACGAACTGCTGGTAATTTCAACCTGCAATCGCACCGAATTGTACGGTTATGCCGAGCATCCCTTTCAGCTTATTCAACTATTGTGTGAATTTTCAAACGGTTCAGTTGATGATTTTCAGCGTATTGGCTATGTTTTTAAGAACCGAGATGCCGTAAACCATCTTTTTGAGGTTGGCACGGGGCTGGACAGCCAAATTTTAGGCGATTTTGAAATTATCGGACAAATAAAACAAAGTTTTTCGCTTTCAAGAAAAAAAGGGTTGGCGAATGCCTTTATGGAACGCCTGATTAACAGCGTTATAAATGCCAGCAAACACATCAAAAACGAAACCAACCTTTCGGCTGGCGCCGCTTCAGTTTCGTTTGCTGCCGTTCAATACATTTTGCAAAACGTTGCTGATATTTCAGCAAAAAACATCTTACTTTTCGGTTTAGGAAAAATAGGGCGAAACACCTGTGAAAACCTAATAAAACATACTGAAAATAAACACATTACACTCATAAACCGCACTCGGGAAAAAGCCGAAAAAATTGGCGGTAAGTTCAATTTGGTGGTAAAAAATTACGAAGATTTACAAACGGAAATTGCCCAAGCCGATGTGCTTGTTGTTGCAACAGGAGCACCACAACCCACTGTAAACAAATCACTTATACCTGAAAATAAAAATTTACTGATTTTGGATTTATCCGTCCCTAAGAACGTAGATGAAAACGTAAATCAGCTGGCAGGGGTAAATCTCATTCATATGGACGTGCTTTCAAAACTTACCGATGAAACACTTGAACGCCGCAAAGAAGCTATCCCCGAAGCCTTAAAAATCATTGATGAAACAAAAACCGATTTTTTTCAATGGCTTGATAATCGCAAGTTTGCACCAACCATTAAAGCCTTAAAAACCAAATTGGAACACCTTAAAATTGCCGAACTGGATTTTCAGCGTAAAAAAATTGATAATTTTAACGAGCAACAAGCCGAAATTATCAGCAATCGCATCATCCAAAAAATCACAACGCAATTTGTTAATCATCTGAAAGAAACCCAAGCCTCGGAAGAGAGTATCAATTGGATGCAACAAGTTTTTCAGTTAGAAGTTGTTGAAAATTAACTCAAAACCTAAATGAAACCATTGACAATGAAATCAATTCGTATCGGAACTCGTGATAGTGAGCTTGCCCTATGGCAGGCTCATACTGTTAAAAATAAGTTGGAAGCATTGGGCTATCAAACTGAAATTGTGAAGATTAAATCAGAAGGAGACCTTATTCTGACTCAACCTCTTTATGAAATGGGTATTACCGGAATTTTCACCAAAACCCTTGATATTGCGATGATTGAGGGCAAAATAGACATCGCCGTTCACAGTATGAAAGATGTGCCTACCTCGCTCCCGAGAGGAATTGTACAAAAAGCCGTTTTACAACGTGCTGATTATCAAGACATTCTTGTATACAAAGAAAATCTGGATTTTTTACAAAACGCTGCCACCATCGCCACCGGAAGTTTACGACGCAAAGCACAATGGTTACATAAATATCCCACACATACGGTTGAAAATCTACGCGGAAACGTAAATTCGCGTCTGCAAAAACTACGCGACAACAACTGGAATGGAGCTATTTTTGCAGCTGCCGGCTTGGAACGCATCAATAAAAAGCCTGATAATCACATCGTTCTGGACTGGATGATTCCCGCACCCGCACAAGGTGCTGTGGTTGTGGTGGTTAATGAAAAAGATGCTTTTTCGTGTGAAGCCGTTGAAAAACTAAATCACGCTGAAACTGAGATTTGTACGCACGTCGAGCGGCAATTTCTAAAAGTGCTGGAAGGTGGTTGTACCGCTCCGATTGGGGCATTGGCGCAATTCCAAAATGATGAAATTTATTTTGAAGGCGCTTTATTTTCGTTAGACGGAAAAGAAAAAGTAAGTATCGCAAAATCAATTAAAAAATCTGATTTTCAAAATTTTGGAAAAGAATGCGCCGAAAAGATACTCAACAATGGCGGGAAGGAAATAATGCAGAAAATCGTATCGTAAAATTTTTCAGTCATATTTATATAAGAAAAAACTATTCTCAAAATGAGAATAGTTTTTTCGTTTTCTTTTTTATTCTAACTGTCCGAATTTTCCGTCTTGGAAATCCTTAAAGGCTTGGATTAGTTCCTCGCGAGTGTTCATCACGAAAGGTCCGTGTGCCGCTATGGGCTCGCCAATCGGTTCACCACTCAAAACCAATATTTTAGTATCGGTCAGGGCTTTAAGCGTAAAGTTTTCGCCATCGTTTCGGAACAACACAAAATGGTCGGTCGGAACATCATTTTCATCATTTATTTTGATGCTTCCTTTGATGGTTATCAAATTGGTGGTATAATTTTTTGGGAAAGAAAGCTCAATTTCAGCATCTTTCTGCAAAGTTACATTGTACATATTGATAGGCGAAAAGGTCGAAGCCGCTCCTTTTTGTCCTTGGAAATCCCCGGCGATTACACAGATTTCTCCTTTGCCATTGGCTATGCTAACTTTCGGAATATCAGCATTTTTCAAGGCTTGATATTTGGCAGGAGTTGATTTGTATTTGGCAGGAAGATTCACCCACAACTGCACCATTTGAAATTCGCCCCCTGTTTTGCTCCATTCGGTTTCGTGAAATTCTTTGTGCAAAACGCCATTTCCTGCGGTCATCCACTGCACATCGCCCTCGCCGATAACACCACCTCCGCCCGAACTGTCGGCGTGTTCCACCTTACCTTTGTAGGCGATGGTTACGGTTTCAAAGCCCTTATGTGGGTGAACATCAACGCCTTTGGGAATTTCGCTCGGCGGAAACACGTAAGGCGAATTGTAGTCCATCATAATAAACGGATCCATACGCTCCATTGACGAAGTTCCGGGAATGAAATTATGTACTCTAAATCCGTCGCCCACAAAATGAGGCGTACCCGGACGAACGATTTTTTCTACTGTTTTTGTGTTCATATTATTTTCTTTTAATTTGTTATTCGCTGTTTTACAAGATGTTACAAGCAACACCAAACTTGCTAAAATTCCGTGTTTCCAATTCATTAATTTTCTTTTTTTTGATTGAAAACATTGGTTTTGTCCAAATTCAAAAACGGATTGTTCAAGTTGGGATTGTCCTCAAAATTGTATGCTCCCATTCTTCGGCGGAACAATTCGGTTCGCATTGTTTGGATTTTGGTTTCCAAATCGGTTTCATCGGCAAAGTTAGCGGTTTCAAAAAGCATTTCTTGATGCAAAATCTGAGCTATTTTTTGCAATTTTCCGATTTCTTCGGTTTCGAGTGAGGCATCAGCCAGAACCGCTCCCACCGCCACGAGGTTCAATTTTTCGATGGCTTCTTCGGTGTCGTTTGTAAATTCAAAAGTTACAGAAGTGTAAATTTTCATCAATTTTCGCACCAGTGTATCGTTTTTTGATACCACTAAAATAACATTTCGTTTCATCATTTTATCTCCTTTTTTTCTGATGCAAAGGTACGACAATAAACAATACCTTTTTCAGCAATTGTATTTTTTAAACTTGCTATATTTTGATATAGTTATTGAGGTTCAATGGGTTTTTAGCAAATACTAATGATGTACGCAAACAACGCTCCGAGCGCCCAAGGGGGATTGTAAAGATAAGTTCATTCATTAACGGTTCACAGCTTGGCGTTCGGGCGGGAAAGTTCCTGCGGACTTTCCCGCTTGAACGTCAGCCCCATTACGCCAAAACCCTTGTTAGCGGCTGTATTTTTGTCAGAGTTCAATTGTCCGTTCAATGTTTATCTGTTCCAAAAATGTTTCATCGTGAGAAACAACAATCAGCGTTCCTTGATATTCATTTATTGCTGTCCTTAGAATCTCTACATTCTGAATATCCAGATTGTTTGTCGGTTCGTCAAAGATAATAATATCAGGGGATTTACTGTTTATTGTCAAGCAACAAAGTAACAAACGCATTCTCTCGCCACCGCTCAACGCACTACAAGATTTGTCCCAATCGTCTTTTGTAAACAAAAAGCGATTTAGTCGGATTTTGATTTCGTGTTCTTGTAATGAAGAACCATTGAATTGTTGGGCTTGTTCGTAAACTTTCAGTTTGTTATCAAGCAAAGAATAGTCTTGGTCAATGTAAACAGCTTTGTTGTCTGCTCGGTAAATTGTTCCTGTTTGTGGTTTAATGTCGCCTAAGATGAGTTTTATCAAAGTTGTTTTACCCGAACCATTTTGTCCTTTTAAAGCAATTCGTTCGCCACTTGTAATTTGAAAATTCAAATTGTCTTTCCAAAGCGGTTGCGTGTTGTAAGCAAAATTGATGTCTTTTGCCGTAAACAAAATTTTCCCTTTGTGTAATGCTGAAGTGCCAAAACCAAATTTCATTTTATCAATGTCGGGCAGAGCAGAACGAAGTTCTTGTAAGTCTTGTGAAATACCACCGATTTTTTCAGAGTGAACGCTTGCAATTTTAGCTGTACTTCTTTCTGCACTATTTTTCAAAGTATTAGAAACAATCTTTGGAAGTCCTGCTTTTCCTAATCCCTTTTGTGCTCTTGTATCTAATTTTTGTTGTCGTTCTATTGTTTCACGTTCTTTTTCTTTGGCTTTTCGCAATGCTTTTTCTTTGCTTTGAATGTCTTGACTTAAGGCGTTATTTTCAATTTGCTTTTGCTCTTTGTAAAAGTCGTAATTACCGCCATAAACTTTAATTCCTTGTTTACTCAATTCGCAAACTGTGTCTAAAAGGTTGAGCAATTTTCTGTCGTGACTGACAACAATTAAGGAACCTTTTGTTGCTTGAATGAAATCGTATAAAAGTTGTCTGCCCGAAACGTCCAAATGGTTGCTTGGCTCGTCCAATAAAACCAATTCGGGTTGATGAATGGAAATTCCCGCTAAAAAAACTTTTGTTTTTTGTCCGCCACTCAATGTTTCCATTTTTTGCGATAAGTCCAAATTGTTTAATTGCCAATAGTTCAATGCTTCTTTGCAACGGTCTTCTATTGTCCAATCGTCATTCAATAAATTGAAATTTTCTTCGCTTGTGTTTCCGTTCAAAATTTCTTTCAAAGCGTTCAATTTGTCTTCAATTAGTAACACCTGTGCGATGTTCAAATGATTGAATTGTCCGAAAATTTGCGGAACATAATACGGCTCGGTTTCAACGATTATTTGTCCGTATGTTGGTTGAAGTTCGCCTGCAATAATTTTGAGCAAAGTAGATTTTCCTACTCCGTTGTTGCCGATTAACGCTGTTTTTTCGTGATTATTTACTGCAAGATTGATGTCGCTAAACAGTAAATCTTTGTTTTGGTGTGTATATGAAATGTTTTGTAAAGTAAGCATAATTCCTTTCGTTAAAAGATGAAACAATACAGCAACCGATTTGCGGTTGTTGTTCTGATTTGTCTGAAAAAAAATTATATTTTACATTTCGTATTGTTTAAGTTTTGTGCCTGCAAATATATGATTTTTTTCTTTTAGTACGGTCGTTCGTAATATAGCCGCCCCCCCCAATAAACGCAATAAAGCTACATTTATCGTTAATATCAGGCAATTAATTATTCAATTTATTTTTCTGCAAAGTTACAAAAAATCCAGTTCATTTTATCAACAAAAACAGTTACAAGGACGGCAAACCTCGCAAATACACGCCCACGCTTGCCGTCCGCTCCCCAGCGAGGAACGGTTAAAGCCTATTCGGGGTTGTGCAAGAAAGAGTTTACGGAAGAGGACAGCGAAATTCGTAACATCAAGGATGAGAAGAAACGACCGCTCCTCACCATCAACGGACTTCCCATCACCGATTGGTACGGACAGGAATGGAGACAGCTAATCAACCGCTCGAATCGGTTGTAAATGAATACGCATACTTTTTCCTTTCATAGCTGTATTTCAGTTCCGATGAAAATTTTACAGAAATAAAAAGACAAATTATTAAGTTTGACCATTCCATTTACCTGCAAAAAATCCGTATTTTTGCCCTAATTTTTAGAACGATGGAACAAACAAAAAATCAATATTCGGAAGTACAATCGGTTTTGGACGCGATTGAGGTCATCGGCGGAAAGTGGAAATTTCCGATAATTTACAGCCTTTGCAACACCAAAAAACGTTTTAAAGAGCTTGAAAACGAGTTGAAAGGCATTTCGCCAAAAGCCCTTTCCAATGCCCTTAAAGATTTGGAAATGAACGGACTAATACATCGAGAGGTATTCCCTACCGTTCCCGTTACGGTGGAATACAGCCTCACCCCTTACGGAAAAGACCTCAAACCGATGCTCACCGCCCTGCAAGAATGGGGCAAAAAACACCGCGAAAAACTCGTGGAGTCGTGCAAAATAAAAACCTGAAAACCAATAAATTATGAACAAAAACCTATTTTCAACATTTTATCAGCCGTCGGAGCTTTCTGATGAAGAAATGGACATACTCGCCCAAAAACACCGTTATCAAGAGTTGCCCAAAGGCACTATTTTACTCAAACGAGGCGATGTTTCCAACGAAAATTACATCATTGAGGCGGGTGTGGTGCGTGCCTACACTTTTGATTCGGACAATAACGAAATCACCACACGACTTTTCTTTGAAAACGAACTTGCCATCGAAACGCTTTCTTTCTTCGGACGAATGCCCTCACCCGAGTTCTTGGAGACCGTAACCGACTGTAAAATATGGAGTTTCCATTGGGATACGGTGCAGGAACTATACCACTCGATGCCCGCCTTTCGCGAATGGGGACGCTACTGGATGACGCGCGAACTCTTCCTTTCGGAAACCCGAATGCTTGATTTTAAGACTCTTAGTGCCGAACAACGCTACCGGAAACTCATTGCTGAAAAACCCAAATCCGTTTATGATATTCCGCTGAAATACATCGCCAGTTTTCTGGGAATTGCCGATGCCACTTTAAGTCGCATTCGGAAAAAGTAACAAAACGCTGATTTTCAATTATTTTTATCAAAAATCAGCGACATTTTTAGGGGCTCTTTGTCGAACTCTTTGGGCGTGAAGCCAGTAAACTCCTTAAAATCTTTGATAAAATGCGATTGGTCGTAATAATCGTTTTCGTGAGCCAAAGCCGTGAGCGAGGTTACCCTGCTGTTTAACAAGGTTTTAAGCGTTTTTTGCAACCGAACGATTTTTGTTAATTGCTTGGGGCGTAATCCCACTGCCGACAAAAATTTGCGTTCCAGCCACCGCTGATTGATGTTGTTTCCTTGCGAAATTTCGGCGATAGATTGCTGTTTATCAGCTTTTAAGATGGAATGTATCGTGGATTTTACAATGGCATTTTGAGTGTTAAAATCCGTTAAACGATTCCGCAGAAAAATTTCTATGATTTTAATCCGTTCGGTGTTGGTGATTGCGTTCAACACTTTTAGGGCGAGTGTTTCTCCTTCATTTCCAAATACTTGACTCAATTCAACGGTGGAATTTTCAATTTTTTTAAAATCGAAATCCGCGAAAGGAAAAAGTCCGTTGGGGTAAAAACAGACGAGCAGCGTACCTGTTTCGCCAGTAGGTTTTACCTCAAAAGGTTTGGTTAATTGCCCTACAATGAATGACTTAGGCAACAAAAAACTTCTCTCAGCCGAATGATGTCGATACGCGTCCCCATAGTGAAAAATCATTTTCATACAGCCGTCAGGAACGATGGTATTTCGTTTGGGCGTATGGTTTTTGGCACTTTCCAAAACCCAAAAACTCTTCACAAAATCCTGTAAATCAATATGTGGTGTGATTATCTGGGAATTCATTGTTTTTTTGCAAAAATACAAAATTTGGTGCTTTTTGGGGAGAAAATACAAAAAAAGGATTTCAAAACCATATAGATATAAATTTTTTGTAAATCGTAATGAAAAAAAATTAAGAGCTATGTAGTTCAAAATTAGGAAAATAAAAAAAGGAACGAAATATTTCCGCTCCTTTCAGTCTCCCTCCAAAAAATCGTTGATAGGTTTGAGTGATTGGTAAATTTGGGCGAATTTTCTGGGGGCATCAGCGGTTAGAAAATCAGCTTCCGAAATGGGACAAATCGCTACGAAGTTTTTGAGTTTCAGATAGTCCGCCATTGGGTCGTTTTTGTCAAATCCTGAGGGCAGGCGTTTGAGTTTGTTGTCCTGACGAAAATCAGTACATTGACGAGAAATTTTCTTTCGAATGGACTCCAACCGCTCTTTTTCAGGCATATAAATTCCGCCCGCCAAAAAACATTCATTCGGCTGAATATGAAGGTAATACCTTGCTTCAAAATGCTTTTTCCCGTTGCCCAACCGCACACCAAAATGCGTTTTATAAGGCGATTTGTCGGCTGAAAAACGCGTATCGCGATAAATGCGGTACAGCGATTTTTCGGCATCTACTTGCAACATTTTCGGCTCAAAATCAGCCATTTGCACAAGTAATTGCTCCGTAAAGAAAACAACCGTTTCACGGGCTTTTTCATAATCGCTTTTGTGCGATAGAAACCAGTCCCTACGGTTGTTTTCGCGGAGTTTTCTCAAAAAATCAAAAACCTGTTCCATTGGCTAATTCATTGAGTGTAAAGCCATTTTGTTGCCTTCGGTGTCAATAAAAATGGCGATGTATCCCACTTCTTCGCTGATGAAAGTCTTGGGAACGAGGATTTTTCCGCCGTTGGGTTCTACCTTGCTCAGAGCGGTTTGCAGGTCGTTTCCGCCGTTGAGATAAACCAAAACTCCTTCGGTAGAAGGCTTGTAATCAGCACCTTGTACAATTGCCCCCGATGCGTTTTTGCCATCGCTGGGGAAAAATCCCATTGGCGAACCAAAAACCTCGGTGGCGTGAATGGGCAAATCCAAAATGGTTTGGTAAAATGCTACGGCACGATGGAAATCCACCGCAGGAATGTCGATAAAATTCACTAAATTTTGCATATTTTGACGATTTAATTTTGAAAATGCAAAGGTAAAGCTCCTCAAAATCCGAAAATTGTAAAAAAACGACAAAACGCGTTTTTTAATGTTATGTAAATCGTAAATATGACTAACTCACTTTAAATTATAGCTTTCCACAATTCTCCTTTGAAGAAGGAAGCCTGCTAAAATATAAGGAAATATGCAAAATTTTCCCTAAAACTTACATCATCTTACTGCTTAAAAAGGGGAATTAGTACCGAAAATCATCTTGATTTAATACATATCCGAAACAATTTATTTCTTCATCTCCTCAACCACTACTTTTGATAATAAGTTAAAATTTTTTCAGAAGTTGAAGAAAAATAAACCGCATAGAGACATAGGCTTTATTGCGTTACTCCTCCGAAATTTCGGTTACTTCATCATTCATAAAGGCTTCAAACGAGCCAACTGGTGCAAAATCAATATAAATAGTAGAATAATCGCCTTTGTTTCGCCATAAACGGACAGAGTCTGTGCCTTTTTTCATCAGCCATTCGCGAGTTACTAAGTTTCTGTCTTTCAAGCCTAAAACATCTACCAAAAGCCATTGCCCCAACGCCGATTGTCCGTAGCGTTTGCCTGTTTGTGGGTCAATTTCGGTGTTACTTCCCGATTGCAAACCTTTCATATTGCTTTGCGTAACCAATGCTGGAATGCGTTTTCCGTTAGGAAGTTGCAGATGAAAACGCACTTCGGGTTTGTATTCTTTGCTTCCTTGGTAGCTTTCACGCACTTTTTCAAACTCAAAAATATTTTTAGTGAAAAAATCTGGGTGCTTTTGATGAAATTCTCTCGGAATGGGAATATAAACCTCGTTTAAAGGGCGTGGTGTGTTGCTTCCTTTGTTTCACTACTCATTCAACACAATTTTAAATTTAATAATCGTATTGCAATTTTCACAATGTATTTTTGTTCCATTATCCACCTCAAATGCGTCTAAATCAAGAGTTTCATCAAGCGGAAATTCACAACACGGGCATTCCAAAGAAGTCATAAATCCCAAACGAATAGGAGGTTTTAAAACGCTAATTATCTCTAATTCAAATTCATTCATTGAAATAAAATTAAGAAATTGCAGAAACTAAATGATATTCTTTAATCTCTTTTGATTGGATTATTTTTTCTTCAAACTTTAAGTTTTTTAAAGGATTATCTATCGGTAAAAAAGTGGGTAAATCATCTAAGTTCAAAACCAAAGTTATGATGTAATCTTTTCCATATTCTTTGGCTTTTAGATATTCGTTTTCCGTTAATCGGAATTTTCCTTTTTTAGCTCTAATCCCCTTGATTTCAGTTAAAAAAGATTTCTCATTTACATTAACTTGAAAATCATAGCCATCACCATATAACCGTGCGTCTTCAATGTTCCCGCCTTTGAAAATATCAATGGAATTGTAATTATTCATAAAATATAATTCTGCTTCCAATCCTGTTTCTTGCAACCTTTTAAACCTTGATTTCACGATGGGTTTTACCTCTACAAAAATCTCTTTTGCATTAAAATTATCTTTTAGAAATAACTTGACAATATTTGCATACTCAATCACATTTTCATTTCCAAATAAACTGTCTATCAGTAATTTTCTATGAATATAAGCATCGCCTTTTTGCCACCAGCCCTTTCTTTTATTTGGGAAAAAAGGGTCGAATAAATCCATTCTGTTTTTGACAACACTTCCTGTTTCCACAACGCCAAGCGTTACAAAATACTCAAAAAAAGCGTTTTTGGTTTTAAAACCAAATTGCTCAATAAATTCATTATCAAATTTAGCCAAGCCGTAGCCCAATAAATTCAATATTTCATAATTTTCGTGCTTTGCCATATTTTTACGCTACTTGATAATAAAAATAATCATCTTGTTTGCCTGCTTCCAAAAAATCGTGAATGGTTTTGGTAAGGTTTATTTTCTCTGGAAACTGAAAATCAGCATAGTTTTTTACCTGTTTTGGGTCAAAAGCTACGATAAAAATACGCTCTCTATTTTGCGGAATATTGGCATATTCCATCGTATTTAAAACCTTATAAAAGAGTTTATAACCTAATTTTTCCTCCAAAACGGAAGTAATTACCTTAAAAGTTCTCCCTTTGTCGTGGCTTACCAAATTTTTTACATTTTCCAAAAAAAGAACTTTCGGACGATGTTTCTCGGCTATTTGTTCAATATCAAAAAACAAAGTACCTCTGATGTCGTCAACCCCTTTTTGGTATCCTGCAATGGAAAACGCCTGACACGGAAAACCTGCACAAAGCACCTCAAACCCCTGAGGAATAGAGGATTTCGTTTCCTGCAAAGTAATATCCCCAAAAGGAATTTCACCATAATTTGCCTGATAAGTTTTTTGGGCATTCGCATCCCATTCGGAGGAAAATACACAATCAGCTCCCAAATTTCGGAATGCCGAATGAAACCCTCCAATCCCTGCAAATAGGTCGATGAATGTTAGTTTTTTGCTCACTGATTTTCTTCTTGGTGTTTAATTACAAAATGCAAAAGTACAATTTATTTCCTGTTTTTTGTATCATACATAAATCTACGGAACATAAAAAATAGTATTTTTGTGTTCTAAAAACAATTTATTTCTTCATTTCCTCAACCACTACTTTTGCCATTTTTTTCGATGAAAACGGATTTTGCCCCGTAATCAAATTGCCATCAACCACCACTTTGGAAGTCATCGGAATAAAGGCTTTGCGGTAGTTAGGTTTGCGGTTTTTGAGTTCTTTTTCTAAATTGAAAGGCACGGCTTTTTTGCGAGAAGCCAAACTTTCTTCAAACCACGAAAAACCTGTCATTTTCTTGTCTTTTATCAAATAATTCCCATCGGAAAGTCTGACATTCAGCAATCCGCCTACGCCGTGGCAAATTGCCCCGATTTTCTTGCCCTTTTGGTAATGCGCAGCGACGATTTGCTGCATTGTTTCATCGTTCGGAAAATCATACATTGTGCCGTGTCCGCCCGCCAAATACACCAAATCAAAGGTTTCATCAGCCACTTCGGAAAGCGATTTTGTTTGCTCCAATTCCTTCATAAACGCCTCGTCTTCATAATATTTTTTAGAAATTTTATCCAACAACATCGGTTTTAGGCTTTCGGGGTCAATGGGCGTATTTCCTCCCTGCGGACTGGCGATGGTAATTTCCCAGCCTTCCTTTTTCGCCTCGTCATAGAGGTGCGTGAGTTCGCTGAGCCACAACCCCGTAGGTGTTCCGTTTTCATAGTGCGTTATACCCGTTACGATAATGAGAATTTTTATAATTTCTGCCATTTTTTTTATTTTATTTTGATTATTAATTTCTAAAAAGCCTCTTTGCAAGAGCTTGAAAATAATTTCATTAAATCCCTCTATAAACCTCCTCGAACGGCACACGGAAGCGGTCGCCCCAGATGCCTTTCTTATCGCGGATTCCGCAACTTACCACCATATTGATTTCAGCCCCTGACGGCAATCGGAGGATTTTTTTAAGTCTTCGGCTGTCAAATCCGCCAAGCGGACAAGTATCGTACCCTTGTTCTGCCATTGCCAACATAAAAGTTTGAGCTACCATTCCGCAACTTTGATGTACCGACACACGGCGGTCATTTTCAGAGACTTCGTGAACGATGGGACGAAAAAGTCCGATGCCAAACGCCAGTATTTTACGCAAAAATCCCACCAGCCCGAAAAAACGCGCATAGACAAACGGAATATATTTTCCGTAGTAAGTCTCCCAGCGTTTCATTCGGTGTTCCCAGCGGTCTTTGGGGCTGTTTCGGCGGACATTCTCCTTTTCGTATTCCAAAAGGGTTTTCGCTCGTTGGCGGTATTTGTCCTGTCGCGTAACGAAAACCACGATTTGTTGTGCGGTGGTTGCCGCTCCTTGGCTCAGACAAGCCTTTGCGACTTGCTCCAAAACCGATTTATCGGTAATATGCACCATCTCGTACATCTGCATATTGGAACTGGTGGGTGTGAGCGTTGCCAATTCTAAACATTCCCTCACTTTTTCGGTTGCTATCGGCTCGGAAGTGTAATGACGCGTCGCCCTACGATATTCTAAAATTTGTTTTAAATTCATTTTAATTTATTTACTAAAAAAACGTGATTTCCACTATCTTGGGGGCAAAGATATGCTTATTTTCATTATTATCTTATAAAAAGCATAAAAAAGAGTGAAACGGATTTTGCTCATAAATCGTATGCAATCATTTATTTTAAAAACTCAAAACCATTTTTTGACTTAGGTCAAGTGATGAATCGGCAAAACCTTTGTAATTTTGTTGCATTAAGTTATAAATTATCTAAAAATGAGGAGTTTATTAAAAAATTATTGGTTTTTAGCCCTATTGGCAATTGTTTTTGTGGGTTGTTCCAGAAGCGAAGGCTCGGACGACGGGAGCTATTTTATAAAAATGCGGGTAGATGACAGGGCGGTGGTTGGCAAACCTATCGTAGCGAGTTTCAACAAATACAGGGCAACCGTGGGCAATGAAGAAAAAGATTTGATACACATCACATTTTCTTGTCCGTCAAATGATGATTCTTTGGAAAACATCACTGTAAGTATGAGTGATTTTAAAGGTCCGGGAACTTACGACCTGAAAAAGCCTGAAAATCCTCAAAACACGGCTCAATACGCCAAAAACATCACCATTGCCGACGAGGTTTGCGGTGCTGTGGAGGGGAAAATCGTGATTACGGGCATTACCGAAACCAGTATAACGGGCACTTTTCAGTTCAGAGGAGTCAATCATACCAACTCAAAAACCGTAAAAATCACCGATGGAAGTTTTCATCTTCCTTTGAAGAAATCGTGATTTTTTCAAGACAAAAGTACAGAGTTTAATTTTATTCTGCTTATCTTTGAGCCAAATAAAAACGAAATGAAAAAGTATATTTTTCTGATTTTATGTGCTTTACCTTTGTTTCTTACGGCACAGGAGCAGGTTTTTCCGAAAGAAAAATTTGACGCAAAAGATGCCGAAAACAAGTTGGCGTACGGCAACAGCACCATAAAAGGCGTTGCCGTTACCAGAGAATACGCACACGCACGAGGCATTAAAGAATTTACGGGCGAAAAACACCTTGCTCCCAGAGGCACGGTGGTAATGCTTTTCCCTGTAACTGATTATTTTAAAGCCTATTACAAACTCCGAAATAAGTACAAAGAAAGCCTGAAATATGTAGCGGCAATCTCGGCAGAGGCGTTTAGCTATCGTATTGAAACGCAAGTGGGCGACAATGGCGAATTTGTTTTCGAGAAGATAAAACCCGGCAAATATTACATTGAAACCACGAGTTTTCAGTACAGCGGAACGGGCGTGGGGCGGCGCGAAATCGGTAGAACGCACTATTGGAACGGCTTGGGGCATTACAAAGGCTACGACCCCATTTACGAAAAATACAATTATAATTACACGGGAGTTGCCGTAGAAAGTGCTTTTGTGGAAATCAAAAAAGACGGAGAAATTAGAAAAATTAGACTTTAAAACTTTTATTATGAATAAATTAAGAAATAAAATGACTTTTGGCATCGTGGTTTTGATGCTTTTGGTAAGTTACAACGCAAACGCTCAAAAAAGAACCTTCCAGAGGGTGAAAGCAGGGTACAGCCACGGAATGCCTACGATGAATATCAATCAGTTAGGGGAAATGAAAACGAAAAGTTCGCACGGTTTTTATGCCAATTATTCGTTTGAAGTCCGATTTGCGGAGCGATTTGCCTATTTCATAGATGCTTTGTATGAGCAAATGCACTCGGAATTTACGCCTACTGAGCCTCATACTTCCATCAAGAATACCAACGGAAACCTCAATATGGCTTTGGGATTAAAATTTTATCCGATGTACAATTTGGGGATTTATGTCGGAGGTTTCGGCGGATTTAATCTCGTTAATAATGTAGTAATTTCGTCCGACACAATGAAAAAAGGCGATACAAATGATTTGAAAGAGGCTCTTGAAAAGAGTTTAAAGGGTGGCTACGGCTTGCGTTTCGGGGCGGATTATCGTTTTGTAGACAACTGGTTTGTAGAGGTTTCGTACAGCTGGGGCGACAATCAGAAAATCAAACAAGCAAAAACACACAAACAGATTGGCAACTACCGCCTGAGCTACATCAGTGCCGGAATTGGGTATCGGTTTTAAAAGAAATCAACCATACCAACTCAAAAATCGTAAAAATCACTGAAGGAAGTTTTCATCTTTCTTTGAAGAAATCGTGATTTTCAGAAAAATCCAACTAATCATCTCAAAGTTGTCTACTTAAAATGAAAAACAAGGCTACCATTTAGGTAGCCTTGTTTGGTTGTATTGATTTGATGTTTTATTTCAGAAGTCCGGCGCGTTTTAAAAAGGCTTCCGGTGAAGGTTCTTTTCCTCGAAAACGCTTATACAAGGTCATCGGCTTTTCGCTTCCGCCTTTACTTAGTACATTGTCTTTAAAACTTTTAGCTACTTCTTTATTAAAAATTCCTTTTTCAAGGAAGAAATCAAACGCATCGGCATCTAACACTTCCGACCATTTATAGCTATAATATCCGGCGGCATATCCTCCTTGAAAAATGTGTGAAAACGCCGTTGAAGTGACAGCCTGCGGAATTTCAGGATACAATTCGGTTTTAGCAACTTGCTGTTGTTCAAAGGTTTTTACATCGGTAATTGTGGCGGGGTCGGCTGTGTGCCACGCCATATCCAACATACCGAAACTGAGCTGGCGCATTGTTTGCAGCCCCTCCATAAATGATGATGACTCTTTTATTTTTTGAATTAATTCCATCGGAATTACCTCACCCGTTTGATAATGCGTTGCGAAAAGCGAAAGCGCTTCTTTTTCAGTACACCAATTTTCAAGCAATTGGCTAGGTAATTCAACAAAATCACGCGAAACACTTGTTCCGCTCAAATTCGGGTAAGTTACCTCGGAAAGCATTCCGTGTAGGGCGTGACCAAACTCGTGGAAAAGCGTACGTAACTCATTGAACGTAAGCAGCGAAGGTTGTGTTTGAGTTGGACGTGTAAAGTTACAAACGATGGTTATATGCGGACGTGAATCCTTTCCATTTTGGCGATATTGGTTTTTGAAAGAATTCATCCAAGCCCCTGCTCTTTTGCCTGGTCTGGGGAAAAAATCGGTATAGAAAAGCGCCACATAATTGCCTTTTTCGTCTGACACCAAATAAGTATCCACCTCATCGTGATATTTTTGAACGGAATCTATCTTTTTGAAATTCAATCCGTAAAGCAAATTCGCCACTTTAAACATTCCGTTTACGGCATTTTCTAATTTAAAATACGGTTTTAATTTTTCATCGTCCAGATTAAACTTTTTCTGTTTTAATTTTTCGCTGTAAAAAGCAAAATCCCATTTTTGAAAATCGTTAATTCCGTCAAGCTCAAAGGCAAAATTTTTCAATTCGTCCAATTCTTTTTGGGCTGCGGGCTTGGCTTTTTCAAGTAAATCATTCAAAAAATCATTCACAATTTTGGGAGTGTCAGCCATTCTTTCTTCCAAAACAAAAGTGGCATAATTTTCATAGCCTAATAATTTGGCTCGTTCATCACGCAAGGCAACAATTTCTAAGATATTCTTTTGATTGTCATTGGCATTGCCATTAAAACCACGACTTGCATAGGCGATGTACATTTTTTTGCGCAGTTCACGATTTTCGGCATATTTCACAAACGCCCCATAGCTGGGAATGTCAAGAGTAAACACCCAGCCTTGTTTGCCTCGTTTTTGAGCCAATTGAGCGGCTGCCTGCAACGCAAAATCGGGCAATCCTTTTACGTCAGCAGCATCCGTAAGATGAAGTTCAAAAGCCTGTGTTTCAGCTAATACATTTTCACCAAAACGAAGCGATGCGTTTGAAGCTTGCTTGTCAATTTCGCGTAAACGTTGTTTTTTATCTTCCGACAGATTAGCACCGTTTCGGGCAAAACCTTTGTATGTTTTTTCAAGCAAGGTGGTTTCTTCCGGATTTAATTTGAGCTTATGACGCTGATCATAAACTTTTTTAACACGGGCAAACAACCTGGCATTGAGTGAAATATCATTTCGGTAATCGCTCAAAAGCGGAGCAATGTTTCGTGCTTCTTTTTGCAAAGCCGGATTGGTTTCGGCACTGCTCAAATTGTAAAATATGGACGTTATGCGACTTAATTTTTGTCCGTTATACGCCAATGCTTCAATCGTGTTTTTAAAAGTCGGCTTTTCCTTTGAGTTTGCAATTTTTTGAATGCCTTGCAAACTTTCAGCAATGGCTTTCTCAATGGCAGGTTTAAAATCCTCCGGTTTGTAATCATTAAAAGGTGCTGACTCATAAGGAGTTGAAAAAACAGATTCGTTCATAGATTGTGCGTTAAGATGATTCAAGGCTATAATAGCACAAAAAGTTATTAATTTAATTTTCATTCGTACCGATTTTAGTATTCATTTTATTTGGTTCCGTCTTGCAATGCGAAAATAGATTTCAACAGTGGGGTTGTTCGTGCGGCAATATTGGTACGGATTTCTTTTTCCTTATCCCCTACTTTTACAAATAAACCATTGATAGCCTGTGAAGTAACATATTGCGTAAGGTTCGGTTCCACTTTTTTCACAAACGGAATTTGGTTGTACTGCTCAATGATGCTCGTCCAGATTTTATCAGCCCCTACCTTGCTGAGCGAGGCTTCAACTTTTGGTGCAAAGGCACTTTCCAAAGCTGCAAACGTATTGGTTTTCAAGTAAGTAGTCGCTGCTAAATTATCGCCTTTCAAAATGCCCATAGCATCGTTAATGGTCATATTTCTAATGGCAGACATAAAAATAGGTTTCGCCTCATTTACAGCGCTTTCCGCAGCTTGATTCAATACTTTCAAACCCTGGTCAGCCAATGATGACAAGCCTATTTTTCGCAAAGCCGAATCCACTTGTTTCAGTTGTTCGGGAAGCAATATTTTAACGGCTTGGTCTGTAAAATAACCGCCCTCTTTGCTGAGGATATCCACTCCGCTTGACACGCCCATTTCCAAGGCTTGTTTTAATCCTTCGGAAATGTTAAACCCTGTGGTTGAAGAAGTTGTATTGATTACCTGTTGCAACTCATTACAACTGTTCAATGAAAAAGATGCCGCTAAAAGCACCGGAAAAATAATTTTTTTCATTTATTAATTTCTATTTTAAATATTATTTATTCTGTTAAAAACCTGATTATTTTAAAGTTACATTTATATAAAGATTGTAATTCACTGCAAAAAAGAACGGCAAGGTTAATACAAGTCCAAAACCAAAGAGCAATATACCTGATAATGTTGCTATTAGCCCAATAAACAATACAATCAATGCTGTGAACATATAAGGCGCCATACGCCTCGAGCTTACTTTCATAGCTTGCGTAACCGATTGATTTTCAAAAACAATAATAGGAATCGTGAGTGTAAAAAGCAATGATAAAATCACCGAAACTGAAAAATCAAATCCGCCCAAGCCTAAACGGGTCAGCAAAAAAGCAATTGCCCATTTTACTGCCGAAAAAAACAATACAAAACTCAATATTCGTTTGGTATACACCGAATTATAAAACGAAAAAAGCAATTTATGACCAACCCGTTGTTTGTTGCCCAGCGCTTCAAAAAGTTTGTAAAATCCGGCTTCCATTGGGACTACAATACAGTTAATCAGCAATATAAAAAGCATCATTTTCACCTGAAAATCAGCCGATGTTATAAGCTGCTGCACGGCTTCGGGTTGTTTTAATGCCAGTTGTGAAAAATCATTCAATGGCATTTTTACCAACATTGGAAAAATTAACAAATAAAGTAAAAAAAGCACCGAAAATAAGCAAACCGAACCTAAAAAGCTAATTAAAAACGAGTTACGATACGTCTGAAATGCATTTTTCAAAATAGTAAAAACAAGCATCTGCAAATATTATTTGGTTACAAAACATTCAAAAATCAACATCAAATATTTATAAATCAATTTTATAACGTGCAAATATATAAAATTAAAACGAAAAATCGGGTAGCAGAAAAAAATAATTACATAAAACGATTTCGTAAGTTATTTTTCATATCTCTGTGACGACAACCAACCTTTTTTAGCGTATGGGGTTGTTTTCACTTTTGGGGCATATTGCCTTGTATAAATTACGGTAGGCTTTAATATGGAACTTTCTGGCTTAAAATTCTTTCGGTAGAATTACGAAGTTGCATATTTCTTTTGTCCTTCAAAATCGAGCTTTTTTGTTAATATGATTTTATACATTTTATTTTACTACCCATACTTTATTTTATACGAAACATTTCAGATTAGATATTTAATCCCAAAAAAAATATTTTTACTTAATCGGTGAACTTCACGGGCAAAATAAAACCGAAACTGATAATCACATCCAAAAATACAGTGATTTTTTTTAATGATGAAATTCTCGGAAAACGAAAATATTTACGCGATTTATCAAAGGAAAATCAGAAAGAAGTAGGCATCATCGGGATTTTAATCGGAAATCCAAAGGTTATTATCCTTGATGAACCCTTTGCTAACCTCAACCCCGCAACTCAAATCCGTTTAAAACGAATAAAAGAACCAACAGAAAACGAAGAAGTTACTCTTTTAATTTCAAATTACGATTTATTACACACCGTTGAAGTTTCAACAAGAATTGTAATGTTTGAAAAAGGAAACATTGTTAAAGACATTGAAAGCTCAGTACAAAACTCAACTGAATTGGAATCCTTCTTTGGTGTTTCATCATAAAAAAAGCCATAAAATTATCATTTTATGGCTTTTTAATATGAAACTTTATAAAAACACAATTAACTTTCTGTTTTTTCTTCTACCTTTTCCTCTGCTTTTTCAACAGGTTTTTCAGCAACTTTTTCAATCTCAGCGGCTACTTCAAAAGGGAAATCAACCAATACTTCTCTGTGCAAACGGATGGAAGCGGTGTATTTTCCGGTTCTTTTGATGGTGTTACCGGCAATGGTGATGAATTTTTTGTCAATTTGATGTCCGGCTTTTGCCAACTCTTGTGCCAAATCGGCATTGTTGATTGAACCAAACAATTTATCGCCTGAACCCACCTTTGCAATGATTTTCACTGTTAATCCGGCTAATGCTTTCGCTACCTTTTTAGCCTCATCAACAATATGTTGCTCTTTGAAAGCTCTTTGTTTTAAGTTTTCAGCCAAAACTTTTTTAGCTGACGGAGTAGCCAAAACAGCAAATCCTTGCGGAATTAAATAGTTTCGGGCATATCCGTTTTTTACCGTTACGATATCGTCTTTAAAACCTAAGTTTTGAACGTCTTGTTTTAGGATAATTTCCATAATGTTGTTGTCCTTTTTTAAAATTAGTATTGAAGTTAGGTTTCTTAACTTAAAGAAAACCAACAACGTTTATTATTAATTGCTTATTTTAACAAATCGGCTACGTAAGGCATAAGTGCCAAGTGACGCGCTCTTTTAACTGCCGTAGCAACTTTGCGTTGGTACTTTAAAGAAGTTCCTGTAAGTCTGCGTGGCAATAATTTACCTTGCTCATTTACAAACTTCAACAAAAAATCAGCATCTTTGTAATCAATGTATTTAATTCCTGACTTTTTAAAACGGCAGTATTTTTTTTGTTTTGACGTATCAATATTTAGCGGAGTTAAATATTTGATTTCTCCGTCTCTTTTTCCTTTTGCTTGTTGTTCAATTGACATTTCCTTACGCTTTTTTAGTGTTTAACTTTGCTCTTCTTTTTTCAGCCCACGCAATGGCGTGCTTGTCTAATTTCACGGTCAAAAAGCGCATAACACGCTCATCGCGACGAAATTCCAACTCGAAAGTATCGATAACTTCACCCGGTGCTTTAAACTCAAACAAGTGATAAAAACCACTTTTTTTGTTTTGGATTGGGTAAGCCAATTTTTTCAAGCCCCAATTCTCTTTTGACACAAACTCTGCACCCTTGGCGGTAAGAAAATTCTCGAATTTCTCTACTGCTTCCTTTATCTGTTGCTCAGATAAAACGGGATTCAAAATGAAAACAGTTTCGTAATGATTCATACGTTTTATTATTAATTATTAAATTTTGAGGGGCAAAAGTAATGCTTTTTCTTGAAACTGCAAATTTTTAAGCATATTATTTAAGTAAGTCATTAACTCCCTCGCTTTACTTTGATCTGATTCTACCAGACTTAAAATCAGGCACAAAACAACAAACAAACAACATAAAAACCTCATAATAAATAGATTAACATATAAAATAAGATACATAAATCTTCTTTTCTTCAATAAAATTCGCTCATAGCATTTTTTAATAATTTAGAATGATTATTTTTTATTTATATAGATTTTTGAGATTGAATTCTTTAAAACCTCACAGATAAAAAAATAAAAAATAAATCGTTAATTTTACATAAATTTGTGCAGTTAATAAAAACAATTATACTATGCGAAAAATTTACTTTTTACTCTCAGTTGGAGTTCTCATAGGCTGCAATAATGCACCTAAAAAACAAAATGACGCAACCACCGAGGTTGTCAAATCAGAATTATTACAAAAAGCGCAAACGTTCTTTAAATCAGTGAACAGCCTACCTGTGGCAGCTGTTTCGGAAGAAAAGGCAGCTTTGGGCAAGAAACTTTATTTTGACACACGTTTGTCAAAAGACGGCAACATCAGCTGCAATTCTTGCCATAACTTGGCTACATTTGGCGTTGATAACCTCGCAACTTCACCCGGAGACACCAAACAACTCGGAGGACGCAATTCTCCCACCGTTTTCCACGCCAGTTTACACGCAATGCAATTTTGGGACGGGCGCGCCAAAGATGTTGAAGAACAAGCCGAAGGACCTATCCTAAATCCTGTCGAACACAATATTCCAAGTGCCGAATTTTTAGAAAAACGCTTGCGCGAAGTAACTGAATATCAAGAATTATTCAAAAAAGTATTCCCTGACCAAGAGCAGCCCATCACATTTAAAAACATAGCCAATGCCATCGGAGCTTTTGAGCGTTTGCTCAATCCGGCTTCCCGATTTGACAGTTTTTTAGACGGCGATGAAGAAGCTATAAGTCAGCAAGAAAAAGACGGATTGCAAGAATTTATCAATAACGCTTGCATCACTTGTCATTCAGGAGTTGCCGTAGGCGGACAAATGTTTCAAAAATTCGGGCTTTTCGGTGATTATTGGGAACTTACCAAAAGTAAAAAAATCGATGCCGGACTTTACGATTTAACTAAAAATGAAGCTGAAAAATACTTTTTTAAAGTTCCCGGATTGCGAAATATTGAAAAAACAGCACCTTATTTCCACGATGGCTCAGTAACAGATTTATCCGATGCCGTTCGGATAATGGCGAAACTACAATCTAATAAAGACTTGAGCGACAAGCAAATCGAAGACATTGTAGCTTTCCTAAAAACACTCACTGCCGATATTGACGACAAACACAAAAATCCATAAAAAACAAAAAAATACCCGAAATGTGTTCATTTCGGGTATTTTTTTGTACTTATTTTACTCAGTAATTCCCACCAAATCAAACATAAAAGCGTATTCTTTGGCAACTTCTTTCAAGGCTTCGAAACGCCCCGAAGCACCGCCGTGTCCCGCTTCCATATTCGTATCTAAAAACAGAAGGTTTTTATCGGTTTTCATATCACGCAATTTGGCAACCCATTTGGCTGGTTCCCAGTATTGTACCTGCGAATCGTGTAACCCTGTGGAAACATACATATTCGGATAATTTTGAGCCTTCACTTGGTCGTAAGGCGAATACGAAAGCATATAATCGTAATACACTTTTTCGTTCGGATTGCCCCACTCGTCATACTCGCCCGTGGTGAGCGGAATGCTGTCGTCAAGCATCGTAGTTACCACATCTACAAACGGAACCGCCGCAATCACGCCTTTGTACAATTCAGGTGCCATATTGACCACCGCTCCCATCAAAAGTCCGCCGGCAGAACCGCCTTCGGCAAACAAATAATCAGCAGAAGTGTATTTTTCGACTATCAAATGCTTCGAACAGTCTATAAAATCGGTAAAAGTGTTCTTTTTGTGTAACATTTTTCCGTTTTCATACCATTTTCTGCCCAAATATTGCCCTCCGCGAATGTGTGCAATCACAAAAACGAAGCCTCGGTCAAGCAAACTGAGTCGCGTTGATGAAAAATACGGATTTACAGTGCTTCCGTACGAGCCATAAGCGTACAACAACAACGGATTTTTGCCGTCTTTTTTCATTCCTTTGCGATACACCATCGACATCGGAATTTTCGTTCCGTCGGTTGCCGTTGCCCAAATTCGCTCTTCGGCATAGTTATTTTTGTCGAATTTTCCGCCCAAAACTTCCTGTTCTTTCAATACGGTTTTCTCTTTGGTTGCCATATTAAAATCGATTACCGAAGCCGGCGTGGTCATCGACTGATAGCCGTAACGCAACACATCTGTATCAAAATCAACATTTTGCGTAGTGTAAGCCGTATAAGTTTCGCTTTCAAACGGAAGATAATACGACTCGCCGCCGTTCCAAGGACGAATTTCAATTCTGTCCAAACCGTTGAAAGTTTCTTGCACCACCAAAAAGTTTTTGAAAATATCAATATCTTCTAAAAACACGTCTTCACGATGCGGAATAAGCTCTTTCCAATTTTCGGCAGATACCTGATTTTCAGAAGTTTTCATCAACTTAAAGTTCGTCGCTCCGTCTTTATTGGTAACGATGTAAAACTCATTATTATAATGTGCGATGTCGTACTCCAAACCGCGTGTACGTTTTTGGAACACCTTGAAATTGCCTTTCGGATTGTCCGCTTTCAAGATTTGAAATTCCGTAGTAAGCGTACTTCCCGAACCGATTACGAGGTATTTTTTCGATTTTTCACGATATACATAGGTGTTGAAAGTATCGTCTTTTTCGTGGAAAACAAGCACGTCGTTTTTCGGATTTGTACCGATTTCGTGGCGATAGATTTTTTCGGAACGCAAGGTAGTCGGATTTTTTTGCGTATAGAACAAGGTTTTGTTATCACTTGCCCAAGCCGCTGAACCTGAAGTATTTTCGATTTTTTCAGAAAGAATTTCACCCGTTTCTAAGTTCTTGATTTGCAACACATACTGGCGACGCGAAACCGTATCCACGCCAAAAGCCGCCCATTTGTTGTCATCGCTGATGGAAATTCCCGCCAGTTGGAAATAGGCGTGTCCTTCCGCCATTTGGTTGCAGTCGAACATAATTTCTTCGGAAGCGTCCATCGTTCCTTTTTTACGCGAATAAATCGGATAGTCTTTACCTGATTCATAGCGAGTTATGTACCAATATCCGTTACGGAAATACGGCACGGACGAGTCATCTTCCTTGATTCGGGATTTCATTTCCTCAAAAAGGGAATTTTGAAATTCTTTGGTGTGAGCCGTCATTTCTTGGTAATACTTATTTTCGGCATTCAGATAATCAATAACTTCTTGATTTTCACGCTGATTGAGCCAAAAATAATTGTCGGTACGCACATCACCGAATTTTTCCAATTGGTGCGGTACTTTTTTCGCCACAGGAGGCTGAATGTCAGGATATTCTGTTTTTTTCATCGTTTCGGTATTATTTTTACAAGAAACTGCAAAAATAAGGGAAACCGCCATAAAACTGAATTTTTTGAGTGGTAATTTTCTATACATAATCAATAATTTTGGGTTTCAAAGGTATAAAAAAAATGAGAAAGTTTTTCAACTTTCTCATTTTTATTTTTGAAACGTTATCGGTACAAGGTGAAATTACCTTTAAACGTACGCGAATCGGTATTGCTGTTAAGTTCAATGATATACCAGTAATCGCCCGTTGGTACCATTCTATTGTTGTAACGACCGTCCCAAGCCTGATCTTTTTCAAGGGTTGCCAATCGTCTTCCGTATCGGTCATAGATATGGGTTCTGATGTACTGGAAGTCTTCGATATTTCGAGGCGTCCAAGTGTCGTTGTTTCCGTCGCCATCAGGAGTGAAGAAGTTTGGTATTTCAATATCAAAATATTCCTCTTTGATGACTTTGGTTTTTGAACAACCCGCCGAGTCATACACCGTTACGTTAATAACTTTGTAACGCTTGCCGTTAATAACCTCTTCCGGATCAGTGTATCGAAGTTTATAAACTCCGTTTTCACCTTGGTCTTGACCGTTAAAGATGTAGGTGTAAGGCGCTACTCCGTCTTTTCCTCTCACTTCGATGGTGTTAATCGCCGTTGTCGGGATTACCTGTATTTCATCTAACGGCAATGTATGCTGAATATCCACGGCATCAACCAAAGTATATGTACACTGTATCGGACGTGTGGTAACCACATCTACGTCATTATAGTATATCACCAACGTTTGCGTACCTGACATTGTGCTGAACACATTCTCGTCAATATAACCGATATTGTTTGTATGACGTGAGAAGGTTCGTTTGGCACCAGTACCTAATTCATAGCTCAACTTGCTGAAATCCATATCGGTTCTGAAACGAACTTCAATCCAAGTTTTGTAGGTATTCGCCTCACAAGTTCCTTCTTGAGTAACTTGTGCCATTAGGTCAGGTACTTCTTTCACCTCAAAGGTATATGTTGGTGAAAGTGAACAACCTCGTGCATCGGTTACATTAATTTCATAGGTTCCTACGCCTAAACTTGCCGGTACTCTAAGATGTGGGTCAGAAGCCAATATATTGGTTTCCATATAAACGTTCACCGGAGCATCGGTTCGGCGTACTTCGGCTTTGTACGGTGCCGTACCTCCTTGAATTTGAATGTTTATCCAAGCGGTTTTCTCTCCGTAACATACCGTAAGGTCAGCATCAGTTCGGTTTACGGTTATCGGTGTAGGTTCCGTAATGGTAAGCGTTGCGATTTCTTGGTCACAATTCCAAGCATCCGTAACAAACACTTTGTAGGTATCAGCCGGTAAATTGGTAAATACCGTTGATGACTGCGTTACGGAAGTTGCCGTACCAATCAACGCATAATTGTATGAACCTGCACCCGAGCCTCCTGCCACGTTACTGATGGTAATAACACCATCGTTTGCTCCCGTACAAGAAATATCTTGCGTTACGGTTGCCACTCCGGTAATCGGGTCGGGGTGCGTTAGGCTGATGGTTGTTACCGCCGTCATCACACAACCCGAAGCATCAGTTACTGACACGTTATAAGCCAACGTTTTGGTAACAGGGTCTGATTTCAATCCGATGAATAAGAACTGACCTCGGTTACCCGTAACATCACCTCCGTTTTTGGTTTGATTTACCGAACCATCTGCCGAAGTTAAGGTTACCTGATAAGGCGATTTTCCTCCGTTTACGGTTACCATAACCTCGCCCCTATCATTCGTACAGGTTACACCAAAGGTTTCAGAGGCAGTAGCCGTGATTGGTGCTTCATTCTGAACAATTTCAAATGAAGTAACCGCTTTACAACCTGTGGCGATTGATGTTGCTTCCGCTTGATAATATCCTGCTGACAAGCCCATTACGGTAGCCACTTTTCCGGTTACGGTAGCATTAAGTGTAACTCCGGTTGAAGGCGCTATCGGACTGATAACGTAACTAAATCCGGCTGCGGCTTGGTCTCCGTCAGAAAGGCGCGTATCGGTGAACGTAAGGGTTATTTCCCCGTCTGAACCTCCGTGACATTTCACCTGTTTTGCATCTGTTGCCGTGAGTAAGAACGTTTCCGGTGAATGTACGTCATACGTTGTTTTCACCTCACAATCCGTATCTCTGTTAATGGCTACGATGGTATAATTTCCGACAGGCAAATTAAACGATGCCGTTAATGCATTCAAGGTTTGTGAAGCAAAAACTGTTTCTGAACCATTTTGATTGCGTTTCATTACCGTGTAAATAATCGACTCGTTATTGTAAGGCGTTGTAGTTACCAAAGTCACCGTCATAGCTTCAGTATTGGTATTACAATCTATTGCCTTATCGGTTACTTTTGTAAGTTCGGACAGAATCAATGCCGGAAGCACTTGTATATCAGCCGAAGTAGCCTCACAACCGTTAGCGTCATACACTTTTACGTTGAATGATTTCGGTACTGTCAGATGCTGCGGCAACTCATACGTGTATATTGTTTTTCCGTTTACAATCACTTGTGAACTCAACACGGTTGCTACACCTGCCTCGTAGAATTCCACTCGGGTGTATGACTGCGTTCCGCCACTAACTTTATCCAAATCAAAACTAACTATCGGTAACACCGGCGTGTTAGTGTTAGCTCTACATTTATATCCGCTGACAACCAACGCATCAGGTGCAATAGTCAATGCACTTGGCGATGTAATAGTTGCCGTTACGGTAGCGCTACAATTTCGTGCCGATACCGCCTCAATGGTATATTCCACACCTGTTGAGCTGCTTGGCAGATTTTCAAACACGGCATAATCGTTACCCGATGTAGTCGGTGCGATAGGTGTGGTTACCGTAGCTCCGTTAGCCGCGGTGATTCTGAAAGTGAACACGGCTTCGGTATTCGGTTTGGCTTGTACCCGCAATGAACCGTTCGCACCGAAACATATCGGATTGGTTACACTCACCACCTCTATGGTTGGTTGTACGGGCGCTGCCACCACTACGTCTTTCGATTTGAAACATTGCGTTGCCACATCAAAAATACGCACTCGGTACGTGCCTGCTCCTTGATTTACCGTTACCGGATAAGTAGCCGATGGCGCGGGGGTTAATGGTATTATCGGTGTTACAACTTCTGTCAGATTTCCGCTTCCGTCATCTAAAACATCTATTTTATCAACTCGATATTGGTATCCGCCCGAACCGCCGGTAATGTTCATCACATCAATAATTGCCATATTTACACCGCAGTTAATCGGCTGTGATGCAACCTGATAATTTATCGGACTATTAATGGTTACCGTACCTGTTACCGTACATCCGTTACCGTCTTTCAACACAACGGTGTACGGAGTGTTGCGGGCAGGTAAACGTATCGGTAATACAAACGAGGTTACCCCTTGTGCAATGTTGATATCACTCCAAGTTGATACCCCCTGCACTTGATAGCTGTGTTGCCCCGTGCCTACTTGTGCAAGTTGTACACGTACAACAAAATCAGTATCTTCTGCACACGGATTTTCAACCACTACCGAACGAAGTACCGGCGCATTATCAGTTCCTACAAAAATGTTAGACTCTGATTTGATACAATTTGCGGCGTCTCTAACAAACACCACCCAATTGCCTCCGTTTACTTTTTTCGTAGCTCCGTCAGTTGAAGCGTTCAATAAAGCATCGAGTGTGGCACCGCTTGGCACGGCTCCTGATGCCAAATCGTGATAATAGAACTTATAAGGCGCCAATCCGTCTTTTACCTCAACGGAAATTTGTCCGTTGCCTCCGTGACAGTTATCATTGCTTGTAACTACACCTGTAATGGTTAATTCTGCCAATGTTTTGGTTATCACGAATGGCTCTGATGCTTTTCTACATCCTGATTGGTCTTCGGTAAACACTGCGTAATATCTGTTCGCAGGCAATCCTGTTACATTAATAACCATCGGTGTCGCCACCGGAATATTATTTCCTACATATGCGGTAGGCTGGTTATCCGAAGTTGTATATAAACGATAACTAATACTTGTTGTAGTTGCTGCTAATCCGCTTAACGTAAAGGTTACTTTTCCGTCATTGGCATTACTACAAGTTGTTTGTACCGCATTGGCTGTTATATTGAGTTGCGATGTTCCCGGTGGAACTTCACCCGCTTCTTTAATAATATAACACTTGGTTGTATAATCGTATACGATAAACTGGTATCTGGCTCCGGGAACCAAGTCGGGAATTGTAACGCGAACGCCATTAACAGGATTTCCTGCCGCATCGGTTACGACAGCCGTAGCACCTCTGTACCAAGTAGTTGAGCCTACCACCCACGTATTTCCGGTTGTTGGCGGTGTTCCTGCCGGCGGTGTTAAACCTAAGGTGTAAAGTGCAAACCAGTGCGTTCCTTCGGCGATGGTTTCACCCCCCGCATTGTAGGCTTCCAAATTAATAGAACCGGTTACGCAATTGGCTGTAATTCCTGTTACGTTAGCTCTCAACTGATCAGAAGTTCCTTCGATGGTAAACATTCCTTGTGTTACACAGCCTGCGGCATCGGTTATCTGATAGGTATAATCGTGTGGTGACAAGCCATTAACTTGAACAGACCTACCCGCAACGATATTCGCTTCTTGGTGTACCGGCGTTCCGTGTGGCACGTCTTTGTAACGAACCTCAATACTGAAAGGTGCCGTTCCACCACTTTGCAACTGGATAGTAGCCGTTCCCGGATCCATTCCGCTTCTGGCATTACATTTTACCGGCGTTCTGGTAATCGCTACCGTTAGAGCAGGCACTTCATTAATGGTTATGCTTTGCGGGTCTGACGCACAGCCCGAATCATCTTTTACAATTAAAGTGTATGTTCCTGCAGTTAAGCCTGTTATATTTCCAAGCGGATGAGTTGTGGTGTTCGTTCCGTCCGACAATTCTAAGGTGTACGGAGCCTCACCGCCTTGAATATTCGCTACCGAAACCTCAATGCGCCCTGTTGCCGTTCCGCCACAAGTGATGCCGGTAGCGGTAGGTGCCGATTTAAAGCTCGGTTTTCTTATTTTAACTTCTTGTCGTAGGCTGGTTGCCGCGCAATAATCAACCCCTCCGTAGTCGTAACGCACTCTGAAATAATACGTTCCTTCAACTTCGGTTTCAAAAGTAGCCGTGTTACCCGTTGTGGTAAGGGTGATGCCCGCCACGTTGGCTGTATTGAAAGTAATGTTGTCATTACTCCATAAAAACTCTCGTACTTTTGACGGGTCGCCACCTGTGGTTGTCAGATTAAATTTTGCCTTGCTTCCTGCCAAACAAGTGAGGTTATCAGCAAGTTGTACATTTAATCGCAACGGTTCATAAATGATTGCTGTTACTGTTGCCGAGCAATTCAAGGCATCTTTAACGGTGAATGTATAATTTCCGGCAGATAAGCCTTCAAAAATATAGTAAGCACCATTGACTACCGGACTTGCATAGAAATCAGTTCCGTTTCGGCTGAATCGGTAATCACCATTACCACTGGTCACACTCACTTGAATGCGACCTGTTTCACCTCCGGTGAAGCAATTTTCAAGATTATCTACACTTAACGTAAGTGGTAATTTATCGGCAACCTCCAAAGTAGTGGTGGCGATACAACCATTGGTATCGGTTACCTCAACTTGGTGTGTCCCTGCGGGGATTGCCGTAAATATAGCCTCGTTATTGGTTGCTGCAACAGTGGTTGCTCCTATTTTAAAGGATTGGTACGGAGGCGTTCCTCCGGTTGCCGTTACGCGCACTTGGGCGCTTGGCACATCACAACTTACACCTCGCAATAACGCTGTGGTTATTGACATTGTGGCAGGCGCGCTGATGCTGTACATTACCTCACCCACACAACTTGGGTCGGCTTGTTTGCGTACATACACCGTTGCGTTAGCTACTGCCGGCAAATTATCAACCACGGCACTGTCTTCGTTGGCATTTACCGCAGTTGTTGGCAATGCCATCCAAGTTACGTTATCGGTTGAATATTCCAATGCACTGCCTCTTCGGTTTTCAATTTTCAGATGTAATTTTCCGAAATTGTCACACTTGGCATCTTCGGGCGTTCCGCTTACTTTGAAGGCTTGATTTTCTGCTATCACAACAGACTGACTTTCCAAACGAATGTCACAAAGTTTGGTATCTTGCCAAATGGTAATATCATCTACGGCAACATCATTTCCTGCCGTTAATGAAGGCGCACCCACACTACGGATTTCAAACACAACATCATTGGAGGCTATGAATCCGGCTTCAAATATAGCGGTTTTAGTTTCCCATTGCCCGTTCGCCGGAATTTGCCCTAATCCTACACTTTTTATTACTGTATTAGTAACCGGATTTATGATTACCAACTGAATATCAGGATTTCGCCCTCCGGTATAAGTCGGTGCAAGCAAATTATGTAATTTTAAACTTACTTTTAAATCCGTACCTAAAACAAGGTCGGTAAGCTGTTTTCTGTAAATAATTCCTAAATTACCTTGATTTGAGTTGGCATTTACGGCTAAATAACGCCCATTTGCCACACCCGAACCATCGGTTGGAACAACCCATTCAGGGCGTGCTTGTACTTGCTTGGTAATCACATACTCTCCGTTATCAAGCACCTGATTTGGTTTACAAGTCATATAAATAACGGTGTTGTCGCAAGCGTCATCGCCCGTACTAAAATCTTCCGTAAATAAATAATTTGGCGTTGTGCCTGAGGCTGTTCCGGGTTTGTAATGCACATAAACGGTGTAATTGCCTTCCGGAAGCGTAAACTCATTAGTTGATTTTCGTTCACTAACGGTATTACCCACCACTTCGTACTCGTAAGCACCCGGTGGTGTTACTGTTACGGTAAAGGTTCCTTTTCCGCTACATCCGTATTCAACGTTGCTAAGGGTAAAGGTTGGCGGGGTTAGCGGAGCGATGTTAATATTGATTTCAAGCGGACAACCATTGCTGTCTTTTACATACACTTTATTAACCGCTTCGGTAACATACAACACGTTTGACGTGCCGTAATCCACTCCGTTTGAACTATATACATAGCCCGTTCCGGAACCACCGCTTACGTTATTGATATGCACCTTGTAACGTTTTGGCGTATTGACATCGCACGAAGCATCTTCTGCCACACCGGCAAAGGCTCGCAAGGTGTTTTCGTTTTTCAAAATTTCAACCGGACTGAGATACTTACATATCTTCACACCGCTTTTTTGAATGCTGATTTCCAATTCATATTTTCCGGCTACCAATCCGTCATAGAAACCGGTTGAATTAGGCGTATATGCCTGAACACGATTTCCGCTTGCATCCAATCGGTGTAGCTCGGTTATGATATTTTGCAGACTTGAATTGAAAGTTACAGAAACCTGACCCGAAGTCTCGGCAAAACCACAAATAATATCACGCGTGTTGATGGTGTATCCGTCCACACCTTCCGGATAAATATCCACCGGTGGTGTTTCGGCATACGCTCCGTTGGCATCTTTGGTAACAAAAATGTACTTGCCGGGTTGCGTGATAGTTACGGGTTGCTCTATAAAGTTTTGCCCCACCGGAATAGTTGCGATGTTAAATTCCGAAGCCGGAATTGACGCATAATCCGGATATTTCTGTACCCCGTCAATCTTCCAAATGGCAAACTGATAAGGAGCTAATCCGCCTTGTACTTCAAAATTGATATTCAATACATTACAATCCGTCCACGCTTTTGGTGTAGCCGTTGCACTCAAATTGGTTTGTTTTTGAATCACGGCGGTAAGCAATGTTGAACAGTTCGTCAAATTAGGCGAGGTAACTTCAATGGTGTACGTTCCGGGGTCTGAAATTCCGGTAACGCGGTACTCGTGTGTGCCGGTTGTATTGTTAATTCCGTTTACGATTTGCCCCGAAGCATCACGAAGCGTATAACGATATGAAATGCCTTCCGTTACCATTCGCACGGTGAAGTTACCCGGCTGATAATCGGTAATATGCCCCACAGGCTGCACAATTTCGCCCGCAAGCGTGTTCATATATACGTTAAAGTAGAAGTACGCCTCACAGCCGTTGCTTGACACTACTTTTAATCGGTATCTGCCTTGTGTTGAAGCCGTAAATGTGTTGCCTACACCGGCAGCATCAGTACTCCAAGTTCCTCCGTAATCAGGACATCTTTCATCGGTACTTGTTCCGTGATAACGCTCCCATACCAATTGCGTATTAACGTAATTTACTTTTATGATTCGTGAAGGTTCGTTACACAAAATGAAGTGGCTTATCCATCTTCCGTCAGCACCACAAGTAGCGCCTCCGTTGGCTTGTGCTCGAATCGGGTCACCGTTTAACGAATTGTGTTCTTGGAAGTTGATAGTTTCTTTATTGATAATTTCAACACCGCCGCAATGCGTTATTTTTTCAACCACGTAAACACCCGGTGCGTTGGCAGTATAACTGTGTGAAGTTGCCGACGGAATCAACACTCCGTCTTTGTACCAACGATACGAATCAAACCCTTGGGCAACGGTAAACTCCAACGAAGCACCGGCACAGAAAAGCTCGGAACGGTGATTGTCTTCGGTTGAAATTAGTATCGTATTGGTTGCCGTTTTGGTTTGTTTCGGAATCAAACACTGCTGATTTCCTCCTTCGTATTCAAACAAATGATTCGTTGCGAAATGATTCATACACGCTTTGCCGATTTCTTGGTAATCACCCGTTACGGTCAGCGGAATGTAAATCGTACGCAAATCGCCTTTACCTTGCAACGTTTCTTTCGGAAGTACAAAAGTGTAAGTTCTGCCCACGTTGGTGTAGGTCGGAACGAAACTTCCTACCGAAGCATATGTTACCACAGGCGTTCCGATGGTAATATACGGATTATCGGCAAAGGTAATAGTTAAGGTTGAAGTTGTTATATTTTCTTCACCTACATTTTTATAATCAATTTTATATTGAAACTGCTGATTAAGCGTTAAATCACCTGAAAGTGTAGCTCCCGTTCCGTCAACGTAGGCTGCCGTAACGTCCATATCAATTGCGTTTGAATTGACAATCACGTTAAAGGTACAAGTGCTGGTGTTGCCCGCAGCATCAGTGAACACATAAGTTACAGTGTGCGTTCCGATATCAAAACTATCACCGCTTTGATGTGTTTGCGTTTGCGTGAAAGTACAATTATCGGTTGCTGTGATGGCCTTCCAAGTAACCACAGCCGAACAAGCCCCCACTGCTGCATTAACCGTAATGGTTGACGGACAGTCGGCAATAACAGGTGCTGTTGTGTCAGGCGTAAACCGAACCGTTGTATCGGCACTGCCTTCCAAAGCTGTTCCGGGGCAAACATTTACTGAGGGCTTGATTTTGTATTCCGCACGATATGTTGTTGTTGTCGAAACACTTTGCACCACCGTTTTTCCGGTACCGACGCTCGGAAGAATTTTATTTCCGTTGGCATCTATTTTAAACCACTCAATATCAAATAATTGGTCAGAACCGCCAAAAACCAACGTCACGTTTCCACCCAAACAAGGGTCAAAAACACCGGGAACGTTCGTAGCCGTTGGGTTGGCGTAATTACTCGCCTTAACGGTTACATTGTTAAACCATTTTCCGCATCGGTGCTCCGTTTCAACGATGTAGTCGCCATCGGCTATATTGGTAAAAATATGTGATGTAGCACCCAATGTTCCGTCATAGGTTTGTGTGCCAACCACCGTTCCTGCATTGTTTTTCAAACGGAATGTTAGCGGATAGCGGATATTATCAGGGTTTTTCACGCTAACCACCACCAAGCCATTACCGCTGGTGCGCTCACAATAGGTAGCCGAAACATCCGTTTGTAACGGAGCGGTTTCTTTGATGGTAAATTCGTGATAATTTGATATATATCTGTTAAGACCTCGTAACCAAGGTGTTGCAGGATTTCGCAAGAACGTATCCCAAGGTTCTATTACGGTAAATCCGTCAGAGTAACCTCCCGTAATGGGGGTAATCGTGTAATTATCAAGCCCTCCGGTAGCGTTATTGGCTATAATCCACACCAAACGCTCCACCATAGCGTACATCAAGTTTGTTACGTGCAAGCGATACTCACCCGGCGGTAAGTTGTAAAACGTTCCGGTTGGGGTTCTTAAATAAGAAGGCTGATTAGCCGCCTGAACCCAGCCGCTTGCCGTTTTGCGATGCACCGATATGGTCATATATTTATAGGTACCCGGGTAATTGGTTTTCAAGTCATACGAAACCGAAGCGTACTGGCAACCTTGGTCTATTTTTACAAAATCACCATCATATTTTGACGGGCTTCGTAAATTTATCCGTTTGGTAACTTTTCGCCCACAGGCATCTTCCAAGGTAAAATCATATTCACCGGCCGGAATATCCCCCTTAACGGTGTAACTGATTTTAGGCACCTCAATTGCCGGATCTTTAATATCTTCTACAATCGGGAATTTAACGGTACGTTGGTGAGTGTTCGTCCCGTCCAAAGGCAATGAAGTAGTAAACGTTTTTGATGTACTGCCATCAGCCGGCATAACCGTCATTTTGGCAGGATACACAAAACGTGTAGCCGAGATATACAAACGATATGAAACGGTATTCTCAAAAACCCCCGCTCCTATTTCAAGATTTTCAAACGCTCGATTCAAATAATCCCCTTGAATTTTTCGTATGTAATTAATACGCTCTGGCTCAAAACACGAAGCATTTCCTGGTTTTGTAGAATTATTTTTATAAACCACTCTGAAAAATGCAGGACCTTGACTGGTAACGGGTGCCATCAGCGTGATAACCGTAGCGGTTTCTTGGCGGTAATCAACCCCGTGAACGAGTTTTGTCCACGGACCGGCATTTGACGTCCCGCGATATACCTCGTAGTAATAACCGGTTTGTCCGGCTAATCGTTGTGCCTCATTTATCCAATCATAACGTAATGTTTGATACCATTCATAACGACCATACTCTGCGGGTTTTGCAGGATCTGCATCATTAGGAAACTGCCGCCACATCCAATATTCACCCACGGCAAGTGTCCATTCATTAGGGTCACAAGCTCTGTTTGATGTATTATATAGGTACACGGGTATGTTGTTAGGTGCACGTGGGTCATTCGGATGTGAGAACATTGGGTTCATCAACTGCTGAGTAAGCGTAAACTTCTCGTGAATGGTGTTGGCCGGTCCTTGAATGATGACCTCTACCTCATCGCCCACGTTAAAATCATAACCGGTGTAAAATGAATTTCCTTCGGTAATTTGTCCGTCGACAAAGGTGTGTGAAATGTCATACTCAACACCTGTGGTTAAATTACGCACAATTGCAGTTCCCGACTGGCGGAAATACTGCACGTTAGCCGGCGTTAAATGCGACCTGTCAGGTTTATCGATTCGTATCCAAAATTGGTGTTTACAATCACTATTGGTACGAATGCGCGAAACCTCACCATTTTTTATTATCTGAAAATGGTTACTCGGATCAGGCACCGGAATTTGTACCGGCTCTTTACGGATTTCCCCACAGTCTGGCACGTTATTTGCCAAATCTTCAATAACGATGATTACGTTTCCGGTGGCGATAGGCTCAGCTGCCGTCCCCTGAAATGTTACCAGCACGTTAGTGGTTGATTTCGGGATTTGCTGTGAAGGCACGTTTAATGGTGTGCCGTCAGCTTTGGCGAGGCTCACCTTAAAAGGACCTATCCCGCCGGTGGGGCGTATGTTAAACCGAACCCGTGCGTCATTGCCCGCCGGAGTGGGCGCGGTAATCTGCGGTGCCGTAATGTCAATATTACGGTAAGTAGACGTTACCTGAAACGCTTTGGGTGCAGAACGCCTTGATGTGGCTTGGTCTATCACCGTTACGGTGTAAGTACCTGCCTTTAAGTTGGTGAATGTGTAACTGCCGTTACTGTCCAACAAAGGCGCACTGGGCAATCCTACTTGATTGGGCTCAATAAGTTCCACGGCAAAATTTCCCGTACAACCGTCGGGCACTTTAACCGTGAGCGATGCATTTGAAAGACACGAACCCGCCGTGGGCGTTCCGGTGAAATTCTCATAGCATTGCTGCCCCTTAACCATCAATGTGGTAAGTAAGAACACAAAAGTGAATAAAAATCTTCCCATATTGTATTGAATTATAGAAGTTAGTATAACGTTTTAATGCACAAAGTTATTTAATAATTTTAGATACACAAAATCAATAACTTTTACTTTTTTTAAACAACAAAATGAAAAATCTACTTTTAAAGAATCACCTTAAAATTACAACTTATTAAAAATCAATAAATTAACTCAAAGAATCCTAATAATCAATCTTTTTTATGTTTTATTTGACGCATTTTTTTAAACAAAGTTTTAAATTTTATTTAACACAGTAGCCCCTTTTTTTAACACGTTGTATCATCAATAAATCAGTCTTTTTTGCTTTTCCTATTTTCTTTTTGTACCTTTGCTTATTCTTTTTAAAACGTAGCATAAGATGTCAAACGAAAATTATCAGATTTTTAATTCGATTTTAGATAACGACTTTTACAAATTCACAATGCAATGTGCTGTGGTTAAGTTATTTCCAAAAACAAAAGGGCGTTACAAATTCATAAATCGCGGAAAACACGAATTCCCCGAAGGTTTTGCCCAAGCAATGCAGCAGGCGGTAAACAATATGGCGCTTTTGAAACTGACCAAAGACGAGAAAAATTTCTTACGTACCAATTGCCCTTACCTAAACCCCGCTTACATCGACTTTTTGGAAGGCTATCGTTACGACCCTTCAGAAGTGAAAATCAAACAAATAGGAAACGATTTGGAAGTTGAAGTGGAAGGACTTTGGTATCGTACTATTTTATGGGAAGTACCTCTGCTTGCGATGATTAGCGAACTTTTTTACAAACTCACCAAAGCCCAACAATGGAGCGATGCGCAAATTGTTGAAAATACCATTGAAAAAGTGCGCCTGTATGAAGATTTAGAAGTGGTTTTTGCCGAATTCGGTACGCGTCGTCGCCATTCGTACCACGTTCACGACCTTGTAATGCGAACACTCACAAAATCAGATAAGTACAACTTTTCAGGGTCAAGCAATGTGCATCTGGCGATGAAATATCAAGTGAAACCAATCGGAACGCACGCACACGAGTGGTTTATGTTCCACGCCGCCGAGTACGGCTACAAAATGTCAAACGCTATGTCGCTTGAACATTGGGTGGACGTGTACCGAGGCGATTTAGGTGTCGCACTATCAGACACTTACACCACCGACGTATTTTTCCGACAATTCGATAAAAAATTCAGCAAACTTTTTGACGGTGTACGACACGACAGCGGTGACCCCATCGTTTTTGCCGAAAAAACCATTGACCATTACAAAAAACTGGGAATCAACCCATTATCAAAATACATTATTTTTTCCGACGGACTGAATCCTGAAAAAGTAAAATCCATCGCCAATGCCTGCAAAGGCAAAATCGGGCTGTCATTCGGTATCGGTACAAATCTTACAAACGATGTGGGACTCAGACCGATGAACATCGTAATGAAACTCACCGAAGTGTTAACCAGTGATAATGAATGGGTTCCGACCGTAAAACTCTCCGACGAACCCAACAAACATACGGGTGAAAGACGAAGCATTGAACTTGCCAAAGAAATCTTAAGAATTCAGTAATTTTTTATGAAACCGGCTTACATTTATATTATTTTGGGTGTTTTAGTGGCTTCATCTCGATTTTTCTTTGAAAAATACGACCAATTGCTGCTCATCAGCGGAATGATGTTGCTCATCCTCGGAATTTATTCCATCTCAAAATCACTTCCTTCCAAAAAAGAAAGTGATTTTCAAGAGCCTCTCGTTCCGAAACCGCCGCAAAACAGCGAAGACGACAACGAAAAAGCAACATCATAAATCCACAAAAAAATGAAAATTGGTGATTTTATAGAAGTTCTGGACGATACCCTTCGCGGAAAAGTTACAAAAATAAACGGAAATTCCGTTACGATGCGTACCCCGGAAGGTTTTGAGCTTACTTTTAATAAATCGGAGGTGATAAAATCTGAAAGTCAAGAGGTTATTTTTCCGACAGACAATGAATCTTTGCAGAAAAACATTGAAAAACCTAAAAAATTTCTTTCAAAAAAGGAAAAGAAAATCCCCCCGATGGAAGTAGATTTACACATACATCACTTGGTGGCTTCCTCTAAAAATATGACCAATCACGAAATGCTTACGTTGCAAATCGAAACCGCCCGCAGGCAATTGGAATTTGCCATTGAAAAACGTATCCAACGCGTGGTGTTCATTCACGGTGTGGGCGAGGGCGTGTTACGCACCGAATTGGAATATCTTTTGGGCAGATACAATGTAAAATTCTACGACGCCGAGTACGTCAAATACGGCACCGGCGCTACCGAAGTTTATATTTTTCAGAATACTAAAAATGACGTTTAACCAAAAAGAGAGCTACAGTGTAGCTCTCTTTTTCATCAATTTTAAATAATAAAAATTATTGTTGAACGACCTCTCCTTTGATTCGCAATCCTTTAACGGGATTTTGTTTTGCATTTGAAGTTACCGTTACCGTTTTACTGATAGGTCCTACACGGTTAGTATCATACTTCACTTCAATTTTTCCTTTGGCACCCGGAGCGATAGGCTCTTTTGTCCAAGAAGGCACTGTGCAACCACAACTTGAAGATACATTGGTGATTACAAGTGGTGCTTTTCCGGTGTTTGTAAACTCAAAAACACGAACGCCATCACTTCCGGCTTTAATTTTTCCGTAATCAATTTCCTCTGTTTTGAAAGAAATTTCGGCAGTTTCTTGCGCATACGAAATCAATCCGAATGTAGCCACAAATAAAAATGTTAAAAACTTTTTCATGGTATAAAAATTAAAAAATTAGTTTTGTATTAGAATAGCAACAATAATTATGCCAATCCGTAAAACATATCGTTAAGGTTTTGATAAATCATCGTTAATACTTTCATAATTGCTTTCCAAACGATGTTATCAAAACAAACGCACTGGCACTAAAAATGTCGGGGCAAAAGTAATTTATTTTTTTGAATAAACAATATAGTTTATATTTGCACACAATTTTAACATTACAGACATATTATGGAAATCCCTTCAAAATATTTACCCAATTCGGTAGAGAAAAAATGGTACGACTATTGGATGAAACACAACTTTTTTCATTCAACTCCCGATGAGCGAACGCCTTACACCATCGTTATTCCGCCGCCGAACGTTACCGGAATTTTGCATATGGGGCATATGCTCAACAATACGATTCAAGATGTTTTAATCCGTCGCGCAAGGCTAAAAGGCTTCAACGCCTGCTGGGTTCCCGGCACAGACCACGCCTCCATTGCCACCGAAGCCAAAGTAGTGGCGAAACTAAAAGAACAAGGCATCGACAAAGCCGACCTTTCGCGTGAAGAATTCCTCAAACACGCTTGGGATTGGACGAACCAGTACGGCGGGGTTATCCTCGAACAACTCAAAAAACTCGGCTGTTCGTGCGATTGGGACAGAACCAAATTTACCCTCGACGACGATATGTACGCCTCTGTAATTAAGGTGTTTGTGGATTTGTGCAACAAAGGATACATCTACCGCGGATACCGAATGGTCAATTGGGACCCGCAGGCAAAAACCACCCTTTCCGACGAGGAAGTTATCTATAAAGAACAAAACGGAAAACTTTTTTACCTTAAATATTATATATGCTCAGAAGCTCCCTCTCCTTCGGAGAGTTGTGAGCGAGAGCGAGGAAGTGAAGGGGGAGAGGATTCAGCGGAATTTCTGACCGTAGCCACAACCCGCCCCGAAACCATTTTCGGAGATATTGCCGTTTGTATCAATCCCAATGACGAGCGTTACAAACATCTGAAAGGCAAGAAAGTCATCGTGCCGATTGTTAATCGTGTTGTGCCGATTATTGAGGACGAATACGTTGATATTGAGTTTGGTACGGGGGCATTGAAAATCACGCCGGCTCACGATAAAAACGATTACGAAATCGGGGAAAAACATAAACTCGAAATCATCGACGCTTTTACCGATGACGGAAAACTCAACGCCCTCGGCTTGCATTACAACGGAAAAGACCGCTTTGTGGTACGAAAAGAAATCGCCAAAGAGCTGGAAGCGAAAGATTTATTGGTTAAGGTGGAAGACTATGTGAATAAAGTCGGCACGTCGGAGCGTACGGGTGCGGTGATTGAACAGCGTCCACTCGACCAATGGTTTTTAAAGATGGAAGAATTGGTAAAACCCGCCATCAAAGGCGTTTTGGAAAGCGACGAAATTAAATTCTTCCCCAAAAGATATGAAAACACCTATCGCCATTGGATGGAAAATATCCGCGATTGGAACATCTCGCGACAGCTTTGGTGGGGGCAACAAATTCCGGCGTATTA